>NZ_JAMBKT010000003.1:0-38539 GCF_025290035.1 Apilactobacillus sp.
TATATGCCATTAGTTGCATACCATAACAAATACCTAGAATTGGAATATTCATTTCAAAAATCTTAGGGTCCACAGTTAATGCGTCTTCTGCATATACACTGTTGGGACCTCCAGAGAAGATAATTCCCTTAGGATTAAAATCTTTGATTTCGTCGATTGTCATATCATGAGGCTTTAATTCAGAGTACACTCCGAAATCACGAATACGACGGGTGATTAATTGGTTGTATTGACTTCCGAAGTCAAGAACCAAGATTTTATCAAATGATGATAAATCCATTTCAGCCAAACCGTTCACTCTCCAATCATTAAATTGTATTAATAATACCGAGAAAAATTAATGGCGTCAAATTAAATCTAGTACTTTCTAAGTAAAATTTGGTCAATTAAATGCTCATCAGTCTTATGAATAATCAAGTCAGCCCTAGTCCTAGTTGGTTTTATATTTTCTAACAGGTTAGGTAAATTAATTTCTTGCCAAACATCTTTCGCTTTTTGAATCGCCTTTTGACGATCTTTGTGCGCCATTTCGTAATAGTAGTTAGATGGCTTTTGGAATGCAGTATCCATCAACTTTTCGAAACGCTCTAAGTACCATTTTTCAATTAAATCATCATCTGCATCGATATAGATTGAAAAATCGGTAAAGTCACTAACATAAATTTGTTGATTACTTGGCAACTGCAAAGTATTAATTCCTTCAATGATTAAAACATCTGGTTGGTCAATCACATCAAATTTATCAGGAATAATATCATAAACGTCATGTGAGTACACTGGTGCCAATACATTAGGCTTACCAGATTTAACTTCATTTAAAAAGTTAATCAATGATTTCATGTCATAACTTTCCGGGAAACCTTTGCGATCCATAATATGACGACGGTTCAATTCGGCAGAATTGTATAAAAATCCATCGGTAGTGATTAATTGAATCTTTTTATCTTGAAAGTAACGACTCAATAATACTTCTAACAGTCTGGCGGTAGTGGATTTACCCACGGCCACACTTCCGGAAATTCCAATGATAAATGGGACTTTGCGATCTTCTTTCGCTAAGAAATGGGTCTTCGTCTTTTGCCACTCATTAAAGCTTTGAGTACATAAATCTAATAAATGCACAATTGGGACATAGACGTCGCGCACGTCTTGCATTGAAATTTCATCATTAAAAGCCTTAATTTGTTTTAGACTGTCCTTGGTTAAAGGCACAGTTTGTAGTTTGTATAAGTCTTTCCACTCATCTTTTTTAAATGCGTAGTAATTGATTAAATCAGCCAATTTTACGCCCCCGTTCAATAAAAATTAGTACATACATCATACCACCGATTAAACGATTTATTCATAAAAAAAGCACCTATCCTTGATAGATAGGCACTTTAAGCTGTTACTAATTGCAATTATTGTAAATCATATAAATCTGTTGGAACCACATCAAACAAGTGACTTGGCTTATTTTCAGCGATAATTGTTAATTCATGCATGGCACGAGTACAAATCGTGTAAACCAATTGACGATCTGATTCATCCCCATAATGAACGTCATCCCCATCAAACATGACCACAGAGTCAAATTCTAGCCCTTTTGCGAGGTATGCAGGGATAATTAGGGTTCCTGTAGCCAAGCGTTGGTTTTCGGTCTGTATAAGCGTATTTTTTACATCCATATCGTCTAATTGTTCGGATAATGCAACCGCATCAGCCAAAGTTTTGACAATTATGGCAGTTGTATCATGTTTTTGCTTATCATCATTAATTTTTGCAATTAATTTATCTAATGCTGCTTCATGATTATCAACCACTTGCATTGCTGGTTTATCACCAATTCTAGCAAATGATTCGATTTGACTGCCACCTTCTAAGATGTGCTTAGTGAAGTCAGTAATTTGTTCAGTTGAACGGTATGACTTGGTTAATTGAACAACGTTAGTCTTTTCTGGATCAAACATTGTTGATAGTTCAGTCAATAATGTGTGACTGTTTTCATGGGTGAAGATGGCTTGGTTTAAGTCCCCTAGTAAGGTGAAACGAGCACGTGGGAAAGTAAACTTCATAAATGCCATTTGGAAGGCAGTGTAATCTTGCACTTCATCAATGAATAGATATCTAATATCTGTCTTTGGACGTTTACCAGAAATACGGTCGAATAGGTATAGATAGATGGAAACGTCTGACATTGAGATGTGACCACTCTTCATGCGAGCGATTGAATCATCGACTGATTGAGTCCATTCTTCCTTATTAACGTTGAACTTAGCTAAGTCAATTAGGTTTGGTACGTTTCTTAAGAAATGGACGAATTGATTGTTAACCCCGATAAAACGACCATGAACGATTTGTGATCTGATTCGTTTGAAGGCACCAATAACAATATGTCTTGCTAAGAAATCAAATTCTTTTTCCGCATTCTCAAATTCATCCGGATGAGCATTTTGAATGGCTTGAATTTGTTCACGACTTAAGTCTTGAACGGCTTGTTCTACCCATGGTTTCTTCATTTCAGATTTAACACGACGGTTCAAAATCTTGATTAATCTTTCCTTGGTAGCATCTAGTCGGTTTCTTAAGTTGTAATTTTCATTGAAACTGTAGTAGATGTCTTCAATTTGTTCCTTTGAAATGAAGACATCCCCTTGGAATTTAAGGTTCTTAAACTTCATATCTTCGGTATTCAAATGGTTAGTGTAGGCAGTTTCAGCTTTAAAGAATTCTAGTGAGTTCTTTAAATTGTTGATGTTTCTAACGTACTTATCCTCAGAATTATCTTCTTCAAAACGTTCTGATAGTGTTTCCACCTTAAACTTAGGCACACGTAAACTACTGTATTGGTAGTAAGTCATTTGGACCATGTTTTGTTCACCTAATTCAGGCAACACTTGATTAATGTAATCGTTAAACAATTGGTTAGGTGAGAATAATACCACTTGAGCAGAACTTAGCTTGCCTCTGTATTGATACAATAGAAAAGCCACTCTTTGAAGAACGGCAGCAGTCTTACCTGAACCCGCAGCTCCTTGCACGAATAGTAAGTCTGACTTAGTATCACGAATAATTTTGTTTTGTTCTCTTTGAATGGTAGTAACGATACTCTTCATCTTAGTATTGGATTTACCATTTAGGTTATCCAAAAGCATTTGATCTCCAACGACTTGATCAGTATCAAAAATGGTTTCAATCTTACCATCTTTAATTTGGAATTGACGTTTTAAAGTCACGTTAACGGTTTGTTCACCCATTGGAGTTTGGTAAGTTAATTTACCAATCTTACTATCATAGTAGATACTAGAAATTGGCGCGCGCCAGTCATAGATTAAGTAATGATCTGGACTGTCCGCAAAAGAACCTAAACCGATGTAGATAGTTTCGGCTTTATTTTCACCCGCTTCTTCAAAATCTAAACGAGCAAAGTATGGTCTTTCTTGCATCTTTTGGAGCTTGTCATATTCACGGGTTGCATGTTTCCAACTGTTTTCTCTTTCTTCCAACATTTGTTGTTGTTGACGAATTGAAACAGAAGTTTCCATCATCCCTGAATAAGTACTAGTCTTTAGTCGAACATCATTATAAAAGTTCTTATTAATATCATGTTCATCTTTTTCAGCACGATTTATTTTTTTAACAGCCTCCGCCTTTGCAACTTCGACTTTGCTTAAAATATGATTTAAGTGTTTTTGTTCCGTTTCTTTAATTGAATCAGACATACGAGCAACGCTCCTATCTTCAAAATTTAGTTACCAATTTTAGCACATAAAATGATGAAAGAAAAGCTCTTCTCATCTCTATTGATTTTATGACTACCCCATCTATGATAAAATTAAGTCAATAATTATGTCAGGAGGATTTTTTATGATTAACATCTATCTTGTACGACATGGACAAACTTACTTAAATAAATATAACCGTATTCAAGGAATCGCTAACGCACCTTTAACTGAGAAAGGAATTAACGATGCTATTGATGCCGGTAAACGACTAAGCGCAATTCATTTTGATCACGCTTATTCAAGTGACATGCCCCGCGCATTTGATACTGGAAAATATGTATTAGCACAAAATTCTTCATCACTAGAAGAACCCATCAAAAAGGTGGCCTTTCGTGAAGAGAACTTTGGCTACTTCGAAGGAAATGATGGCGATGCTGCTTGGCATCAAATCGGAGGACCAGATGGTCTCGACTCATATCCTAAGATGATTGCAAAACTTGGTATGGGTGGTACCGCTGACTTAATCGCCAGTCGTGACCCATACGGTGATGCTGAAAACAACGAAGATTTATTGAATCGTTTTATTCCCGGATTACAAGAAGTAATTAAGAACGCTAACGATGGTGAAAACATATTAATCGCTGCTCATGGAACTATCATTAGATGGGCGGTTGACCAATTTAAGGATGATTCCATTGATGTTTCCGTGCCAATCCAAAACGGTAGTGTTTCAAAATTAGTTGCTAGTCCAGACGGCCAACAAATTTCCGTTGAATACTATAACAACGTTTCAAAAGACGTTTAAACTTCTTATAAAAATAACCGTTACTAATAGTAACGGTTATTTTTTTATGTTCAATTAACCTTTTAGACGACTCTTGTACATTTCAATTTCATCTTCAGCTGCACGAACATAGTGATTAGGTGCAATTTCTACTAACTTACGTTCCTTACCGTCACTTTCGACGCTAGCATCGTAATCAACGATTTCACGTTGACGTTCAAATTCTGGATCCGGAACCGGAACAGCAGAAAGTAAACTTCTAGTGTAATCATGTAATGGGTTAGCGTATAGTTCGTCAGCGTCAGCAATTTCTAACATACGACCATAGTGCATAACCCCAATACGATCACTAATGTATTTAACCATTGATAAATCATGGGCAATAAATAGGTAAGTTAATTTGCGTTTCTTTTGTAAATCTTTTAGTAAGTTAACTACTTGTGCTTGAATAGAAACATCCAAAGCTGATATTGGTTCATCAGCAATAATAAACTTAGGTTTAACTGCTAATGCACGAGCAATCCCGATTCTTTGACGTTGTCCACCTGAAAATTCGTGTGGGTAACGGTTAGCATGTTCCTTATTTAGACCAACAGTTTCCAATAATTCTTCCACTTGACGATCACGGTCTGCTTTATCCTTAGCAAGATGGTTAATATCAATACCTTCAGCAATGATATCTTTAACCTTCATACGGGGGTTTAAAGAAGCATATGGATCTTGAAAAATAGTTTGGATGTCGCTTCTAAATTCTTTTTCTTGCGCTTTAGTTTTTAATTTGGAAACATCTTTGCCTTCAAAGATGATTTCGCCATCAGTTGGTTCATATAAATGACTAATGGCACGTCCAGTAGTGGTTTTACCAGAACCAGATTCTCCAACTAGTCCGAACGTTTCACCTTCATAAACATTGAAAGTAATGTCATCGACGGCTTTAACAACTTCTTTTTTACCAACATTAAAGTATTGTTTTAAGTTTTTAACTTCTAAAATCTTGGGTGCATCTTTATCTAACATACTTTCACCACCTATCCTTGTGTTTGATTACGGTTCTTAAAGTGTTCTTGTCGTTTTACAATGTCTGCTGGTGGTGTCACCTTAGGTGCACGTTCATCTAACAACCATGTTGCGGCATAGTGAGTATCTGACACTTTGAAGAAAGGTGGTTCTTCGATTGTATCAATCTTTAATGCGTAACTATTTCTAGCAGCAAAGGCATCACCTACAGGTGGTTCCAATAAGTCAGGAGGAGTTCCTGGAATTGAAGGTAATACATCTTCATTAGTATCTAAAGTAGGCATTGAACCTAATAGCCCCCAAGTATATGGGTGTTTTGGGTTGTAGAAGATTTCATCAACAGTTCCATATTCTACGATCTTACCTGCATACATAACGGCAACACGATCAGCCATTCCAGCAACAACACCCAAATCATGAGTAATGAAGATGATTGATGTATTAATCTTTTGTTGCAATTCTTTCATTAATTGTAGAATCTTAGCTTGGATTGTAACATCCAAAGCAGTAGTAGGTTCATCAGCAATTAAGATTTCAGGGTAGTTAACCAAAGCAATTGCAATCACAATTCTTTGTCTCATCCCACCTGAGAATTGGTATGGATAGTCATTAATACGTTCTTCCGCATTAGTGATACCCACTAGTTTTAGCATTTCCAAGGCTTTTTCCATCGCTTTTTCGCGACTTAAACCTTGGTGGATCATTAGTGGTTCAGCAACTTGACGACCAATCTTCATAGTTGGATCCAATGAAGTCATTGGGTCTTGGAAGATTTCCGCGATACTCTTACCACGTAATTGACCTAATTCTTTTTCGCTTTTTTCAAGGATGTCTTCACCCTTAAAATTAATACTTCCACTAACAACATCAGCATTTGAGGCGTTTAACCCCATGATACTTCTAGTTGTTACTGATTTACCAGAACCAGATTCCCCAACGATTGCTAGGGTTTCACCCTTCTTTAAATCAAAACTAATATCTCTAATTGCTTGAACTGTTCCAGCGTAGGTTTGGAAGTTAATAGATAGGTTTCTTACTTCTAATATGTTTTCATTGTTTTCCATTCTAGTCACCTACTCTCTTGATTTAGGATCAAAGGCATCTCGTAAACCATCACCTAAAATGTTAAATGCAATCATTAATAATGAAAGCACGATGGCTGGTACCCACATTTGATATGGTAGGAATTGGAATGACTTTTGACCGTTACTAATCAAAGTACCTAATGAAGCAGCTGGAGCAGGAACCCCGATACCAATAAATGATAGGAATGCTTCGAAGAAAATAGCACTTGGAATTGTAAACATTGTATTAATGATAATTACAGATGTTAAGTTTGGTAATAAGTGTTTGAATGCAATCTTCAATGAGCTTTCACCCAATGATCTAGCGGCTAACACAAATTCTTGGTTCTTTAGTTCAAGTGTTTGCGCACGAACTAAACGCGCCATGTTAATCCAACTAGAGAATGCAATCGCAATAATGATTGCGCCGATACCTGGTTTTAATACTAATAGTAATAAAATCATGACAACTAAGTTAGGAATTGAAAGTAGAATTTCAATTACACGTTGCATGAAAGTATCAACCTTACCACCAATCCATCCAGAAATAATTCCGTAGGCAACCCCGATAGTTAAATCGAAGAATGTGGCAACAACCGCAATGATTAATGAAATACGAGTTCCATATAATGTTCTTGCGAATAAGTCACGACCTAAGTAGTCACTACCTAACCAGAAGTAATGGTTAGCTGCAGAGCCAGTATAGGCGTTAATACGATTTCCACCTTGAACTAAAGTTCCGTTAAAACCAGGAATGTCGATTCCAGGAATACGTGGTGGTAAGTTGTTTAATGTTGGATGAGTAGCAATATTTCTAATTGATGGGAATAATGCTGATCCAAATGAAACAACAAATAGGAAAATTAAAATGTATAGCGAAATCATCGCTGCTTTGTTTTTCTTTAGACGACGCCATGAATCTTTTACGAAAGTTAATGAAGGAGCGGCAATTTTTTCGTTATCTAAATGAGCTCCATCAGATAACATTTCAAAGGCATCTTGTGGTAGTTCTTTTGTCTTATCTGCCATTAGTTCTTACCTCCCGCAATTCTGATTCGAGGGTCAATTAATCCATAAACAATGTCAGTGATTAATAGAACCACACATAATAGGAAACAATACATAATTGTTAGTCCCATGATGGTTGGGTAATCATTAGTTAAAACGGAGTTAACAAATTGTTCTCCAATACCTGGAATCGCAAAGATGTTTTCAACAACTAGTGATCCAGTCATAATGTTAACTGCCAATGGTCCAATGATTGTAACCAACGGAATCAAACTATTTCTAAGTGCATGGTGATAAATAATCCCAAACTTACTTAGACCTTTTGCACGTGCTAATTCAATATAGTCTGAACTTAATACGTCCACCATTTCAGTTCTCATAAAACGAGCTGATTCGGCTAAAGGCATTGCGGCAAGCGCAAGTGTAGGTAGAATTGTGTATGCAAATCCACCCCAACCCGCGATTGGTAGTAGTCCCCACTTCAAAGCAATTACATATTGCAATAGAACTGAGAACACGAATGAGGGAATTGAAATTCCTAGAATTGAAATAATTGTAGTTGATGTGTCAACCCAAGTACTCTTCTTGATGGCACCAATAGCACCAACAACAATCCCTGCTAACACACCCACAACCATAGCTTGTAAACCAATAATTAGTGATGGTCCCATACGACTAGTAATCAAGTATGAAACTGGTTGGTCACTAAATTGGAATGAAGTCCCAAAGTTACCTTGAACAGCATTAACGATGTAACTAATGTATTGTTGCCATAGTGGTTTATCTAGACCATATTGCTTCAATACCATATTACGTTCTGCTACAGACAATTTAGCTTCATTAGCTAAAGGTGTTCCTGGCATGATCTTCATTAAGAAGAACGTAACGGTCACAACGATAAATAGTGTCAATATAAGATAAAAAATTCTTTTTGACAGATACTTAACCATATTTTTATTCCTCGCAATCTTAGGAGTGGTTTTCTCCTTTTATGTACGGAAGAGTTTTAAGTCCGACTAATATTATTATAGTCAAAACCTAAAACTCTCCTCAATTATATTTCAAAAATTATAAAATATTTAACTATTTGTTTGTGATTTTAGCATCTCTAAAGTCGTATGGAGACCCTGTAGGGAAGAATTGAACACCACTTACACGAGATTTGATAACACGTGATTGTACTGAGTGGTATAGAGGAATAATTCCTTGGTCGCTCATAAGAACTTGTTCTGCTTTAACCATGTCATCCCAACGTTTAGCTGCATCGTTTGCATCTTTACCGTCAGCGTTCTTGATTAGTTCGTCATACTTAGCGTTTGACCATTTACCATTGTTGTATGAACCATCAGTAGTAAATAATTCTAAGAATGAGATTGGATCTGGGAAGTCAGCGCCCCACGCACTTACTACCATGTCAAATTGACCAGATTGTGAATGAGCTAATCTTAGCTTGAATGGAATGTTTTGTGATGAAATCTTTAGACCGGGTAATTTTTCTAAAGCAGTTTGTAGGAATTCAGTAGTCTTCTTACCGTTATCAGTGTCATCTGATAGGATTGATAGGCTTACAGACTTCTTACCAACTTCTTTTAGACCCTTAGCCCATAACTTCTTAGCTTCTGCTAAGTTGTATGAAACGCCAGTTGTAGTACCAGCGTCAGCAGTGAAATCTTTACCATTTCTTTCTGACATACCTGGTGATACGTAACCTACAGCAGGAATTGAACCGTCACCTAAAGTGCTACCAGTGTATTCTTTACGGTCAATTGCTAGTGAGATAGCTTTTCTGATGTTAGCGTTCTTAAACATTGGATCTTTCTTTTCATTTAATTCAATGTAGAAAGTTGATGCTTGTTTCAATGCATGGTATTCGCTAGTACCCTTGTACTTACCAACTTGTTGTGCACCTGATAGAACTGCTTCGTCTAATGAACCAGTTTCGTATTGGTTTACAGAAGTGTTTGAATCGTTTTGAGCATTGAACTTAATACCAGCAACTTTAATCTTGCTTGCATTGTAGTAGTCTTTGTTCTTAACTAAAGTCCATGAGTTGTTTGTACCAGTCCATCCTTCAATCTTGAATGGTCCGTTGTAAACCATGTCTTTACTTGTAGTACCGTAAGCTGAACCGAATTTCTTAACGGCTGCTTCGCTTTGTGGCAAGAATGGTGCCATAGTTACTAAGTACTTGAAGTAGTTTTGTGGTTTGTCTAATGTAACAACAACCTTGTAGTCACCGTCGGCTTTAATACCTAATGATGATACTGGAGCTTGACCCTTACCAATTGCATCAGCATTCTTAACATCTGAGAATAGGTATGAGTATTGTGATGCAGTCTTAGGATTTACAGTTCTTTGCCAACCATAAACGAAATCTTTAGCAGTAACAGCTTTACCGTCGCTCCATTTTGAATGTCTTAGGTTGAAAGTGTAAGTCTTTCCATCTTTTGAAACAGTGTAGCTTTCAGCTACCCCAGGCTTAACCTTGTTGTCAGCTGCATTGATTAATAGTCCTTCATTACTATTGTTTAATGCACCAAAACTAACAGTGTCGGTTGCCTTTGAGGCATCCAAAGTAGGCAATTGTGAATTTTCTTGCCAGTTAATATACTTGCTTGTAGATTCCTTTGATGAGTTACCACAAGCTGCTAATAGGAATGCAGATGCTGCACCTACAATCCCTAGCTTTACTACGGATCTAAATTTCATTTCCAATACCCCCAATTTCAATTAATAAGAAATGATTATTCTTAATAAGGATTGTGAAAATAATACCACCCTTTTATGATAAATTGCAAGACTTTTTCTAATTTAATTTTAATTTAGTTGAAAAAAAGTACACAATAATTGAATAAAGAGCATTGATATCACTGATTTTGGTTTATACTTAACATATTTTAATAATGCTCATTTTATACAATTGGAGTTTATTAAAATAAATCTAATATTTCATATAACTTCTTATTTAAGATGCCAGATAAGACCTTCATTAATGTTATAATGAATAAAATGAATTGGAGGGACGCGCATGGATACAGAAAACTTAAAAGCCATTATCATTGGTTTGAACTTAGATAATGAACAATTCGAATATTCTATGACTGAATTGGCCGCTCTAGCGGAAGCTAACAATTTAGATGTAGTAGATCGTTTGGTTCAAAAGTTAGACCATCCAGACAGGGCTACTTACTTTGGAAAAGGTAAAGTTGAAGAATTACGACTAAGTGTTTTAGAACACGATGCAGACATGGTAATCGTTAATGATGAATTATCACCTAGTCAAATTAGAAACTTAGAAAAAGCTGTCGAAACTAAAATCATCGATAGAACTGGTTTAATTCTAGAAATCTTCGCTAACCGTGCCAGAACACATGAAGCCAAACTACAAGTACAGCTTGCTAAATTGCAATATCAACTACCCCGCTTACATACCAGCGCTAGTCAACGACTAGACCAACAAACTGGTAGTGGTGGTGGTGGATTTACCAGTAGAGGTTCTGGTGAATCTAAAATCGAATTAAACCGTCGTGTAATTGAAAAAGATATCGCGCATATCAAACAAGAGTTAAAAGATATTCAAAAGTCTGACTTAACTCAACGTAAACAACGTGATTCTAAATCAATTCCGACCGTTGCCTTAGTTGGATATACCAACGCTGGTAAATCCACTATTATGAATCAACTAGTTAATCGTTACGGTGAAAATAACGAAAAACAAGTCATGGTTAAAAACATGTTATTCGCGACTCTAGATACGAGTGTTCGTAAGCTAATTTTCGAAGATAATAAGACGATGTTACTATCTGATACTGTTGGTTTCGTAAGTAAGTTACCGCATCAATTGGTGCAAGCATTCAGATCAACATTAGCTGAAGCAGCTAACGCCGACTTATTAGTCCAAGTAGTTGATGAATCTGACGAAAATAAAGAATTAATGATGAAGACAACTGAACAAACATTAAAAGAAATTGGTGTTGAAAACATCCCAATGATTACCGTCTTCAACAAAGCTGATATCTTGGATGAGCCTCGTCCTCAACGTGCCGGTGATAACTTAGTCATTGCTGCATTAGAAGATGATTCCATTGACGAACTTGTAAATGTGATTAAAGAAAATAGTTACAATGATTACGTGATTAACGAATTTTTAATTCCTTTTAATAAAGGTGAAATTGTCAATTACTTAAACACTAACGCTAATGTGATTAGCACTGAATATGTCGCTGACGGAACCCAAATCCAAGCTGAATTAACAGCTGTCGACAGTGATCGTTTTAAAGATTTTATCGTTACCAACGAATAATATATAAAGGATGTGTACAGTATTAATAATCAACTGACTGTTAAAACTGCAATTTTCGAAAGCATCCCCACGATGTTTGGCTACATCGGAATTGGTTTGGCTTTCGGGATTATCGGAAAAGCGCTCGGATTTAATCCATTGTGGGTGACTATCATGTCACTAACCGTTTATGCTGGATCAGCGCAATTTATCTTAGTTTCGATGTTAGCCCTAAAAAGTCCAATTTTCTCAATCATTCTGACGATTTTCTTAGTTAATTCCAGAATGATATTAATGAGTATTACGACTGCACCATATTTCAAACAAGATTCAATGTTGAAAAATATTTTAATTGGTTCCTTTTTAACCGACGAAAGTTTTGCATTAGGTATGAATAAACTAAACTACACAAACCATCAATTATCATTTGAATGGTTCAATGCCGCCAACATCGTTTCTTACTTTACCTGGGCTGCTGCTTCAGGCGTCGGTGCATTGTTAGGTAGCTTTATTCATAATCCTTATGCGATTGGGTTAGACTTTGCGATTATCGCGATGTTCATCGGTTTACTATATTTACAATTCGTTGCCGATAATAATATGGACAAAAAATTAAAATTAGTCATGATTATCATCACCCTATTAATGGTTTATTTAGGATTAATTTTTATTCCAAGTAGCCTATTAATATTAATCGTGACATTAATTACTTGTGCGATGGGAGTGATTATCAAACATGCCTTCTTTTAATTTTGTATTATTAACCATCATCGGTTGTACAATTGTTACTTGGTTATCTCGAGTAATTCCATTTGTACTATTAAAGAAATTCCAACTATCTAAACCAGTTGAAGAATACTTAAGCTTTGTACCAATTGTCATCATGGCAAGTCTATGGTTCACTTCATTATTTCACCAACATTTAGGTAGTCTTCCCACCATTAACTGGGAAAATTTCTTAGCATCAATTCCAAGTGTACTGGCTGCATTTATTTCTAAAAGTTTATTAATGGTAGTGATTGTGGGAATTCTTTCACTAGCGATTATCAGATTAATATAAAAGAAAAAGACCTAACGTTTTGTTAGGTCTTTTTTACATCAATTTATCGACTTGAGCTTGAGCTTGTTGCCAGTCGTTATTTTCAATAATAATTGCAAAATCTTTTAGTTCATCTGGAATTTGAATATCTCGTTTGTATTCATTGCTGGCAATTCTTTGTTCCACCTTAGTAATGTCATCACCACGGTCAATCATACGTTGTTTTAAGATGATTGGATCATTAACTTGTACGAACCACACATCAACGCAATCACCCAATTGCTTCTTATAAGTGGCTGCCCCTATGGTATCTAATACAATGGTTGCAATCGGTGCCTTTTGCCATGCTTCATTTACCCCTTCTAATGAAGACCCATAATGGGCATGTGAATATTCCACCTGTTCTAATAGGTGGAGCTTTTGAAATGATTCTGGAGTTTCAAAATAATAATCGATTCCGTTTTGTTCATTACAACGTGGTTTACGAGTAGTATGTGTAATCACTTTCCCCGCATGATATTTTTCAATCACATAATCCCGAATGGAAGTCTTCCCACTTCCCGCGGGACCGGTTATCACAATTAGCTTCTGTTCATTCATTGGCTATCCCAGCTTTTCTACAATATATTGATTAGTCTTATCTAAAACTTGTTTTAGGTTATCGTACGTAATTACGTTTCTTGCCTCTTCATAAGGTGCCCAGACATAATCGCTAATTTCTTCTGGTTGTAGCGTTACTTTATCACTATTAACTTCGGAAGTATAGAAAGTGATAACTTTATGATGACCATTTTTCATGTCATAGTCGGCATCGATGCTAAATGTTGTATCAATTTGCGCATCAATCCCGGTTTCTTCTTTAATTTCACGAATGGCCGCTCGTTCCAATGTTTCACTACCTTCAACGTGGCCCTTAGGAAAACCCCAAAAGTCACTAGTAGCACTTTTTTCTAATAAATAAACCGGTTGATTATCGACAACGCGATAAACAATTGCCCCACCATCAATTTCTGTTGTCATAATAATCCCTCCACAATAATTTGTAATTATTATAGCACCTTGCAGGGACGATATTAAGTTTTTCATCAATCACTTTCTTGATTTTATTTGGAATCTGATATAATGAAGCCATACATATACGTTAGGAGGATGATTATGAAAAATCACCAATATGCAATTGCCAAATACAATTTAAAAATTGCACAAAAAGAATTACGTTCTATTCATTTCTTAGACGAAGAAACTGACAAGATCGACAATCCATCCGCTTTATTAAAGCACTTCTTAATGACTGCTTTTCTAGATTCACAAAGCATCGCTATTAGAGGCCAAAAGATTTCTCAAATGATGGCTAGTTTTGAAGAAGATGCTCTAACATATTTAGATAAAAACGCACCACTATCAAAAATTGCTTTCTATAATATTGCCCTTCAATTACTTCACTTTGAAGTTGGTGAAGACTTTTTAATTGATAACTCAATTACTAAGATGAAAACTTTAAACCTACCAATCGCTGACGTTAACGATCCGATGAATCTATACGACGTTACTTGTGCTTGGTACCTACTATTAAATACTAGAACTAAGCATGGTATTACTTTGATTGATGATTTAGCTAACGAAGGTTACTTTGCGCAAAACTACAATTCATTTGATAAGCCATTAATTTTCAATGGTAAATCCATGCCTGTTTACGATACTAGTAACTTAATTCGTGAAGTGGTCTATGTTGAAGCACCGCTAGACACTGATCATGACGGCAAACTAGACTTACTAAAAGCCGAAATTATCCGTCCAAAAGAAAGTAATAAACAAAAAGTACCAGCCATCTTAACTGCTAGTCCTTACAACCAAGGAACTAATGATGCTGACGGTGAAAAATTAACTCATAACGTTAATTATGGATTAAAACATAAGACTCCTAACCAAACTTCTCTTTCTGAATTAAGTACGAAAGAAAGCGTTGATTTACCAGCACCTCGTGAAGTCGAAGGTAAAACTAGAAAAGCTGAACAAACTTTTAGCCGTGAACAATCATACACTTTAAATGATTACTTACTAGCTCGTGGTTTTGCAATCGTCTACTCTGCAGGTGTCGGAACTTACGAATCTGATGGTGTTAGAACTACTGGTGATGCTAGCGAAACTATTTCAGCTACTGCTGTGATCGAATGGTTAGCTGGTAATCGCGTTGCTTTTACTAATAAATTCGATAACAACCAAATTGAAGCTTACTGGTCAAACGGCAACGTTGCCATGTCTGGAAGATCATACCTAGGTACCCTTCAAATTGCTTCAGCCACCACTGGTGTCGAAGGCCTAAAAGCCTGCCTAGTTGAAGCGGCAATTTCTAATTGGTACGACTACTACCGTGAAAATGGTCTAGTGATGGCTCCCGGTGGTTTCCAAGGTGAAGATGCTGACGTCTTAGCTGTTGAAACTTACAGTCGTCAAAAATCAGCAGCAGAAGCCATCAAGAATAAGGCAGTTTGGGATAAGCAACTAAAAGCTATTACTGAAGGACAAGACCGTGAAACTGGTGATTACAATGCCTTTTGGGACGCTCGTAATTACTTAAATGATGCCAAGAAGATTAAGGCTGATATGTTCTTCATCCATGGACTAAATGACGAAAACGTTAAACCAATCAACGTTGCTAATATTTGGAAAGCAGTAGCCCCACTTAAGATCAGCAAAAAAATGATTTTACACCAAGGCCAACACATCTACATCAATGCTTTTCAATCAATTGATTTCTCTGAAATGGTGAACTTGTGGTTTACCAACAAATTATTAGAAGTCGAAAATGATGCCGACAACTTAATTCCAAATATCTTAGTTCAAGATAACGCTTCAGAACAAAGCTGGTATGAAGTAGACGATTTTGACGGTCGTGAAAACGTTGAATCAGTTAGCTTAGGTACTCCTGAAGACGGTACTAGAGTTGAAAATAACCAAGTATCATTCAAAGATAATCTATCCGACGATGACTTTAACAAGTACTGTCAGAATGCTAAACAATGGCAACATGACTTAGTACTAGGTGATAGTCAATCTACAATGACTGATAATCGTGTTATCTTCAAGTTAGACAAACTAGACAACGATATCACCTTAAACGGAAGCGCGCGTATTAAAATCAACGCCGCTTCTTCTCAAAACTTTGGAATGTTAAGTGCCCAATTAGTTGATCTAGGTGAAGACTATCGTCTAAGTGCTAACCCACTTCCAGTTGATAACAAACGAATTAGTTTAGGATACCTATGGCGTGAAGATTACCTTCGTGAATTTAAATTTGAAAAAGCAAAGTCACCATTCAAGAAAGTAGCCGAAGGTCATATCAATATGCAAAATAGAAATAATGCTTACCAAGTATCAGAATTGGAAGCTGGTCATTTCTATGACATCGAATTTGATTTACAACCAAATGTATATCGTGTCAAAGCTGGTCATCAACTAGCTGTAATCATCTATGCAACAGACTTTGATAAGAGTATTCGTGGTAATCAAGATGTTCAATACACCATTAATTTGGAAAATTCTACTATTGAACTACCAGTCAATAAAGATTAATATTAGAATATGATTAAAATGAAATGAGGTATTGAGATGAAGCAACAAACAAAAATTATTACTTTAGATAACGGATACCATTTATGGACTCACACTTCTGGAGAAGGTAAGATCAACCTACTAGCATTACATGGTGGCCCTGGTGGAAACCACGAATACTGGGAAGATGCTGCAAACCAATTAAAGAAACAAGGACTAGACGTTGCCGTATCATACTATGACCAATTAGGTTCATGGTACTCAGATACTCCTGACTTCTCAGATCCTGAAGTTGCTAAAAAAATCCTAACTTACGACTACTACGTAGACGAAGTTGAAGAAGTTCGTCAAAAGCTTGGCTTAGACGACTTCTACTTAATTGGTCAATCATGGGGTGGTGTATTAGTTCAACTATACGCCCAAAAATATGGTGACCATCTAAAGGGTGCCATCATTTCTTCAATGGTTGATGAAATCGATGACTACACTAAGCATTTAGATGAAATTCGTGAAAAAGAATTCTCACCTGAAGAATTAGCATTCATGAAGGAATGTGAAGCTAACAACGATTACGATAACGAACGTTACCAAAACGATGTTGACCAACTAAACAAGGGATACATTGATAGGAAGCAACCTTCAAAACTAGAACATTTAATCAGCGTTTCAAACACTGACATCTACAATGAATTCCAAGGTGACAATGAATTTGTTATCACTGGTAAGTTAGGTGAATGGCACAACACTGATCATTTATCAGAAAACCATGTCCCTACCCTAGTTACTTTCGGTGAACATGAATCAATGCCTGTTGAAACTGGTAAACGTATGGCTGAAATGATTCCAAACGCCCAATTCGTTTCAACTCCAAACGCTGGTCATCATCACATGATTGATAACGCGCCAGTTTACTACGATCACCTAGCAACTTTCATTCGTGAAGTTGAAAGCGATACTTTTAACAAATAATGATTGTTTAAGAATCTATTAAAAAAGACCCAATGGGTCTTTTTTTTATATCTTTTTAAGTTTTTCGTGGTATAAATAAGGTATTGAATAAAGGAGTTCAAATACTATGCAAAATGTTTATAATATCGTCATGAATCGAACCAACAGTAATAGCGTGGAACGATTCATCAATCTATTCAGAGAAGGCGCAATTATCCTTGTTGTCCTTGAAGTATTTGGGTATCGTGTCCCATCATTTCTAACCCCTGCTATGAACAACTTCTTATTAAGTGTTTTCTACTTAATTACTAGTTATAAAATCCCACTAATTTGTTTAATTACTGTTATTATCTTATTCTTAGTATCTGAAGCATCGATGCATCATCGCTATTTAGATAATTTACACCGCAATTTTTTCAGGCAGTTAATTAAACTATACAAATATGTATGGATTATAGTATTCACAGTTTGTTTATTAGCTACGAACCTAGAAAGTTTAATCGACTTCAAATTCATTATGGATGCCAAAGCGCTAAGTACACAATCAGTGTTTTGGCCAACATTATTTAGAAATTGTTTCGCCTTAGCATTATTCTTATTAAACGTTTATTGGTTTGCGGTTTACTTCTGTCAAAACGACAATGCATTGGCGGAAAAACATCCCCGTCAATCACAACTTAATTCTAAGAATTACATTAAGTTAGCGAAACGTGAACTGGTCTTTTCAGATCAACACATTTACCTACAACTATATGTCCGTAATAACGAAGAAAAGCCATTAGACGAAATCAAAGAATACTTTTTAGTTAAACAAGTAACCCACCGCAGCGACCGTTCGCATCGCCCTGACATCTCCATCGTCAGTCAATTCGCAACCTATGGTGATGCCAAAAACTTCTTAGAAGATTATGCTGACGAACCAGGTAACTTTATATAGTAAAAAAAAGACTAGTTGATAATCAACTAGTCTTTTTTGTTTTAGTTATTAACTTGACCTTGGGCTTTGGCAATCTCATCGGCATCTCTTAGACTAAGTTTTTCAACATCTAAGACCTTATCGACTAGTCCATTATAGAAACTAGTTTCATGGGAGACGATAATTGCGTTTCCTGGGAAGTTATTAATTGCATGCTTTAATGATTCTTTGGTTTCATCATCCAAATGGTTGGTAGGTTCGTCCATGATTAAGAAATTAGATGGTGTAAATTCTAGCATCGCTAACTTAACCTTGGTTTGTTCTCCCCCAGATAGTTCGCCAATTGGCTTAGAAGCGTTAGCAGCGTCTAAGCCACACTTAGCTAACTTAGTTCTAATTTCTTTTTGTTCCAATTTAGGGAACTTATTTTGGATAATTTGCATTGGTGTTTCATTATTGTTGCTCCAAACTAAATCTTGACTGAAGTAGCTGACTTTAGCTGATGGTGAGAATGTTGCTTTTCCACCCTTTGGTTTTAATAAACCTAAAATCGACTTGATTAGAGTAGATTTACCCACCCCATTAAATCCTTGGAAACCAACCTTTTCATCAGTATTCACTGAGAAACTAACTGGTTTTAATAATGGTTTATCATAACCAACTGATAGTTCATCAACCACCAATGCATTTTGTGAACCAGTATCTTCGTATGGGAAATTAAATGATGCATGAATATTAGTCGAAGGTGGATCAACCAATTCCATATGTGATAACATCTTTTCTCTTGATTTAGCCATGGTAGATTTTGAACCAGCCTTATTCTTACGAATAAACGCTTTGGCTTTTTCAATTTCTACTTGTTGCTTATCGTATTCTCTTTGTTGAACCATTTCACGTTCAGCACGTTGTCTCATAGCTGACTTAAAGTCACCACGATACTTGGTAATCTTACCGAATGCGATGTTGACGATACAGTTCGTAACATTTTCCAAGAAATCATAATCATGGGAAATTACCATGACTGCACCTTCGAACCCATTGATGTAATCTTCTAGCCACGCAATGTGTGCCACATCAAGGTAGTTAGTAGGTTCATCCAAAAGAATTACATCTGGATTTTCCAAGATCAATTTCGCAAGGATAATCTTTGAACGTTGCCCACCAGACATGTTAGTGATTTGTTGATCTCTTTTGACATCATCTAAACCTAAACCAGTGATTACTCGTTCAATTTCAGTTTCAATGTCATAGAAGTTATTAGCTTCTAATTCTTCTTGAATCCGTCCAGCTTGCGTTAATAACTTATCATCAAAGTTTTCTGCGTATTGTTCATATAGTTCTTGCATGTGCTTAGATTTATCATATAAATCTTGGTAAGCAGTATGTAAGAAATCAATCAATGTCATTCCTTCTGGAATATCAGCGTATTGATCCAAGTATCCAACGCTGACGTTGTTTTGCCATTTAACTGAACCGGAAATTGGTAATTCCACTCCAGTGATAATCTTAATTAGAGTTGATTTACCCACTCCATTTTGGCCAACGATTCCCATGTGTTCACCCTTATTCAAAGTGAAACTTGCTTCATCGTATAGCATCTTATCAGCAAAGCCCATGCTTATATCTTTTACATCTAATAAGGCCAATTCATATTCTCCTCTTTCTACCGTACTTATATATAATTATAAAATTAACATATTTTTGCCATCAACGTCAATTTTTCGGCGTCTTTAGAGATATTTAAACAATATTTTATTTCGACAATGGTATAATTAATTAGATAAATAAAAACAAAGGAATGATCATAATGAAGGTAAAAGATATTGATAATATAACCATCTTTGCCGCTGATTTAAAACTTTGCATGCGTTTTTACCATGAAGTTTTAGATTTACCTATCATTGAAATGACTGACACTAAGTTAGAATTTCAATTAGGAAAACAAAAACTAATCTTCCTTCAAAATGATAGCGATGATAACGTCCCGGAAAATCCTACTGCGGGTTCAGCTAAATTCTGCATCATTGTGAAGGATTCATTAAATGATTTAAGCTCACATCTTGCCAATTATGGGGTCAAAATCATTGACGGTCCGAAAAAAATTAAGGGCGCTAACGGTATGATGAACTCAATTTTCATAAATGATCCAGAAAACAATGTGATTGAAATTTGCGAATATTAATCAAAAATTATCAACAATATCACACTTTTTTTAATAAATTTTAAGTGCTAACAAACGCTATTATTATGCCCGATAAGCACCAAAAGCTTTGCCATGACAGGTCTTTAAACATTTTACATGCAAAGTGTTTTTTGTTAGTATACTCAAAGACCATGAAAGGAGTTTTATGAAAAAAAATAAGAAATCAAGAAAAGTAGGTTTATTTCAAATTGTAATGTTAGGACTTAGTTCCATTATTGGTTCTGGTTGGTTGTTTGGTTCATGGGAGGCTTCTCGTGTTGCTGGACCAGCTGCCATTATCTCATGGGTTATCGGTGCCATTGTTATTGCTTCAATCGCCTTTAACTACATCGAATTAGGTTCAATGTTCCCCGAAAGTGGTGGAATGAGTAAGTATGCTCAATACACCCACGGGTCATTATTAGGATTTATTGCTGCCTGGTCAAACTGGGTTTCATTAGTTACTTTGATCCCAATTGAAGCCGTTGCGGCTACTCAATACATGGGTTCATGGCCTTGGAAATGGGCTCACTGGACTCACGGATTCCTAATTAATGGAGAAATTTCTAATCTAGGTTTATTTGTCGTTTTTCTTTTCATATTAGTCTTCACGCTATTAAATTATTGGTCTGTTAATTTACTAGCTAGATTCACTAGTTTTATTTCAATTTTCAAACTAGGAATTCCGCTACTTACTATCATTATGTTAATCTTGTCAGGTTTCCACAGTGGAAACTTCACTTCACAAGGTTTCATGCCTTATGGTAGTGCCGCTATTTTCTCAGCAACTACTGCATCCGGGATCATCTTCTCATACAATGCATTCCAAGTAGTTATTAACATGGGAAAAGAAATCAAGAACCCTAAGCGAAACATCGCATTAGGTATTACAATCTCACTTGCAATCAGTATCGTTATCTACGTTGCACTACAATTCACATTTATTAGTGCCGTTGAACCATCAGTGCTAGCCAAAGTTGGTTGGCATGGAATTAACTTTGAATCTCCATTTGCCGACTTAGCGATTATGTTAGGTCTACACTGGTTAGCTGTATTGCTATACTTTGATGCATTCATTTCACCATTCGGTACTGGGGTATCATTCGTTGCTCAAACAAGTCGTACTCTTGCTGCAATGGTTGAAAATGAACATATGCCTAAATTCTTAGGTAAAATTAATTCTCGTTGGGGTATCCCTCGAATTGCGATGGTCGTTAACATGATTATCAGTGTGCTATTAGTTGCTTTATTTAGAAGTTGGGGTACACTCGCTAGTGTTATCTCTACTTCTACTTTGATTGCTTACTTAACAGGTCCTGTTACTGTAACATCATTGAGAAAGATGGCACCTAACTTTAAGCGTCCAATCCGTATGAGAATGTTACAATTTATGGCACCATTTGCTTTTGTATTAGCTAGTTTAGCTGCTTACTGGGCAATGTGGCCTACAACTGTAAAGGTTATTATCGTAATTCTATTGGGTCTACCATTCTACTTCTACTTCGAATGGAAAACTAACTGGAGCAAGACTAAGAACCAATTTGCCGGAAGTTTCTGGATGATTGGTTACCTAATCTTTATCTCAGTGATGTCATACGTAGGTTCTACCCCATTTGGTGGTCAAAACTGGATTCCATATCCTTTAGACTTCGTTGTTATCATCATTGTTTCTCTAATCTTCTACAGATGGGGAATCTCCAGTTCAATGGTAAGTACTGATCTTCACAATGCAAAAATGGTCAATGACCAAATCAACTTGGATGCATATGAAGATGAACCAACTAACGAAAATAAAGAAGACAAATAAAGCAAAAGAACACCATTTGGTGTTCTTTTTTATTTTATTTCTTGACAATTAAATTTGATAAACTTAAAATGAACTTAACTTAATTGAAAGGAGAAAGAAACCAATGAAGAATATGTTATCATCAAGTTTAAGTTCTCGTTGGCAAAGCTGGTGCTTATAAGTCGCATGCCCTATCACAGATGCGACTTATATGATGCAATCATTAAGCGCATCTGTACCGGCTTCTTTCTCACGAAATAATAAGCCTGTGCGGATATGATTCAGACACCACAGGCCAAAAATGTATCGGATAACCTGTTGTGTTTTGGGTTATCCGTTTTTTTATTGCATTAATAACCATCTTAACCAAAAAGGAGAATCTATTATGAAGAGACTATATACAGTCATTTGTATCCTAGTTGTACTATTAGGATTTGGTTTTTACCAAGAAAAACAAACACATAAAATTAGCACTAATCATATTCCTACTGTTGGAATTCTACAATTAACAGAACACCCTGCCCTAGACGCGATTCATGCTGGAATCATTGCTGGTCTAAAACAATCTGGTTACACACCAGGTAAGAACATCAACATTGATTTCCAAAACGCTGAAGGTGATCAAGGCAACCTAAAGACAATGAGTTCTAAGTTTGCGACTGAAAATGTTGATTTATCAATCGGAATTACCACACCGTCAGCACAAGTCTTAGCAAACACTGTTAAGAACACTCCATTAATCTTAGGTGCCATTACAGACCCTAAATCAGCTGGATTGGTTAAATCAAACGAACACCCTGGTGGATTGGTTACTGGTGTGTCCGATTTCCCACCAATGAAAGAAGAACTAGAACTAATCAAAAAAATTATGCCTAACCTACATACTTTAGGGGTAATCTACACATCAAGTGATGATTCAGCAACTTCTCAATACCATCAATTCGTTGCATTATGTAAAAAAGAACATATTAACGTTAAAGGTTACTCAATCTCTAACACTAACGACTTGAACCAAGTAGCAACTCAAATGGTGCAAAATGTTGACGCGGTATATGTACCAAATGACAACACTGTTGCATCAGCAATCCAAACATTAGTTAACGTTGCTAACACAAAGAACGTGCCTGTCTTCCCTACTGCATCAACTGTTGTTAAACAAGGTGCGCTAGCTACAATTGGTTTAAACCAATACAAACTAGGTGTTCAAACTGGTAAGATGGCTGCTAAAGTTCTAAAGGGTGCTAACCCAGCAACTATGCCAATCGAAAAATTAGCTCACGGTGACTTAGCAATCAACCTAGCACAGGCTAAACGCTTGGGTATTAAAATTCCTGATTCACTAATCAAAGAAGCCAAAAGAAATGGAGTGATCTACAAATGAGTTTAATTATATCTGCAATCGGACAAGGCCTATTATGGGCTGTCATTGGAATTGGACTATATCTAACATTTAGAATTCTTGATTTCCCTGATATGACTGTTGAAGGAACTTTCCCAATGGGAGCTGCCACTGCGGTAACTGCCATCGCTCATGGTATCAATCCACTCTTGGCAACACTACTAGCCTTTGTGGTTGGTTGTCTTGCTGGTCTAGTAACCGGATTACTTTACACTAAAGCTAAGATTCCTGTTCTATTAGCCGGAATTCTAGTAATGACTGCTTCTTACTCAATTGATCTTCGTATCATGGGTAAACCAAACTTATCATTATTAAACCTACCTACTTTATTAAGTGGTAAATTCCTAAAATCACTTCCTGCCTACTTTGATGGTGTTGTGTTAGGACTAATTGTTATTACAGTTGTGACTGTCATTTTAATCTACTTCCTACAAACTGATTTAGGACAAGCTTTCATCGCCACTGGGGATAACGAAAACATGGCTGAATCACTAGGAATTAACACCGATAACATGAAAATCATGGGTGTCAGTGTTTCTAACGGATTAATCGCCCTAGGTGGTGCCCTAGTTGCTCAAAACAACGGTTACTCTGACGTTAATATGGGAATTGGAATTATCGTTGTTGCCCTAGCTTCTATCATTATCGGTGAAGTTATCTTCGGTGATTTAACTATGAATCAACGTCTAGTCGCTGTCATTGTGGGTAGTATTTTATACCGTTTAGTATTACTACTAGTGCTTCAACTAGGCTTTAACGCCAACGACTTGAACTTAATTTCATCAATCTTATTAGCTATTTTCATGGGAGTACCTGCTTTCGAATCACGCTTCCATCTAAAACATGTTTTAAAAAGGGGGCTAAAAAATGACTAAGACAATCTTTCAATTAAAAGATGTGGTTAAAACTGTTAACCCTGATACTCCTGAAGAATTAAACATTTTAGATCACGTCAATTTAGACATTCATGAAGGTGACTTCATTACCATTTTAGGTTCTAACGGTGCTGGTAAGTCAACTTTATTTAATACCATTGGTGGTAACCTTCGCCCTACTTCCGGCCAAGTTATCTACAAGGATAAAGACATCACTAATATGTCAGTCGTAAAACGCACTTCATTTCTAAGTCGCGTCTTCCAAGACCCTAAATTAGGGACTGCCCCTCGTATGACCGTTGCCGAAAACTTATTACTAGCTGAAAAACGTGGTGGTCATCATCACCTTATTCCTCGTCGTTTGAAGACCCAAATGAAACACTTTGCGGAAATTACTGCTAAAATGAATAATAACCTAAATCATCGTTTAAACACCGCCACTGGTAGCTTATCTGGTGGTCAACGCCAAGCATTGAGTTTCTTAATGGCTACCATCAATCGTCCTGGCATCTTATTATTAGATGAACATACCGCTGCATTGGATCCTAAAACTTCTCAAAAGTTAATGGACATCACCGATGAAACCATCAAAGAACAAAAACTAACTTGTCTAATGATTACTCATCACCTAGAAGATGCCTTAAAATATGGAAACCGCCTATTGGTATTACACCAAGGTAAAATCTCATATGACATCTCTGGAGAAGAAAAAGCCAAGTTAACAAAAGAACAACTAATGACTTTCTTTAATGAAATTCAATAAACAAAAAACACCTTTGAATTAATCAAAGGTGTTTTTATTTTACTTCTTATAAATTTTCACTAGTCCATGTGTTCCATCATCGCCTAAATGGTATTCATCAACCATCTTTTCGTACAGTTCTTTTGCTAGCTTAGTCGCGGGCAAATCAATTTGCATTTCTTCTGCTCCTTGAAGAGCAATGCGTAGATCCTTTAAGAAGTGCTTAGCTGAAAAACCAGGTTTAAAATCACCCGCTAATACTCTAGGTCCATAGTTGTCGAGACTCCAATTATCAGCGCTCCCGCTAGAAACAGTATCCATCATCGAAGCCAAATCCAGCCCTGCGGCTTTGCCATATTCGAACATTTCAACCATCCCCGTCATCGTCCCAGCAATCATGATTTGGTTCGCCATCTTAGTATGTTGACCTTTTCCAGGACCACCAAATAATTTAACTTGGCTTCCCATTACTTCTAAAACGAATTTGACTTGATTAAAGGTCGCTTCATCACCACCGACCATAATGGTAAGTGTGCCATTCCTAGCTCCGACATCCCCACCAGAAACTGGTGCATCTAATGTTTGAATCCCGCGTTTTTGTCCTTCTGCATAAATTTCTTCATCTATTTTAGGAGTACTTGTCGTCGAATCAATTAAAATGGTCTGATCATCAGCTCCAGCAAATAATCCGTGGTCGCCAAAGTAAATTTCTTTAACGTCATCTGGAAAACCAGCAATAGTAATCACCACTGATGAATTTTTAGCCACTTCTTCTGGTGTATCATACCATTTAGCTCCATCATCTAAAACCGTTTGTGCATGCGCCTTAGTACGGTTAAATACGTTCACCTCGTGGTTAGCTTTCAATAAGTTTTGAATCATTGAAGAACCCATTACTCCGGTTCCAATAAAACCAATTTTCATAGTTGATTCCTCCTTTTCTTATAGCCTATAACTATTATCACTTTCTCGCAAACTTTCTGCTTAATTCCTATCGCAGGCAATTTTTGTTATAATAGATAAGTAATACTATTTTTCCGAATGGAGGATTATTTGTATGAATAATGGTGATAACGACAGTAGAATCCGTAAATACACGTTTGATGATACTGTTACAAATGCTAATAAAAGTCGCCAAAACAATAACCGCATTTGGCCGATCATAATTTTTATCGTCGTAGTGGCTGGATTAATTCTAGCTGGTGTTAAAACCATCACCTACTTTACTTCTAATAGCCACTCAAACCAGTCAACCGAGATGAGTTCACAAGTTCGAAATAAACAATCTCAAACCGATTCACAGAATCAAAATGATAGAAATCAATATGCCATGCCAACTAAGAAATCTGGCAAGAAAACGATGTTTGATCGTACCCATATTTTCAGTTCCGTTGCTGATGCTCAAAACTATGCAAAGGCAACCCAAGACCAATGGTTAAAAGCTGGTTATACCAACTATACCGTGTCGGCTGATTCACAAGGTTATTATATTTTGAAATTTATTAAATAGGAGGTTTGTACTATGAAGATTGAAGTTAACTTAGATAATAATCGTCTTCCAGATAAATATACTAGACACGCTGCTGTTGAATATATGGAACATGATTTTCCAGTGGTATCATTCCCATTTTCAATCAAAGATGTCCCTGCAGGAACCAAAGAAATTGCCTTTGCATTAACTGATTTAGATTCAATTCCAGTATGTGGTTTTGAATGGATTCACTGGTTAGTCGCTGGTTTAGACGGCCACGATGTTGACGTCCCAGAAGACGCTAGTCGTAACAACCCATTAAATTGGACACAAGGTTACAACAGTTCTGCTGGTCACATCTATGACATGAAAGACCAACCTATCAGTCAACATTACATGGGACCCAAACCACCTAGTGGTGTTCATGACTACACCTTAACTGTCTATGCATTAGACACCAAATTAAATTTCAATGATGGCTTTTGGTACAACGAACTAATTCATAATATGGCTGGTCATATTATTGAAAAAGTCAAAATCGACTTACCTGTTGAAAACAACTAAAAAAAGAACCGATATTAATCGGTTCTTTTTTTATAGTCTTGCGATGCGTTGGGCTTCATCTTCTAATCTGAAACAAAGCTCTAATGCATCATGACGAAAGTCTTCGACAAAATTTTCTTTTGTCGATTTAAATTCTGCGATTTGACTACCGCTAATCCCAGTGACAGTAAATGTATCTCCATTTAAATGAGAAGTGTCATAGTGGCCTTCTTCTGCTTCTTCTAGGTAATCTTGGAATAAATCAGCAACCGCTTGATAGATTACTTCTTCTTCAGTGACTTGATGACCGTCAATTAGCATACGTGCCATTTTTAATTTTACTTCGTCCATGTTTTCAGGAATTAATTCACTCATTATTAACACCATCCTTATGCATTAATTTTATCATATCCGTAAAAAATTTTGATAATTTTATGCGTCAAACCCAAATCAGTTTTTCAATCATGTTATTATCTTATTATAAAGGAGTGTTCGACATGCAAATTGGAATTATAGGTGCTGGCCCTCGTGGCCTATTAATGTTAAATAACCTTATTTTAAATCATGATGCTAATCATCTAGAAGATATTACAATTCACTTATTCGACCGCTACATTCAAGGTGGCCGTGTGTGGAAAGTTAATCAACCCATCAGTCTAATCATGAATACCCCGGCAAATGAATTATCACTTTTCAATGATAATCAAGCCGATGCTTACTCCATTTCAGAATGGTGTCAATCAGATGAATCAATTAAATTCATCAAACAATTAGATGTTGATAACCGCGATGAACTACTTGAAGCGGTCCAAAAAATTAACGACCGTTCATACGTTCCTCGTGCAATCTGTGGTGCATATTGTCAATGGTTCTTCTCTCTTTTAGAAGATCAAATCAATCAAAATGACCATATTAATTTAGAACTACACTTCAATCAAAATGTAGATGAAGTCAAAGCAAATGACGATGATACATACTCAGTCTTCGCCAACCAACAACAATACAATGTTGACCGTTTAGTATTTAGTTTAGGCCAACAAGAAAATAAATTAACTAAGGATCAAGAATCTCTATTAAAGTATTCCAAGGATTACGACTTAACTTACATTTTACCTGGTGAAGCCGACGAAGCTGACTTAAGCCATATTCAAGCTGACCATAACGTCATTATTCGTGGAATGGGCCTTAGCTTTAATGATTTCGTATCACGTTTAACCGAAGGTCGTGGTGGAACTTTCACTGATAATGGTGATAATACCCTAACTTATCATCCAAGTGGCAAGGAACCAACCATTTATGCTGGTTCAAGACGTGGTGTCCCATATTATCCAAAAGCGATTAGTCAAAAGGCATTTAACGAAAATTATTCAGCTGTCTTTTTAACTAACGAAAATGTGGATAAACATGTGCATAACGGCCACATTAGTTTTGAAGATTTCCACAAACTACTTCGTTTGGATATTGAATACAGATACTATTCTTTCTTATTCGCTTTAAAACATCCCGAAATCAACGTGGAAGAATTCCAACAAGCTTTTATTGATGCAGATGATCACGATTCATTAATCGCTAGTTATCACCTAAATGACGATGAAATCTTTAACTGGGACTTAATTTTAAACCCCGTCGCTGGAATTAAAATCTCAACACTAGATGATTACCAAGGCCATGTTAAAAAATGGTTACAACTAATTGTTGACGATGCTCTATTAGGTTCTAAAACTTCTCCAATTACTGGTGCAATTGAAATGCTAAGGGATTTAAGAGACAATATTCGCTACATTTTATCTAACCACCTATTTACTAACGATGACTTTGCTAACAAGTACCAAGGTCAATTCTCTGCTAACATGAAGTTCCTATCACAAGGTGCTCCCGCTGTGCGTAGTCAAGAAATCATCGCACTAATGAACGCTGGTGTTGTGAAGATTATTGGCCCTCAAATGCAAGTGATTGGTGCTAACCATAAGTTTATTACTCGTTCTGCTTTCTACGGTGAAGAAATTATTCAAGCCGATGCTTTAATTGAAGCCAGAACCAACGCTCCTGTTACTAACGTTTCAGCTAATCCGGTATTAACTAGTATGTTGGATAGTGGAATTGTGTCTGCTGAACAAATTACTTTATCAGATGGCAAAGTCGTGGCTAACTCTTCGGTTGATATCGACTTAGCTACCGATCGTGTCGTTGGTCAAAAGAACTTATACACATGGGGATTAAATACTGAAGGAGTTTACTTTGTGACTTCAGCGATTCCTCGTCCGGGTGTAAATGATTCAATTTACGCTGCAGCAGATAAGATTGCTAAAGAAATTTTTGATATCAAAGTGGATAACCCCACTATTTATATGTAAAAAACGATAATACTACAAAATAAAAACGTCCCTCTGGGACGTTTTTTTAATACAGTTCTTCTTTATGATCGACGATGAAGTCGACAAAATATTGACTCGCAATTGGTAGTTCTTCTTTATTTTTATACACAATTGCGACCGGTCTAGTTACATCTGGGACAATTGGCTTACTAACAACCTTAAAGTCGGTTCTTTCAAACACTAATTCAGATAGAATACTAATGCCCAGTCCGGCTTCAACCATCGCCATGATTGTATAGTCATCTTGAATGATATATCTGACATCTGGAGTTAATCCAGCTTTTTTAAAGGCCTCAAGTGGTTCACTGTAGCCACCACCTTCAACTAATATGAATGGATCATCCACAAGTTTTTCAATCGGAATTTGATTCAATTGAGCTAATGGATGATTTTCCGGTAAGAATGCATGCATGCTGGTCTTATGTATTAATGTCTTATTAAAACCATTTCCAAATTCAGCAGTCATGATGGCAAAATCAATTTGATCATTTTTAAGCCATTCTAGAATGGTTCCATAATCACCTTGATTTAAAATGAAGTTAATTTTAGGGAACTGGGTTTTAAATTCTTTGAATAATTGTGGTAACCAATAACAACTAACACTGGTAATCGCACCGATTCTAATTGTACCGGATTGCAGCCCATTAATTGATTCAGCCGTATCCAATAATGAACGATATTGTTTTAAAGTTTGACGAATAAATGGGTACAGCTTTTCCCCATCAGGTGTTAATTCAACTCCCGAACGTGATCTTTTTAAGATATGCATATTGAATTCTTTTTCTAGACTAGCCATCATCTGACTTACTGATGATTGGGTATAGCCTAGTTGTTCTGCTGCTTTGGTAAAGCTTTTATTTTGCAGCACTGCTTCTAAAACCAAAAAGCGGTTCATTTAATATCACCTTTTCTAATGTAAACATTTTAAATATTAATTTTACTTATGTTGGTTTTCATTATATAGTGTTAGCAACTTATAAACAAGAAAAGGTGATGATACTTATGCAAATTTTTAAGAAAGAATCGGTTAGCAATTATTTAGAGGCTGACTCACGATTAGCAAAGTCATTAAACGCAAAAGACTTAGTTGCATTGGGTATCGGTGCTGTAATCGGAACTGGGATTTTTATTCTTCCTGGTCATGAAGCTGCCAGCCATGCTGGTCCAGCTGTCGCAATTGCCTTTTTAATGGCTGCCATTGTTTCTGGCTTAGTTGGAATGGCCTACGCTGAATTTTCATCAGCAATGCCAATCGCTGGATCAGCATATTCATTTGGTTCAGTTGTCTATGGTGAAATTATTGGTTGGATTTTAGGTTGGGCATTGATTCTAGAATACTTCTTAGCGGTTTCCGCTGAAGCAACTGGTTTCGCTGCCTACTTTAACAACAATATTTTAGCCGCTTTTGGGATTAATATTCCAAAAGCCTTCCAAGCCAGCCCCATGGAAGGTGGCGTGATTAATATCACTGCCGTTATCATTGTGTTAATTATCGCAGGAGTCCTTCTAAAAGGAACCGAAATGTCCAAGAAAGTTGAAAACTTCGCAGTAATTGTTAAGGTTGTTATTATTATCGCATTTATTGTTATTGGTGCATTCTACGTTAAAACTAGCAATTATGTTCCATTCTACCCTTCACAATTCCACTCAACTCCATTTGGTATGGGTGGTATCTTTACTGCAGCTGCTACTGTATTCTTTGCTTTCATCGGGTTTGATGCACTAGCATCTAACTCAGCTGAAACAATTAATCCTGGTAAAAACGTAATTAAAGGAATTTTAGGAACTGTTATCTTTGCTGTAGTGCTATACGTAGCATTCTCCTTTGTATTAACTGGAATCGTTAACTACAAAGAACTAAACGTTGACGACCCCGCTGCTTATGCCCTACAAATTATTCACTTAACAGCATTTAATAAACTAATTACTATTGGTGCTTTGTTTGGTATCTTTACTGCTATGGTAACCATGTTCATCGGTGGATCAAGACTTGTTTATGCATTGGGTCGTGATGGATTGCTTCCTAAATTTATCGGCCGCGTTAGTGAAAAACACTCTGTTCCAAGAAATGCGATTATTATCGCTACTATCGTTCAAGCTGTTTTCGCGGGTTTAGTTCCCCTATCTGAACTAGCTTCACTTATTAATGCCGGTACATTGATTGCATTCGCATTTATCTCATTTGGTGTTATCAAACTACGTCATCGTAAAGACATCCAAAATGATGGTTTCAAAATGCCATGGTATCCATTCCTACCAATTGTCGCTGGAGTATTCAGTATCTTCTTTATTGTCATGCTTCCAGATATCACTAAGATTTTCGTAGCGATTTGGATTGTGATTGGATTTATCTTCTACTTTGCTTATGGTGTTCACCATTCCAAACTACAAAACCAAAAATAAGAAAAAGCCTTCACTTTAAAGTGAAGGCTTTTTTTAGTCTTTATTAAACAAAATAACGATAAATTGAATCGCAGTGATAACTGCTAAAAAGAATATTGCGACCGCAAAGCCAACAACTGGTTGATGAATATTAACTAGATTAACTTTAGTAATAATCGTTGCCACAATCACAGTCCCAATTGCTCCTGCGAATTGTTGAACCGTTGTCAAAATCGCGTTTCCATCTGCTTTTCGTTCATTTTTTAAATAGCTTAGTGCTTTAGTCATGATGTTTCCATATGATAAGCCAATTCCAATCATAATCAATGTATATGTGATGATAAAAAATAGGTCACTCACATGCGCTGAATTCACTGTTAACGCAATTAATGATATCAAGATTAATCCTGATCCAGATAAAATCGGTTTCTTTGCACCCACTTTATCTAATAAAATACCGGATAGCGGTGAAATAATTGCACCTAACACAGCACCAGGTAATAAAATTAATCCAGCAACACTGGAGTCACTATGGTTAATAATTTGCACGTAGTTTGGCACTACAAACGCTAACCCTAAAATGATTAATTGGTTGATAAAAAATGCTAGTAAAAAGCGACTGTATGAGTGATTTTTCAAAATCGATACGTTTAAAATTGGATTAGCCAATTTATTTTGTCTGACCATAAATGATATTAGGGCGATAATCCCGATCACCAATGGTAACCAGACATTCACGTTTAAAATTTGATTAGTACTAATATTACTAATTCCGATAATTAAACCGGCAAAAGTAAATACGATAAATGCAAAACTAACAAAGTCAAAGCGACTAGGTTTTAACTCTGGTTGGCTTAATTTAGGAATGGTAATCATCCCTAAAATCATTGCCAATATTAGTACTGGAATTAAAAAGATAAAAATATAACGCCAGCCAAGTGTATGCACAATAATTCCACCAAATGTGGGCCCGACTGCGGAAGCAGCAGCTGTAATCAATGATCCGAATCCCATCATAAAGCCGAGTCGACTAAGTGGGACGTTATCTAAAATCAGATTGAACATTAACGGTAATGATATCCCGGTTCCAATCCCTTGCACTAGCCTACCAATAATTAAAAAGGTAAAGCTGGGGGCAAATACATCAATTAACAAACCAATCAAAAACATTAACCCTGAAAAAATAAACAAGTGCGTAGTCTTGAAATTCTCTTTTAAGAACTTAGATAACGGAATCACACTAGATAAAACTAATAGATAAATTGTAGTAATCCATTGAACCACATTCAGTCCAATATGGAACTCGCTAATTAACGTAGGAAAGGTAATATTCATTGATGTTTCAACGATTACCCCACTAAAAATCATCACGCCAACAGCGATAATTGATAATAATACACTTCTCGAAATTCTTTCTTTCATTAAATAAACATTATATTTCGTCTCCTATAAAATTTGGTATTAAGATACGAAATAAAATTATATAGATTTTAAAAATTTCTCGCAAACGAAACGACTTACAAAATAAAAAAGTGCTGAACTATTCAGCACTTTAATTATCGTTATATATAAATGAACTATCTGGAATTCTAATTAATGTGTAGCTAGTGTATTGTCTACCTGCACGCATCCCAATACCGTTCAATAAATTGTCTTTATACGTTGCGGTTACTTTAGCAACCCACGCTTTTTGGTATCTTTGATCTAACTTATTAGCTTGACGATCATTCCATCTAACAGCTGACTTTTGCACATTAATCTCATTGTTAGTCCCTACTAACACACTAGATTGTGAACTAGAGACTGAAAGTCGGCGTCCGTTAACCAAATATGAATAAGACTGATTCAATGATGGATTGCTTTCACTTTTGACTTTCACATAGTATGAACTATTCCCATTAGTATCTAATATTAGTGGTTGATAATCGCGCTTAATGTTAACATTTTCCCCGTCAGCACTAACATTTGTATGGAAAGATTCAAATGACATAAATCCCACCCCAATGAACAAGATCACAATCTGGATCGTGGTCTTAACAAGATGGCTAAGTGAAAAGTCGTAGTGCCCATTTATGATTAACCTACTTCTTCGAACCGCGATGTTATAAATAATAAAAATAGCATATGCTAGTAATATAATCCAAAGAAAGAGGCCAACTATATTCCAGGCCGATTTCATAAATCTACTCCTTTTTATAGTAATCCAATATATTATCTATCATACACTATTGTAACACATCTACCAAATTCTTATAGAAACCATTAATTAAAGTACTTTGACTTACTATTAACTAATTTAATTAGTGCTGCTGTATCAGAAAATTCGGTGTAATCATTAACGGTTACTGTCACTAGTCGATCTTTACCTGGCTTTTGCGCAGTGGCCACTAAACATAGTCCCGCTGCAACCGTATAACCAGTCTTTAAGCCATCAACATGTAAGCTTGGGTCATAGAACGGTTTATTTGGTAATAAGCTATTTTCATTGATTAAAGTCTGACCATCAACAGTTTCAGTGGTTTGTTTGGCATCATCCACTACTTGTGGGTAGACACTTAAGACGTGATCAGCGATTTCGGCTAAACTTCTAGCAGAAACCATGTTAGCGGCATCACTACCGCCTACTTGAGCGTAACCGAATTTTTTCAAATCACTATTTTCTAGTCCCGATGAAGAAACGAAAGTAGCGTTTAGGTGCCATGCTTTGGCTTGCTCATTCATCATCTTGATAAACTTAACATTATTCCCTGCAACCCAATTACCTAGCGCGATTGCTGAATTATTGGATGATTCAACCAACGCCGCCTTATATAAATCTCTAACAGTATACTTGTGGCCCTTCTTAAATCTAAAGCCGCCTAATTCACTGTCTTCCCCTAAACGGCGTAGCCCATCATCGTCAGTGTTTACAATTTGATTCCAGCCCTTCGTCTTTTCAGCTTTTTGAATTGTTAGATACAATGTCATCAACTTCGCTAATGATGCGACTTTAATTTTTTGATCTGCATTTTGCATGTAGACGAATTTATTGTTAGTCGCATCCAGCGCCACTACAGCACTGGCATTACCGAATTGGTTGTTACTTGCCTTAATTAAATCTTCGCTATAAGTTTGTTTATCTGTATTGTAGTTAGGTTGATATTCTTCTTTTTTAGTTTCATATTTTTCGTAAACTTGCTTTACTGCGTAGAATGGATTCCCGAATTGTTCATAAATGCCGATTCCAATCGCTGCTACGAAAATGATTGTTAATCTTTTTACTGATTTTTTCATTTAAATAATACTTCCAGTCTAATTATGTACCATATTAAAGTACCATGAAATCACGGATTCAACAACACTTTAAAATTGAACTTGCTTTTAATTTTGGATAATAGTATAGTTGTGGTAAATTGATAATTAATGTTTGGGGTGCCGTTATGGCTGAGAAAACACCCATTGTACCTGATTCAGGATAATCCCTGCGAAGGAAAACAACCCTTTTATTTTTTAAACATAAAATAAATTGGACTCCAGACTAATAATAGTTTGGGGTCTTTTTTTCTGGAGGAAACTATGAAAAACACATGGTCACTTAGAAACATCATTTTACTTACATTAATCTCAATTATCTGTGGAATTATCTTTTTTGCCACAGGATTCCTATACAACGCACTAAGCTTAGCGCTTACTCCATCTGGATTAGCACCATTAGCTAACGACTTACTTCTAGGTCTTTGGATTATGGCTGCACCTTTAGCTGGCTTCATCTTTAAACGCCCTGGTGCACCTTTCTTAGCTGAAGTTATTGGTGCAATCGTGGAAATGTTCTTAGGTGGACAATGGGGTGTCGGTGCTGTCATCTCAGGAATCGAACAAGGTATCGCTACAGAAGTTGGTTTCGTAGCAACAAAATACAAACATTTTGACTGGATTGGAGTTGCCGCAACTACTATCTCAACTACAGTTATTACATTCATCTGGGACTGGTTCAAGAGTGGTTACAACGCATACTCAGTTAACATGCTTATCCTATTATTCTTTGCACGCCTATTATCAATCTTCATCTTTGGTGGCGTTTTATCAAAATTAGTAGCAAACATGCTAGAAAAAAGTCACGTTATCAAGTAATCATTAGGAGTGTCAATTTTGAATACTTTAAACATAAATCATTTGGCTTATCAGTACGCTGATGCACAAAACCCAACTTTTAAAGGGGTTAGTTTGGATTTTAATGCTGGTCAAATGAGCTTGATTTATAGTCCGTCTGGATCCGGTAAATCAACTCTTTTAAAAACTATCGCAGGTTTTTATCCACAATATAACAACGGTACAATCGAAGGCTTTATCAATTTTAACGAACACAATCTTTTTGATTTATCTCAACGTGAGTTAAGACAAACAATCGCAATGATGTTCCAAGATCCATCACAACAATTTTGTATGGCAACGGTTTTAGATGAATTTATCTTCACCCTCGAAAATCTTCAACTAAAGCCGGAAGAAATGGAACAAAGAATTGATGAAGCGTTATCTTTTACTAACTCGATCCATCTAAAGAATAGAAGTTTTAAAACGCTATCAGGTGGAGAAAAGCAAAAGGTGGCGCTAAGTATTGTTGTCGCAATTGATGCGCCGGTCATTTTGTTAGATGAACCGTTTGCCAATGTTGATATTGATTCTCGTTTGGAATTAATCAAACTACTGAACCAATTAAAACAACAAGATAAAATTATCATTGGAATTGATCATGATTTATCTGGGTATGAACATTTTGTAGATCAATTTATTGGTTTTAATGAAACTAACCAGGAATTTGTGCCAATGGATAAAGCACTAGTCACTAAATTGTTCGAACAATTTAACCAAGCTAGTCAACGTCCATGCAAGAATCATCCAGTTGGTGGAGAAATCTTAAAACTACAATCTGTTTCTATCCACAATCATGACATGGAACTAATTGATAATTTAACCTTACCAATTGACAAACAAGCCACTACTTTAATTACCGGCCCTAATGGTTGTGGTAAATCTAGTTTATTTAAAACATTAATCAAGCAACATCAATTTACTGGTGATATTTTATTCAACGATAAATCAATTAATAAGATTCGTTTGAATAAGTATTTAACCCAAGTTGGTTTAATTTTCCAAGAATCCAACAAACAATTTATTAAAATTACTGTCGAAGATGAGATTAACCTATCGATCAAAAATGCGATTAACCAATTTTTAACAGAAGATGAAATTAATCATTATCTACAAGAATTAGGGTTAGCTGATTTGAAAGACCGCGTCATTTACTCATTAAGTGATGGCCAAAAGAAACGTCTTCAAATTATCTCAATGGTCTTGATGGGTCATTCACTATTACTATTAGACGAGCCATTTAATGGTATTAACATTGAATATATTCATGTGGTTTGTGATTTGTTACAACAAGCTAAACAAGCTGGTCAAACCCAAATCATGATTTCTCATCAAACCAACGGTATTGATAATCTAATTGATTATCACTTGGCATTTGAAAATCATCAACTAACTTATCAGGAGGCGTTTTAATGAATCCAGTGCTTAAACTATTGATGATGTTAGTAATCGCTTTAGAAATCTCGTTTACTACATCCATTCAACTAAACGTCGTCATCTTTGTAGTTAGTTTGCTTTATCTAATCTTTTTTGCAACTTGGAAGCGAATTCTATACCTGCTACTAGTTACCTTAGTTCCCGCTTTAGGAATTTACTTTGCGCAAAAGATTAACGGAAACTATCAATACGGAATCTTATTAGTAACGCGTCTATATGCGTTTGTATCACTTGGTGCAACCTACACTTGTAAGACCACGATTGAAGAACTAGCCGCTAGCTTAGGACAAAATTTCCACGTTCCTAGTAAGTTTGCTTACGGTGTCATGGGTGCTTTTAATTTAGTTGATACCATTAAACAAGAAGTAGTTGATATCAAATTAGCTGCTAAAATGCGTAATGTTCATCTATCTTATGCATCCCCCACTCTATATTTCAAAGCAATCTTGGCAGCCATGAATTGGTCAACACTATTGGCCCAAGGCATGAACTCCCATGTCTTTGTCGACAATGAAGCACGCACTCATTTTGAACATATCTCAATTAGAGCCATTGACTATGTGATTTTGATTGCCACAATTATCGCAATTCAACTAATTTTAATTTATTAGTAAAATATCGTTCTCCTAATAGTAAAATAAGTTATAATGTACATGTCGGATGGATTTTGTTAGGAGGGTTCTTATGAATCGTAATTTAAATAAGATTGCTGAAGAAATTGTCAATTATCAAAAAGATCATGACATGCCTGATACACAATTGGCATTCAACTTGCACTTCACGGTAGAGGAACTACACGATATTAAAAGTATGCGTCGTTCCCCTAATCCAGAAGAAGTAAACATTATCAAAAAAACTTTAGGATAAACAAAAAGCTCCGTTATGAAAATAACGGGGCTTTTTTT
>NZ_JAMBKT010000003.1:38639-63001 GCF_025290035.1 Apilactobacillus sp.
ACTAATTCTAAGTAATCATTGCCGATAGTAACGCGTTCAATCCCATTCATCTTAATGTAGACATAGCCACCAAATTGCCCAGACATATCAACGACTTTTAGAATAATGCCATCATCATTTAACATAATCACTTCGCCAACATAGAAGAAATGATCATTGTAGCGACAACGAACTTCAATCAATTGGTGATGATGATATGAAGTCGCTAGAATATCAACAATGTTATTGAATGATTCCGCAGTATGAGCGATATTATTTTCGCTCACCTTATCGACGACCTTACTCATCACGCTTAGTTCGCGTCCTTGGAATTCAATAATCATGCTTTGATTAAAGCCCATGGTAGCGACTTGATTATCGATGAAGTTGAATTTATCTAAGCGATAAAAATCAAATGATTCATTATTAATCTTTTGGACGATTCCAGTGTAGAAACGACTTTCATCATTATCATGAATTAAAATAATTTCATGGTTAATGTAAGCTTGAATAATAATTTGTGGAAACAAGTTAATATCACTATCGAATTGTAAATCAGTTGGTCTTGATTCAAACAGTCCGACTTGATTGGCAATCGCCATCTTTTCTTCAATACTACTTAAATCATCACTTGATGTTTCGACGCTTTCAATCAAACTAGTTTTAATTGCGACATAGCCATCAGCTAGCCCACTTGATTCGTAGGTTGCGATTACTAATTCGTCATTATTTACTTTTTGAACATAACCTGTGTAGAAAATATCTCCTGAATTTAAGTAGATATTCACTAATTGGTTTTTATCTTGTGCTGCACTCAACTGTGCAATAACAGAGTTCATAAACATCCCTCACTCTATGATATTGCATTGCTCATAAATCTTTGTAATTCTTCTCCTGATTTATTGGCACTCAATGCAATGATTAATTTTATACGTGCCTTTTGTCCGTTCAACCCATGACAAAATGTTAATCCCATTTCTTCTAATTGAATTCCGCCACCTTCATAGGCATAAATATCTTGGGCAACCCCACTTAGACAACGGGAAACCAAAATAATCGGAATATTACGATCTACTAACCGTTGAACTGAAGCTAATGTTTCTGGTGGTAAGTTCCCAGCACCAAGTCCTTCAATAACTAAACCGTTCGTTTTATCATTGTCCAATGCATCAAATAAAGTACCGTCCATTCCAGCAAATGCTTTAATTAAGTAGACATTTTCAACGATTGAATCAATATCAACCACTTCACTTTGAATTAATTCTTGGAAGAACGTTGGTTGGTGCTTGGAAATAATTCCAATTGGACCAAATGTTGGGGTTCTAAAAGTGGCCACGTTAGTGGTGTGGGTTTTAGTAACGTATCTAGCGGTATGAATTTCATCATTCATTGCCACTAGGACCCCTTTATTAATCGCTTGTGGACTAGCAGCAGTTGCCGCTGCATTTAATAAATTATATAGTCCATCTGAACCAATTTCATTTGATGAACGCATTGCTCCAGTCACTACCACTGGAAAATCGTTGGTTAATGTTAAATCCAAGAAATAAGCTGTTTCTTCCAATGTATCAGTTCCGTGAGTAACAACGACACCATCGTATCCTTGTTCACGTGCTTTTTTAATGCGATTGGCCACTTGAAGCATTCTTTCTGGGGTCATATGAGGTGATGGTAAGTTGAAAATCTCCTCATTCACAATTTCGATACCTTGATTTAATAAATTATCTTTTTGAACAGCAATTGGATTCTGCTCATTTTGGACCACTTCGCCACTTTCGTCCTGTGACATGGAAATGGTTCCACCTGTATGAATCGCTAATATTTGTTTCAAGATAATTCCCCCTCAGTTCATAAATAGTACCTTTTATTGTACCTTATATTCAACATAGATAACAATTATATTCACGATAAGGATTGCTTTTTTTATCAAATCCGGCTAAAATTGAGTATACAAAATTTTTAAAACGTTATTGCCTATATATTTACCATAATAAGGTTGGTAAGTTTCTACCCGGAACCGTAAACTTCGGACTATAAGCAAAAAGATAATTTGTCTCTTTGCTTTTTGCATTGAGATTTTTTTATTTTTCAGGTAATAATTAGTTTAGGAGGAATTATAAATTGGATAATCACGAAAGCAGTTTAAAGCAAGTTTCTCAATTTAAAGCTGCCATTTTAGGTTTTCAACATTTATTAGCAATGTATTCTGGTGACGTTATTGTTCCGTTACTAATTGGTGCATTTCTACATTTTAACGCAGCTCAAATGACTTACTTGGTTTCTGCTGATATCTTTATGTGTGGAATCGCAACTTTATTACAATTAAAGAGGACCCCACTAACTGGGATTGGTCTTCCCGTTGTTTTAGGTTGTGCGGTACAAGTTATTACCCCACTTCAAACAATCGGTGGTACTTTGGGAGTCGCTTACATTTATGGTGCAATTATTTGTTCAGGATTATTTGTTTTCTTAATCTCTGGCCTATTTGCCAAACTACGTAAGTTCTTCCCACCCGTTGTTACTGGTTCATTAATTACCATTATTGGTTTTTCATTAGTACCAGTGGCCGTGCAAAACTTGGGTGGTGGTAACGCTACTGCTAAGAACTTTGCTGATCCAAAGGACTTAATCGTTGGTTTAATTACCATGGCAATTATTATTTTAATTAACGTTTTTGGAAAAGGTTTCTTCCGTTCAATTTCAGTACTTGTTGGTATGGTTATCGGAACTATCATTGCTTATGCAATGGGTATGATTTCATTCGCATCAGTTGCTCAAGCTAGCTGGTTCCACTTACCACAACCATTCTACTTCGGTACTCCTCACTTTAGTTGGTCAGCTATTATTACTATGATTTTAGTATCACTAACTACCATGGTGGAATCAACTGGGGTATTCTTAGCTTTAGCTGATTTAACTGGTAGAAAACTAAGCGAAAAAGACTTAGCTAAAGGTTATCGTGCTGAAGGTATTGCTGCCATGTTAGGTGGATTATTCAATACCTTCCCATACTCAACTTTTTCAGAAAATGTGGGTGTGGTTCAACTTTCAGGAATTAAAACTAAACGTCCAATTTACTACGCTGGAGTCTTCCTATTAATCTTAGGACTACTTCCTAAGGCTGGTGCAATCGCTACTGTTATTCCAAGTTCAGTTCTTGGTGGTGCCATGGTTGTGATGTTTGGTATGGTTGGAGTTCAAGGTATACGTATCTTGCAAACCGTTGACTTTAATAAAAACGCTAACTTACTAATCGTTGCTCTATCTGTTGGTACTGGTATCGGTGTTACCGTATACCCTCAAATCTTCAGATCATTACCACAAGCTGCTCAAATCATCTTAGACAACGGAATCGTTGTTGGTGGTTTCCTAGCGGTGCTACTAAGTTTCTTATTTAACTTAAGTGGTCAAATCGATTTAGACGATTAATTATGAAACTCAATAACCCTCATGTATAATATACGTGAGGGTTATTTTTTATGGAGGTCATTATGGATAACAAAGAACGTTTTTATGAACCAAAGAATTCAAAGGACGCCATGCGTTTTATTGAACGTCTATTTAATTCTTATAAAGATTCACCACTTACCCAATCTTTATTGGTTTACCACCAAAAATTAATCAATCAACTTCGTGATAATATCGAACCAGCTGCCAAAACAGAAGGAATTGAAAGCCGTGTTAAAGCAGCGCAAAATATGCAACGCATTATGAAGGACTGGGTTCAAATCAAGATGGCAGGAAAACCATACAATGGTCGCATGCACCATTTTAATTTCCAACCTGATAGTGCCCAACAAAAATTCAAACGTAACAACATTAAACTTTCGAATAATGGTGGCCATCAATCAAGTCGCCACTAAAAAAAGCCGTTTAATAACGGCTTTTTATTATGCTTGCTTTTCCTTCATGCATAGGAAGATATAACATAAGATTCCAGCAGCAATAAAGATAAATCCATTGGTAATCGCTAAGTGATCAATTCCTGAGTAAAAGGCACTGTGAACGATGGATGCAATCCAATCACTGTGCATCTTAGCTGTGATGTCACTAGCTGAGAATGGACCGGCATTTTCAAATAAATGCATTAACTTATCTGGTAGTTTGGAAACCACTAAGTGGTCATTATATGAAGATGTTAGTGCTAAACCTAGTACAACAACCCCTAAACTAGTTCCAAATTGTTTACCAACATTTAACAATCCAGATGTCATCCCGATTTCCTTTGGTTCGACAGAACTAACGGCAATGTTAGATGATAATGGATTTACAAATGCATTTGCTAATCCAAGTGTGATAAAGGTAGGAATTAAGCCAAACCAGTGGTTAGAGCTTCCTAAGAACACTGGTAAAACAAACATCCCAAGACCAGCCAAGATAAAGACCAAACTAATGATTAATCCCGGATTAATCTTAGTGGCAATCTTACCTGAAACCGGGCCTATTACTAATGAAAAGGCACTAATGAGCATTAACTGCGCCCCACTTTGTAGTGCAGAGTATCCCATGTAATTTTGCGATAAAATAATAATATAGCTAAATGCTGAATAAATAGATACTCCTAAAGTTAAATTAGAAATGGCGCTACCGACTACGTAACGATTAGTTAGTAGTTTTAAATCTAACATTGGACTTGAGAAATGATGTTCCCAAAGGACAAACACGAGGATCAATACCACTCCGATTGCTAACAATGCAAAGACATGGTAGTTGAACCATGAGTATTCATAATGAGTTTCCTTTTGAATTAAACCTAAGATAATACTGAACATAAATGCGAATGATAATACCATCCCCAAAAAGTCAATCTTACCTGAATTAAAGGTCTTGGAAGTTGGAATGTATTTACCACTCATGAATAAAGCAATCACTCCAATTGGAATATTCATTAAGAAAATTGATTCCCAACTAAAGAAACTTAGTAGGATTCCACCGAATAATGGTCCTAGTGCAGTTGATAATCCAGCGACACTTCCCCAGATACCAAGTGCTAAACCTCTTTGAGGCCCTTCAAAAATATCAGCGATAATGCTCATGGAAAGACTTAACATTCCGGCTCCACCAATACCTTGAATTCCTCTAAAAATGATTAACCAAGTAATACTTGGCGCTAAGCTACAAGCAAGTGAGAAAACAGAAAATAATACCAATGAGAGGATAAAAATTCTTTTTCTCCCTATTAAGTCCCCTAATTTAGAAATTAGGAACAATACTGCAGCAAACATTAAAGTATAAGCATTAATCACCCATTGTAATTGGCTAAAACTACTGTTAAAGCTACTTTGAATGGTTGGTAATGCGACGTTTACAACGGTTACATCTAGTAATCCCATAAAGAAACCTAGACAGACGGCAACCAATGCAAACCATTTATTACGACTTTGCATAAAAAAGTCTCCTTCGTCTAAATATTTCCTCCGTGCCTATCTAACACGAGACCCACCTGCTGACTATGCAATCAGCTTTTACCCGCCAAGGAAATAATTTTAAACACTAATTTTCAACTATACTATTTAAAAAAATAAAAGCAAGTAAAATCATTTTGCTTGAATTAGAAATCATATATTAAGTATAATTCAAATGACTAAAAGAGGTGGTATTTTTGAACTACAGTAAATACTTAGACGACTTAACATACGAAAGTCCAGATACAGTTTTAGGCAGTATTATGAGCCAAGCTGGTTTCCCCGAACTAGATGACATCAAAGATGCCTGTGACATTTTATATTTGACCGATGATCCAGATGATCATGAAATCATTAATCAACACCAACCAATGTTTTATAACGTGAAAGAACACCGTTTAGTAAACAAACAAGACATTATCGATATCATTGCACAACTAGAAAAAACAAAAAAGTGAAGTCATCTAAAATGATTTCACTTTTTTATATTTATAATTTTAATTTTTAGATAATCAGTGGTAGGCTACTACTTGTATACATTAACTAGGGAGGGTTGGCTATGAAAATATTATTAGGAGAATTAATTGGTACATATTTAATGCTATCACTAGGTTTAGTTACCAGTGTCATCATTAATTACTTCCTATTTCCCAATGGGCAAAACCGCTTTTTAACTGGGTTTTACTGGGGAATTAGTATTTTAATTCCATCCCTGCTAACTAACTTCTTTTTTGGTACTGCCGAGTATAATCCGGTTGTATCTTTGACATTGGCGATCAACCATCAAATCAATTGGCTATTAATGATTGGTGCAATCATCACCCAAATTTTAGGAGCCTGGTTAGCTTCTCTAACCGTTAAATCAGTCTGGTCGAAATGGCTAGCTAGCCTTCCATTGAATTTGAACTTCTATGCGACCGTCCCTCGTGACGTTAACAATTGGAAGCGTAACTTCACATGGGAAATTATCGGAACCTTCTTAATTATCGTTAATACTGAAATGCAAAGTAACATTCATGCCGCTTGGTGGATTAAAACGATGTTTTCATCACTATTAATGATGGTCATCATCAGCATCGTTGCTCCGATTACTGGAGCTGCATTTAACCCCACCCGCGACTTAGTCCCTCGTTTCTTCTTCTCGAGAACCTACGACAAGCGATTATCACAATGGCAATATGCGATTGTTCCTTTTTTAGGCCCAATCATCGGTGCTACTTTAGGAATTATTTTTACCCTATTATTTAATCAACTTGTTTACAAGTCATAATCGCAAATGCGTTTTCACCTGTGTGAACTGACACAATTGATGAAGTGTATTGAACTGCAACTGTAACGTTTGGGAATTCTGTTTCCAAACGTTTTTTTAGTTCATTTGGATATTCATCGCTACCGGTGTAACTAATTCCAATAAACTTGAATTGGTTACCCTTATTTTCTTCTAGGTATTGGTCAAACCATTTTGAGATAGTCTTCTTACCGCGACCTTTTAGTTGTAACTTCAAGTCATCTGGAAGCAATTTGAAAACAACGTGTAAGTTCATCATCTTAGAAATGATTCCTGTCGCCTTACTAATACGACCACCCTTCATTAAGTTTTCTAGAGTGGACACACCGATGTATAATTCTGAGTTTTGAATGTCTTTATTAATTTGGTCAATAATTTGATCACGGGTGAAATCACCTGATTGAGCCATCTTAGCTGCTTGCACAACTAAGAATCCCAAACTTTGGTCGATGTAGTGAGTATTAACTACTTTAATATCACCATCAGCGATTTCACTTGCTTGCGTTGCTGCATGCACTGTTCCGCTTAATAGGTCAGTCATGTGTAGTGATAAAACAGTGTCGCCATTTTGAGTTAATTCATTGTAAACCTCAACAAATTGGCCAATTGAAGGTTGACTCGTGGTTGGAAAATCACCTTTTGGATTGTCCTTAATGTATCGGATTAATTTATTACCGTCCATATCAATGCCATCTTTGTAGGCATCGGTACCAATATTGACGTTTAATGGAATTACCTTGATATCAAATTCTTTTAATACAGCATCAGTTAATAATGCAGTTGAATCTGTCACAATTTTGATCATGTTATATCTCCTCAAATGGTATTTTCTATCTCAATAATAACGGTATTTATCTTATTTTTCACTAATTATTTATAATAAATTATAATTATTCGAAGAAAATAAAAAAACAGCCATCTAAATGACTGTTTTATCAACTATTATGCGTCTTGGTTAGTTTGAAATTTCATCAACAAAAAGCGACAAATTGGACCAACTATCACTAATTGAAGTGGTAGTGCTACAATCAGATTCATCAACCATGCGTGTCCATATAGCCCAAATGACAGGTTATTAAAACCAAAAGTTACGATAATCCCAAAAACTGACATTAAAGTTACCATTCCTAACACCATCATAGTAGAAATACTTAGCGCAATTTTGATTGGTGTTTGTTTCCATTCCGGCTTAAATATATAATTAAAAAAGATAAACTTAACGAGTGGTCCAACTAGGGCCAAATCTAAAATCGCAGCAACCATTAACGCAAGTGGATATCCCTTTAGGATTTCCATTACTAATCCAACTTTGATTCCGCTTGCTAATACGATATTATAAGTTTCCATTACGATCACCATTAAACCAGCCATCATTGCTGTAAATAGTAATTCTTCTTTTAAATTTCTAGGCATATTAATTCTCCATTTCTTTAATCTACATATTTTAGCCTAGCATATTCAAAATTTTTTCATAAGTTACAATTTGATTACAAATTCAATCACATCAGGAGGTGATCATATCAATCATATCGGCATTCGTGACTTAGTCGAATTCACCCTAAGAAGTGGTGATTTAAACGCTAAGTTAAACAGTAATAATACCGCGAAACAAGGTGCTAAAATTCATCGCAAGTTACAAAACAGTAAGTATAAGGCTTTTGAAAACGAATATTATCTGGACAACACTTTAAAAATTAATGATATTGATTTTAAAATCGAAGGACGTGCTGATGGTGTCTTAGTGCAAGGTAAGGATGCTGAAATCATCGAAATTAAGACCTCTGACGTTCAATACGATCAACTTTCCGAAAGCATGACGACGCTTTATTGGGCACAAGCAAAGGTCTATGCCCACTTCTTGATGTTAAAAGAAACTAATTTAAAGAGCGTTAAATTAACCTTGTGCTACGTTCAAACCCCCGATCAAAATATTACGACTGAATCGATTACGATTAGTAAAAAAGAAGCACAAACCTTTTTCAATGAGTTAATTAGTGAATACGAAGAATGGCTGAAGTTAAGAACCGACATTATCAAGCAACGTAATCAAACTGCGAACCAAATGCCATTTCCGTTTGAACAATTTAGAGATGGCCAACGTCAATTTAGCGCGGTCGTGTACAAAACGATTGTTAACCATAAGCACTTATTTGCTCAAGCTCCTACTGGAACCGGAAAAACGATTTCGACTCTCTTTCCAGCAATTAAATCAATGGGAGAAAATATTGCTAACCGCATCTTTTACTTAACCGCCAAGCAAAGCACTCGTGTGGTCGCTAGTGAAGCGGTTGATTTGATGATGGCTAAGGGATTATTCATTAAAACGATTACCTTAACCGCAAAAGATGCCATCACATTTGATGCTGAAAGAAACTTAAAACCAGAAGATAATCCGTATATGATTGGCTATTACGATCGACTCAAACCAGCCATCAAGGATATCTTAACCAATCACAATCAAATTACTCGTGCGGTTATTGAAGAATACGCTGAAAAATATCAAATTGATCCATTTGAATTTTCATTAGACGTTAGTCAATTCTGCGATATTATCATCTGTGATTATAATTATCTCTTCGACCCCCAAGTCCATCTACAACGTTTCTTTACCGCCGAAGATTCAGATAATATTTTCTTGATTGATGAAGCTCACAACTTGGTTAGTCGCTCTCGCGATATGTATTCGGCCGCAGTTTCAAATGAAAAGTTAGATGAGTTAATTGAGGAAACTGATGATAATGAAGACATTGAACGCTTGCATAAGGCCTTTAAAAACTTTAAAAAATCATTTACCATTAACGCCAAAATTCTCACTGAAAGTGACGAAGAATACGTCCATTTAGATAATCCGTTAAGTGCTTTTGGAAAACAGGTTAATAAACTGTGTGACGTCATCAACGACTGGTTAGGTCGTAATGACCGTGACGAAGACCTAAGTGATTTAGTCGTCGATTTTTACTTCTCGTTATTAAGTTATCAACGCATCGCTGAACTGTACGATGATACATTTAAGACCAGATTATTTTATGACCGTAATCACAATGTCATTATCAAATTATTTTGTATGGATCCAAGTCCATTTATTGGTGAGTCACTACAATTAGGTGGGAGTGCAATATTGTTTTCAGCCACGCTATCACCAATGGATTATTACCAACGCGTCTTAGGTGATGAAGAAGACAGTATCACCTATGAAATTCCATCGCCTTTTAATCCATCTAACCAACAAGTGATTGTGACCAATTATATTGAAACGACTTATGCCAAACGCCCTGCTAGCATTCAACCAATCATTAATACGATTGATGCAATGATTGAAAGTAAACCCGGTCATTATTTAATCTTCTTGCCTTCTAATCGTTATCTATCAGACGTAGTCGAGGAATTCCAAAAGCAACGTCCTTTAGTAGAAACTGCGATTCAAACTGCTGATATGACCCCTGAGGAGCGCCAAGATTATATTGAGAAGTTCAAAGATAATCCGGATAAGACCTTAGTTGGTTTTGCACTCCTCGGTGGTATTTTCTGTGAAGGAATCGATTTGAAATACGATCAATTAATCGGTGTCGGCATCGTTTCAGTCGGCCTTCCTGGTTTAAATCCAGAAAACGATTTAATTCGTTACTTTTTTGATGCAGAAAACGGCCATGGCTTTGATTTTGCATATCAATTACCTGGTCTAAACAACGTCTTTCAAGCTGCCGGGAGATTAATCCGCACCAATCATGATAGCGGAAACGTCATCTTAATGGATCAACGTTTTAGCCAAAATAGATATCAAAAATTGTTCCCTGCTAATTGGCATGCGGGCAATCTAATTAAATCATTTAACCAAAGCCAAACTAAACACGCATTAGCTAATTTCTGGAAAATGCACAAATAAAAAAGAGCCGAACGGCTCTTTTTTTATTTAATCTGCATCCCTTTTTTCATCTTATCGATAATTTCGTCAATTTCTTCATCGCTCAAAGGTTCTTCTTTTTTGCGACTAAAAAATGCTTTAATGCAGCTTTTTAAATTCTTTGGTGATTGAGATGTATTAAAATGAACATTCCCTTTACGGTTTTCCTTTTTAATATACCCCCTCAATCCTTCTGCAATGTTGTCTAATTTATCTTGAACATGATCTGTTACTTCATCTTGAATTTTTTCACTAAAGATTTTTCCCATGTCTTTACCGATTTTGTTTTCTGACATATATACCACTCCTCTTTAATTGAATGTATCAAAATTAATAACTTGGTTATAACGTTTCAAATCTTGGTCTGTATAATGATGAATAATTTCGATTAATGTTAGTTTTGATTCCAATAAGTAATCATGCACTTTTTGGGCGGTCGCCTTATCTAAGGAAGCCGTAATTTCATCTAACACTAAGATTGGTCTGCTTGAAAGAATCGTTCGGGCTAAGTTAATTCGTTCCAATTGGCCTCCGGATAAATTACCGTTATCATCGGATAACACATAATCTAATCCTTTTTCATCAACCACATCGTCAATTCCTAAGACTGTCGCAACCTCGTTAATTTGTTCATCTGTAATTTCTGTATTACCAAGGGTTAAATTAAAACGAATCGAGTCATTGAAAATGATGGGTTTTTGGTTGGCGTAACCATACAGATTTTTGACATCTTGATTACTTTCATCTTTCCCGTTAATCAGAATCTTTTGTGAACTACCGTTTAACTTATAGATTAGGTATTCAATCAAGGTAGACTTACCACTTCCAGATTGACCAATCATTGCAATTTTATTGCCGATATTAATATCAACGTCTAATTTATCTACCAAAGTCTTTTGATCACGCACTAATTGAATTCCTTGATATTTGACTTCATTAAAGTCTTTAACATCATCATTGATCGCTTGTTGTGCTTCAGTAATATATTCTTTTGTTTTCTGCATGATATTTTTAGTAGTTGATAAATTACTACGTTGTTGCAACATATTAATTATCGGATTGATAAATGAATTTGCTAATTGCACAATCGCAATCAGGGTTCCCACCGTGGTTTGACCAATAGAAATTAAATAAGTTCCTAATACTAATGGGAAAATTAAAGTGAAAGTATCAGCAATCATGTTAACGAAAGTATTTACATTTGCTGTAAATAAATTCATTTTGAATAGACTTTGTTCTAGCTTATTAACAAATGACAAATTACTTTGCGTTGCTTCTTCCTGACGGTTATACAAGAAGACATCCTTTTTCCCATTTAAAATACTCTTAGTGTGGTTCAAATATTGATCATTTTTAGTTGACCAATCTTTTGATGCTTCTTGAATTGGCTTTTGCACCATTCCAGAAAGAACCATTGGAAACGCACTTCCCAATAGGAAGATGATGGTTAATAACCAGTTCAGATATAGCGCATAGGATAACGCAAACACAAAAGTGTAAGCTGATGAGATAATTGTGATTTGGGCTTTAAAGCGGTTGGTTTCCAACAATTTGACATCATTAACCAAGAAACCTAACTCAGTGCTATCATCGTCACGCTTATTTAGCATCCCTTGTAGAACTTTTGACCTAACTTGCGTATTAATACTTCTAACTACGTCTGTTTTGAAGTAGTTAAAAATATATTGAGAACCAAAAGTTACTAATAATAGCACAATCCCGAATAATAAGAATTGCACCATGTGGCTTAATGACTTACTAACCGCCATATTAATTAAATTTGATAACACATATGCTGCTACCAAATCACTTAAACTAGCTAATATCGCGAATACGTTTAACAAGAATAATTTAACTTTCGAATAATATTTTAATAGCATATTATCCCCCCTATATGTACTTGAATTGAACCTTATGTATAATCGATTCTAATTGAATTATAACCTATTCTTAATGTTATTAAAAGAAATAAAAAAGCCGTTACTAAAATAGTAACGGCTTAATAGTTAAATTATTTTTCTAAAGTAACGCAAACCCCTTCTGGAACAAAGAAATCTTTTTGGACAACTGATAACTTGCCAGTCTTAACATCTCTTTCATATAAGGTGGCATCATTTGTATTTTGGTTAACCACAACGACAAAAGTTTCGTCTTCGTTGAAGTTAAAGTCACGTGGGAAGTCTCCTTCAGTACTAATCAATTGGATTAATTCGACTGAACCATCATCGGCAACTTCAAATGCTGCGATTGAGTTGTTACCACGGTTAGATACATATACAAACTTGCCATCATTAGATAAACGAATTGCGGCAGCTCCGTTATGGGCTTCCCAATCATGTGGAATAGTATCAACGATGTGTTTTACATCCATGTGAGCAGTCTTTTCATCATAATTTAGAACAGCTAATTTACTGCTTAATTCACCAACAACAAAAGCAACGTGTTTTTGAGCATCAAAGACGATATGACGAGGTCCAAATCCAGCTTCCATTTTAATAGTAGAAGCTTGAGTTAAACTACCATCATCTGCAATATCATAAATGTATACACGATCTTGACCTAAATCAACAACCGCTAGACGACCATCTGGAGTTAAATCAGCATAATGAGGGTGGGCACCGTTTTCTTGTTCTGGTCTAGGACCAACGTCTCCGGAGTGCACCACTTTATTTTGGTAAGCTAGCGAACCATCAGATTCAATCTTGTAAACCATCACTTCACCAGTGTGATAGTTAGCAGTGTAAACAAATTGTCTGCCTTCATCAACTGTAATGTATGCTGGGTTAGTATCTTCATTCAAGCATAGGTTAATTTCAGTTGCTGGACGAGAACTATTATCCAGTGCCATTGCGCCACCTTTACCGTCTGCACCCTTGTCGACAGCATATAAGCGATTAGCTTTTGAAACAGCAACATAAGTTGGGTTGCCTGCTTTAGCAACTAATTGTAAATTTTGTAATTGTTTTTGGTCTTTATCCAATTCGATTTCATAAATTCCTTCACTTGCATCTCTGGTATAAGTACCAACTAAGAATTTTTCAGTCATCATTAAATCTCACTTTCGTTTAAAATTTAATATTTCCCTTCTATTATTACACACTTTACCATCAATACTAAATAATTAATTTGTCTTTTTTACGGGTTGCAAAAAATAATTATATCGATATAATTAAGACAGCATGATAATAATTAAGTTTTGATGAGAAAAGTACATGATGGAGATTGCAAAGAGAGCTCATGATTGGTGAAAATGAGTGAATTAAAGTCATCGAAAATGGTCTCTGAACTTTCCAAAGTGATTTAATTTAGCCTTGGACGTTAGTGTACGTTACAACACGAAGGAATCAACAGGTTCCGGATAAGATAGTTGATGATGAAGTATCATCTTACTATGAACTAAGGTGGTACAGCGAAGCATTCGCCCTTTTTGCAGGGGGTGGATGCTTTTTTTATTTACATAAAAGGAGGATTTATCTTATGAGCAAGCACCATTTTTCCAAAAATTTAAAAACCAGTAATTTAATTACCATGTCACTTGGGGGTGTCATTGGTACTGGTATCTTTATGAGTACCGGTTATTCAATTCAAACCGCCGGACCAATTGGTACCGTCTTAGCATACGTAATTGGATCGATTTTAGTCTGTATGGTCATGGCCTGTTTAGGCGAATTATCAGTGCATGACCCTAATACCGGAGCATTTCATACATACGCTAGCAAATACATTAACTCCGGTGTCGGTTTTGTTACCGCCTGGATGTATTGGTTAACCTGGACAATTGCGCTGGGTTCTGAATTCATTGCCTTAGCAACGATTGGTCAACAATATTTCCCGTCTATTCCAGTTTGGGGATTCAGCTTAATTTTCACTGTTGTCATCTTATTATTAAACATTATTAACATGCAGTTATTCTCATCTAGTGAGTTCTGGATGTCATTAATCAAAGTATTGGCATTAGCAGTCTTCTTGGTGATTGGAATCTTTATCATCTTTAAAATCATCCCTATCCACCATACTCATTTCACACCATATTTTGGTCAATTAACTAAAAACGGGATTTTTCCCAACGGATTATTACCTGTGATTTCAATTGTTTTATCCGCCAACTTTGCCTTCTCTGGAACTGAAATGATCGCGGTCGGTGCTGGTGAAAGTCAAAATCCAGAAAAAACGGTTCCCCAATCAATCAAACATACTTTAATTATCTTAGTAATCTTATTCATCGGAACTATCATTGCATTAGGTTCAATCTTGCCACAAAGTGATTCATCACTAGCGCAAAGTCCATTTGTTACCATCTTACAAAATATCAACGTTCCTTACGCTGCTGACATCATGAACTTAATCTTATTCATCACCATTTTCTCTGGTGCTAACTCTGGGGTATATGCAGCTTCAAGAATGCTTTGGTCGCTAGCTGATAAGAAGACCTTGCCACAAGGATTGGCTAAATTATCTAAAAACGGAATCCCCGTTTACGGACTAATTTTGACCATCGCTGGTGGATTATTATCACTATTTTCCAGCATCTATGCTCCTAACACCGTTTATCTGGCATTAACTGCCATTTCAGCATTTGCGGTGGTATTTGTTTGGCTCGTGATTGGTTGGGCGCAATTAAACTTCCGCCGCCAATATTTACGTGCTGGTCATCAATTAAGCGATTTAAAATACAAGACACCACTATACCCACTCTTACCAATCTTGGTAATCATAATTTGTATCTTGTCACTATTCGGAATCGCGTTTGATCCAAACCAACGCATCGCGATTATCATCGGAATTCCATTTGCCATTATTTGCTATATTTGGCACGAATTAATTTACAGAAAGAAGGATTAATATGACTGAATTAAAAAATTGGCTAAACAATCAACAACACATTTTAATCGATAGTTCGATGTCAACCGGACTAGAAGAACGCGGATTAAATTTAAATTCTAAACTATGGACAGCAGCTGTAATTGAAAGTCACCCTGACTTAATTGTGGATGTGCACAAAAAATATTTTGATGCTGGATCTAGCATTACCACTACCAACACTTATCAAGCTAGCGTAGCTGGTTTAACTAGTAATGGATACAGTCATGATGAAGCAATTACGTTAATTCAAAAAGCGGTCCAACTAGCTGACGATGGTCGTAAACAATCCAGTAACTCTAATCCCAAATGGATTGCTGCTGGAATTGGCCCTTACGGCGCCTTTTTAGCCAATGGTGCTGAATATACTGGCGATTATGATTTATCTGAAGAAGAATACATCGACTTTCACCGCGAACGCATTGAAGCAGTAATTGACGCCGGTGCTGACATTTTATTATTAGAAACGCTACCTAATTTAAATGAATTAAAGGCACTACTTAATTTTGTTAAACCACTATCAATTCCGGTAATTGTTGCTTTATCGCTAAAAGATGAACACCATTTAGCTGATGGATCAGATTTAGCATCTGCAACCCAATTACTGGAAGCTAGCGATAACGTGATTGCATATGGTTTAAACTGTACTCACCCTAATCTGGTTACGCCAGCTTTAAAATATTTAATTCAAAACCATCCCAACCATAAGCCATTTATCGCATTCCCTAATTCTGGTGCATCATATAATCCAGAGATTAAAGAATGGAATCACGATGACTTATCTTTTGAAGAATTCGATGCGTTGATTCAAGAGTGGTTCGATTTAGATTTGAAGTATGTTGGTGGTTGTTGCTGTATGACTGAAGCGCAAGAAGAACACATCCATCAACATTTCTTCTCCCAAGTTTAAGTCAATTTCTTTCATCTTATTCTGATTTTCTCTATAATAGAGGAATTAAGTGTTAAAGGAGAGTAGTTATGCATAGTTTTGAAGGATTACGTCCAATTATCACTAATCATTTCTACTTTGATTGGTTAACCAAGTTCCCAGTCAAAGATGTGATTGCATTCCAACAACGACAAGATCGAGATGCTGATCTTGATAACACTAGTCAATTTATCAATGCGACGATGAATGATGTTATGAGTCAAAAAGGCCTTTTATGGGGAATCAGTAACAAGAATGATAACCAATTCATTGGAGTCGCTGGGATTGCTAACCTAAATGATGAGACTGTCACAATCTATGTCAACGTCAAGGAATTGGATGATAACGAAGAACTAGAAATCATTAAACGCATGGTGCAAATGAAGGAAAATTACTTTGCTGACAAGCCTCATAGTTTTATGATTAAACCACTTTCTGATAGTTTAGATAAGCAAATTAATAATCTTAAGGCATAATTTATTTGCTTTATTCGATTTTTAACCTTATTATTAGGATAGAATAATTATAAACTAGGGCGAGGAGGAACTTAATTGTCTGAACAAATGTATGAAAAAGCATTATCTACCTTACGAGAAAATAATATTAGAATTACTCCACAAAGACAAATTATCCTGAAGTATCTAATTAACCATGATAATCACCCTTCTGTCGAAACAATTTACGAGGCGTTAAAAAAAGAATTCTCAAACTTAAGTATTGCTACTATCTATAACAGCTTACAGTTGTTTGAAAAGTTAGATATTATCATCGCATTGCCGGCAGAAGATGGCGGAATTAGATATGACTTTTTCGGTTCACCCCATTTCCATGCGATTTGCGAAAATTGCGGTGAAATTGAAGACATTGAGTTTCCTAACTACAAAAAATTAGAAAAGCAATTAGCCAAAGCAGCAATGCAACAAGCTGGCTTTCAAACTAGTAAAACCCATATCGAAGTTTTTGGGTTATGCAAAGACTGTATTGAAAAAAGAAAAAACGAAGACAAATAAAAAAAGAGAGCAAGAGCTCTCTTTTTTTATTTGCGTAAATATTGTTCATACATGTAGTTATTTTTACTTAAAAAGTTAATTTCCATAATGTTATTAATTCGCATCGTTTTATTCGGATTTTGTTCTTCGTTTAAACCAGACAAATATTCTGAATCATTTAATGTCATCACATGCTCGGTTAATAAGACAATCTTGCCATGTTCAATATAATCATCATCAATTGGCCCGACGCTAATTACTTTTTCTTTTTGAAAGCATTTTAATAAAATCTGGCTCATGCTGTCGGCGTCCAAAGCTTTCCATTGGATTAACAAGTCATACGGATCATATAAGTGATTCAGCTTATTTTGTTCGATATAGTAATCTAACATTTGCGTATATTCGGTTTCAAAACGGACTTCTAAAATATCAGCTTTCAAAAAAGCACTAACCGTATCTAATGAACCATTTAAATCAATCGTTAACACTTCAACAAAGTCGCCAATATCACGCAGAAAATACCCTAGCGAAAAACTATCTAAGTCGTATCCATCCCGGGTTTTAGAATACCATTCACCTAAACGTTGATCTCCAATATATTGGTCGTTAGTTACTATATCCATATTGGCACCTTCTTTATCGTCATTCTTTTTTGCTAACTATACTCCATAATTTGGCATTTGTAATTCATCTGATACAATTAAATATGATAAATAATATAGGGAGTGCTTAAATGAACCGCAAACAATTTTTCATCGTCATGTCAATCGCGTTAGTATCCTTTTTGGCTACCGTTGATATGAGTATCGTGAATACCGCTTTACCGCAAATCTCAAACGACTTACATATTCCAATGAACCAAGCCGAATGGATTTCATCAGCATACTTAATTTTAATTTGTATGTCATTAATCTTATTTGGTAAATTGGGAGATCAAGTTAGCAAATCACGTATTTTCCAACTAGGAACACTTTTATTCACAGTTAGTTCCCTAGTTTGTGGATTATCACAAAATCTGGTCGTACTATTAATCGCCAGATGTTTTCAAGGATTAGGGGCTTCTATGACAATGGCTACTAATCTTGGAATTATTACTGAAACGGTCCCATTTTCACTTCGTGGCCGCGCTTTAGGAATTAATACCACTATTGGACAAGTCGGCTATATCGCAGGACCTGCGATGGCTGGAATCATTTTATCTTTTGCTAATTGGAACTGGATTTTTCTATTCAATGTTCCAATCGGAATCTTCGCCTACTTCTTTGGTGAATTCGTCTATGATAAGACTAAAATCAAGCCTGAAAAAATTTATATCGATTGGCCTGGTTTTAGTTCATTAGCAGTTTTAATCGGCTTGTTCTTCATCGGTATTTTCATGGGGCAAGAAACTGGTTTTAACAATCCGTTAGTAATCGGCTGCTTTATCTTAAGTGCCATCTTATTAATTCTTTTCATTTACATCGAACAACATGTTGAAGAACCAATCTTAGCGTTGAGCTTATTTAGAAACATTGGTTTCACCATTAGTATTATTGCTTTGATGTTAATGTACATCATTATTTACTTTAATAATGTACTCCTACCATTTTATATCCAAGATACGCTCAAATTTAGCCCGTCTCACACTGGTTTATTAATGAGTGTTCTTCCGGTAGTCAATGTCTTTACCGCTTATATAGGTGGGGTTTTATGTGATAAATACGGTGCTGTCTTTATGTCAATTCGTGCTTCCATTATTTTCGTGATTGCTGAATTAATTTTCGCGCTAATGCAACCAAATCACACCTTGATGTTAATGCTATTAGGATTCGTAGTTTTCTCCACCGCGAATGGTTTGTTCCAAAACAACCCAATGGTGATGGAAAACGCCAGCAAGGATCAACAAGGAATTGCCGGTTCAATTTTAGCATTAAGTAGAAACGTCGGATTTACCTTAGGATTATCAATTTCGACTTCAATTTTATACACAGCCATGAGTGTAAAAAATGGGCATAAAATTACCACATACCCTACCGGAAACGACCAACTATTCGTTTTCGGAATGCACTTCACTTACATGATTGCTGCTGTCATCATGGTGGGGGTTACCATCATGTTATTGTGGTTACAGCGTAATAAAAAACAAGCATAGAAAAAAGCTAGTGATTTAAAATCACTAGCTTTTTTATTAACCTAAGAAATGTCTTAGTTTACCCATTTTTTCGATTAGAATCATACGAACTTCAGTATCATCAATACGAACTAAGTCGTTTGCTAATTTAGCATGTTCTTTTTCGTCTTCGTTAGTAGGGCCTGCTTGAATGTCAAAAGCACTTTCAATTGCTTCAACATCTTCTTGGACACCCCTCCAGGCTGGATTCTTTTCAATTAATGATTCAATCGCATCATGGCTGTAGTACTTCAAGACATGTGCGAAATCGTGTTTCATATTTGGATAGTATTGTTTTAATGCTCTGATTTCATCATCAGTTAATTCCTTCAAGACACGACCAGTTCCTAATACTTCAGGTGGGACCCCAACTGAATATAGTGACCCAGTAAATGTAATCGCACGTGGCATCTTGTAGCCATCAACATCACGTGAGTATCCAATGATACCAACGTGTTGATGTCTATCACGACGTTTAGGGAATGAATCAAAGACTGATTGTAAGTCATTTATTAGTGGATCTAGAGTTTCATGATATTGTTTAGCAGCTTTATCAGCGATTGATAATAATGTTTCTTGGTCATCATCGTTAATAATCTTGAATGCGTTGCGTTGTAAACCATCGCGTAACTTAGCAACTGCTGGTTTAACCACTGTTTCTAAATCAAAATCATATCTGAATGCTGATTGAATTGTCGCAGTCTTTAATCCTGGGAATTCTTCTAGGTAACGGTCAACCATTTCAGGTGATAGTCCCCCTCTAAAGATAGCACTACCAGTCCCGGCGATTGGATAAATATCGATACCACTTTCGTGTTCGAATTCACCTAACTTAGTTAGCGCTAACTTGTTCCCAATAATACTGTTCAAGAATCCGTTAGATAAAGCAGAATCGGAACCGGCTAAGAAAACACGTAAGTATTTTATGTCTTCACCGAATTCTTCTTTATAAAGTTCAACGTATTTAGCTAAAATCTTTGGTGCATTATATTGAGCTTCAAAACTTTCGAATAATGGAATCATTCTTAAACGGTCGTTGTTCGCATGACCATTTTCAAATTCCTTTGATTTAAAGTGAGCTAAACTAGAGAACTTTTCTTCCATGTTAACTAATTGTTCAGCGGTTCTAGCCATTGGTAGAATTGCTTCAAACAATGGACGGTCTTTAAATCCTAAGTCTTGCGCAAAATCCTCTGCTAATAAGATGGTCGTCATCGCTTGCATTAAACTATAACCAGTTTCTTCCCAAATATTAGGTAAACGGAAAGTTAGGAACTTATCGTTACCTAGTGGGTGCTTGCTGAAGTAATCGTAATGTTCAGAATATAGTCGATCAATTACAGAAGCATCAGCGTGTTTTCCTTCCCAATCCCACATGTATTCATCAGCATCTAGTTGGGAGTAGTTTTGATATGCTTCATTAATTTCGTTGAATGCAGACACAAACTTATCATTGTCACCCTTAAAGAAAGGCACGTTCGCGTTATCTGGATGTTGTGTCCCCATGATGTTCGGTATTCTTCTGTCCATAATAATTACCTCGCTATTTCAAAAATTTTTCAATTCGTTTTAGTGCTTCTTCAATTACTTCTTTAGAAGATGCGTATGAAAGACGGATGTAGCCTTCCCCACCAGGGCCAAACGCATTTCCTGGAATTACACCAACTTTAGCTTCGTATGCTAAATCTAAAGCAAACTTTTCGTCATCCAAACCATATTCAGCAGGGATTTTAGCAAACATGTAAAATGCCCCTTTGGGTTCTGGCATGCTGAAACCAAGTTTAGTAAGACCATCGCGTAAAATATCTCGTCTTTCTTGGTAAATCTTAGCCATTTCGACTGGATCGTTTTCACCATTTTTAAGTGCTTCTGCCGCAGCTACTTGTGCTGAATTAGTTACTGATGTAACTACAAAGGCATGCACCATTCCGATTTTTTTAATAATTTCTTGTGGACCACAGATGTATCCAACACGGTAACCGGTCATCGCATGCGATTTTGATAATCCACTGATATAAATTGTTTGTTCAGGAAGCATGCTAGCAATTGAGTGATGTTCAACACCGTAAGTTAAATCACTGTATATTTCATCTGATAAAACATACATTGGGTGTTCTTTGATAATCGCTGCTAACTTGCTTAAGTCATCTTTTGAGTATTCTACTCCAGTTGGATTACTTGGGTAGTTCAATAAAATTGCCTTTACTGATTCGCCATGTTCATCTAAGACAGCTTGTAGTTTTTCAGGTTGTAAAACAAAACCATCATCTGAAGTATCTACTTTAATTACTTCTCCACCTAAAATGCTAATAATTGGGAAGTATAGAGCAAATGTTGGGGTTGGGACAATTACTTTGTCGCCCTTATTTAAGATAGAAGCAAATGTTGAATATAGTGCTTCAGTAGCTCCAACAGTCACAATTACCTCACTATCAGCATCATATTTTAAATCGTACTTATTGGCTAGATGATTTACAATAGCATCTCGTAATTCCTTCTTACCAGTTTGATCCGCATAATGAGAATCATTATTTAAGATACTATCGACACTCGCTTGTTTTACGTGTTCAGGTGTATCTAAATCTGGTTCACCAATTGTTAATTTAATTAAGCCATCAACACTAGAAATCTTCTTATCAAAGCCTCTAATTCCTGATGGTGCTAGTACGTTTAGTTGCTGGTTATGCAGTCCAGCAAGGGATGAAGATAAGTTGGGCATTGTGTTTCCTCCTAAATATGCAAAATTGGACCTATCGAAAATAAATTCAATAGGTCCAATTGTCAAAGTGCATCATATTGATAATTATCATAATATAAAAGCGCTAGAATTACAACGTCTTTTTAATGTTTCTCTAATTAAAATCAAATTTTACGGGGTTAAAATTTAAGCGAAGATATGCTTATTTCATCTATCAATTAAATGATTTTTTCGCGGTTTTAAATTCGACTTTACAAGTTTATTTTTATGGATTATACTAATTCTTAATTAATAATCATTATAAAGTAAGGAAGTGTTCAATCTTGAGAAAACAAAGTTTAGCACAAAAAATCAATATCATTAGAGCTGGTGTTATGGGTTCTAACGACGGAATTTTATCTGTGGCCGGAATCGTTATTGGGGTGGCTGGAGCCACCAGTAATACTTTCGCTATTTTCATTTCCGGGATTGCGGGGATGATTGCTGGAACGGTTTCAATGGCAATGGGTGAATATGTTTCAGTTAATACTGAAAGTGATTCCCAAAAGAAATCCGTCGAACGTCAAGAGTATCTGTTGACTCATAATTACAACCAAGAATTTGCCTTAGTCCAACAAAAATACATTGATAGTGGGATTTCTTCAGAACTAGCCCATCAAGCAACCGCCGAAATGATGAATAAAGATGCTTTAGTGACCACAGTGCGTGAAAAGTACGGCTTTAACGTTAACCAATTCACTAGTCCATATGCGGCAGCGATTGCTTCCATGCTCTCATTTCCGACTGGTTCAGTCTTACCCTTAGTGGCAATTACACTATTTCCATCCCGCATCAAAGTAATCGCTACCTTCGTCGCCGTTATTATTGCCCTATCCATCACTGGATATGCAGCAGCGGCGTTAAGTAATGCTAACAAGCCCAAATCAACCATTAGAAATATTGCATCTGGTGTGATTACGATGATTGTTACTTATTTAATTGGACTATTAGTCGGTAGTTTAGCCTAGGAGGAATTATAATGAAGAAAACCAAACAAAAACCTACCATGGACGAAAAACTAAACACACTAAGAGCCGGTGTCTTAGGTTCTAACGACGGGATCTTAACCGTCGTAGGGGTGCTATTTTCCGTTGCGGTAGCAACACCAAATATCTTTACCATTTTCATCGCTGGTTTATCAGACTTATTAGCTTGTGCCTTTTCAATGGCTTCTGGTGAATATGCATCGGTTAGTTCCCAACGGGATGCCGAAAGTGCTTCCGTCGAAAAAGAACGTCAACTTTTAAAAACTAACTTTGCAGGTGAAAAACAAGCTGTCATCGATTTTTATATGCAACGTGGTATCACTGAAAACACTGCGATTCAAATTGCTGATGAATTAATGGCTAAAAAGCCACTTGAAACCTTAGTTAACATTAAATATAACATGGAATTAGGTCGCTACATGAACCCTTGGTCAGCCGCCTTTTCATCCCTCTTCTCCGCCGCGTTAGGAGGACTCTTCCCATTATTGGCAATGAGTTTAACGAGTGGTGTTTATAGATGGCCTGCCACAATCTTAGCGGTAATTGTTTCTGTTGGATTGACTGGTTTTTTGAGTGCTAAATTGGGTGATGGGAAAGTTAAAACCGCGATTATCAGAAATATTATCATCGGAATATTAACCATGATCATTCACTACATGACCGGAGAAATTATGAATCAATTCTAAAAAAGAGACTACTAAGTAGTCTCTTTTATTTTAAGTAACCTTTGGCTACTTCCTTATATAAATTAATAAATTGATAATATGATTTTAAATCAATATTTTCATCTGACCGGTGTGCAGTATCATTTCCCGGCCCTAAGATAAAGACATTCAAACCTGGTTTTTCAGCTTGGTATTGTGAGGCATCGGTACCCATCGATAACACCCCGGTCTCCAATTGCGTACCTAATTGATCTATCGAAGCTGTTTGAATAACATCTACTACTTCAGTATCTAATGGACTGGATACCGGGTTACCACTAAAGTTCACTTCTAGTGATAATTGATAGTTACCATCTTGGTTAAACTTAGCGATAAGCGCATTTAAATCATCAATGATTTGTTGATTAGGTAATTGTGGAATCGTTCTAACCATCACTTGTTCAAACGCAAAATCAGGAATCGAATTAACCTGCTT
>NZ_JAMBKT010000003.1:63101-78396 GCF_025290035.1 Apilactobacillus sp.
ACCTTACCACTATCATGCCCGATTTCTGCAACAATATTACTGCGCTTTTCAAACTGATTGATGACTTCATTTTTCACATGATGTTTATCAAATAAATCAGCTAAATAATTCGCAATTTGTTCTTCGTTATCGTTTACCGTGTTTATCGATATTAAGTCCTTTAGTATCGATAATTTTTCTGCTTCTTGCATTATGTCACCTCACATCAAACTAATTTTGATAATAAAAAAGTAGAGAATCATCTCTACTAAAAACTATAATAATCTAAAATTTTGTGAATAAAGCAATTGAACAATTAATAATAAAACATCAACCGCAACAAAGAATCCAACAGCGGAGAAGAAAGTTAATCTAACCACTTGTAATTTCTTGTGGGTAACTTCTTTGCTTAAAGTAGTTAATTTCTTTTCGATTGTTGGTAATTGTAGTGCTGAGTAAATATAGAAAGCTTCTACAATAAACATAATAATTAGGACATAACTATTTGCCATTTCTGGAAAAATAATACTAAAAATAAATATCGTAATTACGATTGCTAAAACCGCAATTTGACTCATCATCAAAAATTGTTTTCTTTGTGATAACTTAATTTGGTTAAGTTGCGTTTTATCATTAGCGACTAACTCTTGGATTCCTTTATTAACCGCTTTATTCAATTTCATAATTTTAGGTAATGTTTCATAGGCACCGAATAGTAATAATCCAATGACTACGAAAAATAGAATTAAATAGATTAGTGTATTCATATCGTTTCCTACTTTCTGTATGTAATATTTTTATTATTACACCAAATCTTTCGGAACAAAAGCGAATTACTCACTAAATGGCGTTTCTTAATACTATTTTAAATATTTGTCGAACCATTCATAAATATCTTTAAAACGTTTCATTCTTAAACTAGGTAACCCATTTCTAGAGAAACCATGGAATGATTGCGGATATCTAATGTAGTCAACATCTGTTCCGGTTTGTTTAATCGCGGTAAATAATGCTTCACTTTGGTTAACCGGACAACGCATGTCCCATTCACCATGTTGAATTCTAGTTGGTGTTTTAACGTTAGGCGCATACTTTAATGGTGAGCGGTCCCAGTAGTATTCCAAGCCGCCTTCATCGTATAAGTCCATCCCTAATTCAGTGCGAATAAAACGAACACCAATATCGGATGTGCCATATAATGAATGCCAATCAGAAACCGGACGTTGAACAATCGCTGCATTAAATCGATCAGTATGACCAACTGCCCATCCCGACATAAATCCACCATATGAACCACCAGCAATAAAGGTATTTTGATTGTCTAAATCAGCGAATTGCGTTAACGCAGCATCTAAACCACTTAAGACATCATCGTAATCTTCATCCCCGTAATGGCCAATCACTGCAGATTCGAAATCTTGTCCATAACTGGTGGAACCTCTTGGGTTAACATAAACAATCGCATAACCACGACTAGCTAATGCTTGGAATTCGTGGAAGAATGTTTCACCATAATTAGCTTGTGGTCCCCCGTGCACGTATAAGATGACCGGCAAATGATTACTGCTGCCGGTGTATTTTAATACCCATCCTTCAACGGTCGCTTTCCCATCTTTAGATGGTGTTGAAAATGGTGTTACATCAGCATAGTCGTGTTGAGTGCTGAAGTTTTCATTTGGATCGTATTTAACCGCTAGTTGTTGGCCCACCAATTGCACTAATTGACTTGGTACTTCTGGAGTAGAAACGTCCAAGAAAATTTGATCATCAATGACGGTTAAATCAACAATGTGGCAATGACCTTCATATACCTTCGTTAAGGTGTCGCCAGCTTTTTGCCAAACTTGACTGTGACCATGCCAAGTAGTGGTAAAGACGGCTTCGCCATTATCTTTCCAGACAAAATGCTTCCCTGGATTTTGAATAAAGTCGCCGGTAATGCTACCAAAGACTTCACTTTCTTCTTGTGATAATTTAACTAATTTATCTGCGCTCACTTTATAGCTATATAAGGCGTTCACAGTCGCATTTGGGAATTGGTAATCGTTTCCGGCAACCACGATTTCTTCATTATTAGGCGCATATATGGCAAAACTGAAAATTCCATTGGCAATCGCTTTAGTGATATTGGTTTCAGTATCTTTAGTTAAATCAATTTCATAAACCGCTTCGGTATGGTCTGATTTGGTTTTTAAAGTCGGATTAGTTTGTTTAATTACTAACAGATGATTATGCTTGGCATCCCCATCTTGTAAGCTTAAATCATATTTGGAAATATAAACCTGATTACCCTGGTTTAATTTCACGTTAAAACGATAAATTAGGTTATCGGCCTCATCATCGACCCAACCGATTCCATCGTGGCGATTATCAAATCGTCTAACGTGTCTGGTATCTGGGAATTGACTAGTCTTAAATTTAGCAGGCACCTTACTATTTGTTCCTTGATAGAAAACAGTTTGATTGTCTTTTCCACTCACAATTTTACTAATCTTTTGATCTTGGGTTAATTGTTGCGCACTTCCACCATCAAGTGGCATGCGCATCAAATCACCATTATGTACATATACTAAGTAATTACCCACGGCGATTGGCGAGGTATTCTTACCGCCATCAGTCCATTTGATAATCTCATTATTTTGGTTAATGCTTATGATATCTGAATAATATTCATTATCGCCCTCATCAACGCGATTTAAGACCGCAAAGATTTGGCCATTAATATTACTTACTTGTGTTACTGATTTTAATTGAAATAAATCAGTGGCTTTAATTTTTTCACTCATAAATAACACCCCTTTCAATTTACTATAGTATCTTTTTTTACCAGTTTAATTGCAATAAAAAAGCTCTAATAATTAGGACTTTTTTTGCTTATTTAATTTATATTGTTCGGTAATCACTAATGATGTAATCGGAATCGTGATGATAACACCGATTAGTGAGAATAAAATGATAATAAACTCGGCATCAAAAACCTTGTCATTTAAAATCGCACCAAATGAATAATTCAATCCATAGAACCAGACAAATAGTGATAGTGAGCCACCAAATAACCCGAAGAAAAGCGTATTTAATGTGGTTCCAATAATTTGTTTACCGACTAAAACCCCATCGAAGAATAATCGATCTGGTTTAATTTCTGGATGTTGTTCTTTAATTTCATCTAATCCGGATGCAATCGCCATTGTCGCTTCAGCAATCGCGCCAAGCGTACTTAAAATCGCTGTTGATATTGCCACATCTAAGAAACTAATCCCAATTGGTAACGATAAACCTTCTAAGTCATCACTATCTTCTAGGCCAAACCCTTGGACTTGCGCCCAGTGTTCGACTGGAATAATTAAAACAACCAATCCTAATAAGACTAAAACTGAAGCGATGAAAGCTAGGCGACTTGTTTCATCATCAGTTCCACTAAGAAAAATCGTTAACGCTAATAAAATGATTCCCGCAATCACGGTTACAATGATGGGTGGAAAATGAAATGCCATTAAGACAATCGCGAAAAATAAGAAGCAAAAGTTAAAAATTAAACCGACGAATGATTGGAAACCTTGTTTACCACCTACTAGGACCATCAAGACGAATAACACTAATCCTAAAACAATAATTGCACTCATTATTTCGCCCTTCTTTCTGCGAATAAACTAGTCAAACCACTAGCTACTGGAACCGCTAAAACGATTCCGATCCCACTGATTAGACTTTGTACCATCCCTAATGACATATTCATTGAAAATGAGTAGCCCCAACTATTTCCATTTTTAAGGAATAATAGTGTCATTGATAACGTTTCTCCCATAAAAATAAAGAATAAAACGTTGATTAAGGGTCCCATAATTGCTTTTCCGATATTTCGACCGGATAAGAATAATTGGCGACGGGAAATTTCTGGACGTTCCATTTTTAATGCAAATAATGATGAAATAATATCTGTAGATTCATCCATCACCGCCCCCAGTGATCCAATGATAGTTTCAGCTAAGAACAATGGACGTGGTGGTTGGGTAACATATTGCATCGATTCATAGAAAATTCCCTTTTCATGCGTAAAGTGAAAGACAATTAAACTAATAACAATCGATAAAAATGTACAGCCAATCGTTGACCCTAATGTCACAAACATCTGACGATTCCAACCAATTACTAACCATAATGTAATTGCTGAAAATAGGACCGCTAAAATAGAGAAAATCCATAAGACATTTGACCCATTATTAAAGCCATCAAAATATAAGGCGACAAAGAATAAAATCGTATTAATTATAATACTTCCAATTGCGGTAATCCCCGCCATCTTTAAGAAAATAAACATTAACGCAATCGCTAAATAAACCAAAAAGACTACTGCCGTGTCGCGTTTGGCATCCTTAATCGTGGCGCTTAATATGCCATCTTCTTTATGAATGACGACAAAGGCCTTTTGCCCGACTGAATATTTCTTATCCATCGCCTTAGAATCTGTGTATGTATTATTGAAGGTGATTTGGCGGTTTTTATACTTCCCATTGGTAATTTTACCGGTAATTTGTTGAACATAACTATGATCAACATTTTGGAAACTATCCACTTCTTTATTAGCGCTAATCGCTTTTACTTTTTGAACTTGTAAAATAGGTTGTTGGTACAAAAAGTCATCGTGTGAGACGAAAAACATCAATCCTGCCCCAATCACCAAGAAAATGGCGACCAATTTAAGTGGAAATTTCTTCCATAATTTTGTCAAAATAATTCCTTCTTAATTTATAAAATTTGATTAAAAATCCATGATGGAGTCATTTTACCACACAATTATTAAATTTTTCTTAAATCGCTATATCGGGCATGCTTATGCGATTAAAGCCGGCAAATCGGCATTTTGTCGATGTAACTTATTTGACACACATCATTTTTCTTTGTAATAATAATACCTATGCTTTACAATACTACAATTTCAAGGAGGAAGATCATGACCAAAAAAGTTGAAGTTAAACATCTAACCAAGATTTTCGGTCGTCATGTTGGTCGCGCCAAAGAAATGATCAACGAAGGAAAATCCAAAGATGAAATTTTAGCTAAAACTAACAGCGTAGTTGGTGTTCATGATGCCAACTTCGATGTTAACGAAAATGAAATCTTTGTTATCATGGGACTTTCCGGAAGTGGTAAGTCAACTTTAATTAGAATGCTTAACCGTTTATACGAACCCACTGATGGTGAAATTCTACTAGACGGGGAAAGTATTACTAAGTACGATAAGAAAGAATTGCGTGATTTCAGACGTAAAAAGATGAGCATGGTATTTCAAAACTTTGCTCTATTCCCTAACAGAACCATTATTGAAAACACCGCTTACGGTTTAGAAATCCAAGGTGTTGATAAAGAAACTAGACATAAGAAAGCTCATGAATGTCTAGAACTAGTTGGCCTACACGGCTACGATGATAGATATCCTAACGAATTATCTGGAGGACAACAACAACGTGTTGGATTAGCTCGTGGATTAGCTAATGACCCAGAAATTCTATTGATGGATGAAGCATTCTCAGCATTAGATCCACTTAACAGAAAAGAAATGCAAGACGAATTGCTTGATCTACAAGCTCACCTAAAGAAGACTATCATCTTCATCTCACATGATTTAAATGAATCACTACGTATTGGTGACCGTATCATGATTATGCGTGATGGTGAAATCGTTCAAATCGGTTCACCTGAAGACATCTTACAACATCCTAAGAATGAATATGTTGAAAGATTTATCGAAGGTGTTGATAGAACTAAGATCCTTACTGCTAGTCGCGTAATGATCAGACCTGATGTTATCAACATTGAAAAGGATGGTCCAAGAACTGCCCTTAGATTAATGAAAGATAATCACAACTCAAGTGTCTACGTTGTTGATTCAAAACACCGTTTCAAGGGATTAATTGATGCCAAGGACGTTATCAACCAAATTGAAAACGACCAACGCGATTTAGAATCAATCCTAAAGACCGATGTGCCAACAACATCACCCGACACACCAATTAAGTCACTATTAAATGACATTTCCAAGACTTCAGTACCATTTGCGGTATTGGACGAAGAAAGTCGACTACTAGGAATTATCATTAGAAGTTCCGTACTAGGCGCAATTTCTGGAAACGAGGTGCAACATAATGACTAGTCTATTTGCTCTAACAATGCAACCAATCCCTTTTGCTGATTGGATTAATAAATTTGTTAACTGGTTAACTCAATTCGTTGGTTTCTTTAATGGTATCACTGATTTTATCGGTGCCATCGTTACCTCATTCCAATGGGTATTTGATTTATTACCAGTTTGGTTATTCATTGTCTTAGTACTAGGTATTACCTACTGGGCACTACATGACGCTAAACATTGGGGATTAATGTTATTCGAATTAATCGGATTATTATTAATCTACAATCAAGGTTACTGGCGTGATATGACTCAAACATTAACACTAGTTTTAACTTCAAGTTTAATCATTGTCGTTATCGGTATTCCTCTAGGAATCTGGATGGCAAAGAGTCACACTGTTAAAGTAATCGTTAAACCAATCCTTGACTTTATGCAAACTATGCCTGCTTTCGTTTACCTAATCCCAGCCGTAGCATTATTTGGAATTGGGATGGTCCCAGGGGTAATTGCTTCAGTTATCTTCTCACTACCTCCAGTAGTTAGAATGACTAACCTAGGGATTGAACAAGTTCCAACTGACCTAATCGAAGCTGCTGACTCATTTGGTTCAACTGGTTGGCAAAAACTAATCAAAGTGGAATTACCAATCGCTAAGAATACATTAATGTCTGGTGTGAACCAAGGAATGATGTTAGCTCTATCAATGGTAGTTATCGCTTCAATGATTGGTGCCGTTGGTTTAGGTTCAGAAGTTTACTTTGCCGTGGGTAGAAATAATGCTGGTTCAGGATTTACTGCTGGTTTTGCAATTGTAATTCTTGCAATCATCCTAGACCGCATTACCCAAGCATTTAACAAAAACAAAGACCACTAATTAGGAGGATTAAGATGCGAAAGAAAGTTAGATATGTTCTTGCAACATTAACGATGTTTCTTCTTGCAACAGTTTTAACTGCTTGTAGTAGTTTAACTTCACCTTACAATCCTAATAAGAAGTTAGGTCCTCAAATTAACTACACAATTACGGGGATCGATGCTGGTGCCGGAATCATGGCATCAACTCAAAACGCGCTAAAGGAATACCCATTAGCTGAAAACAAATGGCAACTACAAACTAGTTCAACTGCTGCAATGACTTCGACTCTTGCAAAAGCAATTAAATTTAAACAACCTATCGTGGTAACTGGTTGGCAACCACACTGGATGTTCAAAAAGTTCCCACTTAAGTTCTTAAAGGATCCTAAGAATGTTTACGGTTCTTCTGAAGAAATTCACACTATTGCTCGAAAAGGTTTAGCAAAAGACAATCCTGGTGCCTACAAGATTTTGAAACAATTCAAATGGAATCCAGCTGAAATGTCTGACGTAATGCTTCAAACCAACGCTGGTGTTGATCCTAAGGTCGCAGCTGATAACTTTATTAAGAAAAATCCTAAGTTATACGCTGAATGGACTAAAGATGCACCTCGAGGCAACGGTAAGGCTGTTAAGTTAACTTACGTTGCTTGGGACTCAGAAATTGCTTCAACTAACGTTATGGCTGAAGTATTAAACAAGATGGGTTACAAGGCAACTATTCAAGCTCTTGAAATGCAACCAATGTGGGCATCAATTGCTACTAACGCTGCTGATGCTTCACTATCAGCTTGGTTACCAAACACTGCTGGTCTATATATGAAACAATATAAAGACAAGATTGAAGATGTTGGACCAAACTTATACGGTGCTAAAGTTGGATTAGCTGTTCCTAAATATATGAAGAACATTAATACAATTGAAGACTTAGTTAACAAATAAATAGAAAAGACCTACTCATATATCTTGTGATTAGGTCTTTTTTATATTATGATAAATGATATATTAATTAGAAATTGAGGTGTTTTTTATGAGAAAAGATAATATTGATGAATCATTAATCAAAGATGATTTATATCAAGCAGTTAACGGAGAATGGATTAAGAACGCTACCATTCCTGGCGATCACTCATCAACTGGTGGTTTCATGGACTTAGTTGATAATATTGATAAAACATTAATGAGTGATTTCGATGATTTATTAAAAGGCACCATGACTCCAGTAAATGACGACATGGCTGAATTTAAGAAGTTATATGATTTAGCAACCGACTTTGCAAAACGTGATGCTGATGGCGCAGAACCATTAAAGAAAGACTTACAACGAATTGAAGACGTTAAATCATTTGACGATTTAAATGCTCAATTAGCTGATTGGACTATTTCTGGTTTACCACTGCCATTTGGATTTGGTGTTGAAGCAGATATGAAAAATGCTAAATTTAACGCTTTATACGCAAGTAGCCCAAGTACTTTCTTACCTGACAAAACTTACTACGACAAACAAAATCCTGCCGGTGCGAAGTTAATGCCAATCTTCCGTGATATGGTACGACAATTATTAACCATGGTGGGTTACGAAGAAGATCAAGCAAAGAACATCGTTGATTCTGCTGAAGAATTTGACCGTTCAATTGCCCCACACGTGAACTCAGCTGAAGAAAATGCTGACTTTACTAAAATGTACAATCCTAAAACATATGCTGAACTAGCAGCTAAAATTGATAAATTTGACTTAGTTAGTTACATAAATGAATTAGTGGGCACTACTCCTGATCAAGTAATTGTAACTGAACCTAAATTCTTCGATGCTTTCAATGATATCGTCAACGACGATACATTTGCTAAGATGAAGAACTGGATGATTGTTCGTACTGTCAAGGGTTCTGCTGGTTTGTTATCAGAAGAATTCAGACAAATCGGTGGGATCTTCTCTCGTGCCCTCTCAGGTAAGAAGGAAGCTACTAAACCAGAAAAAGCTGCTTACTACTTAGCTTCCGGATTATTCGACCAAGTTGTTGGTGACTACTATGGTCGCAAATACTTCGGTGAAAAAGCTAAGCAAGACGTTCATGATATGGTCGTTAAGATGATTAACGTCTATGAAAAACGCATCCAAAGTAACGACTGGTTAGGTGATGACACTAAGAAGATGGCCATCACTAAGTTAAACTCATTAGCCATTCACGTCGGTTATCCTGACGAAATCAACCCACTTTACCACCAATTTAAGGTTATTGGTAAAGAAGATGGCGGTGACCTATACTCAAACGTTGAAGCTATCGACAGAATCGTTACTAAGCACAACTTCAGTAAGTGGAACAAACCAGTTGATAAGAGCATCTGGGATATGTCTGCAAACACTGTAAACGCTTATTACTCACCACTAGAAAACGTGATTGTCTTCCCTGCTGCTATTTTACAAGCACCTTTCTACAGTTTAGAACAATCATCAAGTCAAAACTTCGGTGGAATTGGTGCTGTTATCGCGCATGAAATTTCCCATGCTTTTGATAACAACGGTAGTCAATTTGACCAAGATGGTAACTTAAACAACTGGTGGAGCGATGAAGACCACAAGCACTTTGATCAATTAGCACAAAATATGATTAAAGAATTTGATGGTTTAGATTTCGCCGGTCAAAAGGTAAATGGTAAGTTAACCGTTTCGGAAAACATTGCTGATGCTGGTGGTTTAAGCTGTGCTTTAGAAGCTGCCAAAGGTGAAGATGATGTTAACCTAACAGACTTCTTCGTTAACTGGGCAACCATCTGGCGTACTAAAGCAACTGAAGAATACCAACAACTATTATTATCAATTGACGTTCATGCTCCAGCAGAATTAAGAGCGCAAGTTCAAGTTAAGAACTTAGAAGATTTCTATAAGACCTTCGATGTTAAAGAAGGCGACGGTATGTATATGGACGAAGATAAACGAGTAAATATTTGGTAATAAAAAAATGCCTGACAGACGTCAGGCATTTTTATTTATGATATCTTTTTCAATCTCGTATTCTTCGTAATAGCTTTTATTATTTTTAATTTCGCCAGTTTCATACAGGTTTATTTTATGCTTTAAACGATTAATTGATATATCCAGGTTTTTCTTATTTTCACTCAATTTACGTTCTTGTTCTTGAAGAAGTTCTTTCCTAGCTTCTAGGGTTTCATCACCCTTTTTTATTAAATCAACATATTCTATTAAACTTTTGACTTCGACTCCTGAATGTCTTAAACAAACAATCATTTCAATCCATTTTTGTAGTTTTTCATCATAGAAACGATTTCCATTTGCTCTCCTAGGAACCACTGGTATCAATCCGATTCTTTCATAGTATCTAAGGGTTTCAACGTTTAAACTATATTGTTTTGCTAATTGAGTAATAGAAAGATCCATACAATCACTCCTTTTTAAAAAATTATACTGGTTGTAGTTAACTATAGCACAAATTATATTAATTCAGATGTTTTTATTTGCGGTTTAGTTAACTACAGGTGTTTTAATATTGATTATCGATATTAGATATCAATATTTATAGCGGAGGAATTTATAGATGAAAACACTAGTATTATTATTTCATCCAAACATCACACAATCTCGAGTAAACAAAGCGTTTATTCAGAAACTGGAGGAACAAAAAAATTCAGATATAACCATTAGAGATGAATACGCAATCTATCCTGATGGCAAAATCGATGTTAAGGCAGAGCAACAATTAATGGAAAAACATGATAAAGTTATTTTTCAATTTCCAATGTATTGGTATAGTTCACCAAGTCTGCTAAAAGAATGGGAAGATCAAGTTCTAGAATACGGTTGGGCCTATGGCTCTAGTGGTAATAAACTTAAAGGCAAGCAATTAACGCTTGCCGTAACTACCGGTGCGGTATCCGAAAATTATTTAAAGACTGGTCAATTTGGTCACACCATTGACGAAATTCTATCCCCATTTAAATCTACAAGTAAACTGATTGGAACAAATTACACAACTCCATTCATTACACATGGGGTTGCTAAACATCTAAGCGATTCAGAACTACAATCTCGTTCAGAAGAGTTTGTATCATTCGTCAATAAAGGAGAATAAAACGATGGCTAAATTTATTGAGTTTGCAACTCCAAGAAAAAATCCGGTCGACTTATCATCTGGTTCAGCAAAAAAAATCTTAGAAGAGCACGTTCAATTCTTAAAACATCAAGCAAAAGATGGGAAGATATCATACGCTGGTTCTACTTTAGATAATGTCGGCGGTTTGATTGTATATGAAGCTGAAACAAAGGAAGAAGCATTGGAATTAATCAATCAAGATCCTTTAACCATCAATAACCTAATGGAAATTTCAGTGCACCTTTTCAAAACTCTAGATGAAATCTAAAAAAAGACCTGACAGACGTCAGGCCTTTTTATTTAGTTTTTATTTTTTAGTGTTTCTTAGCATTAATGCCATTGCTAAACCAACTAATTCAATGATGAAGAAAGTAATGAAGACAACATGGAAACCACCCATTTGGGCAACCATATGACTCATCCCTTTTGCAACATTGTTATCCATTACGTTAGATAGAATCAAAGTGGCAACAAGTACCCCAGTTGATCCTAAGATTTGTCTGAATGTGGAAATCACAGCAGTTCCATCAGAAATTAAATCCTTAGGCAATGAGTTAGCACCCATTGTTACAGCTGGCATCATCACAAATGCATTTCCACCTTCAATGATGGCTGCAATAATCATCATTGGGACTAATCCTAAAGTTGCCCCTGTGACACTTAATACTAACCATCCTGCTAAAATCATGAACATTCCAGTTAGCATGGTTGATTTAAAACCAATCTTATCAGCTAACTTACCAGTTAGTGGGTTCAATAGACTTAAAACAATTGCTCCAGGTGCTAGCGCTAATCCGGAAACTGTCTTACTTACCCCTAATACATCTTGGTAGTATAGTGGGAAAATAATTGTTACCACGATTAAGGCAATGTATGATGCCCCAGTTAAACCAACTGATAAATCGTAGTTAAAGTCTTTTAATACTCGTAGTTGTAGTAATGGTTGATCCATCTTAAATTGACGAATCGCAAACAATGCGACCATTAGCACACTGACAATCAAGACAATAATTGCTAGTGTCATATCAATGTTGGCCTTACCAATCATGTTAACAACATATAAAATCCCGATTAACCCAATTGATAATATTACTGATGGGAAGTCTAAATGGCTTTCCTTTTCAGGCATAACGTTTCTAATTGCGAATAGTGAAATCACAAATAAGATTGAAATAATTACCGCAAAAACGATAAATAGTCCGCGCCATGCTGAGAAATGCAATACGATTGCTGATAAAATTGGTCCACATGCTAATGCTGAACCCATAATCAAACCAGCGAATCCCATGGTAGTACCACGTTTTTCTTCTGGTGTGATGTATAGAAGCACTGATTGATAAGATGGGAATAAAATCCCAACAGCAATGGCTTCCATTGCACGACCTAACATCATTACTGAGAAGTTAGGTGCTAGTACAACGATAATTGTACCGATATCAAAAATTGCTAGAATCATTAAGAATAATTGCTTAAATTTAACGTTGTTCAATAACCATGGACTTACTGGCATCATGACACACATGATTAACATAAAGCCAGTGGTTAACCATTGAACAGTTGATGCGTCAATTCCAAAGGAACTCATTAAAGTTGGGTACGCAGTTGAAATTGATGATTGACTCATTGACATCGTAAAGCTTCCTAAAAGCATTACAATGACGAATAAGAATCGATTATATGGTTTTCCATTTAAATCGACATTTTGCAAAATAGTCATCCCCTAATTTAGAATCATTATAAACTAACACTTTTAAATTCTATCTTTTTAGCGGAAATAAGTAAACTATTTTGACTTGATTAATTCTCGTCAAATAAGAAGCGCGCAATTATGTGATCAACAAAAATATTATGGTGTAAACGACTGTGTTGCCCACTATTTCCAGTAACCGGAATTTCATCATAGTTCTTAACACGATGAGCAACTAGATATTTTAGTGATTTCGCTGATGCGACACTAACGACACCATCAGAATCAGTCTTTTTGTTGTCATCCCCGTAGATATTTAATACTGAAACATTCTTAGGGAAGTTCTTACAATCATTAATTAGTGTTTGATATGAAGGGAACCACTTATTTTCTTCTGAATAAATAGATGGTTGCCCTTTTGAGTTAACGTAGTTATCAATCCCGTTGTTAGATAGTTTCATAATTCCGTCATATGGTCCGGCAATTGAAACAAATTTTTGTAATTTCGGCATATCTGAATCACTATTGTATTTCGCTGCAGTATCTAATGCTGTTACAGCACCGGTGGAATGTCCAACGACATTGTAAGTAGTAAAGCCGTACTGTGCCCTCAGAATTTGTAAAATTTCACGGAACCAACTAACTTGTTTGTTCACTGATGTAAATTTACGCTGAAAAATAACTTGAATGATGGGTTTTCTAGCGCTTGATTTAATTTTTCCTTTATGTTGAATATTACCATCTTTATCAACATAGATAACTAATGAACGTTGTCCACCATCACGAGATGCAATAGTAGCAAGATGATCAGTCGATTTCATTGATCCACCTAGTCCATGCACAAAAAGTGTTGGTGTATTCACTACACTTTTATCAGATTTTGACATTAATAAATTGTCACTTCTAATTGCAAAAAAGATTGCAAAGAAAGCCACAATCACAGTCGCAATAATTAAAATCACATTGGTTTTAGCAGTTTTACTCAAGATGATTCTCCTCTCAATTCTTCTATGTCCTATGATACTAGAAAATCGATAAAAATACAGTAATAATTATAGTCATTAATTAGCCAAAATCACTAATTTGTAGTAGATTATAGGTATAGAATAAAATTTGGACTGAACAAAGGAGAACTTATTTTGATTACATTAAAATCACCACGCGAAATCGAGATGATGGCTAAATCTGGTGAAGTTTTAGCCGGTGTTCATTTGGGATTACGTAAAATGATTAAACCAGGATTAGATACTTGGGAAATCGAAGAATTTGCTGACAAATACATTCAAGATCACGGTGCTACCGCTTCTGAAAAGGGTTTTGAAGGTTACAAATTTGCTACTTGTATCTCCGTAAACGATGAAGTTGCCCACGGAATTCCTCGTAAAGGATTAATTCTAAAAGATGGCGACATCGTTAAAGTTGATTTAACAGTTAACAAAGATGGCTTCGAAAGTGATTCATGCTGGACATATGCTGTTGGTAACATTTCTGAAGAAAACCAAAAATTAATGGACGTATGTAAAGAAGCACTATACCGTGGAATCGACCAAGCCGTTGTTGGTAACCGCTTAGGTGATATTGGTTTTGCTTGCCAAGACTTTATTGAAAATCAAAACCACATGGGAGACGTACGTGAACTAATTGGTCACGGAATCCAACCTACCATGCATGAACAACCAAACGTTCCTGCATACGGTGAACCAGGTAAAGGTCTTCGTCTAAAAGAAGGAATGACAATTACGATTGAACCAATGGTTAACTTAGGAACTTGGGAAATCTCAGATCGTTATGATGCCAAAGATGATTGGACTTATTACGTATCTTCAGATGGTACTAATTCTGCTCAATATGAACACACCATCGCTATCACTAAGGATGGTCCTAAAATCCTTACTTCTCAAGGCGACGAAATCGACGATAAATACAAACTATAAAATAAAAAAACATCATGAGAAAATCTCATGATGTTTTTTTATTATTTTATAGACCGTTAACACAGTGTTCTGGTTTTTCACCTTTTAGAACCAGGTTAACTTCACTACTAGACATGTCTGAAATCTTAGTGAATGATTCCACTGAGAATCCTGAGTTATGTGGTGTCATAAAGACATTCTTTAATGATCTCAATTCACTATCCATTGGAAGTGGTTCTTTTTCGAATACATCTAGACCGGCACCGGCAATGTCACCATTCTTAAGTGCTTCAATTAAGTCAGATTCGTTGATAACTGCTCCACGCGCAAAGTTAACGATGAATGCTGAATCCTTCATCATCTTGAATGTTTCCTTATTTACTGAACCGATAGTTCCCTTAACAGCTGGTAAATGTAGAGATACAAAATCTGAACGCTTGAATAGTTCATCCCATTCTACAAATTCACCATATTCTGAAGTACGAGGACTTCTGTTCCAGATTAATGTCTTTACGCCAAAACCAGATAGCATCTTGGCAACTTGTTGACCAATGTTTCCGTAACCAACGATACCGATGGTCTTACCTTTAATATCATGTGATGGGTGATGGAATGCAAATGA
>NZ_JAMBKT010000042.1 GCF_025290035.1 Apilactobacillus sp.
TGGTATGACATAATATCTAACATGGAAGTTGTAAAAAACATCGAAAAAGATGTATTTAATTGGCTAAATGACAAAAAAGTGCCATAATATGTTAGAAGTTATTACATTAAATGTTGACATATTAAAATATAATGTTATTATAATGTTGTTAGAAGGAGTTAGATATGAAAGAAAAGGATTTAAGACGTTCGCTTTCAGTACTTCCAATCGGAACTGTTATGAAGTTAACTAGCTTGACCGCAAGACAAATTAGATATTACGAAGAACAGGGTTTGGTTTCACCTGAAAGAAATGATGGTAACCGCCGTATGTATTCTTTGAATGATATCGATGTGATTTTAGAAATTAAGGATTATTTAGACGAAGGTTTAAATATTGCTAAGATTCAAGAAATCTACAAGAAGCGTAAAGAAGATAACAAGAATAACGATACGAAGGAATTAACTGATCAAGAAGCACGTAAAATTTTATCTGATGAACTTTTGAACATCGGTGGATTAAATTCACATGATGCTGCAAATAATTCTTTTTAACTAATTTAATGTTGAATACGTTAGGAGTAGGTGTATATGGCTACAAAGCATGATTATTCAAAAGACGACATTCGTCGTATTGTTAAAGAAGAGGACGTAAAATTCTTACGTTTAATGTTTACTGATGTTTTAGGAACTTTAAAGAATGTTGAAGTTCCAATCAGTCAATTAGATGATTTATTAAATGACAAGATTATGTTTGATGGATCATCAATCGAAGGATTCGTAAGAATCGAAGAAAGTGACATGTATTTACATCCTGATTTATCAACTTGGATGATTTTCCCATGGAGTTCAGAACGCGGTAAGATTGCTCGAGTTATTTGTGAAGTTTACAAGACTGATGGAACACCATTTGAAGGTGACCCAAGAAATAACTTAATCCGTGTTCTAAAGGACATGAAGGATGCTGGATTTACATCATTTAACATTGGACCTGAACCTGAATTCTTCCTATTCAAGATGGATGAAGATGGCAAACCAACTGTTAAATTAAATGACGAAGGTAGCTACTTTGATATGGCACCACTTGACTTAGGTGGTAACTGTCGTCGTGAAATCGTTCTAACTTTGGAAGAAATGGGCTTTGACGTTGAAGCAGCTCACCACGAAGTTGCTCCTGGTCAACATGAAATTGATTTCGAATATGCAGATGCTCTAAACGCTGCAGACAATATTCAAACATTTAAATTAGTTGTTAAAACAATCGCAAGAAAATACGGCTTATACGCTACATTTATGCCAAAACCACTAAGTGGTATCAATGGTTCTGGAATGCATTTAAACATGTCATTATTTGACGACAGTGGTGATGTATTCTACGACGAAAATGGTGACTTGAAGTTATCAGAAACTGCTTACCACTTCTTAGGTGGTTTAATCAAACATGCTAAGAGTTACACTGCAATTTGTAACCCATTAGTAAACTCATACAAACGTCTTGTTCCTGGATACGAAGCACCAGTTTACGTTGCTTGGTCTGGTTCAAACAGATCTCCACTTATCCGAGTACCAAATGCTCGTGGACAAGCTACACGTCTTGAATTAAGAAGTGCTGATGCTTCAGCAAACCCATACCTAGCAATTGCTTCTGTTCTAGAAGCTGGTCTAGATGGTTTGAAGAACGGTATCGTACCTCCTAAGAGTGTTGACCGTAACATCTACAGAATGGATGCTCAAGAAAGAAAAGAAAACGAAATTGTTAACTTACCAGATGACTTACTAGATGCTCTAGAAGAATTATCTGCTGATGAAACAATGAAACATGCATTAGGTTCAAAGATCTTCAACAGTTACTTAGCTGCTAAGCATTTAGAATACGATGCTTACCGTGCTCAAGTTTCTGATTGGGAACGTAACCAATACATGGAAAAATACTAATAACCATTTAAAAAAGAGTCGGCTTATTGCCGGCTCTTTTTTATTTTTCAAACGTTTGTCATAATGATAAAATGGAATGTGAGGTGTTTAGATTGCTAAAATTTGACGAAATGATTCAACAAGCTGTTGCCAAGTTCAATAACATGGGGCAAAAGCAACAATTGCTCTTAAACGGCAATAATAAGCAACAAAAGCTATTTATCCAATTGGATTTATCTTTAGCTAAATTAGCAGAGGATTCAAAGCGTTTCTCTGTATATAAAAAAGATCAAGAAAATATTGATGTAAAAAACTATAAGGAAATGATTACTAAAGACGTTGCCAACGTAATGAAGTATTACTTGTTGTTTGCTAGCGTTCATAACTGGTTAGATGTAATCGTTATTGATGAAGAAGATTATAACAAAATCACAAGCATTGATGCTGATCGTGACTTTAATCAAGTATATTTATCAATTAAACGAATGATGTTTAACGGTTTTTATAATCATTCTAAAAAAGATTTCCAATTTTCCTGGAAAATGTTCCTAAAATTTGGTATAGTAGACCTTGGCGTTGATGATAAATCATTGTCAGCTCAATTTAGTGAAATTAATTCATTATAAAAATTTTAATTGATTTAAAAATGATATTGACACCATGTCGATTATCCGATATAATGTTTTTTGTTGAGTTTTGATGTCGCGATAGCTCAGCTGGATAGAGCAACGGTCTTCTAAACCGTAGGTCG
>NZ_JAMBKT010000021.1 GCF_025290035.1 Apilactobacillus sp.
CCATCGTTGCAATTCATCAACGTCAAATGGATGTAGCTATTTTCTGTTTCGCAGTGGTTGGAGCACTGTGTGCATTTATGATTTACAACCACAAACCAGCTAAAATTTTCATGGGAGATATGGGCTCACTTGCTTTAGGTGGATCACTAGCTGCTGTGTCAATTTTAGTTCATCATGAATTATCATTGATTTGGATTGGATTCATGTTTGTAATGGAAACATTAAGCGTAATTATTCAAGTTGCATCATTTAAATTAACTGGAAAAAGAATTTTCAAGATGTCACCAATTCATCATCATTTTGAAATGTTGGGTTGGTCTGAATGGAAAATTGATATTGTATTTTGGGTTTCAGGTGCACTACTAGCAATTACAGGTGTGTTAGCTATTATTATGTAATATTTATTTTGGGAGCAAAAATTATGAAAAATATTGATAATTATAAAAATAAAAAAATATTAGTTGTCGGTGCTGGGAAAAGTGGAATTAACGTTGCTAAACTTTTAAAACAGTTAGGGGCCGAAGTATGGCTTAATGATGCTAATCCACTAGCTGAAAATGTTAAAAATGATTTATCAAATATTGATGTAAACGTCATTGAAGCAAAACAATCCGCTGAATTATTAGATCAACAAGATTTTGATTTAATAGTTAAAAACCCAGGTATTTTTTATGATAACGAATTGATTCAAGCAGCAATGAATCAAGGAATTCCAGTTACTGTTGAAGTTGAGATAGCAACTGAAGTAAGTGATGCTTCTATAATCGGTGTTACCGGAAGTAATGGAAAGACAACTGTCTCTACAATGATTAACGATATTTTGAATATTGATCGCAAAAATGGATATTCATATGTGGCCGGAAATATTGGAGTTACAGCTAGTACAGTGACTCCTAATGCAAATGAGGAAGATGATATTGTTCTAGAATTATCAAGTTTCATGTTGCAAGGAATTACTGCATTGCACCCCCATATCGCAGTTTTAAATAATGTTTTCTCAAACCACTTAGATTACCACAAAACTAGAGAAAACTACGTTAACGCCAAAATGCGTATTACTGAAAACCAAACTGAAGATGATTACTTTGTTGTTAACTTTGATAATCCGGAATGGGTTGAGTTAAGCAAGAGAAGTAAGGCTAAAGTGGTACCATTTTCTTATGATGCTGTATCTAAAGAAGGTGCATATGTGTTAGATAACCAAATCTTCTTCAAAGATGAAAAAGTTATGGATGTTAAGGATATTAAAGTGCCAGGACAACAAAATGTGCAAAACGCTTTAGCAGCAATCGCGGTTGCAAAAATAATGAATAAGTCCAATGATGCAATTAAAAAGGCATTAGGTAGTTTTGGCGGGGTCAGACATCGTGTTCAATATGTCCTTTCATACATGGATCGAGATTTTTATAACGATTCGAAAGCAACTGATATTGAAGCGACTCAAGTTGCTTTAAGAAGTTTTAAAGACAATGTGGTCTTAATCGCTGGTGGATTGGACCGTGGATACACGTTTGAAAAATTAGAATCAGACTTTAAAAATCATGTAAAAGCAATTGTTTTATTTGGTGAAACAAAGCAATTGCTATCTCAAACTGCTACCAATGCAGGTGTAAAGAATATTAAAGTCGTTGATAACTTAGAACAAGCAGTTAACGAAGGTTGGTCAATGAGTGATGAGGGGGATGTAATTCTTCTATCACCTGCGAATGCAAGTTGGGATCAATACGATACCTTTGAACAAAGAGGAGACGAATTTATTAAATTTGTTGAACAAAAAACTGGTAGAAAGGAAGTAACAAAATGAGACTGATGATTTCCGGCGGAGGAACTGGTGGACATATTTATCCAGCTCTAGCTTTAATTGAAGAATTAAGACGTGTAGATCCAGATTCTGAAGTTTTATATGTTGGTTCTACCAGAGGGTTAGAAAAGGATATTGTTCCAAAACATAACATTGATTTTGAAGAATTAGAAATTCAAGGTTTTAAACGCTCACTATCTTTATATAACGTAAAGACAGTAGCTTTATTTATGAAGAGTTTGCACAAAGCAAAAAAATTAATAAAACAATTTAAACCAGATATTGTTATCGGAACTGGTGGATATGTATCAGGAGCAGTTGTTTATGCTGCTGCTCAAATGAAGATTCCAACCATGATTCACGAGCAAAACAGCGTCGTTGGTTTAACCAACCGCTTTTTAAGTAAGCATGTTGATAAGATTGCAGTTGGATTTGAGGATGCAATTAGTCAATTTCCTAAAGATAAGACAGTTTACACTGGAAATCCGAGAGCACAACAAGTAGCCAACTTAAAATCAGATTTTTCATGGACTAAATATGGTCTAAAAGATGATGTCCCAACCTTATTAATTTTTGGTGGGAGCCAAGGAGCTTTAAAAATCAATCGTGTAACTGCAGAAAGTATTCACTTATTTAATCGAAAGGATTACCAAGTGGTGTTCGTAACTGGTCCTAAGAGATACGATGACGTAATGGAACAATTAAAAGGACAAACTATTAATGACAACGTTGCGGTTTTAGACTACATTGCAGATATGCCAAATGTCTTGCCAAAAGTAGACGCAATCGTTGGAAGGGCAGGGGCAACTAGTTTAGCTGAAATAACAGCGCTAGGAATCCCATCTGTATTAATTCCAAGTCCTTACGTTACTGCTGATCATCAAACTAAAAATGCGTTAAGTTTAGTTAAAAACGATGCTGCTGTCATCATTACAGAAGATGATTTAACTGAAAAGACATTAGTCGAAAATGCAGATTTTATTATGAATGATCGATACAAACGATTGAAGATGGCTGAAAACGCCAGAAACATGGGATGTCGAGATGCTGCCACAAGGTTACTAGATTTAGCTAAATCTATTTGTCACTAATTGGAGTGGGTGAAATGAAATTAAAAATGCCTTCGAAGCTCTCCAATAAAGAGTCGAGAATATCAGATGATTTTGTTGAATTAAACAAGCAAAAAATCAAAAATAAATTAAACTCATCAACATATATTATTTTACCGATTGTGATCGTGCTGGGGATTTTAATTTATTTAGTGTCTCCAATAAGCAAAATTAATCAAATTAAGATTTCAGGAAATGGCTATGTGCCAGTTAATGAAATCAAAAATGATTTAAATATTAATTCTGGAGATAGTATATTTAAAGTCTTTGGTCATAAAAAGAAAATTAACGAAAACGTCGCTAAGAAAGATCACCGAATTAAGAGTATCGACTTTCATTTTAGTGGATTTAATAATTTAACCATTAAAGTGACACCTTATCGAGAAATTGGGTATGAAACAAAAGGGAAAAATCAATATCTGATTTTAGAAAACGGCAATGTTACGAACATAGCTGTTAAGGACCCTAAAGATGATAAAATGCCTTACATTGTAAAGTTTAATGACCGTGCAAAGTTACGTAAAATGATTCAAAAGTATTTGAAATTGCCTAAAGATATTAGAGATAACGTTAGGGTAATTTCGTTTTCACCAACAAAGGTCTATGCTGACGAATTGCATGTTTACATGCGTGATGGAAATAGAATCATTATTTTAATGAGTGATTTCAACAAAAAAATGGGCTTCTATAGATCGATTGCCACTCAATTGAAAACCAAAAGTATTATCAATTTGGAAGTAGGAGCTTATTCATACCCAATTTCCGACCAAAAAAATGAAACTAAAAAAAGCACAACAAAAACAACTCTTAAAGTGAATAAAGAAACAAAAAAATCAAACACTAAAAGAAACCAATAATGGTGCTTTAGAGTTAGAGATTCTTGTGTTAAAATTAAAATATAACTAACTTAAATAGAAATAAGAGTATCTAAGAATAATTATTCTTAATTGGAGGTTCCCCTAGATTATGAATTCAGAAATGTATGTTGGATTGGATATAGGAACCACGTCAATTAAAGTGATTGTTGCTGAAAAAGTTAAAGGCCAAATGAACGTTTTAGGTTTAGGAAACGAACGTTCAGAAGGAATTAGCCGTGGCATCATCGTTGACATTGACAAGGCTTCTGAATCAATAAGAAAAGCTGTAAACCAGGCAGAAGAAAAAGCTGGTATTCAAATTAATGATGTAATCGTTGGGATTCCAGCAAATCAATTAAAAATTGAACCATGTAGTGGGATGGTTGCAATCTCAGATCAATCCAGAGAAATATCTGATGAAGATGTAAGAAATGTGACTGTATCTGCGATGATTAAGAATTTACCACCTGAAAGAGAAATTGTGGATACTTTAGCTGATGAATTTGTCGTAGATGGATTTGATGGCATCAAGGATCCTCGCGGAATGGTAGGGGTACGTCTTGAAATGAAGGGACGTATTATTACTGGACCTAAGACAATCATTCATAATGTTAAAAAAGCAGTGCAAAGAGCTGGTCTAAATCCCGCAGCCGTAATTAATATGTCATTAGCACAAGGAATGACAATTCTAGATGATGGCGAACAAGATTTTGGAACAGTTTTAATCGATCTTGGTGGTGGCCAAACCACAGCATCAGTTATCCATGATCACCAATTGAAATTTACAACTGTTGATAGTGAAGGTGGAGAATACATCACTAAAGATATTTCAGTTGTTTTAAACACTTCACTTGAAAGTGCTGAAAAAATCAAACGTGATTATGGATATGCAGATGAAATCGATGCTTCAGAAAATAACGAATTTCCTATCGAAGTGGTTGGTCAAAGCCAACCAGTTAGAATTTCTGAAAAATACTTAGCTGAAATTATTCAAGCTAGATTAGACCAAATCTTCAATAGAATGGATAAAAGCTTAAGTAGTATATCAGCATTAAGTTTACCTGGAGGGGTAGTCTTAACCGGTGGTGTTGCGGCATTACCAGGAATATCAGACTTAGCTGCAGATCGATTGGATACTAACGTTAGAGTATATATTCCAGACCAAATGGGATTGAGACACCCATCATTCTCATTAGCATTATCGCTAGTTACTTATCGAGCAAACATGAGTGAAATTCAAGTATTAGTTAGATCTTCACTTGAAGGTAAGAGCGTTGTGACTGCACAACCAAATGATGATGATTTCATTGGAAATAATTATAGTAATGATATGATTACAGAAGATGTTAATTACGAACCTGAAATCACAGAAAAACCTCGTAAAGATAAAAAGTCTGTTTCTAAAGTTGCTAAAAATACTAAAGGTATGTTTAGCCGCTTCTACAAGGACTTTTTCGAATAAAAAAACAGGAATACACGGAGGAAGTTAAAATGGAATTTTCATTAGATTCTACACAAAGTCAAGGCGCAAAAATTAAAGTTATCGGTGTAGGTGGCGGTGGTAGTAATGCCGTTAACCGTATGATTGCTGAAGACGTTAAGGGTGTTGAATTCATCGTAGCTAATACAGATGTACAAGCACTAAACACTTCAAAAGCTGAAACTAAAATTCAATTAGGACCTAAGCTAACTCGTGGTTTAGGTGCCGGTTCTGATCCAGAAGTTGGTACTAAAGCTGCTGAAGAAAGTGAAGAAGCTATCGCTCAAGCACTTGAAGGTGCAGACATGGTTTTCGTAACTGCCGGAATGGGTGGGGGTACTGGTAACGGTGCTGCTCCTATCGTAGCTAAGATTGCTAAGCAATCAGGTGCTTTAACTGTTGGGGTTGTAACTAGACCGTTTACTTTTGAAGGACCAAGAAGATCTAAGTATGCTGCTGAAGGTGTTTCAGCACTTAAAGAAAACGTTGATACATTAATTGTTATCGCTAACAACCGTTTATTAGAAATGGTAGATAAGAAGACTCCAATGATGGAAGCTTTCCAAGAAGCTGATAACGTGTTAAGACAAGGTGTTCAAGGTATCTCAGACTTAATTACTAGTCCTGGTTACGTTAACTTGGATTTCGCTGATGTTAAGACTGTTATGCAAAACACAGGTTCTGCATTAATGGGTGTTGGTACTGCAACTGGTGAAAACAGAACTGCTGAAGCTACTAAGAAAGCTATTTCATCACCACTACTTGAAGTATCAATTGATGGTGCAAAACAAGTGTTATTAAACATTACTGGTGGTCCAGACATGTCACTATTTGAAGCACAAGATGCTTCAGATATCGTTGCTCAAGCTGCAACTAGTGACGTAAATATCATTTTTGGTACTTCAATTGACGAAGAACTAGGAGATGCAATTAAGGTAACAGTAATCGCTACTGGAATTGAAACAAGTCCAGAAGAATTACTTAACGGTCAAGTTAATAGAGGTACTAGAAGTGCTGATAACGCTGGACGTGTTGCTACTCCAAGACGTCATAAAGAAGACGAAACAAGTAACAATGTAAGAACTAACAATGAACAATCAGAATCATCAGAAACTACTGATGCAAGATTTGAAAATGTTCAAAAGAAAGAATTTGATCCTTTTGATGCTAACAATGCTAGTGAAAACCAAGCAGACGATAGCTCAAATGATGATGATTTACCACCATTCTTCAAATTCCGTCGCAAATAATTTTTTGTAAATTTCTTTGAAGGGAATGAAATGAAATGTCAGCTAAATTTAGTATTAGTAAGTTTTTCGGTACAGATTATGATCAAGATGAAGAATACTATGATAATGAACCACAAGTTGAAACTAGTGATAAAGTCGTATCTATTGGCAAAAATAGGGGACACGAAAGCAGTAAGATAACTGTTTTTGAGCCAAAAATATATGCTGATGTTAAGACTATCGCTCAAAAATTAATCGATAACAACGCTGTTATTATCAATTTTGATGCTGCTAGTGATGAAGCTACTCGTAGAATCATTGACTTCTTAAATGGTGTTATATTCACAATTGATGGAAATATCGAAAGAATTTCTGAATTAGTATTTCTTTTCACCCCACACAATTACTCAGTTGACGGAGACATTAGAAAAGAAATGAACGATAGATTGAGATAAAAATGGATAAGAATATTGAACAGCATTTTAGAAAAGAAGAAGTGCCATTTATTGATTCCTGCGCTGATTTAATAGATGAGTCTATAAATCAGTATCGACCAGTTCTTACAAAGTTTTTAAACCCAAGACAGGTTTATATTTTAACAACTTTGGTTAATCGCCAACCCGATTTGCAAATTAAAAGTTTTGGTGGATATGATAATGCAGAGATGAAGAGATGTTTAATTTATCCCGATTATTTCACTCCAACGGATGATGATTTTAAACTACAACTGTTTGAAATCAGATATCCAGTTAAATTTTCCAAACTAAGACATAGTAAGATATTAGGAACTGTGTTAGGTGCAGGAATAGAGAGAACCACGATTGGCGATATATTGACCGATGGAACTCATTGGCAATTCTTCTGTACTGAAGAAATTGCTGATTTTATTAAAATGCAAATCAATGCAATTGGAAAAACAAAGATTTCTTTAATTGAGACTCCACTGAAAGAAGTTATTGTTCCTGAAAATGACTGGAAAGATGAATCAACTACAGTTTCGTCATTTAGAATGGATACCCTAATTTCTGAAGGATTTAATATCTCTAGAAACGATGCTAAGGAATTAGTTAGCCACCAAAAAGTACATCTTAATTGGGCCGTCAACATGCGACCTGATTATGAAATTACAACACATGATGTTGTTTCTGTTCGAAGATATGGTAGACTAAAGTTGAAGAGACAAGATGGAGAAACCAAAAAAGGTAAATATAGAGCAGTAATTTCTGTTCTAAAAAAATAGGTTGGAGGAGAGATACTGATGGTACTTAGCCCACAAGATATTCACAACAAAGAATTTTCTGTAAAAATGAGAGGTTACAATATTGACGAGGTCAATGAATTCTTAGATCGTATTATTAAGGATTACCAACTAACTCTTTCAGAAAACATTGAAATGAAGAATCGTTTGAAAGAAACAGAAGAAGAATTAAAATACTTTAACGGTATGAAAGATTCATTGAACCAATCAATTATCATTGCACAAAACGCTGCTGATCAAGTTAAAATCGATGCTCAAAACGAAGCAAACGATGTAACTGAACAATCAAGAAAGCAAGCAGATGAAATTCTAAACGATGCTAGTGTTAAGGCTAAGGAAATCGTTGAAAACATCTCAAGCCAATCTAAAGCACTATTAGTAGCTAATGATGATTTAAGAAAGACTACAGAATCATTTAGAGAAAAACTACAAACTTTATTAAAGAGTCAAATGGAAATGGTATCAAGTCCTGAATGGGATAAAATCATCTCTGGGGTTGATGCTAATCAAGAAAAGGTTAGCAAACAAATTAATAACCTTGACACTTTTAAAGACACAGTAGTAAAATCTGATAGTAAAGAGATGCCTAAGGATGCAACCGTAAAGATTTATCCTGATGGTTCTTTTAAAAAAATTAAATAACGAGATTGAGAACAGAAAGCAATAAATTGAAACAATTAAGCGAGCTGATGGTTGGTGAGAGATCAGTTGTAAATCATTTATTGCAGATCAACTCAGTTTATCTCATGAATTAGTTAATTAAGATAGAATGTTTTTTACATTCTAAATTGGGTGGTACCGCGAAAGACTTCGTCCCTTGTGATGAGGTCTTTTTTTATTAGAAAAGGAGTGATTTTGATGCGAGTTAAAGATACTTTAAATTTAGGTAAGACCAAGTTTAAGATGCGTGGTAATTTACCAGTTAAAGAAGTAGAAAGACAAAAAGCATGGGAAGATAACAATGTATATCAATTAAGACAAAAATTAAATGAAGGTAAACCTTCATTTGTATTACATGATGGCCCTCCATATGCCAATGGTGACATTCATATGGGACATGCTTTAAATAAAATTTCAAAAGACTTTATCGTTAGATACAAGTCAATGAATGGATTTAGAGCACCTTACGTTCCTGGTTGGGATACTCACGGTCTACCAATCGAACAAAAGCTAACTCAAGCTGGTTACGATCGTAAAAAGATGGATACTAATGAATTCAGAAAATTATGTCATGAATATGCATTAAAACAAGTTGACCGTCAAAGAGAAGGATTCAAACGTCTTGGAGTTACTGGTGAATGGGACAATCCATATCTTACATTAAAACCTGAATTCGAAGCTGCTGAAATTAGAGTTTTCGGTAAGATGGCTGAAAAAGGTTTAATTTATCGTGGTAAGAAACCAGTTATTTGGTCATGGTCATCTGAATCAGCACTTGCAGAAGCAGAAGTTGAATACCATGATATCGAATCACCATCAGCATTCTATGCTGAAAAAGTTGTTGATGGTAAAGGTGTATTAGATGAAGACAACACTTACATGGTTGTTTGGACTACTACACCATGGACAATTCCTGCATCTATGGGTATTACTATTGATGCTGGTTTTGACTACGCAGTTGTAAAACCATCTAATGACGATCGTCAATTCGTACTTGCTGCTGAATTAGTTGATAAAGATGCTGAATTATTCGGTTGGGAAGATTACGAAATCGTTAAGACTGTAAAAGGTCAAGAACTAGAAGGTGTGTTAGCACAACATCCATTTATGGATAGACAACTACTAACTATGCTAGGTGATTTCGTAACAATCGATACTGGTACTGGTTTAGTTCATACCGCTCCTGGTTTCGGGGAAGATGACTACTACGTTGGTAAGTCATACGGATTAGACATCTTTGTTGACGTTGACGCACAAGGATACCTAACTAAAGAAGCAGGTCCAGATTTCGAAGGCGTTTTCTACGATGATGCTAATGAAATTTCATTAAACAAGTTAAAAGAAAAGAACTTACTATTGAAGTATCAACCAATTACTCATAGTTATCCATTTGACTGGAGAACTAAAAAGCCCGTAATTTACCGCGCTACTGACCAATGGTTCGCTTCAGTTGATAAGATTAGAGATGACATTTTAAATGCCATTGAAGATGTTAAATTCAAACCTGAATGGGGTAAGAAACGTCTTTACAACATGATTAAAGACCGTGGTGATTGGGTAATCTCTAGACAACGTGTTTGGGGAGTTCCACTACCAATTTTCTATGCAGAAGATGGTACTCCAATCATTACTAAAGAAACTACTGATCATGTTGCAGAACTATTTGCAAAACACGGTTCAGATATTTGGTTTGAAAAAGAAGCTAAGGATTTACTTCCTGAAGGGTTCACTAGTGAACATTCACCAAACTGTCAATTCACTAAAGAACATGATATTATGGATGTTTGGTTTGATTCAGGTTCATCACATCAAGGTGTTTGTGCCGAACGTGATTACTTAACTTACCCAGCAGACTTATATCTAGAAGGTTCAGACCAATACCGTGGTTGGTTCAACTCAAGTTTAATTACTAGTGTTGCATTTAGCGGTAAGGCTCCATACAAGCAACTATTATCACAAGGATTCACACTTGATGGTGAAGGCCACAAGATGAGTAAATCACTTGGAAATACAATTGCTCCTGATGAAGTTATTAAACAAATGGGTGCTGAAATCGTTCGTCTATGGGTTACTTCTGTAGATACTTCAGCTGATGTTAGAGTATCAATGGAAAACTTTGTAAAAATTTCAGACTCATACAAGAAGATTAGAAATACAATGAGATACTTGCTAGCTAATACTTCAGACTTCGATCCAAAAACTAACAGTGTTGCATTTGATGATATGAAATCAGCCGATAAATACATGATGGTTAGATTAAATCAATTCATCAAGGATATTAAGACTGATTATGATAACTACGATTTCCTAAGCTTAAATCGTCGACTACTTTCATTTATCAACGCTGATCTATCAGCTTTCTACCTAGATTTCGCAAAAGATATTCTATACATCTATGCTGAAGATAGTATCGAAAGAAGATCAATGCAAACAGTCTTATATCAAGCAGCTGTTGCATTAACTAAGTTAATGACTCCAGTATTGCCTCATACAGCTGAAGAAATCTGGCCATTCTTATCTGAAGAAGAAGAATTTGTTCAACTTTCAGAAATGCCAGAACCAGGAGATTTACCTGAAGCAGATGAAATTGCTGAAAAATGGCATAACTTCATGGAACTAAGAGACGATGTATTGAAGGCATTGGAAGAAGCCAGAAACAACAAATTAATTGGTAAAGCTTCAGAAGCTAACCTAGAATTATATGTTGATGACAACGTTAAGGCTAAGTTAGAATCATTAGATACTGATGTTGCTCAAATCTTAATGGTATCTGAATTATCAATTAATGATGCAAGTAGCGCCCCAAGCGAAGCACAAAACTTTAATGATGGCCTTTCCATTGTAGTTAAACATGCTGAAGGTGTCGTTTGTGAACGTTGTCGTTTAATTAGTACTGATGTTGGTTCAGATTCAGATTATCCACAATTCTGTGCACGTTGTGCTAAGATTGTACGTGATAACTTCCCAGAAACTGCGACTGAAGGTTTTGAAGAATAAACAATAAAAAACTGGGATTTTCCCAGTTTTTTATTTTAAGGAGAAAATAATGATAAAAGGTAAAGTTAATAATTTTAATCCAGAGCATGATTTTGGCTTTTTAAAAGGTGAAGACAAGAATAAAGTATTTTTCCATGCATCTGCGGTTGAAAATAAAACCAGAAATGAAATTGAAATCGGTCAAAAGGTTGAATATCAAATTGCTCAAGGGATGAAAGGTCTTCAAGCAGTAAAAATTCGTGTGATTGACTAGAGAATAATTGAAAAAATCTTTTAAAATATATAGAATGAATATATAAATCATAAAGGGTTGATAATATGAATCTTGAAGAGAAAGTACTAGGAGTTGAACCTAAATACAATGGGGCAATCATTAATGTTGAAAAGCAAACCGTTGAATTGCCAAATGGAGAAACTTCTACTAGGGATGTTGTCCATCATTCTAATGCAGTTGGTATTCTTGTTTTAACTAAGAATAATAAAATGTTATTGGAAACCCAATGGCGAGCACCTATTGCAAAAGAAACAATTGAAATTCCTGCTGGAAAAGTAGATGACAGAGATAGTTCATCCTTAGATACAGTCAAAAGAGAGTTAAACGAAGAAACTAGATTAGAAGCAAAAACAATCAAAAGAATTACTGGATTTTATTCTAGTGTCGGCTTTTGTGATGAATATATGGAATTATATTTAGCGTTTGATTTAAAACCAGTTGAGGATGAATTACCACGCGATCAAGGAGAATATTTAAATATCAAAGAATATTCTCTAGATGAAGCATTGGAAATGATTGAAAACGGTAAGATTGAAGATGCTAAGACAATTACTGCAATTTATTATTGGAAATTACACGATCAAATTGGTCGTTAATTGTTAAAGGAGTTAGTCCTTAATGATAACTAGAAAAGAGTATCAAAGTAATAAAAAGAAAAAACATTTAGATGATGATTTTATCAGCCGAAGTCAATCTGACGATGATGTTATTAGTCGAGAAGAAGTTTCTAGAAATAATACATTGAGTGATGACGATAAAATCAAGCGATTATCCAGAAGACTAAACTGGACGATAGCCTTTTTGATATTACTTATAATCGCAGTATATTTAATTTTAATTTACGTTAACCCATAGGAGAAAATAAAATGAAATTTGGAATTTTATGTGCAATGGATGAAGAAATCAAAACATTGCTAGAATCATTGGAAAATAAAAATGAAGTTAATATTAAAGAAATGACCTTTTATGAAGGAACTATTTCTGGACAAGAAGTAGTTTTAGTTAGATCTGGGATTGGTAAAGTAGAAGCCGGTTTAACCACAGCGCAATTAATTACTAGTTTTGATGTTGATATCGTTATCAACTCAGGTTCAGCTGGTGGAATTGGAGAAGGTTTAAACGTTGGGGATGTTGTTGTATCCACTGAAACTGCTTACCATGATGTTGATGCTACTGCTGCTGGATATGAATATGGTCAACTTCCTGGTCAACCAGCTAGATTTAAAGCTTCTGAAAAATGGTCAAAAGAAATTACTGAAGCTTCTAAAGAAGTCGGATTAAACGTAAAATCAGGATTAATTGTTACTGGTGATCAATTCGTTGCTGATCAAGCTGTTATTGATGGCATATTAAAGAACTTCCCAGATGCACTTTCATGTGAAATGGAAGGAGCTGCCGTTGGACAAGTTGCCAATCAATTTAACATTCCATACGTTGTTGTAAGAGCTATGTCAGACAACGCTAATGGGGATGCTGATAAGAGCTTTGATGAATTTATTTTAGAAGCTGGAAAACGTTCAGCTAAAATGTTATTAGATTTATTTGCAAATCAAAAATAGAAAGGGTTTAGGTATATTTGAGAGAAGTTTACTTGGATAATGCCGCTACAACCCCCATCGATAAAAACGTCTTAGATGATATGTATGATAAGATGCAAAATGTTTATGGGAATGCTTCCACACTTTACGGAATTGGTAGAAAAGCTCATACCGTATTGGAAGATAGTAGAGACATTATTGCTAAAAGCATAAACGCTAAGCCAGACGAAATAATATTTACTAGTGGTGGTAGTGAAAGCGATAATACAGCAATTATACAAACTGCAGAAGCTCGTAAATCACTAGGAAATCATATTATTACAACCGCAATTGAACATGAAGCAGTATTGAAACCACTTGAATATTTAGAAGGTCAAGGATACAAGGTCACATACTTACCAGTTAATGCTGATGGAGTCATCGATATTGAAGATTTAAA
>NZ_JAMBKT010000022.1 GCF_025290035.1 Apilactobacillus sp.
TTTGTGGGAATTGATCAACCGGTTGAACTGGTTGAGTAATTTCATAACCGTATTCTGCTAAACGACGTGCATCACGGACTAAGGTTGATGGATTACATGAAACGTAAACAATCTTCTTAGGTGCCACTTGAACTGCACTATCAATGAATGATGAAGCAAGTCCCTTACGTGGTGGGTCAACCATAATAACATCTGGTTGTAGCCCTTGTGCTTGCCATTTTTCCATTTGTTCTTCAGCACTACCCGTAACAAATCTAGTGTTATTGATGTGGTTCTTTTGGGCATTCACTTTGGCATCTTCAATCGCTTCTTTCACGATTTCAACACCGTAGACCTTTTTAGCATGTTCTGCGACTGCTAATGAAATTGTACCGATTCCACAATATGCATCGATTACAGTTTCACTACCATCTAGTTCAGCTTTATCGATGGCTAGTGAGTATAATTTTTCAGTTTGTTCTGGGTTAACTTGGTAGAAAGAGTTCAATGAAATGGCGAACTTCAATCCAAGTAACTTATCTTCAATGTACTTCTTACCATCTAAACAAACAGTACTCTTACCTAATAATCCGTTACCATCTGAAAGGTTAATATTTTGCATAATGCTCTTAACTTCAGGAAGTGCTTCTTTAATTTCCTTAACGATCATTTCAACCATTGGTAACTTCTTAGTTCTGGTAATTAAACCAATCATCATTTCTTTAGTGTAGTGACCTCTTCGAACCATGATGTTTCTAATTACACCCTTATGATTTATTTCGTCATAAGGTTCAACATGGTACTTACGAAGAATATCTCTCACAACTACAATCGCCTTATCGATTTCAGGGTCTTGAATGTAGAAATCTTCGATTGGTACTAAATCGTGTGAATGTTTGCGGTAGAAACCAGTTTCTAGTTTACCGTTAACTAAACGAACTGGAATTTGGGCTTTATTACGGTAATGAGTAGGGTTATCCATCCCAATAGTAGGTAATACTTCCACATCCATCTTCGCTTTATCAAACAATTCTTGGATTTGGTGTTGTTTGAATTCTAATTGAGCATCATATTTTAAATGTTGTAATGGTGCAATCCCAGTACGAGTGTAGTTCTTATCGATGTTTTCAACACGGTCTGCTGATTTTTCAATTAATTTTTCTAACTTAGCAAAACCAAAGTTTTGGTTCACTTTAATCACTTTGATTAATGCCTTTTCGCCTGGAAGTGTATCTTCGATAAACAAAGGATAATCTTGAATCTTGGCAACTCCAAGGCCTTGATAAGTTAGATCAATAATGTCTACTTCGTATTCTTCGTTCTTACTTACTGGTGCTTTAAATTTCATGTTTTCCCCTTTTATTAAACAAAAAAGTTTTGTTGTAATCTTCTAAAATAATCATACAACAAAACTTTTCTGTTTTAAATTCTATTATGATAATTTATCAACTTTATCGACGAATTCTTTTTCAGCCTTTTCAGCATCCCTACTGATTGACTTCTTAGGCATTTCATCAACATTAGCAAAAATTTCAATATGTTGCTTCAAGTCAATAAATGTCATTGGTGCGTCGCCACCATATTCACCATCTAAGTTAATTTGCATCTTGTCACCGACAGGATTAGCAACCAACTTACTGGTCTTTTTATAAATAATTCTTGGATCGTTAATGTGTCTTCCACCACTAATGACCTTCGCTAATAATTGCACGATTTCGACAATATTACTAGTTTTAACAATAATCATGGTAAATTTACCATCATCCAATTTAGCGTCTGGAACGATTTGCTCCAATCCACCGATTGAATTAGTCATTGCTAACAAGAACATCGATGCTTTCCCTTTGAATTCTCCGTCATCAAATTCCAAGTCCATATCGATTGGCTTAATTCTTGGTAGTAACTCAGCCCCACGGACTAAGTATGCAAGATAACCAAAAATGGTTTTCAAATCTGATGGAACATCATAGGTTAATTCGGTTAGTAAACCACCACCTGCGATGTTCATGAAGTATTTATCGTCAGCTTGACCAATGTCCATTTTGAAAGTTTGACCTTTTAAAACAACTTTAGCCGCTGCAATTGGGTCTTCTCGTGGAATATGCAATGCTCTTGCAAAGTCATTAGTAGTCCCTGCAGGAATAATTGCCAACTTTGGGCGTTTTTCTAGTGGAGCAATCCCATTAACAATTTCGTTAATGGTACCGTCCCCTCCAGCAGCCACGATTAAATCAAATCCATCTAGAGAAGCGCGTCTTGCTTCATCTCTAGCTGAGTTAGGTTTAGGAGTAGTTGCATATGCACTAGTTTCATAACCAGCTTGTTCGAAAACGTCGAGTATATCAACCAGTTTCTGTTTTAATGCTTCGCGTCCAGATGTTGGATTGTATATTACGCGCGCTCTTTTTTGCATTTCATGAATCTCCTAGAAATTATTTATTAATGGATTCCATCAATAATTCATTAACAACTTGTGGGTTCGCTTTACCACGAGTTGCTTTCATGATTTGACCAACTAAGAAACCAACAGCACGATCCTTACCGTTATGGAAGTCTTCTACTGATTGTTGGTTGTTAGCTAAAATGTCATCAATGATTGGTTGTAATTGAGCAGGGTCTGATAATTGCACCATTCCATTTTCTTCAACGAATTTCTTAGGTTCTTTACCTTCAGTAATTCCCTTGAAGACTTTCTTAGCCATCTTAGATGAAATAGTTCCATCTTCGATTAACTTAATCATGTTAGCTAAGTTTTCAGGTGTAATTTCAGTTTCTGACAAGTCTTTTTGTTCATCATTTAGATAAGCATTAACGTTAACTTGTAAGTAGTTTGATGCCATCTTAGGATCTGCACCTAATTCGTTCATTTGATCGAAGAAGTCAGCCATTTCCTTAGTTTGAGTTAGCACCATTGCATCGTATTCAGTTAAACCAAAATCTTTAACGTAACGAGCGCGACGGCTAGCTGGCATTTCTGGCATTGATTCGTTAATTTCATTAATCCAGTCATCTGAGATTTCCAATGATGGAAGATCTGGTTCTGGGAAGTATCTGTAATCATCTGCCCCTTCTTTAACACGCATTAGGACAGTCTTACCAGTAGTTTCGTCGTAACGTCTAGTTTCTTGTTGGATTTCTCCACCAGACATAATTACACGTTGTTGACGTTTTTCTTCGTAAGCTAAACCTTTACGAACAAAGTTAAATGAGTTCAAGTTCTTTAATTCGACTTTAGTTCCGAATTCTTTTTGACCATAAGGGCGAATTGAAACGTTAACGTCGACACGCATAGAACCTTCTTCCATCTTCACATCAGAAATGCCAGTAAATAAGATACGTTCACGAAGTGCTTCTAAGTATGCGTATGCTTCATCAGGTGAAGCGATATCTGGCTTAGAAACAATTTCAATTAGTGGAGTTCCTTGACGGTTTAAATCCACGTATGAGAATTTAGTTCCGTGAGAGTTCTTACCGGCATCTTCTTCAATATGCATTTCTTCGATTCCGATTTTCTTCTTCTTACCATCCACTTCAATTTCAATCCAACCGTCATGAGCGTCTGGAGTATCTTTTTGAGTGATTTGGTAAGCTTTAGGGTTATCAGGATAGAAGTAGTTCTTACGATCAAAATGAGGGTGTTTTTCAACTTCAGCATGTAGTGCTAAAGCAGCCATAATTCCTGATTTTACAACCCCTTTATTGGTAGTTGGTAAAACCCCAGGATAACCCCAATCGATAACGTTGGTGTTTAAGTTAGGGTCAACCCCGTATTGTACGGGAGATGGACTGAAAATTTTAGAATTTGTCTTTAATTCAACATGGACTTCAAGTCCGATTGTAGTTTCAAAGTTCATTATTTGGCTCCCCCCATCTTTGGATCTTCTTTATGAAAATCAGTGTTTTGTTCGAATGCGTATGCAGCTTGGTAAAGTGTTGCTTCATCAAATGGTTTACCAATTAATTGCATCCCAATAGGAAGTCCATTTGAGAAACCAGCAGGAACTGACATTCCTGGTAGTCCAGCCATGTTAACTGGAATAGTTAACACGTCATTCATGTACATAGTAACAGGATCTTTTTCATCATCTAATCCGAACGCAGTGGTTGGAGCAGTTGGTGTAAGAATTACATCGTAATCCTTAAAGACCTTCTTAAAGTCGTTAATAATTAAAGTACGAATTTCAGCTGCTTTCTTGAAGTATGCATCAAAGAATCCAGCAGATAGTGCGTAAGTACCAATCATAATACGACGTTTTACTTCGTCACCAAATCCTTCTGAACGACTCTTAACGTATAATTCTTCCAAGTTCTTAGCTGATTCTGAACGGTATCCGTAACGAATTCCGTCAAAACGTTGTAAGTTAGATGAAGCTTCTGAAGGTGCGATGATGTAGTATGCAGCTACCCCGTACTTACTGTTTGGAAGAGATACTTCTTCAACAGTAGCACCCATTTCACGGTATTTGTCAGCTGCTTTCATAATGGCATCTTTAACATCTTGGTCAACACCATCACCAAAGTATTCTTTTGGTAAAGCAATCTTCATGCCTTTAACACCTTTATCGATGTTAGCAGTGAAGTCAGGAACTTCTTTGTCTGAACTAGTTAAATCATGTTCATCTTTTCCAGAGATTGCGTTTAATGCAACCGCGTTATCTTTAACAGTTCTAGTCAATGGACCGATTTGGTCAAAACTAGATGCAAAGGCGATTAGTCCCCATCTAGATACACGACCATATGTAGGTTTCATCCCTACAACCCCGTTAAATGAAGCTGGTTGTCTAATTGAACCGCCAGTATCTGATCCTAGCGCTACTAGTACGTCACCGGCAGCAACTGCAGCTGCAGCTCCACCAGATGATCCACCAGGAACCTTGTCTAAATTCCAAGGGTTCTTGGTTTTACCATAAAATGAAGTTACAGTAGAACTCCCCATTGCGAATTCATCCATGTTAGTCTTACCAATGTTGATAGTTCCGGCAGCTTTCATCTTTTCAACTGCAGTACCGTCAATAATTGGTTTGAAGTTTGATAACATCTTTGAACCTGCAGATGTTAATACACCCTTAGTTAACATGTTATCCTTCATTGCTACTGGAATTCCAGATAAGACGTTATCTGGGTCGATACCAGCTTTATCAATTTCTTGAGCTTGTTTGATTGCATTTTCTTCGTCGAATACAACGAATGCATTGATATCTTTATCATTTGCTTTAGCATTTTCAATCACTTGTCTTGTTAGTTCTTCTGCGGTAAATTCACCGTTAACTAGACTTTCATGAATGCTGTAAATATCTTTTCCTAAAAAGTCCATCTTAACTATTCCCCGCTTTCATCAATGATTGTAGGTGTTCTAATTAAACCGTCGGAAACGTCAGGAGCATTATCCAATAAAGCATCTCTTTGTCCCCAATTATCAGCAACATCTTCTCTCATAACGTTAATTTGATCAGTAACACTAAATGTTGGTTCGACATTGCTAGTATCAACATCATTAAAGGAATCAAAAATTCCCATGATACTACCTAATTGGTCAGTAAAGTAAGGAAGTTGTTCATCAGTTAATTCTAGCTTTGCTAATGAAGCAACGTGACTTACTGTTTCTTTACTAATTTTTTCAGACATCGTTGTTCCCTCTTTCTCTATTTTTATTTTCTTTACTATTAACAATATTTTAACACATTAATATTAATAGCTGGTAAAAACGTGTGAATAGAAATTATCCCCACCAGTCTTACGAGCTAAGAAGCTTTGAATTCCTTCAGATGAACTAATTTGTACATCGATTGGAATACTATTTGGTAAATATTTTTTGGCAGTTGTTTGCACATATTGAGTAAAACTTATAATTTCACTTTGGCCGTAGAATTGAGTAGTGATGTTGATATGCATACCTCGTAGGCTACCATTAACATAGTGTGCTTGAGCAGTAACTCCACTTAAGTTAGGGAAGAATTTTTGCACTTGGTTTTTGAAGTTTTCAAAAGCATCTTCATCATTAGTATTGACTTCGCTACTAGTTTCATCTGGTAGGACGTAGTTTTTAATATCTAGTGATTTCCAATTATCAACACTGGTTGAACCAGCCTTATTAACTGAGTATGCAAAGAAATTACCCCCAACTAGACTATCATTAGAAGCTTGTTTGTATAATGCAATTACGATTGGAATATTCTTTAAGTCTTTCTTCTGTCTTAGACGTTGTAATACCTTATTAGCGATTGTTTTACCTTGTTTAACAATTTCTTTGTCATCCAAAGTCTTTTGGTAAACAGCACCGTATGCTTCTTTACGGTAGTAGTATACGGAGTTGATTCCTAAACCAATAGTCATCCCTTTAATCTTAAGATCACCATGGCTTTGTTCCATAAAGTCTTGTTCATCCATTTGTTGCAGATATAAAGGAACTTCAGTATCTTTACCAGATGGGTTTAAACCTTCTGGATTACTCTTACTCTTACGGTCTAACCAATTTTCAGCAGTGTTGGTGTCGATGTATTGGCCTTCTTGTAGGATGTAAGTATCAGTTGGAAATTGATCCTTTGAAATACCCAATAAACCATTTTCAAAACCTTTTAGGTTAAGTTGATTATCATTTTGTTGAACTGAAACCCCACGTGATTTACTGGTTAAGTAATGACCATTTTTAATAACCCCTTGGTAGTAGTTACTACTGGTTTGAGAAATAACTTGAGTTCCAGATGAACTGCTACTACTATCATCATTTCCACAGGCAACTAAGATAATTGCACTGAAAAATGCGATAAATAAAACGCTTAATTTTTTCAATTTGCTTGCCTCCACAAATTATTCAGTTTCATTAACAACTGAACTAAATTCTTCTTCTGTCCATATTTCAATTCCTAGATTTTGTGCCTTTTCTAACTTACTTCCAGCATCTTCTCCAGCAATTAAAACATCTGTCTTCTTAGAAACGCTACCGGTAACTTTAGCACCATGATTTTCTAACCATTCAGTGGCCTTTGGACGTGTCCAAACTGATAACTTACCAGTTAAAACGACAGTCTTATCATTAACCGGTGAATCGGATAAGTCAACGTTATCTAACCTTGCTCCAAGATATTGCATATTAACGCCAACCACTTTGAATTCTTCGATTAACGCTTTGGCTTCAGGATTGTTAAAGTAAGTCACAATACTATCAGCTATCGTTTGACCAATGCCATCAATCGCTGCAATATCTTCAGAACTAGCCTCGATTAGATGATCTAAATCACCAAAGTGTTCTGCGATAATGCGGGCTGCTTTAGCACCAACGTGTCTGATTCCTAGACCAAACAACAGTCTTTCGACTGAATTACTACGACTATTATCAATCGCAGATAATAAGTTGGTAGCTGATTTAGTCCCGAACTTATCTAAGGTTTCTAGTTCCGCTTGCGTTAGTTTATATAAACTAGCCGCATCGTCTAACATGTCTCTATCGAATAATTGTTGGACAATGCGAGGGCCTAGTCCATCGATATTCATCGCATTTCTGGATGCAAAGTGATTAATTTGTTCACTTAGCTGAGCAGGACATTTGGGATTGATACATCTTAATGCCACTTCTTCATCTAAATGAACTAACTTATCACCACAAGATGGACAGGTAGTTGGAATCACATATTCCTCACTGTCGCTTGGACGTTTGCTCGGAATGTATTCAGAAATCTCTGGAATGATATCCCCTGCTTTGTGCAGTTTAACAGTATCACCAATTCTGACACCCTTTTCGTTTAAGTAGTCAGGATTATGAAGTGAGGCTTTAGACACCTTAGTCCCAGCTAGTTGCACTTCATTCATAACGGCGGTCGGAGTTACCACACCGGTTCTACCGACTGTCCATTCGATGTCGATTAGCTTAGTTTCAACTTCTTCAGGTGGGAACTTATATGCGATTGCCCATTTTGGCACCTTCACAGTTGTTCCGATTTCTTCTTGAAGTGCTAAATCATTTTCCTTGATTACAATTCCATCAATTCCATAACTCAATTCATCACGACGTTGTGTGTAATATTGAATGTAGTCGTTAACGTCATCCATGTTTTCGATTACTCGATAAGTCGGATTGATTGTAAAACCAAGGTCTTTTAATTCTTCCAGCAAACCATCTTGGGTAGTGGCTTCTAAATCATTGTAATCAGCAACGTTGTACATAAATGTACTTAGTTTTCTTTCCGCTGTCACCTTAGAATCTAATTGTCTTAGACTTCCAGCTGCGGCGTTTCTAGGATTAGCAAAAACTGATTCTCCGTTTTTTTCACGTTGATCGTTTAGTTTTACAAATGAAGCTTTCGGCATGTAGCATTCACCTCTAACTTCGATTGTGACTGGACGAGTTAGTTTTTGTGGAATTGATTCAATCGTCTTTAAATTAGTGGTGATATCTTCACCGATTGTCCCATTTCCACGGGTTGAACCTTGTACTAAGAATCCATCTTCATAACGAAGAGAAATTGCTAAACCATCAATTTTTAATTCACAATTGTATTGCTTAATTTGTGGATAATTATTATTTAAGCGATTGATAAAATCACTTAATTCTTCTTCAGAGAAGACATCCCCTAGCGATAACATTGGAATATCATGGTTTACTTTATTAAAACCAGATAAGATTTGTCCCCCAACGTTTTGGGTTGGTGAATCTTCTGCGATAAGTTCTGGATGAGCTTCCTCAATTTCTTGTAATCGGCGGTAGTTTTGATCATAAACATTATCTTCAACGCTTGGTTTATCGTTTTGATAATATTCGATACTCCACTGCTTAATTTGATCTTTTAACTGATTATATTCAGTTTGAATATCTGTGTTTTGTTCGGCCAATTAACTCACCTCGATTAAACTTTTTTGATTGGTGCAAATGCAGCTAATAATCTCTTCAATCCTTTATCTGGGAATGCAATATCTAATTCCATGTCTTCACCAGCACCATTAACTTTGACAACTGTACCAGTTCCCCACGCTTTGTGTTCAACCTTATCACCAATTGTCCATTCTTTCTTGTCAGCACCAGTTCCTTGTGGCTTAGCAACACTGCTAGTTGTTGGATGGTATGCCTTTTGAGTGGCGAATTGACGATTTCTTTGTGTACGGTTGTTATCAAATGGTGTCTTCAATGCGTTAGCTTGAGAGAAGTCATTTGCTGGTGCAATTAATTCAGTTGAAATTTCATCAATGAAACGAGATTCTGGATTAGTTTGACGACGTCCATAAAGCATTCTTGAAAATGCATTAGTAATAAATAGTTTTTCTTGTGCACGGGTAATTCCCACGTATGCTAAACGACGTTCTTCTTCTAATTCCTTTTCATTATCAGATGCGCGACCTAATGGGAAGATTCCTTCTTCCATTCCCATTAAGAAGACTACTGGGAATTCTAGCCCTTTGGCAGCATGTAATGTCATTAATGTTACTTGTGGTGAATTTTCTTCCACATCATCTTGAGCAGAAACTAATGCTAAGTCAGCAAGGAAATCTGTTAATGGTTCGTTATCATCATCATTATCTTCTTGGGCACGGTTAGTATCGAATTGTTGAGTAACAGAAATAAATTCTTCGATATTTTCAATTCTAGCTTTGTTTTCTAAAGATTCAGTCTTCTTTAATTCAGCTAAGTAGCCAGTATCATCTAAAACGTGTTGGGCGATATCAGTTACTTCACCATCAACAGCTACTTTTTGAATCTTAGCCATGACATGACCAAAATCAGCAATCGCATTTCTAGCACGACTGGATAGTGTGTTGTTAATGTCGATATTTTGAGCTGCTTCTAACATTGACCAGCCGTTTTCTTGCGCGAATTCACGAAGTTTTTCAACACTTGAAGCACCAATTCCACGTTTAGGTTCATTGATGATTCTTTCTAAACTTAATGAATCACTTGGGTTTGCAACCAATGTTAGGTAAGCTAAGATATCTTGAATTTCCTTACGATCGTAGAACTTGTGTCCTCCGACAATTGTGTATGGAATATTTGATTTTAGAAGCGTTTCTTCAATGATACGAGATTGTGCGTTAGTTCTGTATAGAATTGCAAAATCACCGTATGAGTATTGATGTTCTTTGATTTGCTCTTGGATTTGACCAACTACATATCTAGCTTCATCAATTTCACTTTGACCTCGGTAATAAGAAATTTTGTCTCCTTCCTTATTTTCGGTCCAAAGTTTCTTGGCTTTTCTAGCAATATTATTTTCAATCACGTCGTTAGCGGCACTTAAAATGTTTTTAGTAGAACGGTAATTTTGTTCCAATAAAGTAGTGTGTGAGTCTGGATAATCATCTTGGAAGTTCAAAATGTTATTCATGTTGGCACCACGCCAACCATAAATACTTTGATCAGAATCACCAACTACACAGATGTTGCGGTATTTTTCCGCTAACATGGTAACTAGTTTGTATTGTGCTTCGTTAGTATCTTGGTATTCATCAACGTGAATATATTTAAATTTGTTTTGGTAGTATTCCAAAGTTTCTTTTGATTGTTCAAACAATTGAATTGTTAACATAATCAAATCATCAAAGTCTAATGCTTGGTTCCCGTGTAGACGGTCTTGGTATTCTGCATAAACTTTGGCTACAATTTCTTCAAATGGACTGTTGTGATCAATTGATTCACTGTATGAAATTGGATCTTTCAAATCATTTTTCGCATTTGAGATTGCAGATAAAATTGATCTAGGATCATTTTTCTTAGGGTCGATATCAAAATCTTTTAAAATTCTTTTTACTAAAGTTCTTTGTTCACTACTACCGGCAATGGTAAACGCTTTGTTAAAACCAATCTTGTCGATATGTCTTCTTAAAATTCTGACACATAGTGAATGGAATGTTGAAATCCAAACATCATTACCACCAAATTCTAGTAATTTACCGACACGTTCATTCATTTCACGTGCAGCTTTGTTGGTAAATGTAATCGCTAAAATGTTCCATGGTAGTACTTGTTTTTCTTCGATTAAATAAGCAATGCGGTGAGTTAACACTCTGGTTTTCCCACTACCAGCACCGGCCATTATTAATAGAGGACCTTCGGTACATAATACTGCTTCTTTTTGTTTATCATTCATTCCTGAAACTAAATCATTTACTGGCACAAAAAACACAATCCTCTCAATTTATATATAGTTTAATTATATCATAGCTGGCCGTATTTTCATTTACGTCCAAATAAAAAAATCGGCAATAATTGCCGATTTTATTAATCATTTACGAAAGTAACTTTACCGTCTTCTAATGACTTAATTTCTGCTAGTGATTCTAAGTGAATTCCAGTTTCAGCGATTAAATCATGACCCTTTTGGTAAGTCTTTTCGATTACAATTCCAATTCCATTCACATCTACATTAGCTTGTTTAGCAATATCTAGTAAACCTTGGACGGCTTGACCATTAGCTAAAAAGTCATCGATGATTAATAATTTGTCATTTTCTTTGATAAATCTTTTATCGATACTAATTTTGTTACTAGTTTGCTTAGTGTATGAGAACACTTCACTAGTATATACGTCATCTGTAAGGGTTAGACTTTTATGTTTTCTAGCAAATACGACTGGGACATCCATGTATAGACCCGCCATTACAGCTGGCGCAATTCCAGAAGATTCAACAGTCACAATTCTAGTGATGTTATCGTTGGCAAAAAGTTTTGCGAATTCCTTACCCATTTCTGCCATTAACTTTGGATCTACTTGATGATTTAGGAAAGTATCAACTTTTAATACATCCCCAGGTAATACGCGACCAACTTCTCTAATTTTATCTTCCAGTAGTTTCATTTGAACTTCCTCCAGTTGTATTAGTTTGCTTGTCATATTGATATAATTTATATTTCTTGATAATTTCAATGATTTTACTTGTATAAGTTGGATCGGTAGCATAGCCATCAGCTTGGAGGCCTTTAGCGGCCGCTACGTAGTTATCAGAATCTAAGACATCTTTATATTGATTATGGTTCCAATCGGTTCCATTGACCAATAATAATGCATGGCTTTCCACTGATTCTGACCAACTATCATAAACTCTAAAGCGACCTGTAATCGTGATAAATTCACCATTTACAAACTCTTGAGTAGATAGATTAACCGATGGCACATTGCCAGTTGCTTTCACCCCATATAGATTATTATATTGGCTGGAAAGTTGACTAGTCCCCCAATTGGATTCAAGGATTGCTTGAGCTAAACTTATACTAACTAAAATGTTATATCGTCTTTGCACATCGTTAGCTGCGGGTAATAAAGCATTGATGAATTCTCGTTGCTTTTTCACCACATTCCGTTGTGAATATGAATCATAAGTGTAAATATAATTGAATACCTTTAGTCCACCGGCAAATAGCAAGACAGCGATTATTAGAATGAACATGAGGCATCCAAAATTAGACCTATTTTTTCTTCGACGACGTCGGTATCTTCTTTTACTCACAATATCGCTCCTTATATTATGTAATATTCTAAACTATCTCCTCTGAAAAATAAAATTAAATTTTAATATTAAACATGTTTGTTTGACAAATAACTTATTTTTCTGTAATTTTAAGATATAAGATTGGAGATGTATGCTTTTGGTAAAAGACAAATTAACTAGCAATGACAAATCACCTTTTGATGTTGGTGATCAAGTTTCATTTATGCTAGAAAAGAAAAAGTTCCAAGGAATTATTGAAAAAGGATACAATAACTCATACATGATTAGTTTCCAAACAACTGATCCTGCATTAGAGGATAAGTACCACGGTAAGATTGTTATTAACAATAAAAACATTACCATGGTTAAAGAAGGTCCTCATAACTCAAAAGGCAAAGAAAAAGACACCGAAGACACTGAAGAATCTGAAGACTAATAAAAAAAGCGTTAACGATTATTTAATCGTTGACGCTTTTTTCTTTAATTTTAATAATGAAGATCCAATAATTGGCACTAATGAAGCTGATAGCGCAGCTTCAATTAATCCATTAGTGGCTGCCACAAAAATTAGATATGGTAATAATTCTTTCACATCTATGTGGTATAGCGCAAAGGCATGACCTCTATAGAATAGATAGATTAAAGTTAATAATACAATTGTATTGACTAGTGAACTGAAGAAACCAGTCGCAGCTAGTAATAATCTACTTCTCTTTTCAGGGTCATAAAAATGATTAAAGATTAATCCAGCAACCAACCCTACTAATATTCTTGGAAAAATGGATACTAGTGGGTTTGTAAATACATAGATGGCAATCGGACTGGTAGGCCACCAAAACGCTCTTAAAAACGTAATTAATCCCCAAATTCCACCTACTAGTGCACCAGACTTAGTTCCTAACATAACAGCAGACAATGCAATTGTAATTGGAATAATGGTCACGTTAAGTGGTCCCACTGGAATATTCCCCAATCCTGGAATACTTGTTTGTACAATGATGATTGCGATAAAAATGGACAGGATATTCATTCGATATACTTTATTTCTAATCGTCATCATCTCCTTTTTCTTTATAAACTAAATAACAATTAACTATTAAACACTATTTTAAATCATAAGTCCAATTCATGAATAAAAAAAGAACTTCCACAAGGGAAGTTCTTTGAAACATAAAGATAAGTGTATCTTAACGTTTTGAGAATTGACCAGCTTTACGAGCT
>NZ_JAMBKT010000023.1 GCF_025290035.1 Apilactobacillus sp.
GAAATATAATTAAATGATTAAATACTATAGCTGCGCTAAAAAGACCCTTTTTTATCTTTAATCCATAAATATAATATAAAAAAGACGCAAGCATTATACTTACGTCTTTTTTATATTATTAGGAGTATTAATTAACAGTTTTTATCTAATCACCATTACAGATACTGGTGAGTATTTAGCCATGTAAGCGGCTTGGCTACCGAAATGACGAGCTAGACCCTTCTTTGATTCTGATCCTACAATTAGTAGATCAGGTTTCACCTTAGGGATAACATCTTCAACGATAGTTTCCCCAGCTTCACCAGTTGATGCGATTACATCAACATCAGTCAAACCGGCTGCTTCAGCAGTTTGTTTGTATTCTTTTAGATGTTCTTCTAAGTCTTCGTACTTACCATGAATAAATTGTCCTGATAATGATTCGAAAACGTTGATTTCTTCATCTTCTAGAACTGAAACGATTGTTAGTTTTGCATTTTCTGATTTTGCACGAGAAATTGCATACTTGAATGCAAGAATGGCATCATCAGAGTCATCAACCGCAACTAAAATATTCTTGAAGTTAATATTGACGTCCATGTTTTCCATATTTTCGCCTTCTATTCTTGAATTATTTTTTATCTGTTTCTTAGTCGTTTGTTACCAAGGTATAGTTCAACCAATGTCCAAATTAACAGTGCAATGATTACTACGTTAATAATATTAGCGATAACACCTGCTTCTGCATTTTGCGCAGCAGTTGGGTTGTCACTGAAGAATCCAGCAACAGCACCTTGCATGTTAATTGCGTTTAAGTAGATAAGAACTAATACTGAGATCCAACCTAAAACCTTAACCCATAAGCTATTCTTGAAACGGCTACCCATTTCTTGAGCACTGTTAGTCATCATTAACAATGGAAGCATTGAGAATGGTAATGCGAATGCTAAGAAAATTTGTGAGTTTTCGATTAGGTCATTGATAGCAGCATGTTGTTTTAATGTTGATTCACCAGCAGTTAAAGCAACACAGATAAGCACTGGAACTACTGAAATTAAACGAGTAATTAAACGACGAGCCCATAGAGGAACTTTCAAGTTAACGAAACCTTCCATGATAACTTGTCCTGATAGTGTACCAGTAATAGTTGAGTTTTGACCTGAAGCAAGTAATGCAACAGCAAATAATGTCGATAGAATACCTGACTTAGCAACACCAATTAAAATTGGGTTGGAAAGCATGTGAGTATTATTCAAAGCATCGAATAAACCAAAGAATGATGTATCTTGAACGGCACCGGTCTTGAATACGGCAACCCCCATGATAAGTAGTAAAGCGTTAACGAAGAATGCGAATGTTAATTGGATGTTTGAGTCCCAAGTAGCAAAACGAACAGTTCTTGCAACGTCTTCTTCATCATTATGATCAATAGCTCTAGTTTGAGCGATAGCTGAATGTAGGTATAGGTTATGTGGCATAACAGTTGCCCCGATAATACCTAAAGCACCAGCTAGTGGAGTCATACCAGCAACTGGATGGTCACTAGCAAAAGTACGTTCAGTTGGTACAAGTCCCTTGATTGAGCCCAACCAATCAGGTCTTGATAATACAACTTCGTAAATAAATACAACTAGGATAACCATGATTAAACAAACAACGATTGCTTCAATCTTTCTGAATCCCACTTTTGTTAATAATAGCAATAGTAAAACATCAAATACGGTTAAGAATACCGCAAGTACTAGTGGAATATGGAAAAGTAAGTAAAGCGCAATGGCTCCCCCGATAACTTCCGCGATATCAGTAGCCATGATTGCAAGTTCAGTCATAATCCATAAAACTACTCCAAGTGATTTTGAAGTACGTGAACGGATAGCTTGTGCTAAATCCATCTGACTCACGATACCAAGTTTAGCCGCCATGTATTGTAATAGCATCGCAATCAAACTTGAAATCAAGATGACAGACATTAGTAGATAACCAAAATTTTGACCCCCGGTAATTGATGTAGCCCAGTTACCTGGATCCATGTATCCAACGGCAACTAAAGCACCAGGACCAGAGTATGCAAATAATGTTTTCCAGAAACCCCAATCCTTAGGAACCTTAATTCCACCGTTGATTTCTTCTAGTGAAGGACCATTAGCATATTCTACAAAGCCCTTTTTTTCTTGTGAAACGTTTTCACTCAAAGTTCTTCACCCTTTCTATTCTTGAGAACATAATTATTGTACACTAAATTCACTTGTTTTGAAACAATTTTTTAGGTGGTACTGAAAAATTACTCTATAAGATATTAAAAAATACTCTATCACATGGTAAGTTTTTTTCTAATATCAGCTCAATTAATCCAGTTATTTCCGAACATTAAATTAAATTTGACATTAGTTTGTTAATGTTTCATAATACTTGATAATTTTAATCAAATTAAAAAACATTCAGGGGTGGAAAAATGCAAACAATTGATTTACATATAAAAAACGGAAATGTCTTAAATGTTTTTAGCAAGAAATTTGAAAACAAAGATATTTTCATTAACGACGGCAAGATTATTAACTTCGAAAATGATAATTACCAACCCAAAAATGTAATTGATGCAACTAATCAATATATTGTTCCTGGTTTTATTGATTCTCATGTCCACATTGAAAGTTCGCTGGTAACACCAAGCGAACTAGGCAAAGTGTTAGTTCCAATGGGAGTGACATCAATTGTCGTTGATCCACACGAAATCGCCAACGTTTCTGGTGCTGATGGAATTAAATACATGATTAAAGATGCGAAACAATCACCATTAGATGTCTTCGTAATGTTACCATCATCAGTTCCCGCAACTAGTTTTGAACATAATGGTGCTACTTTAACCGCCAAGGATTTACATCCCCTCTATGATGAAGAATCCGTTATTGGTTTAGCCGAAGTGATGGACTATCCAGCCGTTCATAACCAAGAATCCGACATGATGGCTAAGCTACAAGACGCAAAAGGCCATGGCTATCAAATAGATGGCCATGGTGCTGGTTTATCACTATCGCAACTAAACGAATACAAAGCTAACGGGATTTCGACCGACCACGAATCAGTTAACTTAGAACAAATGCAAGACCGCTTGACTGCTGGCATGGATGTCTTCTTAAGAGAGGGAACTGTTGAACGTGATTTACAAAATACCGTCCAAGCCGTAACCGAAGACAATGCCGACCGCTTCTCATTTTGTACCGATGATAAATTCATCTCCACAATTGTTGAAGAAGGTAGCATCAACTTTAATATCCATCTAGCAATTCAATACGGCATTAAACCAGAAACTGCCTACACAATGGCCAGTTACAACGCCGCACAAGCACATAAACTAGCCAACATTGGGGCAATTGAAAAAGATTACGCTGCTGACTTAGTAATCATTGATCACTTAAACCAAGTTGACGTTAAAAAAGTCGTTAAAGCTGGAAAAGAAATGCATGAAGCCGACTTCTCATCACAACCCCTTGAATTTGGCGAAAATTGCGTCCATCACCACTTAAAAGAAACTGATTTACAATTACCGTTAAACGATTCTAAATGTCATGTGATGGGAATTATTGCCAATCATATCGAAACCACTCATTTAGAAATGGATGTCCCAATTGAAGACGGTAAATTTGTCAGTGATTTAGACAATGATGTATTATTGATGGTCGATGCCGAAAGACACCATGATTTAGGTACTTTCGGACTAGCGCTAGTCCATGGTTTCAACATTAAAAACGGTGCAATTGCTACTACTGTCGCTCATGATTCCCATAACATCGTCGCCGTTGGAACTACTCCAGAATCGATTTACCGCGCTATTGAAGAAGTAACCGATACTAACGGTGGAATTGCAGTTGTGGATGAAGAAAAGACCCTCGCAACAATGCCACTACCAGTTGCTGGTTTAATGTCTGATAAGTCATGGCAAGAAGCAAGTCATGAATTACATGCGATTGAAGATGCATTCAATCAAATTAGTGATGGTGTGGACTTCGATCCGTTTATCACCCTATCATTCTTAACTCTGCCAGTAATTCCAACATTAAAACTAACTGACCAAGGGTTATACGACTTTGACCAACAAAAGATTATCGATGTTGAAGTGGCTAATGACTTAACACTACAACACTAATTAAGCCACAAAAAAAGAGCGATTAAATCGCTCTTTTTTATTTAGAATAAACTAATATGATAAGCCGCCACAAATTGAGTGTAAGCTAAAATTAGCGCTAAAATTCCGGTTAAAATCTTTAGGAAAGTAGCGGGGACTACTCTCACAATCTTAGGACCGATGTAGCCTCCAATAAAGAAACCAATTCCTAATGGCACTACTAATGACCAATCCACGTGGGCATAAACAGCATAATAAATAGTAGCAACAATGTTTGCTGCCCCCATCGCCACGTTTCTAATCGCATTGCTAACGGCATATTCGTTATTAGAAGTACGCGTTAGTAATACTAATAGTAGAATTCCAGAAGCAGCACCGAAATAACCACTATAAGTTCCAATCGCAAACGTTAAGATAATCATGACTAACGATCTAACCCATATTCGAGGTTTGCCACCAGCAGCAGGGTTGAAGTGTAACGCCCCTTCAGTATTCCCATTCAATGGCTTTTTAGTGGGAATTAAAATCATAATTCCACCAAACGCGATAAAGAATGGTACTACATGAGTAAAGCTAGTTGCTGGTAATTTAGTTAATAAAATCGCACCGGTTATTCCACCAAAGAAAATGACCACCATTACTTTAAATAGTTCCTTCCAGTGCCCACGCAATTCGCGAAGCGAGGAAATAAAAGAACCTAATGAATTAAACGTTAAAGACGCTTTATTAACGACGTTTGCTGCAACTGGAGGTAAGCCACCAAAGTATAATAGTGCTGGATAAGATACTAATGAAGCCAGCCCAGTTACTGTGCTTAACACCCCTGCAACTATTCCAACCGCAATAAATATTAATAAAGTCCAAATACTAATTCCTAAAACCGTAATGATAATCATCTCTTTTTTCTATTAGAATAAAATCATAATCTCATCTTACCATTTTTGTGATAAAAGAAAAGCATAAAAAAACACCACTTGGTTAACAAGTGGTGTTTTAAGGTTTTTAGAAGAAGTAGAATAGACGGATGCCGTAAGCTGACACGAATTGAGTGTAAGCTAGGACAAGCGCTAAAATACCTGTAACAATCTTGATTAATTTAACTGGCAATACACGAACCATCTTAGGACCAACGTATCCACCAATTAAGAAACCGATTCCTAGAGGAATAGCTAGTGCCCAGTAGATGTGAGTGCTACCGTGTTGACCATACTTGAATGAGTATAGCACAGTACCAATAACGTTAGCTGAACCCATGGCAACGTTTCTAATCGCATTGTAAACTGGGAATGGATCTTTGCTAGTTCTTGAAAGAACAGCTAGTAAGATAACACCAGCAGCAGCACCGAAGTAACTACCGTAAATACCAATAGCGAAGAATAAAACGATCATAGCAACATCAGCTACCATCTTCTTAGTACCAACTTCGCCTTCTTCAACTACTTTAGCAGTAGGTGCCTTAGAAGTATCCTTTGAAGGAAGTAAGATACCAATACCAGCAGCTGCAATAAATACAGGAACTGCGTAGGAGAAATCTTTTGAAGGTAGAAGAGTTAATAGGATAACTCCGACAATTCCACCAAAGAAGATGATTGTCATAACCTTGAATAGTTCCTTCCAGTGACCAGATAATTCACGCTTTGATGAAAGACCTGAACTTACTACGTTAAATAGTAATGCGGAAGTGTTTGTAATGTTTGCTGAGATAGGGTTTAAAGCACCCCAATATAATAGCGCTGGGTATGAGGCAAGTGAAGCTAGTCCGGTTACTGTACTTAAAATTCCAGCAACGATACCAACAGGAATAAATAATAGCATTGTCCATACACTAAAACCAAAAATAGTAATAATGAAAAACTCCTTTATATATATCAATTTAAAATCCAATATATAATTTTATACTCCTATTCATTTTCAATTACAACCCCTTAAAAACGCCAAAACGCTGACAACCACTATGATGTCAGCGTTTTCATAACAAAAACTTTTTTCAAAAAATTTTCGATTATTGAGTTATTTTCAATTGAGATGTACTTTCGCTCAGCTTAATTGATCCGTTTTTTAGATGACCATTACGGTAGTATTGAACACTAATCGTGGATCCTAGCTTTTGACTATATAAAATGTTTTTGATTTCATCTTGGCTAGTAATCTTCTTACCAGCTAGTGAAACAATCACATCGTATTTCTTCAATCCAGCCTTCGCTGCAGGACCACCTGAAGTAACGTCGTAGACCACAACCCCATTTTCAACAGAAGATGGTAGTTTTAATGTTGATTTTTGGTCACTAACCGCGATGCTAGATAAATCAAGGTAACGAATTCCTAATGCGGGACGTTCGATTTTTCCTTTTTTAACTAGTTGGTTAATGATAGAAGTTACTTCGTTACTTGGAATTGCAAAACCAATTCCTTCAACACTAGTTCCTTCACTGTCAGATGCTAGTTTCATGGAATTAATTCCAATCACTTGTCCAGCTAAGTTAATTAGCGGACCACCTGAGTTACCAGGGTTAATTGCTGTATCGGTTTGGATAACAGTGGCAGTGTTTCCAGTTGATTGGCCATTTGAACCAGTCAATGGTACTTGACGTTTCTTAGCTGAGATAATTCCTTGAGTAAGTGATGAAGCATAAGTTGAACCTAGTGGAGAACCAATTGCTAATGCGGTTTCTCCAACTTTAATGTTGTCGGAGTTACCAAATGTCGCTACTGATTTGATGGCACTACCATTAATCTTTAATACCGCTAAATCAGTAACTGAATCAGTTCCGACTAGTTTAGCTTCTAGTTGTTTACCATTACTTAGTTGTACTTGTAATGCAGAAGCACCAGAAACAACGTGGTTGTTGGTTACGATATAAGCGGCGTTTCCGCTCTTCTTATAAATCACACCAGAACCTTCACTACTTGCTTCTAGTTTACTTGAACTCTTGCCACCTAAGGCAGATTCAATGTCTGAACTACTGCTCTTTTTTAAGTTAAAAACTGATACGACTGAATCTTTCACAGCAGAATAAGCTTTTTCAGATTGAGTTTGAACATTTACCTTCAAATTAGAAGTTGATGCTGTTCCACCGGCGTTGGATCCTCCGGGAACAGCAACGTCGATTCCGGAATTTTCTAATAAGTTAATTCCACCATAGGCAATTCCACCGCCTAATAATCCAGCGACTAATGCGACAACTCCTACTTTAACAACAAAACGATCACTTTTTTTCATAAGGTTTTCCCCCTATCAAATTAATTATCATTATTATAGCTAGTAAACTTAAAGCAAACTAAAGTGTAAATAAATCAGACGATTTTTCCACATCTGTATCCAATAAATCAAAATCTGTGCCAACCCCAAAATCGTTTTCTTCTAGCATTGAAGCAACAGTGAGGTGGGCTAATTCCTTAATATTATTGTGATGACTTCGGTGCCCGATAAAAATACGATCGGTGGAATTCCCAATTGCTTCCATCAATGTATTGGCACCATCTTCATTTGATAAATGGCCTTCATCACCTAAAATACGTTGTTTTAAAGACCATGGATAATCACCACTACGTAGCATTTCCACATCATGATTACATTCCAATAGATAAGTATTGGCGTTTTTAATTGTTCCATAAATGTAATCTGAAATATAACCTACATCGGTCAAGACGACAAAGCTCTTGTTGCGATGATGGAAATTATAAAATTGCGCTTGTGCCGCATCGTGAGAAACGGCAAAGCTTTCAATATCAATGTCACCGAAACTCATTGCCATGTTTGGTGGAAAAATATTTTTTTGTGCTAACGGAACTTCACCAATAGTGTCTGCCATTGCATCCCAAGTGGGTTGGTTCGCGTAAACACTAATTTGAGGATAGCGACGGGCTAAGACCCCGACGGCTTTACTATGGTCGGTATGTTCATGTGTTACTAACATCATATCGACATCTTTCATAGAACGGTTAATGGATGCCATCAATCGTTCGATACGAACCCCCGATAAACCCGCATCTAATAGAATTTTATGTTGATTAGTTTCAATGTATGTGACGTTTCCACCACTTCCACTGGATAAAACACTAATCTTCATATCATCTGCATCGTTGTTCATGTTGATCCTCATTTCTAATTATCATTTGAAGTTGCTGCTTCGGTAGTGCCTTCACCATCTAAAATGGCACCGTTAAAGGCATTAATCCGTTTAATCGTCATCGATGATGAACCACTACTAGTATAACCAATTACCCAAGTCGGAATTAAAACGACATTGTTTTTAATTGATAGTAATTGGGTGTAATACATGTTAACCCATTTAATCTTAGAATTATCAGGGATTTCATTATATTGGTAAAGCCATACTAATGCTTTGGCGGGTGAAATAATGTCAGTTTTTTCACGTAAAACGCTAACGTCATTCATATAACTTTGGGTATATCCAACTAATAAATGATCGCTGGAAACGTCGAAAATAATTTCACCATGACGAGGTCCATACATAGTCCCACCATCAGAAATTTTTTGTGAGTAAACGACACTGGTCTTGGTAGATAGGTCTGAATTGTATTCATATGAACTACCGTGCGCAATGAATGTATCTTTCTTCATTAATTTATCTAAAATTTCATGATAATTACCTGAATACAAACCGATAGGACGCTTAAAAGTACTTCTTAAAATATGGTTACTGTATGTGGTTTTTTGATTTTTTAGCTTTGATTTAGTGGTATTTAAACTATCATCGTTAACCGCTGATAAGTAATAACCCGTTTCGCCACTAGTTGATAATTTTGGAGATACCGTGATTTGATCATTTTGCATTTGTTTAATGATTTCGGCATCACTACCTTTATTACTATTTTCAGTTTGTAGATTGGCGTTTTGTCTAAACAAAGAAAATAGAAATAAATCAATCACCACAAAGATAACCAAAAAGATGATTTGAATTTTTTTGAAATCCATCTAGCGCTCCTCCTATCTTTATTGAATGCCTCTACCAAGTAATTGATGGTAGTTAATGTACTTGCCGTTATATTTAACGAACCAAGTTGGTTCTAGTGTAATTAAAATGTTGGATGATTTAGTGTTACTCCATTGGTAACCCAATTCAATCCCCGAGATCTTAGAAACATCATATCCGTATGCACGAATTGATTTCAAAACCGCATCACTGGAAGGTAACTCAATATCACCTCGACCAGTTGGCACCGGAATTTGAAGTGTCTTCAATGAGAAGTTGTACTTCAATGAAGTGTTGTCCACTAATTTCATTTCAATCGCTCCGTATGGCGTTTGGTCAAAAATAGGGAAACCTTCAACGTAATTTCTGTAGACAACCTTGGAACTTTTAGCATTGTAATCGAAGAAACGAATATTAGCTAAGTTATCATTAATCGAAATTTGCGAAATATTGTTATATGAATCCGTTAAGAATTGCGTCATGTTGGTGGAAATGGCACCTGGATGACTGTCGTAGTAATTAACTTCCCCGTCATTAGTAAATGTAATTTGGCGAGAGTTTTCATCATTGTAAACTGTTGAATCACGATGTCTTTTGACAGTTACATCTTGTGAGTCAGAAAGTAATCTAGTCACATAGTAATTTTGGGAAGTCTTATTAATCAAATATGCGTATTGTGGCATCTTGAATGAATCAGTGAAGTCGATATACGGTTTATCGTTTAGCTTCTTAACGCTGACACCAATCGCTCTAACGTTATCAGAAATAATTTTCTTAATTCCAGAAATATTAGTGTCCTTGACGTTAACTCGATAAATTTTATATCCACTATCAGATAGCAAATAAATATTATTACTATCATCAAATGGAATCATAATGCGGTTAATTGTGACGTTAGGTAATTTATCGAAGGCATTGTTAATAAACTTGCTGACGATTTTTAAATTAATGCTGCTAGGATAGCTCAATAATACAGAATCGCTGGTATTTAAAAGATTAAAGTAATCTTTTTCATCCCCATTTAACGCTGTATATTTAGCATCCTTGTAGTTATTCATTTGTTGACCAATTTCTGTAATCAAGTTAATTGATTGGTTGGTTAATAAATATTGTTTTCCATTTGACTTAGTTTGAACCACCTGAGTAGGCGAATAAACTGATGAGATTGGTTTGGAATCAATTTGGGCAGTTTGACTGCTTTCCTTTTGATTAGAACGGTCATAGTGAGCAGGGTTCACCAAAATCGAAGCTGATAAAAATAGACTTACACCAACTGCAGATGTTAACAATATTGGTAAAATCAGTTGTTTAATCTTCATCCCATAAGTCCTCCTCAATTGGTTCGTATGGTAGTGAAATGTAGAAGGTAGAACCACGGTTTTCGGTACTTTCTACCCAAATCTTACCACCTAGGGCTTGGACCACTTCTTTAGAAATAGCTAGTCCCAATCCAGTTCCACCTTGTGCTCTAGAACGAGCTTTATCAACACGGTAAAAACGGTCAAAAATGTGTGGAATTGAACTTCTAGGAATTCCTAAACCTTGGTCACGAACACTTAAAATAACGCTGTTCTTAGTCTTGTAAAGTGAACAAGTAATTACCCCTCCGTCTGGAGAGTATTTAATCGCATTATTCATTAAGTTATCGATTACTTGCGTGAAACGGTCGGTATCGACTTCTACCCATAAATCGGATTTAGTGAAACGACGTTCGATGCGGTAATGTTTATTTGGTTTTTCCTCATTATTACCATCTGATTTAATAATCATGTCAAAACGGTTCAAAATATAATTGAACAATTCGGTAATATTAACTAATTCTTTATCAATTTTTTGGGTACCAGAATCCATTCGAGAAAGCGTTAATAAATCGTTAATCATACGAATCATACGATCGGTTTCTTCTTGCGTTACTTTCAAGAAATTAGGCGCTATTTCTGGATCTTGCCATGCCCCATCTTGCAGTGCTTCGATGTATGAGTGCACACTGGTTAATGGAGTTCTCAATTCGTGTGAAACGTTGGAAACGAATTCTTTTCGGTCATTATCAATCTTTTGTTGTTCAGTAACATCATGGAGCACACAGACTAACCCGGATACAAATCCCGAATCGCGTTGAATTAATGAGAAATGGGCATGCAAAATTAAATCATGATCTTTGTCTGAACGATCAATGATGGTTTCATCGGGATTTTCAATTAAGTCACGAAGACTGTATTCTTTTCTGATATCTAAAATATCTAAGATAGAGTTACCTAATGCTTCTTCTTCATTGGTTTCTAAGAAACTAGCAGCTTCATCATTCATGATAATGATGTATCCACGACGGTCAGTCGCAATAACCCCATCGGTCATGTTGGTCAAAACAGAGTCGAGTCGTTGTCTTTCAGATTCAGTTGATTCTTGTGATTCTTCAACCTTAACTGATAGGTTGTTAACGGCATTGGCCAACTGACCTAATTCGTCACGACCATACACGTGAACTTGACCAGAGTAATCCCCACGAGCAATTTGGAGGGTTTGTTTCTTCATTTCATCAATTGGCTTAGTAATGGCTTTAGAAATCACGATGGAAATCAAAAGACCAGCTAAAATAGCCACAATCGCGGCGGCAACATAAATAACCGTAATCTGATTGATTTCGTTGTAAACGGTATTTAAATTGGCGTGAATGTAAACAATTCCGACTAATTCATTGTTACTACTTTTAATTAACGGTGTAATAACAGTGTAGTATCTGGAGTTATCACCAGAGTTACTGGTAATCGAACTGGATGAACGACGGGTTAAAATCGCATTTTTAATATCAGTACGGAAATTCTTTTGTCCAACTGAACTTTGATCACCTAATTCGTTAGTTCCACGAATGGTGTTTTTCGCATCAATAACCTTAATTTCAGTGTAGTTATTACTATCAATGTTAGAAAGTAACGACTTAATTCGAATGTTGGCCTTGCTGGTGTTTGAACTAGAAAGTTCATTGGTTAAAGTGGTGTTTACGTAAGTTGGCACTTGCACTTGTTTTTTGAATGCTGCCATATTTTTGTTTTCCAATTGGTTCACAAAAACGGCCCCGACAATTTCTAGGGTCACCAATAAGATTAACGCTAACACTAGCGCAATTTTAAAATGAATCGATTGAAAATATTTAATCTTACTATTCACCGCAAACTACTCCTTGTACATGATTAAATGATTATTCTTGTTCTGAATTACGTAGGTAATAACCAACCCCACGTCTAGTAATCAACCATAATGGGTGACTTGGGTTGTCTTCGACTTTTTCTCTTAAACGACGGACAGTAACATCAACTGTACGCACATCACCGAAGTAGTCGTAACCCCATACGGTTTGTAATAAATGTTCTCTAGTCATTACTTGGCCAATGTGTTGAGCTAAGTAATGTAGTAATTCGAATTCACGATGAGTTAATTCAATGTTTTCACCACGTTTAGTAACGGTGTATGCTTCTGGATGAATAACTAAATCACCAATCTTGATGTCTTTGTTTTCACCATCTTGAGCTTGACCGTTATCATTACTTGATTGACGTCTTAAGTTGGCCTTAACACGCGCAACTAGTTCACGGTTTGAGAATGGTTTTGTGACATAGTCATCGGCACCTAATTCAAGACCTAAAACTTTATCTAGTTCTGAGTCTTTAGCAGTTACCATGATGATTGGCATATCACGAGTCTTTCTAACTTCACGTGCGACTTCTAGACCGTCAACTTTGGGTAACATTAGATCTAGGATAATAAGATCTGGAGATTCTTCTTCGACTTTTTGAAGTGCTTCTTCACCATCATAGGCTACAACTACATCGTAACCTTCTTTTTCTAAGTTAAATTTTTCGATATCTGTGATTGGTTTTTCGTCATCTACAACTAAAATTTTTGCCATAATATTCTATCTCCTTAACAGGAATCTATTCTTTTAAAAATCCGTTTTTATGTTAGTGACGGGCTGTCCTTAAAATCAACAGCTTCATTATATACATTTTTATGCCGTCTAACATTAACATTATAACACGCTTAGACATTTGATTTCTAAACGTAATGTTTTCGTTATCAATTCTTAAAAATTGTATTTTTCGCAAATTTAGGGCTTGTCAAAACTTTGTAGAACATGCTATTATAAATATCGTTGATTTTGTGGAATGCAAATACCAATTAGATAAAATTCTAAAAAAGGTGTTGCAATCCTTACTCCAACATGGTATTATATTTTTTGTTGGTTATGACCGACTTAAATAATTTGGGCAGTTAGCTCAGCTGGCAGAGCAACGGACTCTTAATCCGTGGGTCCAGGGTTCGATCCCCTGACTGCCCATAACTGATAAAAGACATCGCTTCGACGATGTCTTTTTTTGTT
>NZ_JAMBKT010000043.1 GCF_025290035.1 Apilactobacillus sp.
TATTCAACCATGTCACCATTTTCAGCAACTTTTTTAGTGATAGTTCCAGAAACTGGACTTTTCACTTCGTTAATAACCTTCATAGCTTCAATCACACAAACTACATCGCCCTTTTTAACGTGGTCTCCAACTTTTTTAAAGACTGGTTTTTCAGGACTTGGTGCAAAGTAAACAATCCCAACAAGTGGAGCTTTAATCTTTGAACCTGCAGCAGTAACTGGAGCTGGTGTTCCATCAGTTGATGGAGCTGCTGATACTGGTGCAGCAGCGGGAGCAGCGGCAACAGCAGGATGTTCTAACTTAGAAAAGTATAAGTCAGTACCATCGTCAGCAGTGATTTTAAATTCTTTCATACTGGACTTATCAAACTTGTCCATTAAATTTTCAATGTCTTTTTGTTCCATGATTTATTATCTCCTGTTAATTAAGAATGTTCTTACTTAACTTTGATTACATAGTTAATCCACCGTCAACGGTGATTACTTGTCCATTCATGTATTCGTTCTTGATTAAGAATTCAACAACTTGCGCAACTTCGTCTGGAGTACCAAAACGTTTTGCAGGGATTTTTTCTTCCCAATCAGCAATGTAGCTGTCGCCTAACTTAGCAGTCATGGCAGTCTTAATCATACCTGGAGCAACCGCGTTACAACGGATTCCACGTAGAGCACCTTCTTGGGCTGTAGTCTTAGTTAAACCAACGATACCAGCTTTAGTTGATGAGTAGTTGGCTTGACCTAGGTTACCGTGAAGACCGGCAATACTTGAAAGGTTGATGATACAACCCTTACGAGCTTTTTGCATTTTCTTCATAGCAAATTTAGTCATGTTGAAGACACCGAATAAGTTAGTGTCTAGAACTTGCTTAAATGAGTCACCCTTCATTCTAGTTAATAGAGTATCTTGAGTGATACCAGCATTGTTAACTAACACATCAATCTTACCGTGTTTTTCAATAACGCTGTTAATCATTGCTTCAGCATCTTCTTCTGAAGCAACGTCTCCAACAAGCACTTCGATTTCTTTATCGAAGTTAGCTTCGAAGGCCTTTAGTTCTTCGTCACTTAATTGTCTGTGTGAGTTGGCAATTACGATGTTGTTTTCATCTTTAGCTAGACGAACAGCGTCAGCTAAACCCAATCCCTTGGTAGCACCAGTGATTAGAATTACTTGTTTTTCGTTATTTTCCATTATTATTCTCCTAACTTATCTAATAAGGCATCTAGAGTTTCGACGCTTTCTACATTGTATGTATCAGCCTTTAGTGTCTTTTTAGCAAGTTTACTTAGCGTATTTCCTGGACCAATTTCGATAAAAGCGTCGATGTTTTTGTCTTCTAGAGAAGCAACATCTTGCATAAAGTGTGTTGGATTGATTAGTTGGTTAACTAAAGTTTCCTTAATAGTGTCCAAAGCAAATGGTTTTACAGTAGTGTTACTGATAACATCAATTTCTGGTTCACTAAATTCAACACTTTCAAGACGTTTAGCTAATTGATCTGATGCCGGTTGCATCAATGGAGTATGTGAAGCCACTGCAACTTGTAGTGGAACTACACGTTTAGCACCCTTTTCAGTAAGTACTTCCATTGCTTTGGCAACCCCTTCCTTAGTACCACCAATAACAACTTGAGACTTGTTATTGTAGTTTGCGGGGTATACATCATCAATTTCATCACAAACGCTCTTCACAAAATCAGGGCTAAGACCCAATACAGCAGCCATAGAACCTGGATTTTGCTTACCTGCTTCATCCATGTAATGTGAGCGATCGTGTACTAGCTTTAGCCCTGATTTAAAAGATAGTGCTTTAGCAGCAACTAAAGCACTATACTCGCCTAAACTCAATCCCATCATTGCAACAGGTTTCTCTATTTTGTCTTCTAAAATACGATGAATAGCTACACTCATCGTCAAAATAGCGATTTGAGTATTATTAGGATTATCAAAAATTTCCGGATCAGCTAAGTTTAAATTCAATGTTTCTGAGGCCTCGTCAATTGTACGTTTGTACACAGGGTTTGACTTATACAAATCCTGTCCCATTTCCTTAAATTGACTACCTTGGCCACTAAATAGATAACAAATATTCAAACTTAAACACTCCTAGTTAATTAAAACTAATTATTATTCTTCAACTTTACCAGCAACGTAGTCAACTAATTGTTGTACAGTTGCGATGTCGTTGTCACTGTCAATTTCGATGTCGTATTCGTCTTCTAGAGCATCGATGATTTCAAATAAGTCTAAACTGTCTAGGTCTAGTTCTTCTTTGAAGTTAGTTTCCATCTTGATGTCTTCAGCCTTAACGTCTGATTGATCTACAACGATTTCTTTTACCTTGTCAAAAATTGCGTTCTTGTCTGCCATAATATAATTCACTCCATATATAAAATTAAAATAATAAATTAATACCTTAAAATAATAGTTCCTGTGGTTAGGCCACCACCGAAACCAGAAAGGGCGATAATATCTCCCTTAGCTATTAAACCATTTTCCATCATTTCTGACAACAAAAT
>NZ_JAMBKT010000004.1:0-11384 GCF_025290035.1 Apilactobacillus sp.
CCCTGACTGCCCATAACTGATAAAAGACATCGCTTCGACGATGTCTTTTTTTGTTGTAAAAATCTCCAAATAAAAACCACTCTTTTCAGAGTGGTTTTTTAGTTTATTTGAAAAATAGTTTTTGAATGTCTTTAAATTGTTTTGTCTTAGATAACTTCAATAGTAATAAGTATGCAATGATTGAACCTGAAATTGCCCCACCAAAGAATTTAGGGGTGAACACAAACCAGAATAATTGGTTGTGAGTTCCTGTGTACCAAACCATGACAGGGTATGATGCAAGTGAACCTAATACTCCAGTCCCAAAAATTTCACCAATCACTGCCATCCAATTTTTACGATATGTAAGATAGCATAATCCCGCTAGGAAAGCACCAAAGACCGCTCCAGTGAACGCCAATGGTGGAATTCCTAATAACATCATTCTTAAACATGCACAAACAATGGCCATGACTAACGCATACCATGGTCCCATTAAGACTGCAGCAGTCACATTTAGCACACTCGACATTGGTGCCATCCCTTCAATTCTAAAAATCGGTGATAACACAAAATCGAGTGCAATCATAACCGCCAATATGGTCAGTTTTTTAACATTTGCCTTTGAATCCATTAAATCTCCTCCTATAAATAAAAAAACATTAATGGAGTCGATTTGTCGGCAAAGAATTAAAAATGTCCCTATCTGAATAGATAGGGACATTCCAAGTTCGTTATCTTCCCTAGCGCCAGTATTATCTGGATCAGGTTCTTGGGTATAATCTCAGCCGGTTAAAGCACCCCATTAATGTTTGTATATTTAAATCATAGTGGACTTTGATTAGTAAGTCAAAAAAACTTTATATGTAGCCTATATTTATTGCTATATCAATATCCTTACTATCTAAAAATTTTATTTAGTAATGAGTTTCTTCATATTTATTAATCCTAAATCGACAATATTTACGAAATTAGAAAAAAAATATATAATTTTCTGTAATTTATTTTGAGAGGAAGATTTCGTGAATCAGTTACTAATTTTAGCCATTTTATTACTTACAGCTATATGTTTTAGACAATTATTCTTAAAAATAAAGCTCCCTACTGTATTAGGTTATATGTTTTCCGGAATATTTTTAGGACCATCCCTATTAAATGTCATTCATGGTAGCCACTTAATTTCATCAATGGCTGAACTAGGCGTTATCGTCTTAATGTTCATCGCAGGATTAGAATGTGATTTGAAAATGCTTAAAAAGTATTTCAAACCTAGCATCACAATTGCATTTTTAGGGATCGTCTTCCCTGTTATCGGTATGTACTGGATGGGGCAAACGTTGGCATTATCAAAAATCGAAAGTTTATTTATTGGTATTATTTTTGCTGCAACATCCGTTTCTATTTCCGTCGCAGTCCTAAAAGAACTTCATAGACTAAAAACTAAAGCTGGTACAACCATTCTTGGAGCTGCTGTCGCCGATGATATTTTATCCATTCTATTATTAAGTATTGTTATAGCTTCCACCGGAATCGGTGATAGTAATCATCAAATTAATCTATATTACTTAATTAGTTACCAAATTGGATTCTTTTTATTAGTATGGTTATTAACATTTATCGCACAGAAATTATCATTCAACGGATTAGAAAAAATAAAACCAAAACTACCTATATTAGCTTTGGTATTTGCTCTGTTATTATCTGGAGTTGCTGAATTGGTACAAGTTAGTGCCATCACCGGGGCATTTTTTGCAGGGATTATCATTAGTCAGACTAAATACAAAGAAAGTCTTACGAATCAAATTGATCAATTTGGCCAATTGTTTTTAATTCCATTGTTCTTTATCAATGTCGGATTAAGCGTTAAGTTGGACGGTATTTTCGATAATATTGGATTATTCATTTTGATGTTAATCATTGCTGTCTTAACCAAATTCATCGGTGCATATAGCGGTGCCCGTCTTTTCAAATTCAGTCGTAATAACGCATCACAAATCGGAATTGGTATGATAAGTCGCGGAGAAGTAGGCTTAATCATTGCCGAAATCGGTTTAAAAAATCAGCTAATTTCCACTGAATATTATTCCACTATCATCGCCGTCATCATCATAACTACAATTATTACACCCATATTGTTGCGCGTGATTATTAAATCGAAATAAAAAAAGCAGCTAATTCAGCTGCTTTTTTATTTCGGATACGTCATCTTAATATGATCAATCCCTGCTTCGATAAATGGTTCACTGGCGACGGTGAAACCACCCTTTTGATAGTATCCAACGGCATGGGATTGGGCATCAATTTCAATTTCAGCATCAGCAAATTCATTTTTAACAATGGCTAAAATGTGTTGAAGTAATTCTTTGCCTTTCCCAGTTCCACGAACAGCTGCAGCAGTTAATACACGGCCAAAGGTAACATGGTCGCCATCTTTGAAAATTCTAGCATATGCAGTAATCACACCATTGTTAATTTCAAATAAATGAAGAGCGTGCTTATCATTCTCGTCTGGATCAGCGTAGACAATCTGTTGTTCTTCGACAAAGACTGCTGAACGCACTCGATAAATTTCGTATAGTTCTTCTAATGTTAAATCTTGAAACACTTTAGTTACCCACATATTAATTTCCTCCTAATCCAATAACTTAGCTAAATCCATCACTGCATGATAGAATGCATCCGCTTCTTGTTGACTTAAATTAGCTAGCATTAAGTTAATCTGGTCATCTGATGACTGATCAAGTTGGTCAACAACGGATTGACCAGTCGATGTTAACACTAGTATTTTCGCTCTTTTATCGGTTGATGAAACTTGCTTAGTTAAATATTTTAACCCGGATAATTTTTGAATTACCCGACTAACGTAACTTTTATCGAGTTCCAAATTTTTCGCAATTATGATTAAAGTTGGTGTCTCAATCTCACTGACTTCCATTAAAATCCGCGCTTCAGCCCAACTAATCTCACTATTAAAAACGTTCTTCTTTAATAAGCCTAATTTCTGCGTATATAATCTATTAAAACGGCGAATCGCCTTAATTTGCGACTGGTGCAATCTGATCACCTCTTTTTTCATTATAGCAAAAAGGTTGCTTTTGTCCACTAAATTCATTTAAAACAAAAACACCGCAAATGCGGTGCTTTTTTACTATAGAATTAACGCGAAAATTAATAAGTTCCAAATCATGTGCATGATAATCGGTACAATCATCCCATTTGATTTTTGACGAGATAGACCGATGAAGATACTTACGACCGCATGAGAAATAAAAATGTATGGGTTTACGAAGGAATGAGCTAGACCGAAGAAAATTGATGACACAATAATCGCAACGGTGACATTGGAAATGTTTCTCACGTAAGTGAAAATCAATCCTCTAAAGTATAATTCTTCCGCGATTGGTGCTAGTACCCCGCTAATAATGATAAAGAAATATTGTAATTTTGGATCACCAAATCCGGTAATGTTAACCAAGTCTTTGTATAGTCCTTGGTGTGGAATTCCACTAGCTAGCATCGTTAATAGAACTAAACAAATCATGATAGCTGCATATAAAATAACTTTGTAAGACCAGTGGTTATCGGTAAATAATTGGAATAATTTTTTTCTCAATAATATCCAATAGATGATGGCAGTAACCGCAATCACAAATAAAGTGGCTAAGATAACCTCTACTACTAATAGTGAAAATGCCGCGTTACTATTTGAATCAACTGGGTAAGATACCAGTCCAACAAATGGTGATAAAACTAATAAAATTGCTAATAAAATAATTCTTCCAATGACTTTAATTACTTTCATATAAATAGTCCCCTGCTTATTAATACTTTAATGGTAATTTAGATCAACATTTTTGCAATATGATGCCAGGATTCTTATAAAATTTTTAAAATCCGAACGATATTAGCCCTAAATCGAACCATTTCGAGATTTTTTAACGGGATTAATCGTGTTTTATCGACATTTTTGCCTCTTTCGGCTTAAAAATTAGATAATAGTTCGTATTTTATGTAGACAACCATATTTTTTATGTTAAAATAATACATGTAATAACCAAAACACGAACTATAGGGAGAGATTATGATGAAAAGTTTCAAGAAAATGGTTGCTTTTAGCTCCGTTTTACTTAGCGTTTTCGTTTTAGCTGCTTGTGGGAACCAAAAATCTGCAAAGAACTACACCCCCAAGGAACTAAATGTTCAATTTGTACCATCTTCAAATGCTACTACCATGGAAGCCAAGGCTAAGCCATTGGAAAAACTACTAAAGAAACAACTTGGGATTCCAGTTCACGTTAGTGTTTCAACTGATTACAACACTATCGTCGAAGCAATGGGATCAAAGAAAGTTGACGTTGGTTTTCTTCCACCTGATGCTTACACACTATCTCACAAAGAATACAACACTAAAGTGCTATTACAAGCTTTAAGATTTAACTACATTGAACCAAATGATGTTTTTGGTACTCATTTACAAAATCATTACTATGCACAAATCTTAGTTAGAAAGAACAGCGGTATCAAGTCACTAAAAGACTTAAAGGGTAAAAAGATTGCTGTTCAAGATACCACTTCTGCCGCTGGTTGGGTTTACCCAGTCGTTGCACTAAAGGAACACGGTATCAACATTAACAAAGACGGTATCCAAACCGTTCAAGTTAAGGGTCACGATCAAGCCGTATTATCTGTTTACAACAAAGACACTGATGCTGCTTTCGTCTTCCAAGGTGCTAGAAACCTAGTTAAAAAGGATGCCCCAGACATTATGAGTAAAGTGGTTCCTATTTACACCACTGCTGGTATTCCAAATGACACCATCACTGTTAGAGGTGACATGTCAGCTAAGTGGCAAAAGAAGATTTCTGCCGCATTCAAAGCAATTGTTAAGACTAAACAAGGTCATGAAATCATGTCTACTGTTTACGCTCACCAAGGCTACAAAGACTCGAAAGATAGTGACTTCAACCAATTACGTAAATACGAAAAAATTGCTGAAAGTCTAAACAAATAATTAAAGAGATAAATAGCCTGTTAGAAAGAAATTTCTGCAGGCTATTGTTTTGAAAAGGAGAAACGCACCCCTATGGAATCAATCATTTCTTTTAAAGACGTTAAAAAGGTCTACCCTAACGGAAACGTGGGTCTAAAGAACATTAACTTAGATATTAAAAAAGGAGAATTCGTTGCCATCGTCGGTTTATCAGGAGCCGGAAAAAGCACCCTATTGAGAACCATTAACAAAATGCACGATATCACATCTGGTGACATTTTGGTAAATGGTGAATCAATCGTACATTATCGCGACAAATCATTACGTAAACTTCGTAGAAACATTGGTATGATTTTCCAAAGCTTTAATCTAGTCAAACAATCAACCGTGCAAAGAAACGTTTTAAACGGACGTGTTGGTTACTACCCTACTTGGAAGAGTGTTTTAGGACTATTTAGTAAAGAAGATAAACAAAAAGCGGTCGAAGCATTACGTAGCGTTAACATGATCGAAAAGCTATATGCTAAGGTAGATGACCTATCTGGTGGTCAACAACAACGTGTTGCGATTGCCCGTACACTAATGCAAGACCCTAACATTATCTTAGCCGATGAACCCATCGCATCCCTTGACCCGGTTACTTCTATTGCAGTTATGGATGACTTAAAACGACTAAACGAAGAATTAGGTATGACTGTTGTCGTTAACTTGCACTCAGTTCGTATCGCTAGAACTTACGCTAGTCGTATCATCGGTATCCGTGCCGGTGAAGTCGTTTATGACGAACCAATCGAAAACGTTAAAAAGGAAGACTTTGCGGAAATTTACGCAAACAAAGCGAAGTGATAACTATGAATACAGATATCCCAAAACAACCATTCTCCAAAAAATATCATTTAGTTAGTATTTTTTGGATAACTTTAATCATCATCTTATTATTCCTTTCCACTATCATTACCGGGGTAGATTGGACGGAATTATTCACCAACTTAAATCAATTCGCTGATTTAATTGTCAAAATGTCCAACCCTGATTGGTCATACTTCAACATCATCACTGGTCCACTATTAGAAACCATCCAAATGGCGATTTTAGGTACCACGATTGGAACCATTTTTGCGATTCCATTTTCAGTATTAGCTGCTAGAAACACAGTGAAGAACCCCTACATTCGCGGGGTGGTTAGATTTTTCTTGAACTTCATCAGAACCATCCCTGATCTTTTATTAGCAGCCTTATTCGTTGCGATTGTTGGAATTGGTCCTACTTCAGGTGTGTACACCTTAGCCATCTTTTCCTTCGGAATGGTATCTAAACTATTCTATGAATCAATCGAATCCATTGATGAAAGACCAATTGAAGCACTTCGCTCAACTGGCGCTACTAAGATGCAAATTATCGGCGCTGCCGTGTTACCCCAAGTGTTTAAAAACTTCGTCGGTTACTTCTTATACGCATTTGAAATTAACGTTCGAGCTTCTACTGTCCTAGGTTACCTAGGTGCTGGTGGGATTGGGGTTTACCTTCAAAGATCACTTTCATCATTTATGTATAATCAAACTTCAGTGATTATCATTACCATTTTCATCGCAGTAATCATAATCGATGGAATCAGTAACGCATTCCAAGAAAGGTTAAGATAATATGGCACAACAAGAAATTAAAAAAGGTTGGCTTTCTAGATACTCATTTATTTTCTGGATTGTCGTTATCGGATTTATCTATTATTGGTCAATCACTAGTTTATCTTTTAGTGGACTACAAGAATCTGCTGGGACCGTTTCAAAATCAATCATAAACGGGATTTTACATCCCCAATGGAACTATTTTTACGATGGTAGTGGTGAAGATTTGTTCACCCAAATTTTAGAAACCTTAGCAATCGCATTCTTAGGAATCTTTATTTCATCCATTCTTAGTTTGCCATTCGCCTTTTGGTCTGCGCGAACTGATCGTAAACACAAGTTCCATTGGCGTTCAACTTCTGGAAAATTGGTCTTAGTATTCATCCGTGCCTTTCCAGAAATCGTATTGGCCATCATGTTTATTAAAGCCGTTGGTCCTGGTTCTTTCGCCGGGGTATTGGCACTTGGTATCCACTCAATTGGTCAATTAGGAAAATTATTTAGCGAATCAATTGAAACAATGGATACTGGAGCCAACGAAGCTTTACAATCAGCCGGTGGTAACAAATTCGATGTCTTATTTTTAGCAACCATCCCTAACATTATTCCATCATTAATCTCATACACCCTTTACCAATTTGAAATAGCGGTTCGTTCAGCTTCAATTCTAGGTATGGTAGGTGCCGGTGGAATTGGGACACCATTACTTTTTGCCATCCAAACCAGAGATTGGTCAAAAGTCGGCATTATTTTATTAGGAATTATCGTAATGGTAACTTTAATCGATTTGATTTCAGGAACCCTTAGAAAGAAGCTTTCATAATGAAAATCAGAATATTATCAACTAGTGATGTTCACGGCTATTTATTGCCGACTGATTTTAAAAATAGTACTCAAGAAACTGGATTTGGCTATTTAAAAGCCGCCAGTGTGATTGATAACGTCCGCAACAACGCTGACAATGATGAAATCGTGATTTATATTGAAAATGGTGATTTTATCCAAGGATCTCCATTAACCGATTTCATTTATCGTACCCATCAAGATAAACATTTAAATGCTTTATTTAGCAACTTAGCTAACTCATTACATCCCGATGCTGCTGTTTTAGGTAATCACGAGTTTAACTATGGAATCGACTATATTGCTGATTCTTGGAAAACGCGAGATTTTCCAATATTAGCCGCCAATATTTCTGGCGACGACGTTCATAAAATCTCCGACGGTCCTTATACGATTATCGACCGCAAAGGGGTTAAGATTGCGATATTAGGTTTAACCACCCAATTCGTGCCGAATTGGGAGGATCGCGACAATCTCGGCGATCTGCAATTTACATCGGCATTAGCGGTGGCGAAACATTACGTCCCACTACTAAAAAAAGAAGCCGACGTAGTGATTGTGGCTTACCACGGTGGTTTTAATAGCGACTTAAAAACTGGTGAACTGATTGAAAATGCTAATGGTGAAAATGAAGGCTATCAAATCTTACAAGAAGCACCTGAAATTGATGCATTAGTTACTGGTCATCAACACAGAGAAATTGCTGCCAAGGTCAATTATATCCCAACTACTCAACCCGGTTATCGTGGTAAAGATGTCGGTGAAATTACGCTTAATCTGAACCAATATAACCATGTCGATAGTTCATCAGCTCGTTTAATTACCAGCGGCAATTTCCCTATCGACGATCGCCTAAAAAACATGGTCGAAACGACGCAACAATCAGTTGAAAGTTGGTTAGACCAACCGGTCGCAACAATTCAAGGCGATTGTTTAATTCATAATCCGATGAACGCCAGATTATTTGGTAATGGATTTTTAGATTTAATTAACCGCATTCAAATGGATTACACTGGAGTAGATATTACTGCTACCACATTGTTTAACGATGATATTCCAGGATTTAATAATTCTGTTTCAGTCAGAGATGTGCTTAACAGCTATATCTTTCCGAATACTTTAGCGATTGAAGAAGTATCGGGTAGCGATTTAAAAGCGGCGTTAGAACGATGTGCGAGTTTCTTTGCGCTTGAAGATAACAAGGTCACTGTCGCAAAAGAATTTCGCGAACCAAAAATACAATATTTTAACTATGATTATTATTCTGGTATTGACTATACATTTGACTTAACTAAACCAGTTGGTCAACGTGTCGTTGAACTACAATATCAAGACAAAGCGGTTTCCAGCACACAAAAGTTAAAAATCTGTTTGAACCAATACAGATCCGTCGGCGCTGGTGATTACGATATGTATTCTAGACAAAAAATAATCAATTTATTCGAAGATGATATGCCTAAAATCATCATCGATTACCTACATTCACACCAAGATATTTATGTAACCCAACCAAATAACTTAAAGATAATAAAATAGCCATCATCTTTAGATGCCGGCTTTTTTATTCCCAATAATAATATTAATTTTTAAATGATTATTGATAACACAACAACCATTAACTTAACTCATCAATGAATGTTAAATATATCTATTTTTACACAATCGTCAAAACATTCACTCTAATTAATTCACGACTTTCCTTTAAAATAATTTCCCTAGAATAAGTTTTATCATCTGAAATATATAATTCAATTAACTTAATCAACGCTGTGGAGATTACCGCAGCAATAATATCCGCTCTTTTAACATTTACCAATGGATTAATCTTTAATAACGTTTTTAAATTTATTTTTTCGAAAAAACGACCAGCCGAATTCATAAATCCGTCAACATTTTTAAATAAGAACTCAACAATTTCATCATTATCATCTAAGACATCTAAAATTAGATTGACCAATTTACCGTCCAATAATTGTTTGCGTAACTCTTCTTCAGGTTGGTCAATGAAAAGACGATGCTGCTCTTCAATCAGTTGAAACAAGTCCTTCTGTTGTTCTTCGATGATCGCGTATTTATCATCATAATATTGATAAAAGGTGCCACGACTAATTTTAGCAGCATTAACAATCTCCGTTACCCTCACCGTTTGCAGTCCTTTTTGTTGAACTAGTTGCATAAAAGCGGTCATAATTTTATTTTTGGTTATCTGTCTTTTTCGCTCATACATAGTAATCCCTCTCAAAATTAAACACATGTATTATTTTGTATATTGAATACCCATCATTATAACCTATCATGAAATTAGAAACACTTTAGGAGGTTATATTATGCAAAATACAACACAATTATTCCAAAACGGAACTGGCGCAATCGTGGTTCCCGGATTATTCGATGGAACCTTAACCATCAAAGAATTAATGGAAAACGGTAATACCGGTATCGGAAGCGGTGATGGTCTAGACGGTGAACTAATCATCATTGATAACAAACCTTATAAAATTGATGGTGACGGAATCGTTTCAATCGTAAACGACGATTTTACCGTTCCATTTGGTAACGCCCATTTTGCCGATTATGAAGATGTATCAGTTACCCCTAATCTTAACAGTAAAGATATGTCTGATGTTATTTTTAAACACAAACCATTCGAAAATACACAATTCTCAATTAAATTGCATGGTCAATTTAGCCATGTAACTGTTAGATCCGTTTATAAGCAAACTAAACCATACCCTAACTTAATTCAAACCGCTGAAAACGAACATGTCTTCGAAGGAGATAACGTTACTGGAACAATCATTGGATACTATAATCCATCACCTTTTAGTCAAATCGCCGTTAAAGGTTTTCACATGCATTTTATTGCCGATGATTTATCAATTGGTGGTCATCTAAGTAAATTTAGCGGTTTTAATGGTCATTTCGGCATTCAATTATTTAATGATTTTAAATTAAGACTTCCGGTTCAAAACAATGATTTTTTGAATCATAATTTTTCCAAAGATGATATCGAAGGATCCATCAATAAAACTGAAAGATAGGAAAAAGCATCTCTATTAAGAGGTGCTTTTTGTTTTGTCTTGTGAAACTATTGTGAAAAACAGAAGAAATCCGTTATAAATTAACTAATTTCGTTTCATGTGAAACATTATTGATAATTTTAATTGACTATCACCCTATTTGGTTTATACTTAATGTTATATTTTATAACATATAAATATTTAGGAGATGTTTTGCATGCGTTTAGAAGAAGATTGCGTTGGTAAACTAGAAGTGGAAGATGATGCTTTGTACGGCATTCATTCCCTTAGAGCCGCAACGAATTTCCCCATCACCAAAGAGAAAGTTGACCCACTTTTGATCGAAAGTTATATTCAACTTAAAAAAGCATCTGTCACCGCTAATTACGATGCAAATGCAATTGATGTAATAAAATATAACATTATTGTAGGGGCTTGTGATTACTTACTTGAACACCATCATTTAGAGAGTTTTATCACTCCTGCCATCCAAGGTGGAGCTGGAACTTCCACTAATATGAACGTGAATGAGGTTATCGCCAACGTCGCTATGAGATTACATCCAGAAATTAAGATTCATCCTAACGACGACGTCAACCAAGCACAATCTACTAATGACACTTACCCCACCGCGGGTAAAATGGCCATGTTAAAACGTTTACCAAAGCTAACCGGTGAAATTAACCGCCTAATCGAAACCTTAGATGGCTTAGCTAAACAATTTAAATTCACCATTAAACTAGGTCGAACGCAACTCCAAGATGCCGTTCCTACTACATTCGGTAAATCTTTCCATGCATATGCTTCACTCTTCCGTCGTGATTTAAAACGAATTAATAAAGCTAGCGAAGAACTAAAAAGCATCAGCATGGGTGGAACTGCGATTGGAACCGGTACTAATACGACTAAATATTATCGTGAACATAT
>NZ_JAMBKT010000004.1:11484-72008 GCF_025290035.1 Apilactobacillus sp.
GTGGAACTGCGATTGGAACCGGTACTAATACGACTAAATATTATCGTGAACATATCGTCGACGAAATTAATAAAATCACCAACATGGAATTAAAACAAGATACAGACTTGATCGATGCGATCCAAAACACGGATCACTTCGTCGCATTCTCCTCCAGTTTAAAAACTTTAGCAGTCGACTTATCCAAGTTTAGTAACGATTTACGTCTATTAGGTAGTGGTCCTCAATCTGGTTTAAACGAATTATTACTTCCTAAACGCCAAGCAGGTTCATCAATCATGCCTAACAAAGTTAACCCGGTCATCCCCGAAGTGGTTAACCAAGTGGCATTTGAAGTGATTGGTTTTGACGCAACCGTAACTGCGGCATCAGAAGCTGGTCAATTAGAACTAAACGCATTTGAACCAATTATGTTTAAGAGCATTTTAACCGCTGAAATTCATTTAGCTAACGCAATTACCACATTAGTCGATAATTGTTTGGTAGGAATCGATGTTAACGTTGATCAATGTCTAGATGACGTTCGCAAATCAGCTGTTACCGCAACGGTATTATCACCAATCTTAGGCTACAACAAAACGACCGAATTAATTAAACGTGCGACAAAGGAACATGATACAGTTCCGCATTTATTAATTCAAAACAACATTTTATCCGCTGATAAAGTAAAACAATTATTTTCTCCTGAATACTTAGTTAATGGAAATGAATAAGCACATAAAAAAAGAGCCCTGATTAGGGCTCTTTTTTTATATTTTTCTTCATTAAAATATCTTTTTGTTTATCAGAGCCAACCGTAAAGACATGTTCTGAAAATGGTTTGAATCCTTTTTCTTCATAAAATTTGATAGCGTTAATGTTATTTTCCCAAACACCTAACCAAATTTCTTTTTTATTTTTCTTGCGACCCTCATCCAGTGCATAGTTCATAAGATGTGTCCCCAATCCACGTCTTTTAAACTCTTTTAAAATATAAATCCTTTCGACTTCTTCAAAATCATTTCCCATTTCTTCAGATTGCGCTTCAGAAAAGTTTATTTTTAAATATCCCGCTAACTGATTGTCTACGAAAATAAATTCAAAATCAGAATTATCATCATTAATCTCTTGAGAAAGTTGTTCCTTACTATAATTAGTTTCATACATCTTTTCTAAATCAGACTTACTATTGAATTCACCGAAAGTGTCATCAAAAGTTTTAATACTAATTTTTTGAAGAGTCTCTACATCTTCTGTTGTTATCTTCTTCATACTAATTGTCATTATCAAGCTCCCTCTTAATAATCTCTTTTTTTACCGTTTTTGACGTCTTTCCAATCTTTTACAACGTTGGTTTTAACTTTATTCAATAAATTAGTTAATTCTTTAATTTCATCACTATTTAGCCCAATAGTGGCTACTTTACTAGAATAATTATTTTCATTATTAATTATTGGATAAAGCTCTTCACCTTTCTTAGTTACATATAAATGCTGATTCTTATTATTGCTACTATCAGTTTTCTTGATTAATAAACCGTTTTTCACCATATTGTTAATGGCTCTACTACCAGTAGTTTTATCAACGCAAATCAATTCACACAAATCCTTTAAAATAATTCCCGGATTCTCAAATACTCTAGCTAAGTATAAATATTGGCCTTTTGATAACTCATATTGTTTGAATTCAATGTTACTAATCGAATCTAGTGATCTTGCGATACTTCCGATTTCTCTTAAAATATCTTCCATAATCTCTCCTTTTAGTTGCAAATGCAACTATATCACAAATGATTATATTTTAGCAAAAAAAGAGCCCTGATTAGGGCTCTTTTTATTTACATTAACATGAATACATTCGTAACAACGGTTGCGGAAACAATTGCTGAGAAGCTAAGCATCACAGTCATTAGTATAAAGTTAGGTTTTATCTTGCGATCATACATATATACAATCGCTAAAAGTGGAATGGTTATCGCAAATATGCACCGAATAATAAACGTATAATCATTCATATCTTTCATCCCTTTATTCAAATTCTACTAAATGTTTGGGTTGCTTGTCTTGATAAATACTAATCGCATCTTCTGTCGCGAACTTATCCATATTAGCAACTGCCGCATCTGTGTAAAAACCAATATGTGGTGTAACTAAAACGTTGTCCATTTGAATTAATTCCTCTAGATTGTCATTGTCATATCCAGATGAGCCTAAATTAATTCCGCTGATTGTTTCTTCACCTTCGAAAACATCAATTCCAGCAGCACCAATTTCACCGACTTTTAACGCAGATAATAAAGCATCGGTATCAACGACGCCACCACGAGATGCATTAATGAAAATCGCATCGTTCTTCATCTTCTTAAAACGATCGTAATTCATAAAATGTTCCATCTCTTTAGTTAATGGTGTATGCATTGTTACTACATCAGAATTAGCCAATAGATGATCATAAGTGACGTATTCAACAGTATCGTATAAGTCAGTACGTTCAATTGGATCTGCAACTAATACGGTTGCACCTAATGCTCTAAAAATTCTAGCAACCGCACTACCAATGGTCCCAGCACCAATAATTCCAACAGTTAAGTTATGAATTTCTTTAGCTTGAATTCCATCCCAACTAAAATCATTTTTCAATTGGCGATTATGCACTTCTTTTAAATGACGCAGCAATGCCATCACGTCTGCTAACACTAATTCACTAACTGAACGAGGTGAGTATGCTGGAACATTGGTAATTTTAATATCTGATTCCTTAGCGGCTTCAAAGTTAATAATTTCAAAACCAGTGGTTCTTAACGAAATTTGTTTAATCCCAAACGATGATAATTTTTGGTAAACAATTGCATCAAGAATCGGACTATGTTGTTGGACCGTAATTGCATCATATCCATTAGCTATATCAACTGTGTCCTTTGATAAAGGTACATTGACCATATCGATTTGAACGTTATTTTCTTCAGCTAATCGATCAAAATTAGCTTGTTCATAAGATTGTGCATTGTACATTAATAACTTCATCTAGTTTTCCCCCACAAATTTTTTAATTCGACGAATTGCTTCTTTCAAATTATCTTCACTAGTAGCATAGCTTAAACGGAAATAACCGCGACCAGCTTTACCAAAAGCACTACCGGGAACACTTCCAACTTTTGCTTCAGTAGCTAGACGACGACAAAAGGCAAAATCATCATCGCCAAATCGATCTGGAATTTTAGCAAAGATGTAAAAGGCTCCACTTGGTTTAACACTTTCAATCCCTGCTTCGGTTAAACCTTGATGCAATAAATCACGACGAATGCGATAAATTTCACGCATTTTAACACCATCATCCCTACCGTTAGTAAAGGCTTCTACAGCTGCAAATTGTGCGTTTGCGGTCAATGCGCTAACCGTATATTCATGAACATCTTTAATTACCGTAATAATATCAGCAGGGGCATAAATGACCCCGATACGCCATCCAGTCATTGCATGTGATTTAGAGACCCCATTATAGACAATTGTTTGTTCTGATATGTATTTTGCAATTGAAGTGTGTTCGTGTTCATAATTTAATTCACTGTAAATTTCATCACTAATACAGAAAATATCGTATTTTTTTATTACATCTGTTAATGCTTTAATTTCTTCCTCGCTATATGAAACACCACTTGGGTTGTTAGGTGTATTTAATATGATAGCCTTGGCTTTTGGATGATTTTTAAGCGTTTCATCCAATGCTTTTGGTGTTAATACAAACCCGTCTTTAGAGGTGTCAATTTCAACTGATTGAGCGCCAAAGAATTCAACGCAATTAAAGTATGGTGAAAATGCAGGGGTTGGAATAATGACTTCATTGCCTGGGTCTAAGATGGCTGCTAAAGTATCGAAAATAGCTTCAGTAACTCCAACTGTTATAATCACTTCAGACTTAGCATCGTAATGAATATCATATTTTCTGGCAACAAAATCGACAGCTGCCTTTCTTAATTCTTCAATTCCACGTGAGTCTGTGTAGTGGCTTTGATTGTCGTTAATCGCGTCAATAGCGGCTTGTTTAATATGTGTTGGAGTGTTGAAATCAGGTTCTCCAATTGTTAATGGTATCAATCCCTCAACATGAGAAATTGAAGCGCCAAAAGATAATATTTGATCTGGTTTAGAATTTTTCATCTTTTGACTAATCTTCCCAATTAGTTTGGACATATTAATTGCCTCCTTATTTTATTAGAAAATGATTAGAAAAGTTTAATTAATAATATTCTACATAGGTGGGCAATGTCAAACGAATTATTAATTTAATATTAGAAAAAATAAAAAAAGGTTTACTACTTATTTGTAGTAAACCGATTATTCTGAATATTTAGTTACTTTATTACGGGCATATCTAGAAACGATTTCTGAACCGATAATAATAGCGACACAGGCAATCGTACATAGAATAAATAGCATCCCGTATGAAGTGAAATCAATAATGACTCCACCTACTAGTGGACCAATCGCTCTTCCGATTGATGAAAACGCGTTGGTTAATCCTTGGTATTTTCCTTTCACTGCGACTGGTGTTAATTCATTTACTAACGCTGGAATCGACGGAATTACCGATGCTTCACCGATTGTTAGTACTACCATTGATAAGACAAATCCTGGATAAGTTTTCGTGAAAATCAATGTAAAGAACGATAACCCGATGAATAAAATCCCCAAGTAAATTTGGAAGTATAAACTATCATGTTTTTGCGCAATCCAATTAATTACCAATTGGAAGATTACTAATAAAAAGGCGTTTAGTGTCCATAATAAGCTATACATTGATAATGGAATTCCAGATCCGGTAATGTAGACCGACATGTTGGATACCCATTGTTCGTAGACAATCCAAATGATTGATAATGTGAAAAAGAATGTCGCAATAATCGTAAGGTTAGGTTTTGGTAACTTCACTTTAACCGTTTTTTCCTTATCCCGTTTAGCAGGGTAAATCGATCCTGGTTTATGGTAAGTTAAAACCGCGCTAATGCCATAAATGATTAAAATAACGGTCGATAACATGAAGACATATCCAATCCCAATTGGATAAATGAAGCCAACCGCAATTGTTCCGAATACAACCCCCACATTTTGCGCTAAATACAACATGTTAAAGATGAATCGTCCCGATTTTAAATGGACAGTTGTTCCTAGCGAATTAATCATTGTTAAGTTCCAACCGGTCGTAAAACCAAATAAAACTAACCCAATTGGGTAAAATGGCCATCCATTAAAAAAGATCAATCCTAATGAGATTAAGATAGAACCTATAATTCCTAAAATTGTCAAAAAATAACGGTTATGACGGTCGAATAACTTACCTGAGATATAATTACCCAACACATTTGAAGACGAGTATAGGAATAAAATTATTCCCACCTCGGTTAAGCTCTTCCCCAATGCATCATGCATATATACCGTAGTCAGCGGCCATACGGTACTAACCGCAATATTATTAATTAACGAACCTAGAAATAACCAATGCAGCTTAATTTCATTCATCAAGTCACCCCCATATTTTTACAAAAAAATCCTTAGCTATGCTAAGGATTTAGTTTTCTCTAACCTTGATCATCTGGATTGTATGCAATCGATGAAAATTTATTATGCGATTTAATGAAAAGTAATTTAACGGTTCCACGAGGACCTGAACGGTTCTTTTCGATAATTACTTCAACTTCACCAACATCTTCATTTGTTTGTGTTTCTGAAGGTTCATCGTCATCTTCTTCACCTTCACGTTCATAATAATCATCACGGTATAAAAAGGCAACGATATCGGCATCTTGTTCAATTGAACCAGATTCACGAATATCAGATAAGACCGGACGCTTATCTTGTCGTTGTTCCACACCACGAGACAATTGTGATAGCGCAATTACTGGGACACCCAGTTCTTTGGCAATCTTTTTCAATTGACGTGAAATGTATGAAACTTCTTGTTGACGGTTTTCTTGGCTTCCACCATCAACTAATTGCAAATAATCAATAACAATTAATCCAAGGTTATTAGTATCTTTAGCTAAACGACGAGTTTTCGCTCTAATTTCGGAAATCTTAGTTCCGGCAGTATCATCAATGTAGATTTGGGCTTCACCCAAACTACCAGTAGCCACGTATAAATTGTTTAATTCTTCCGGACTCAATTGACCCGTTCTTAAGTGATTAGCATTGATGTTTCCTTCTGCACAAATCATACGACTAACTAATGATTCGGCACTCATTTCCAAACTGAAAATAGCAACTGCTTTACCGGATTTAGTCCCCACGTTTTGTGCTAGGTTAAGTGCAAACGCAGTTTTACCAACGGCAGGACGCGCAGCTAGGATGATCAATTCATCATCATGAAGACCAGTCGTCATCTTATCTAGCGCCGGAAATCCGGTAGATAGTCCGGTAATTTCTGATTTTTGTTTTGATAAATCTTCAATGTCTTGCATCGTAACTTGCAAAACATCAAAAATTGATCTGAAATCAGTACTATTACGATTTTCGGAAACATTTAAAATTGAGCGTTCCGCATTATCCAGCACTTCATCAATATTACCGTCATTGTTATAACCTTCAGCAACAATGTCGCTGGCAGTTTTAATCAAACGTCTTGCAATTGATTTTTCGTGAACTGACTTGGCGTAAGCTGCAACGTTGGCAGCACTAGGGGTGGTAGTTGCAATTTCAACGATGTATTCGATATTTCCTGCATCTTCTAAATTGTGTTCACCTTCCAATTGACTACGTAAAGTCGTAGCATCAATTGGATCACCCTTATCACCCAATGTTTCCATCGCAGCAAAAATCAAGCGATTTTTATGACTGTAGAAATCGTCAGAGGTAATAAACTCTTGTGATTCAGCTAATCTATCATTATCTAGTAAGACCGCCCCCAAGACAGCCTTTTCTGCAGCGATATCTTGAGGTGGCATTGAATTACTATTTGTTAAATTGTTATTCATATTACCCCTCGATTTCTTGAAACTTATTATTGTTCACTAACATGGACGCGCAAAGTTGCGGTAACTTCCTTGTGTAGTTTGACTGGAACATTAGTGTAACCCAATGTTCTAATTGGATTTCCTAATTCAATCTTTCTTTTATCAATCTTAATGTTATGTTGTTTTTCCATTTCTGAAACGATTTGTTTTGATGAAACTGAACCGAATAGACGACCGTCAGCACCAACTTTAGCAGTTAGTTCAATTACGCATTTGTCATCTTCGATTGTTTTCTTTAAGTCTTTTGCTTCAGCTAGTTCGGCAGCAGCTTCTTTGGCTTCAGCTTTCTTTTCACCATTTAATTGGCTCATTGCTGAGTTAGTTGCTTCCTTCGCTTTACCTTGCTTAATTAAGAAGTTTTGTGCATATCCGTCTGAAACGTTCTTGATTTCTCCACGTTTACCTTTACCACGAACATCTTCTAAAAAAATAACTTTCATTCAAATCACTCCTCTTAATGTCTTTATATTATTATAAACTCTCTAGGCGCTTTTTTAAATGAATTAATTGTCTTCAGATTCTTCTGGAGCTTCCTCATTTTTAACTTCATTGATTGAGTCCATTAGCATAGCAACAACTTCTTCAATTGTCTTGTCAGCAATTTGAGTGGCACCACTAGATAGATGGCCACCACCACCTAGTTCTTCCATCACTCTTTGCACGTTGACTTCACCGTTACTTCTAGCAGAAATCCCGACTAAGTCTTCTGGACGACGAGTAATTACAAATGAAGCATCAACTCCAGACATGTTTAACATTGAATCGGCTGCTTGCGCAGCAGTAACTGGGTCATAAGTTAAGTCTTGTTCACCAGCAACATACATCATGTTTTCATGGCCTTCAATCACTTGGGCTTTAGAGATCAAGTGCATTCTAGCCATATAACTGTCTGGGTTTTCACGCATAAATTGTTGCATTTCTTCCGAATCAGCACCCGCTGAACGTAGATATGATGCAGCATCAAAGGTTCTAGTTCCAGTTCTTAATGTGAATTGTTTAGTATCCACAAAGATACCAGTTAACATTGCAGTTGCTTCTAGCTTGCTTACTGGTTGTGCATCTTGTGATTGGTATTCGAACATTTCAGTAATCAATTCACATGTTGATGATGCGTATGGTTCGATATATACCAAGACTGGGTTTTCTGGGAATTCTTCACCACGTCTATGATGGTCAATAATCATGACTTTGTTTTCTAAACGTTCATATAATTCTTTTGAAACACTCATGGATGGTTTAGAGTGATCGACCATAATTAATAAACTATTATCAGTAGCGATTTGAAGAGCTTCTTCTGGTGTAATGATATCTTCAGATAGAGTCTCATCTTCCTTAGTCTTATCGATCAAGCGTTGAACATCAGAATGGAAAGTACCATCAGGAATAACAACGTAACACTTCTTATCATTCATTTCAGCTAAACGATGAATCCCTAAACCGGCACCAATAGAATCCATGTCAGGTTGACTATGTCCTTGAACAAAGATGGTATCGGCTTCTTTGAATAATTCTTGTAGCGCTTGAGAAATCATACGAGCACGGACTCTGGTTCTCTTTTCCATTGGGTTGGTTTTTCCACCATAGAAACGAGCTTCATGGTCTTTGGCTTTGACCACCACTTGATCCCCACCACGACCTAGCGCTAAGTCTAAATCACTTTGTGCTTGTTCTGATAAATCATTTAAGTTGTCTTCACCATAAGCAATCCCAATACTTAATGTTAATGGGTAGTTTTGTTTAGATGTTGATTCACGAATTTGGTCTAAGATACTGAACTTATCATCTTCGATGTTTTTCAAAATCTTAGAATAGGCCATCATAATGTAGTGATCTTCATCAACTTGTTTGATGAAGAAACCAAATTCTTGGGCCCATTTAGTTAATTCGTTAGTAACATAGTTATTCAAATTAGAAATTTCTTGGTCGGTCATTGATTGAGTAATTTCATCATAGTTATCCAAGAAAACTTGACCAATCGCGATTTTTTCATCGTTATAGTCTTTTTCAATTTGATAATACTTAGTAATATCCATCATATAAATGGTGCGATATTCCTTTTGGACTAACATTGTAAAGTAATGATCATTCCACTTAATGGTTGCGTAATCTGGATTATCCCAGTTGTTTTCAACGATAGTGGCTAATTCTTCATTTACTTCTTCAATTGTCTTACCAAGTAAATCTTGGTCACCAAAATAAGGGGTTAAGTATGGGTTAACCCATTCAATAGCTCCTGTTTCACTGATCATTAAGACACCGACTGGCATTTCCAAAAGGGTTTCTTGTTCGCCACGGTGCATACGATATGATAAATCTGAAATATAATTATCGGTACTGACGCTTAGATCATTCATCTTTTTGAAGATATAAGATAGTAATGAACAAACGCACACTAGAAATACGATTCCGGCAGTCAAGTTATATAGGAAGGATACAACCAATCCGAAAATTGACAATACCGTTAAAGCTAACGCAATCCACCTTAAAACATTATTCTTTAAAAATGGTGGGAGGTTAGTTAATGAGAACAATTTCTTCATTGTAACTCCTCTTTTGCTATTTTTTTATATCTATATTTTATCACATTCGGCGACTAATCAAAAAAATGGAATACAATCATTAATTGTATTCCATCTATTCTTGAAATATTATCACATAAAAAAACTAGGACTGAATAGTCAGTCCTAGCCAAAATTTATTTTTAGTCTTCTGAAACGAATGGCATTAAGCCCATGATACGTGCACGTTTGATAGCAAGAGTTAACTTACGTTGGTTCTTAGCACTAGTACCAGTAACACGACGTGGTAAAATCTTACCTCTTTCAGATACGAAACGACTTAATAGGTTAGTATCTTTGTAATCGATGTATTCGATGTGGTTTGCGGCGATGAAGTCAACCTTACGGCGACGACGGCCACCTCTTCTTTGTTGAGCCATTAGAATTTCCCTCCTCTTTTATTTACACATTAAAATGGTAAATCATCATCGGAAATATCAATTTGATCACCTGAATTAGCGAATGGATCTGCTGCATTCCCACCGTTTGATGGTTGTGATTCAAATGGATTGTTATTTCCTGCATTGTTTTGAGGAGCATTGTTGCCCATGTTGTTTCCGCCTTGGTTACTTGAACGAGGTTCTAGTAAAGCAAAGTTTTCAACAACAACTTCAGTAACGTATACTCTTTGACCTTGTTGATTTTCGTAATTTCTTGTTTGAATACGACCATCAATTCCAACCAAAGAACCCTTGTGGGTGAAGTTAGCAAAGTTTTCAGCGGATTTACGCCAGATAACACAGTTGATAAAATCTGCTTCTCTTTCACCTTGTTGGTTAGTAAAACTACGATCAACAGCTAAAGTGAAGTTACCTACGGCTGAACCGCTTGGAGTGTATCGCAAATCAACATCCCGTGTTAATCTACCAGTTAAAGTTGTACGATTAATCATGCTGAAAATTACTCCTCTCTTTTTAAACGTTTAAATTCTAAATTATCTTCTTACAGTCATTTGACGTAGAATGTCATCACTGAATTTTGATTGACGGTCAAATTCGTCTAGAGCTGTTTTGTCAGCAGTAGTCAAGTTAACAATGTGGTATACACCTTCATTGAAACCGGCAATTTCGTAAGCTAGGCGACGTTTTGCCCAGTCTTTTGAATCAGCAATCTTAGCACCATTGTCAGTTAGGATTTTGTCGAACTTAGCAACTAAATCGTTCTTAGCTCCTTCTTCCATATCTGGACGAATGATGTAAGTAATTTCATATGTGTGTTCTTCCATGAATTACACCTCCTTGTGGACTTTAGACCCAACCTCTTGGGTTGAGTAAGGAGTACTAGTTATTTATAACAAATACTCACGTTCCATAAGTTTACCATTAAAAACTAAATTATTCAATACAAAAACGGGAATGTTTTTTCGCGATACGTTTGTAAATACGCGAAGCATCTCCGTTTCATTTTTTAAAAGTTTTCAATTGTAAATAATTGAGCACCACGAATGGTCATAATGTATCCAGTTCCGCTGCTAGTGAACGCTAATCCTTCAAATTCTAAATTAGTGCCGAAACGAGTGGTTCTGACATCTTTATTCTTTAAATGACCTAACTTGCTAACTGGAACAGATGTGATGACCCCATCCGAAATCAAATATAGACGATTGTTAGCTGGATTGTAACTCATCCCTTGAGTTTGCACCCCAGGACCGTTGGCAATTCCTTGTTTGATAGCTCTAAACTTAGCAGACTTAGTATAAATTTTTCCTTTAAAGATAACGATGCTTCCCGCATGTCTTCTGGATGGACGATACTTAACATAAGTGTATGCATTTCCATTATTATCAAACGCCAATTCATTATTGATTGAATATGAGTGGCTAAATGTGGTTTTAATTTCTTTAATTGGTGCCAATGTATTGGCGCTTACTTCTACAAAGACTGGGCGTCTAGTAACGACGTCCATTCGGATGAACCAAAGACGATTGGTTTTAGGGTTTAGTGCTAATGATTGGCCGTGACCAACATTTAAACTAGGACCAAATTTCACCGCTTCCATGATTTGCGGATCACGACGCTTGAGACCGTATCTTAACGCAGCCATATTAGTAGTGTTGACGCCTAAACTGTTTAGTTTCCATAAGTCATATCTCACAATCCCACTACTAAAACCAGGATACATTACGTAAGCGTATTGACCAGATTTTGAAACGGCAACACTTTGTGGGTTAGCCATATCACCACTAGAATTATATGAAACTGGTAAATAGTAACTAGTGTTGGCATTACGACGGAAGTTACCACCGATAGCTAACATATAATATGGTTGGTTTTGATAGGTACCACTTTCGTAATAACCATTACTGGATCCATAACTGTACTTTGGAACGATTGCGTAATTAGTGTTATTAACGAAATAAGTTGCTGTTCCGCCACTAAGCGCTACGCCCTTTTGCGTGTAAGTTCGGACACCCGCGTGAGCATCTACGCCGAGTACCAATAGTACTAGTGTTAAACCTAAAAATAAGATAGTTAATAGTTCTCTTCTATAATTCATCTGTAATTTCCTTTCAAAATATCAACTATAATTCTAGCATTGATACCCTGTAACAAATAAAAAAATTAGGTTACATTTTGGTAACTAAAAAAGCCATCATCGCAATAATGACAGCTACTTTTTCATCATTTTTTTATAAACAACAAATAGGATGTAAACAAATACCATTTGCAGGCTAATTGATGGGAACGTGTATTTATAGAAATTAACTATAAAGATGATTACGCTCCCCAGAGGCCATTTTAAAACTTCTTGATCAATCCAATTTAAACCGACAACCAATAAATAACTTAGGGCAATAGATACAGTTGTATATATGATGAAACTCTTTGATATCACGATTTTACTCATATTGAAAAAATCATTTTTATCGAATGCGACGGCAGCGAAAATGACCATACTGGTGGTTGCTGAAATAAATAAGACGTTCGCTAAATCCATTTTGCCCCCACGCTCAATGAAGTCATAAATGTCATAGCATAGTGATAATAAAATGACGTTTGCAATCGCCACCTTAGTATATTGTAAAAACTCTTTAATCCGTTTTCTGACTTCTGGTGATCGTTGCATTTTTCCTTTGCGCATAGGCTCATCTCCTCAATTATTATCCATTATAAACTAAAAACGGTTAGATTAACTCCAACCGTTTTTTATTCATTAACTAGATGATTTTGAACATACAAATCGTCCTTTTTAATATTTTTAATAAAAGTTGAAACGCTAAATAATGCGTATATGATTAGTAGCACTCCACTGATAATCATAATGTAACTACCATCAGAGAAGATATCGAACAACAAAGTATAAACCAGTGTTCCAAATGGCATAATGGCGAAACCAACCGTGTATAGTGTTGAACTAACTCGGCCTAAAATATGATGTTCAACCGTGCTTTGGAGACGAATCTCAATTGCCAAATCAAAAATGGCGAATGATAATTCCATCATTAATGATAGTAACATTCCAATCACTGAAACAATCATTTGGTTATTGGTTAGGAAGAATAATACTCCTAATCCCGATAAGCTGACTCCGACTAGGATTAATGTCGTGATAATCTTAGTTGCGAAATGGCGTTGTTCCTTTAATTGGCTAGTAATCAAACTACCTAATAAATAACCGATTGAATAACCAGTTTCAGTCCAAATTACGACTGAATTAGGTAGTCCCAGTTGATTGACGATAATAAATGGACTTCCAGTTACCACCGCAGTATAAAAAAAGTTAACCACGATTTCAGCGATAATACTGTCACGAATAAACGGGCGCTTTTTAACATAATCGATAGTTTGTTTGAACTGTTCTTTTTGTGAAAGGCGTTCTTTTTGTTCGTTTTCAACACGATTGAAATGGAGAGTCATCATAATTGCCATTGCGATGATGGTAGCTAAGATTTCTAAGCCGATTAAGCCTTCGACACTAATTAAAGCGTATAAAGTGATTCCTAACACCGGCGATAAAATTCTAGACGCGGATGCTACAGCGGTCGTTAACGACGTTAGTTTGGCGACATCCGATAACTTCACTAATTGACGAATCGATGCAGAATAGGCCGTATTTCTTAAGTTCACTAGGATGGAATCTACGGCGATAAAGATTGCCACTGGAATCAATAATGCTGTTCCAGAGAAGAATGGCAATGCCAATGCAAGCAAAGCAAACCCAATCACTCTTAGTAAATACCCCCAAAAGATGATCCGTTTATGATTATGGGTATCAACGAAATTACCAATTGGAATAAACGTTAATAGACTAATCAATGGACCTACCGCAATATTCATCCCGAAACTAAGTGGTGAATGGGTGGCATGAAGGAGCATGAAACTAATCCCGTATTGGAAAATTCCATAACTGAAAGCACCTAATCCGTTACTAGTAAGCGACTTGATCATTTGAAGATTAGATTCGCTTTGTGTCATCTTCTTGTTTTCCATTTAATCACCACCGTTTCTAGTTTTTTTAGCATTAGAATTCAATTATAAATCAGTTATATTTCAATTACAAACAATTTTCTTTTTTATTTTAAATATACAAAAAAGCCACCCAACATAAGTTGAATGGCTTTTAATTTATTTCTAATTATTCTTCATCATCGTTTGATTCGATTTCAGTCGGTTCTGCTGGAGTAGAAACTTCTGCTTCTTCTTCTTCAGATTCTTCTTCCTTTTGCACTCTGGCAACAGTAGAAACTCTAGAATCTTCATCAATCTTGATTAAGTGAACCCCAAGGGTTGCACGTCCAGTTTGTGAAACGTCAGAAATACTAAATCTGATCATGACACCTTTGTCAGTAACTAACATGATGTCTTCATCACCGGCAACAGTAGTTAATCCAGCTAATGGACCATTCTTTTCAGTCACGTTAACTGTCTTAATACCTTTACCACCACGACCCTTGATTTGGTATTCTTCAGCTGGCGTTTGTTTACCATAACCATTTTCAGAAATTACAAAGACGTTATCATTTGGATTTAAGACATCCCCACCAACAACGTAGTCATTATCTCTTAGACGGATACCACGCACACCGGTTGCTGAACGTCCCATTGAACGAACGTCTGCGACCTTGAAGCTGACACAGTAACCCAAGTGAGTTCCAATAATGATGTTTTGGTCTTCGGATACAGTTGAAACACGCATTAGTTCATCTTCATCCTTAAGGTGAATTGCCTTTAGACCATTACTTCTAATGTTTTGGAATTCTTCAACAGGGGTTCTCTTTACAGTCCCCTTTAGGGTTGTAAAGAATAGGTACTTACCATCGTTATTTTCATTTTCATCAATGGTAATCACTGCTTGGATCTTTTCGTCAGTATCAATGCCTAGTAGGTTGATAATTGGAATTCCCTTGGCAGCACGACCGTATTCAGGAATTTCATAACCCTTCATACGATATACCTTACCTAGGTTAGTAAAGAATAGTAATGAATGGTGGGTAGTTGTTCCTAATAGTTGTTCGATGAAGTCATCATCATGAACACCCATTCCTTGAACTCCACGACCACCACGGTTTTGACTCTTGAATTCTGAAGTAGCTGTACGCTTGATGTATCCATTATGAGTTAAGGTAATCATAATGTCTTCTTCAGCGATTAAGTCTTCATCTTCAATACTTAAGACTTCACCAACACGTAGTTCAGTTTGTCTTTCATCACCATATTTTTCTTGAATTTCTAGTAATTCTTGGTAGATTAATTCGTTAATCTTATCACGACTTGATAGGATTTCTTTTAAGCGACCGATTTCTTCTAATAGTTCGGCATGTTCGCTAACAATCTTATCGCGTTCCAAACCAGTTAAACGAACTAAACGCATATCCAAGATAGCTTGAGCTTGTTTGTCACTTAGGTCAAATTCACTCATTAATTGGTCTTTAGCGATAACTGAAGTTTGTGATTCACGAATAATGGTAATCACACGGTCGATATTATCTAAGGCCACAATCAAACCGGCTAAGATGTGAGCACGGTTTTCAGCTTTAGCTAATTCGTATTCAGTACGACGTTTAATAACGTTAACTTGGTGTTCTAGATATTCGTTTAAGATTTCCTTCAAGCTTAAAATCTTAGGAGTTCCATCAACGATGGCTAACATGTTAAAGCTAAAACTAGTTTGCATTAAAGTTAGCTTGTATAGGTTGTTTAAAACAACTTGTGCTGATGCATCACGACGAACATCAATCACGATTCTCATACCATCACGGTCAGATTCATCATTGATATCAGAAATTCCTTCTAGTCGTTTATCACGAACTAAGTTAGCGATGTGTTCGATCAACTTAGCTTTGTTAACCATGTATGGAATTTCAGTAGCGATAATACGTTGTTTACCACTCTTTTGTTCTTCGATTTCAGTCTTGGCACGAAGCACGATGCTTCCTTTACCAGATTCATAAGCTCTTCTGATTCCAGACTTACCTAACACAACTCCTCCAGTTGGGAAATCAGGTCCAGGTAAAACTTCCATTAAATCAGCAGTAGTTGCTTCTGGGTTATTCATTAACACATGAATAGCAGAAATAACTTCACTTAAGTTGTGTGGTGGAATGTTAGTTGCCATCCCAACGGCAATCCCGGAGGCACCGTTAACTAATAAGTTAGGGAAACGAGATGGTAGTACTTCAGGTTCTCTTTCACTTCCATCAAAGTTGTCTTGGAAATCAACAGTATCTTTATTGATATCTCTTAGCATTTCCATCCCAATTTTACTTAGTTTTGCTTCGGTATAACGCATTGCGGCTGCGCCATCACCATCGACAGAACCAAAGTTACCGTGTCCGTTAACTAATGGATATCTGTAACTAAAGGTTTGAGCCATTCTAACCATTGAACCATAAACGGCAGCATCCCCATGGGGGTGATACTTACCTAGGGTGTCCCCTACGATTCTGGCAGACTTACGGAATGGTTTGTCCGGAGTAAGTCCTAGTTCACGCATATCATATAAAATTCTTCTGTGAACTGGTTTCATTCCGTCTCGAACATCAGGAAGGGCACGTGCCACGATAACACTCATGGCATAGTCCAAGAATGATGTTTTCATTTTTTCAGACAAGTCAACATTTTCAATACGATGGCTTGATAGGTCTTCATTATTGGCCAATGTTTTTACCTCCAATTCATGGTCACTACATTAAAATGTTTCATGTGAAACATTTGTCGTTAAATATCCAAGTTTTCAACAAATGTTGCGTTTTCTTCGATGAACTTACGACGTGGTTCTACCTTGTTACCCATTAGCATGTCAAAGATTTCTGAAGCTTTCGCTGCATCTTTGGCTTCAACACGTTGTAGACGACGGTTATCAGGATTCATAGTTGTTTCCCAAAGTTGTTCCGCATCCATTTCACCAAGCCCTTTGTAACGAGAGATACTTGGTTTAGGTGAAGCTGGTAGTTGTGCTTTCCATTGTTCTAGTTCTTCATCATTTGCGATATATCTAATCATCTTACCTTGTTGTAAACGATACAAAGGTGGTTGAGCGATGTATACATATCCCGCATCAATCAATGGACGCATGTAGTTGTAAATCAATGTTAATAATAGTGTTTGAATATGAGCACCATCGACATCGGCATCGGTCATAATGATTAATTTGTGGTAATGCACTTTTTCAATATCAAAGTCATTACCGAAACCAGTTCCCATGGCAGTAAACATTGATCTGATTTCTTCATTAGCTAGGATTTTATCCATAGTTGCCTTTTGAACATTCAAAATCTTACCTCTAATTGGCAAGATTGCTTGGGTCAAACGAGAACGACCTTGCTTTGCAGATCCTCCCGCGGAGTCCCCTTCGACGATGAATAGTTCTGAAATTTCAGGATCACGACTAGTATTGTTAGCCAATTTACCTGGTAGATTGGAAATTTCCAATCCTGATTTCTTTCTAGTAACTTCACGAGCACGTTTAGCAGCGGCTCTAACACGAGAAGCTAATGCCCCTTTTTCGACGATTTGTTTACCCAATGTTGGGTTTTCAAATAAGAACTTAGAGAAATGTTCTGAGAAAATGTGGTCAGTAGCAGCTCTGGCGTCTGAGTTACCTAACTTAGTTTTAGTTTGACCTTCAAATTGAGGGTCTGGATGCTTAACTGAAATAACGGCAGTTAGTCCTTCACGAACATCTGGACCAGTTAAGTTTTCATCTTTTTCTTTTAGTAGGTTGTTCTTACGAGCGTAATCGTTAATCACACGAGTTAATGCACGTTTGAAACCTTCTTCGTGAGTTCCACCTTCGATGGTGTGAATGTTGTTGGTGAATGTTCTCATTTCACTGTGGTAATCATCAGTGTATTGAAGAGCAACTTCAACTGAAATATCGTTTTCCATACCTTCAACGTAGATTGGTTCTTCAAAAAGTGGTTGCTTGTCTTTGTCGATGTATTCAACATAGTGCTTAATTCCACCTTCATACAAGAATTCTTCGTATGTAGGTTCTTCTTGACGATTATCACGAAGAGAAATCTTTAGTCCTTTATTTAAAAAGGCAAGTTCTCTAATTCTTTCAGTCAAAGTTTTGATGTTGTAAGTAGTAGTTTCTGTAAAAATATCTGGATCTGGAACAAAGTGGACCTTAGTTCCGTGATTATCTGGATCATCGTCACCAACGAATTTCATTTCAGAAGCAACGTGTCCACGCTTGAAGTCCATGTAGTACTTCTTACCATCACGGGTAACAGTAACGTCTAGTTCTGTTGATAAGGCATTAACTACTGAGGCTCCCACCCCATGTAGACCCCCAGAAACTTTGTATCCGCCACCACCGAATTTACCTCCGGCATGCAAGACTGTGAAGACAGTTTCTAGGGCTGGCTTACCTGTTTTCTTTTGGATATCAGTTGGAATCCCACGTCCATTATCGACAATGGTAATACTGTTATCTTTTTCAACAGTTACGTGAATGGTATCGGCGAAACCAGCTAAGGCTTCATCAATCCCGTTATCAATAATTTCCCATACTAAATGGTGGAGACCTTGGACACTAGTTGATCCAATGTACATCCCTGGACGCTTACGAACAGCTTCTAGACCTTCTAGAACTTGAATTTGGCTGGCATTATATTCGTCAGCTTTTTTTCTTTGTTCTTCTTTTTCTTTATCAGTCAACTTTATTCCTCCCTTAAGTCAGACTATTCTTCCGATTCGACTTGCCCGCTGGAAATATTGAAGATTTTAGGGTCCTCAATTAAGTCACGAGCAATGCCGCTTAGGCTGGTAGTCGTCAAAAACGTTTGCACTTTATTTTGAATTGATTTTAGTAAATGAGTTTGGCGATTATCATCTAATTCAGATAAAACATCATCCAATAGGAGCACCGGATATTCGTTGGTCTCTTCTTTCATTAAATCAATTTCAGCTAGTTTCACTGAAAGTGCGGATGTTCTTTGCTGGCCTTGTGAGCCGAACGTGGAAACATCTTTCCCGTTAATAATAAATTGTAAATCATCCCGATGTGGGCCGTATAACGTACTTCCCTGGCGGATTTCTTTTTGCTTATTTTCAGCAAACAGATTCGTTAACGCTTGGTAAATATCGTCTACGCTAGTTTGGTCTTTTTTCTTTAATGCACATACATATTTAAATTTCAGTACTTCTTTATCTTGTGAAATTCCAGCGTGGATTTTAGCAGCCCATCCCTGTAATTTTTCAAGTAATTCTAAACGTTGAAAAATGATTTTAGCTCCATACGCCGCTAATTGATCGGACAAGACATCTAAGTACAATTCGTCTTTAGCTTCTTTCATCTGGAGCTGTTTTAAATAATTATTTCGTTGTTTTAAAATTTTGCGATACTGAGCATTATTGTATAAATATTGATTACTCATTTGACCGAATTCCATATCCATAAAGCGGCGTCTTATCGTTGGTGCGCCTTTTACGATTGATAGGTCTTCTGGGGCGAATAAAATCACGTTCAATTCACCTACATATGAAGATAGCTTGGCTTGTTCAAGATGATTAACTTTAGCTTTTTTACCCTTTTTACCCAAATCAATTTCTAGTTTGGTCGTGCCAAGTTCCTTTTCAATTTCGCCATAAACTTGTGCAGATTCGCTCTGCCAGTTTATTAGGTCACGATTATTACTAGTTCGATGGCTCCTAGTTAGCGCTAACACGTAGATTGCTTCTAACATGTTAGTTTTCCCTTGAGCATTATTCCCTAATAAGACGTTAATCGAAGGTGAAAAGGTCACTTCAACATCGCTATAATTACGAAAGTGTCGTAATTTTAGTTCTTTTAAATTCATAACTAACGCCTACTTTTTGCGAATAAAAAACAAACCAACATCAATTACTTCGACGTTGTCACCGTCGTATAATTTCTTACCACGACGATCTTCAGGTTCGTCATTTAGCTTCACTGCATGATCTTTTAAATACCACTTAGCTTGGCCACCAGAAGAAACAACATCTTCTTCTTTTAACAACTGTCCTAAAGTAATATATTCGGTATCGATGAAAACATTCTTTTTCAAAACTTCACCCACCTTTACTTATGTATTATTATACCCTTTTATAGGCCAAAAGTATAGTTTACAAGCTAATTTTTGCCATTCTCAGCAATTCTAAATTTAACTAGACCAGTTGATTTAAATTACGTCAAAATCGCTAAAATCTATCAAAATTGACTTTATAAGCAAAATAAACCCCTTAGATTTCCATCTAAGGGGTTTATTTATTATAAATATTTAATTTCTTTAGGTGTGTGGGTAAATGGCTTGCATCCATCTTCAGTTACATAGACACAATCTTCAATTCGAACCCCAGCAAAACCGGGAACATAAATTCCTGGTTCAATTGAGAAACACATCCCTGGTTTGATTTCCATCTTGTTACCTTCCATGATTGATGGGAATTCGTGTTCTGACATTCCCATTCCATGACCTAATCGGTGAATGAAGTACTTACCATAACCAGCTTTATCGATAATATCACGCGCTACTTTATCAATTTGTTCAGCAGTAACACCTGGTTTAACGAATTCCATTGCAGCTAATTGCGCTTCTAAACAAACGTCGTAAATGTCTTTTTGTTTATCGTCTAATTTACCAACGGCAATAGTACGAGATGCATCTGAAATATAACCATCATGAACAGTTCCTAAATCAAATAGCACCATTTCGTTGTTTTGGATCAAGTTATCACTAGTAGCACCATGTGGTTCAGCAGCATGCGCACCGGCTTGAACCAAGGTGTCAAAACTCATTTCCATAACACCCTTTTGTTTTAGTGCATATTCTAATTCAGCTACGACTGATTTTTCTGATTTACCAGCTTGAATGGCTGCGAATCCTTTTTCAAAAGCAAAGTCAGCTTCCTTACCAGCTTCTTTTAATTTTTCAATTTCATCTTCTGATTTGATTAAACGCATTGTATTTAAGAAATCGGTAATGTCAGTTTCAAACTTCACATTTCCTAACTCTGCGTGTAAGTTTTCTAGTCGCGCAACTGTCAAACTTTCTTTTTCAAGTCCAGCGGCTTTAGGATTATCAACTCGTTGTTTTACATGAGCTGCAATCTTTTGCCATGGATTTTCATGGTCTAAATATCCATAGACATCATATGGAAAACCCGTATCTTTAATTGCTTCAACTTCCAATGCTGGAGCGAACATAAACGGTTCCTTTTCAGGGAACACAATTAAAGCTAGCACTCTTTCCACCGGATCACTGTAGAATCCAGTTAAATATTGAATCGTCTTTGGATCACTTAAATACGTGAAATCTAATCCATTATTGTAAGTCCAATCCTGGATTGACTTTATCTTAGACATGTAAATCCCTCCTCTTTTAATCTATCTTAGCCCAAATCAGTAAAAATTAAAACAAAAATTAGATTTTAAATTAAAAAAACACGCCACTTTATTAGATAAAGGACGAGTTTTATGAGAAATATTATTAGAAAGTACGAACTGGTGTAATCAATTCGATAAAGTTTTCAGCATCTTCGGATGGAACTAATGTAAATGGACGTAATGAAGTTGTGAATGACACATTAATCATTGAGTGACCAAATGCACGTAGCGCATCTTTCATGTAATCAGGGTTAAATGAGATTTCTAAATCATTACCTGATAATTCTTTGCTTTCAACGTCTTCTTCAACATTACCAACGTCTGGTGAGTTACCTGAAATAGTAACCTTTTTGTCATCAGTCTTGATACTTAGTTTAACAACATTGTTTCTTGATTCATGTGATAGAAGAGAAGCTCTTTCAATCGCACCTAGTAATTCGTAAGCTTCAAATTGAACTTGAGTTTCTGATTCATTTGGAATCAAACGAGAAGTATCTGGGTAAGTTCCTTCTAGTAAACGTGAGTAGAAGTATGTGTCACCAATTGTAAATAGCACTTGGTTGTCAGTGATCTTCATTTTCACGTTTTCGGTTTCGTCTGAAATCATTTTTGATAGTTCAGATAAACTGCTACCAGGAATGATAACGTCGTATTCACCTTGGTTATCAGGTAAAGCCACTTTACGTTGACTTAGACGATGAGAGTCTGTAGCGACAGCAAATAAAGTACCATCTTTTAACACAAAGTGAACCCCAGTAAGAATTGGACGACTTTCTTGAGTTGAAACCGCAATTACAGTTTGGTTAATGATTTCCTTGAAGACGTCACCTGAAAGTGAGATTTCATTATCATTATCAATTTCTGGTAAGTGTGGGTAATCTGCAGCATCTAAACCATTAATAGTAAATGATGATGTTCCAGAAGTGATTTCAGTTTGGAAACCATTAGTAACAGAAAGTGTCATTGTATCGTTAGGTAATTTTTTTACGATTCCACTGAAGAATCTAGCAGGTAAAACAATTGAACCTGGTTCTTCAATGATTAGTTGGTTGTCAGCATCATTTTTATCAATCACTGTTTCAATTGAAATATCAGCATTGCTTCCAGTTAGGATTAAAGCATCATTTGAAACTGTTAGTTTTAATCCAGTAAGAATTGGAATAGTAGTTTTAGATGAAATTGCTCTAGAAACCATATTAATTCCTTGAATGAAAGCTGATCTCTTGATTGAAAATTTCATTATTCATATCTCCCCGTGAGTGTATTTATATAAATTTAATATATATAGTTATATAAAGCAGTAATAGAACCTGTGTATTCTGTGGAAAAGTTAACTCATATAAAGCGTATCAAAGTTTTTCACATGTGGATAACTTGTGGATAACTTTATCATTTTTCCACATTAAGAATACTATCTTTCGATGGTTTCTTTCAATTCATCTACTTGATTTTTTAGTGTTGAGTCAGATTTTATTGCATCAGCAATCTTATCGTAAGCATGAATTACCGTGGTATGATCCTTACCGCCAAACGCAGTTCCAATCTTAGGAAGAGAACTGTTAGTCATAGTTCGGCAAAGATACATTGCAATTTGTCGTGGTGTGACAATCGTCTTAACTCGTTTTTTCCCTTTTAAATCATCAGTTGAAACATTAAAGTAAGTCGAAACTGATTTAATGATTTGTTCAACTGTAATTTCGGGTTTTGAATCCCCCTTATTTAATCCGCGAAGCGCTTCAGACACTAAATCTGTAGTAATTGGAACTTGTTTGAATCTAGCAAATGCTTGTACTCTCGATAAAGCACCTTCTAGTTCACGAACGTTAGAATCAATTTGACCAGCTATGTATGTAAGCGTATCTGTTGGGACTTTAATCATGTCAGCTTCAGACTTTGTACGTAAGATTGCGATTCTAGTTTCTAAATCTGGTGGAGTAATATCTACTGATAATCCCCATGCGAAACGAGAAACCAATCTATCTTGAAGTTTTGAAATTTCAGATGGTAGTCGATCTGAAGTTAACACAATTTGCTTTTGATTATCATATAAAGCATTAAATGTATGGAAGAACTCTTCTTGAGTGGCATCTTTATCAGCGAAGAATTGGATATCATCAACTAATAAAACGTCAACGTTTCGATATTCAGCTCTAAAGTTTTCCGTTTGGTGATTTTGAATTGCATTAATGAAGTCATTCGTAAATGATTCAGAAGTAACATATTTAATATCAGCTTGAGGATCTTGCTCTAGAATTTTATTTCCGATGGCGTGCATCAAGTGGGTTTTTCCTAGCCCCACGCCTCCATATAAAAGAAGCGGATTATACATTTTACCAGGATCTTCAGAAGCAACCAAAGCAGCAGCGTGTGCTAGTTGGTTCCCTTTTCCGATAACGAAGGATTCAAATGTATAGTTTGGATTTAAAGGGGAACTGCGCAAAACTTCATCAACATGATTAGGTTGAGTTGAATCATCAGCGCTATTTTCATTAGTAGAATTTCGAAGTTCTCCTTCTAAAATGAAATTAGGAACGATATCTTTCTTAGTGATTTGGTATGCATATTCTACAAGCGAATCAGAAAGTTTATCCTTCCAATAATCACGATGGAGAGGAGAAGGAAGTTCTAAAGTTAATTTATTATCAACTAAGCTAATTGGATTAACTGTTTCAATCCATGTTGAATAGGTAGTTGGTGAGACATCTTTTTCAAATGCTTCACTGATTGCTTCCCATAATGAGTCTTTATCCATGAATCATTTCCTCCCGTTAAAAATCTTTAGTAATTTTACCATTAAAAAAAAAAGTTTTCCACAAGTTGTTTTGATTGTGTATAAATGTTTCACACATTGTTGATTGAAAATCTCACAAACTGTGCATAACTTATGAAAAAACGAAAAAAATAATAGTTTTCCACAAAATGTTGTTAATAATCCACAGGATATGATGATTGATATAATAATAATAACCAAAAGTTATACACATCCTGTTAATAAAAATAATAACAATGTGTTGAATTGTGGATAACTTGTGGATAACTATGTGGATTTGAAAAAATAAGTCCACAAGAAACCATCAAAAATGTGTATGAAACAAAATAAAATGTGGATAAAAAAGCAGATATTTAGCGATTAAATGTCAATTTATATGTTCCATCCATTTGGTTTTTGTGTTATTATATTTAAGAAATGTATTTGACATAGAAAAGAAACATACAAAAAAACATATAAGGGAGGGTTAGTAATGAAGAGAACTTACCAACCAAAGAAACGTAAGCACGCACGTACTCACGGTTTCCGTAGTCGTATGAGCACTAGCAACGGTCGTAAAGTTTTAGCTCGCCGTCGTAAAAAAGGTAGAAAGTCATTGACTGTATAGACCACTGACCATTCAGTGGTCTTTTTCATTATATTGAACAAAATTTAATGGAGATGGATTATGCGTAAGTCATATCGCGTCAAAAAAGAAGCAGAATTCCAAAGTGTTTTTGAAAAACATAATTCAGTTGCTAACCGGACTTTTGTCATTTATCAAATGGAAAAGCCCGATCAACCCCATTTTAGAGTCGGAATTTCAGTTGGAAAAAAGATTGGTAACGCCGTACACAGAAATTGGGTTAAGAGACGAATAAGACAAAGTTTGACCGAATTAAAGCCACACTTAAAGTCAGAAGTTGATTTCTTAGTGATTGCTCGCCCAAGAGCTGACATGTTATCAATGGAAGAAGTTAAGAAGAACATGGTTCATGTTTTAAAATTGGCAAACTTGCTTGATTCTGATTATGTTGAGGGAGAAGACTAATGAAAAAATTTAAGAAGTATCTTTCACTAACTTCAATTTTAGGACTAGTATTCTTTTTAACTGCATGTAGTAATAAACCAATTACTTCACACAGTACTGGTCTATGGGATGGAGTCATCGTATTAAATTTCTCAAGAGCCATTATTTGGTTAGCTAAATTATTTGGTTCTAGTTATGGAATGGGTATCGTTGCCTTCACTATTATTGTAAGAATTGTGATCTTGCCTTTGATGATTTATCAAACCAAGAGCATGAAAAAGACTCAAGAATTACAACCTAAGCTAAAGGAATTACAAAAGAAGTATTCTTCAAAGGATACTGAAACTGTTAAGTTGCTTCGTGAAGAACAACAAAAACTTTATGCTGAAGCTGGTGTTAACCCAGTTGCTGGTTGTTTACCATTACTTGTTCAATTGCCAATTCTATGGGCATTGTATCAAGCAATATGGCGTACTGAAGCCTTGAAACTAGGTCACTTCCTATGGTTACAATTAGGACACCGTGATCCTTACTTCGTAATGCCAATCCTAGCTGCATTATTCACATTTATCAGTTCATGGTTGTCAATGAAGTCACAACCAGAACAAAATGGAATGACTAAAGGAATGACATATGGAATGCCACTAATTATCTTCTTTATGGCATTAAATATTCCTGCCGCTATTTCAATTTACTGGGTAGTAACTAATGCATTCCAAGCTGGACAAACATTAGTACTTCAAAACCCTTGGAAAATTCAAAAAGAACGAGAAGCAAAGCTACGTGCTGAAAAAGACCGTAAGCGAAATGTTGAAAAAGCAATTCGTAAAGCTAAGAAATCTCGTCGTAAATAAACAAAAGCGTCTGATTTTAATATCAGACGCTTTTTTATGTATCATTATGACGCGGTTTTATGATATGATAGTTAACATAGTTTATTTTTAAAGGAGTCCCCACATGTCAACATTTACTGCTGAAACAGTTAATGATGCGATCGAAGAAGGACTAAAGTCACTAAACATCGATAGAAGCAACGCTGAAATCAACGTTGTACAAACTAATCGTAAGGGCTTTCTAGGAATCGGAAAACGTGATGCAATCGTCGAAATCGACGTTAAAAACGTACAAACAGCATCAAACTCTCAAGATATCGCAACAACAACTAAAACCATTAACAAAATTGATTTAAAACCAAGTAACAACACCGAAAACACACGTAAACACTCTAATGAACAAGCCATTGAAGACTTAATGGCTTATTTGCAACCGATTGTAGAAGAATTAGGGATTACAGCAGAGCAACAACCTAAGATTATGAATCGTAAGTTTGCTCGTATTAACTTTAAGACAGAACAAGAAGGACTATTAATAGGAAAACATGGTCTAACTATCAATGCATTACAAGATTTGGCTCAAATCTATCTAAATCACATTGGCTACAGCCGTCTATCAATCCAATTGGATACTGCTGACTATCGTCACCGTCGGACAGAAATTTTGAAGAAATTAGCTGAAAAGACTGCCAGAGAAGCAGTTGCGACAGGGCAACCAGTGTATCTAGATTCAATGCCTTCTTTTGAAAGGAAGGTTATTCATACTCAATTAGAAGATAATGGATATGTTAATACCTTTTCATCTGGACGCGAACCCTATCGTGCCGTGGTTGTAGAACCACAAAATGTATAGTCATATAAATTGACAAATCAGATAAAAATTTTTATTATATACTATATAATTTAAATCAGATAATAAATGAAGTAGTGAAAGTGCTTTATTCATGCTGTGTTTTTGGCGTGGAGTGGGCACTTTTTTTGTGCATTTAGATTGAAAATAGATCTATTCGGATTTAGAAAGGAAGAATAAAATGGCAACAACAACAGATTTTGATACAATTGCAGCGATTTCAACACCACCTGGTGAAGGAGGAATCTCGATTGTTAGAATTAGTGGAGATGATGCCTTAAAGGTAATTAGTAAGATTTTCCGTGGTAAGGACTTGAATAAAGTTGAATCACATACCATTAACTATGGTCACGTTTTTGATCCGGATACTAAAGAAGATGTCGATGAAGTAATGGTTTCCGTGATGAGAGCACCTAAGACATATACTTGCGAAGACGTAATCGAAGTCAACTGTCATGGTGGAATTTTAGCTACTAATACTATTTTGCAATTAATTTTGAGTTATGGTGCTAGATTAGCTGAACCAGGTGAATTTACCAAGCGTGCGTTCTTAAATGGACGAATCGATTTATCACAATCTGAAGCGGTTATGGACGTAATTGATGCGAAAACAACCCGTTCAATGAAGGCTGCTGAAAGTCAATTAGAAGGAAATCTTTCAAGATTGATCAGAACGCTAAGACGACAAATTTTGGATGTATTAGCTAATGTTGAGGTTAATATTGATTATCCAGAATATGATGATGCAGAAGTTGTTACTTCTAAGTTGTTAAGTGATAACGCAATTGATTTACGAGCTAAGGTCGAAAAGCTACTAGAAACTGCTAAACAAGGTCAAGTTTTAAGAGATGGTTTAGCCACTTCTATCGTGGGACGCCCTAATGTTGGTAAATCAAGTATCTTGAACCACTTATTACATCAAGATAAAGCGATTGTAACTGATGTTCCAGGGACTACTCGTGATGTGCTAGAAGAATACGTTAACGTTAAAGGGGTTCCTTTGAAACTAGTTGATACTGCCGGGATTCGTGAAACTGATGACAAGGTTGAAAAAATCGGTGTAGAACGTTCTAGAAAAGCAATTAGTAGTTCTGATTTGGTGCTATTAGTATTGAACTATTCAGAAATTCTTTCTGACGAAGATCGTCAGTTGATTGAGTTAACCGATGATACTAAACGAATCGTTATTTTAAACAAGACTGATTTACCTCAACAAATTGATGTTGATGAAGTTAAAAAATTAGTTGGTGCTGAAAATGTGATTACCACTTCAGCAATTCAAGATAACGGAACTGAACCATTGGAAGAAATGATTGCGAAGTTATTCTTTACTGAGGGAATTCAAAGTTCACAAAATGATGTAATGGTAACTAATGCTAGACACGTTAGCCTGTTACACAATGCTAAAGAGTCACTAAATAACGTAATTAATGGATTAGAAGAAGGCTTACCGGTTGATTTAGTACAAATGGATATGCACGCATGTTGGGAATCATTAGGTGAAATTACAGGAGATAGCTACAACGGTGAACTGTTAGATCAACTATTTAGCCAATTCTGTTTAGGAAAATAGAAAAATGTTTCATGTGAAACATTTTGAATGGAGGAAGAAAAAATGAGTCAAGTCGTAAGTGACGAAACGATTCAATATGAAGCTGGTCAATATGATGTTATCGTTGTAGGTGCCGGACATGCAGGTAGTGAAGCAGCGCTAGCTTCAGCTAGAATGGGTAATAAAACCATGTTAATTACCATTAACTTGGACATGGTGGCATTCATGCCATGTAACCCTTCTCTAGGGGGACCAGCTAAGGGAATCGTTGTTAGAGAGATTGATGCTTTGGGTGGAGAAATGGGTCGTAATATCGACAAAACATACATCCAAATGAGAATGTTAAATACAGGTAAAGGTCCAGCTGTGCGTGCCTTACGTGCACAAGCGGATAAGCATGCTTACCATCGTGCAATGAAGGAAACAATTGAAAACCAACCAAACTTGGATTTAAAACAAGGGATTGTTGATTCATTAATCGTTGAAGATGGTGTCTGCAAGGGAATCGTTACCTACACTGGTGCGAAGTACTACTCAAAGACTACTGTTATTTGTGCCGGAACAGCTGCTCGTGGCCGTATTATCATTGGTGAATTAATGTACTCATCAGGTCCTAATAACTCTCAACCAGCAATGAAGCTATCAGAAAACCTAGAAGAATTAGGTTTCGAATTAAAGCGTTTTAAGACAGGTACTCCACCACGTGTTAATGGTCGTACAATTGACTTTTCTAAGACAGAAGAACAACCTGGGGATGAAGAAGTAAATCACTTTAGTTTTGAAACTTCAGATGATGACTACATTCCAGTTAAAGATCAACTATCATGTTGGTTAACTTATACTAACGAACACACTCACCAAATTATTAAAGATAATCTAGATCGTGCACCAATGTTCACTGGAGTGATTGAAGGGGTTGGTCCTCGTTACTGTCCATCAATCGAAGATAAGATTGTGCGTTTTGCTGATAAGAACAGACATCAAGTCTTTTTAGAACCTGAAGGAAGAGAAACTAATGAATACTACTGTGATAGTCTTTCAACTTCTCTTCCTGAAGAAGTTCAACAAAAAATGCTACACTCTGTTGCTGGATTGGAACATGCAGAAATGATGCGTCCAGGATACGCAATTGAATATGATGTTGTCGCTCCTTATCAATTAAAACCAACTTTTGAAACTAAGATTGTTAAGAACCTATATACAGCTGGTCAAACAAACGGAACTTCTGGTTATGAAGAAGCTGCGGGTCAAGGTTTATATGCTGGTATCAATGCCGCTTTACGCGCTCAAGGAAAAGATCCATTGATTCTAAAACGTAATGAAGCTTACATTGGTGTTTTAGTAGATGATTTAGTTACTAAGGGTACCAATGAACCATACCGTTTATTGACTAGTCGTGCTGAATATCGTTTACTACTTAGAAATGATAATGCTGATTTCCGTTTAACTGAAAAAGGGCATGAATTAGGACTAATTTCAGATGAACGATATAACGAATTCTTAGCTAAGAAACAAGCGGTATTAGAAGAACTAGAACGTTTGGATCATACTAGAATCAAACCTAGTGACGAAGTGAACGATTTTGTTGAAGAACATGGCGACAAGCCACTTAAAGATGGAATTTTAGCATCAGTATTCTTACGTCGTCCATATGTAACTTATAATACTTTATTGAAGTTTATCGAACCTGCTGAAAAACCATTAGGTCGTCGAGTGATTGAACAAGTTGAGATTAGAACTAAGTACGCCGGATATATTAAGAAGGCTGAAGAAAACGTTGCTAGAATGAAGAAGATGGAAGCTAAAAAGATTCCAGATGACATTGATTACAACGCCATCGATAGTTTAGCTACCGAAGCCCGTCAAAAACTTGAAAAGATTAGACCACAAACAGTTGCGCAAGCATCTAGAATTTCAGGAGTTAACCCTTCTGATGTTGCAATCTTAGGTGTTTACATTCAACAAGGCAAAATCGCTAAAGTCAAAAAAGACTAAAATAAAAACCGTCTAAACATTGTTTAGACGGTTTTTTTAATGTAAACAACTATTCATAAGAGAGAATAGAAATGCAGCAATAACTCCTGGAATCCAAAATCTTTTTAAAAGGATAATGTTGTATTTTAAGTATTCTGATGTCTTTTGGTTGTTTATTTTAATTGATCGATGTTTTAGAATTGAGTGGTTTGCACAAATAGTAAAACAAATAATCGCAATAGTTAATAGAATCCACATAGTACCCAAAAAAATAGCATACAGGTATTTTCCGGATATTATACAGATAAGAGGTGCGGAAAGATTTAAAGCGTCCACAAACACGACATATATCGAAATAAATGCTAAAAAAATTCTAGTTCGCATCAATGAGATAATTATGTATAAGATGCCGGCTTGAATGAGGATTGCCATTTGTGGTAACGCAGTATTTAAATCAATGCGGAATGTAATTCGTTCGGTTAATATTTCTTTATCAATTGCGAACAAACCCCATAGAACAGAGAGTAAAAACCACACTAAAAATGCACCTAAAATATTACGATGAATATTTAGTTTATTAATGTCTAGTCATTCCTTTATCATTTAGTGAAGATATTAACGATTAAATTATACTTATAATTTAACCTTAATACAAGAAATTTTATTTAATCAATTAGTTGAAATAATGATACAATGGTGTTATTCGATAATTAGGAGTAATAAAAATGAAAAATAAGGATAAAAAAAGTAGCTTATATAGAAATTTTTCTAGTTACATGAGCGAGCATAAAATTATAAAAGAAGTATTAAGCTGGGGATTATATGTTATTTTCTTAATTTTAGCATACTTAACTTTCACACACTTTGTTACAACAGCAAATGTAGACGGTCATTCAATGGATCCTAATCTACATAATGGTGAAAAGATGTTAGTGTTAAAAAAAGCAACAGTTAAAAGAAATAGCGTTATCGTTTTCGATGCGCATGGTGAAGATCCTACTGCTACTACTACTAATTACTATGTTAAGCGTGTTATTGGTCTTCCAGGCGATAATATTGCCTATAAAAATGGTAAGTTATACGTAAATAACAAGGTATTCAATCAAAGTTATATTAGCAATCAAGAACTAACTGTTGGAACGAGATATTTCGATGATAATGATAAGCAAATTAAGAATTGGGATATTGCAAGCCTATCTAAAACTAAATGGGTTTATAACCAAAACAAAACAGTCGTACCAAAGGGTAAGTACTTTGTTTTAGGTGATAACCGTTCAATCTCTAATGATAGTCGTTACTGGGGATTTGTTGATAAGGACAAAATCTTAGGGGTAGTTAAACTATTCCCATGGTCTGGAACGAAGACAGAACGTCATAACATTAATGATTTAGCACAATAAAAAAAGCACTCGATTAAATTCGAGTGCTTTTTTACTACTTGTTAACAGTGGTGTTGTTAGAACTGGCATTAGCAGTTGTAGAAGCGCTAGTTGCGGTTGTAGTTGTTGTGGGTTTATTAGGAACTTCAGGTTTCTTCTTATCATCATTATTTTTAGTGATGGTAATCGTCTTGCTTACTACAACAGTCTTAACTGACTTGTTCTTTTTAGTCTTAGTTTTGTATGTTTTGATCTTCTTTTTGACTTTGATAGTCACAGAATTATTTGATTGAGCTTCAGGGGATGCAGTTCGACGAGGCATAACCTTACGTAGTTGGTATTCTGGAACGTAACCACCTAACTTAGGAACAAATAAGAAATCGTAACCATTGAAGTGAACTCGACCACCCACACGGCTTTTACCAACACGCTTGTAGTATCTAAAACGTTTCATAGTAAAACCTTTACGTTGCTTGATGTATTTGTAAACATTAGTGAATTCACTGCGGTTAGTATATGTTTCAGCAGCTGAAGCCTTAGTTGTAGTTACCGTTACAAAAATGGTTAAAGCAGCAACTAAAGCAGTCGCGATTTTTTTCTTCATGTTGATCCTTCTTTTCCGTTATTAACTATAATTTATCTATACTATAAATGTACCAGTAAATCAGAAAATATCAACTGTAATTACTGATTTTTAAGCTTTTTTATCTAAATTACAAAAGTTGACAAGCTATTTTAGTAATATATAATTAAATTTAAATTAGAAAATGATTAGATATACATTTTTTAGTTTCAAATACTAATGGAGATTGTTTTGAAACCATCAAAACCATACATAAATTTAGCTAAATGTTTGTTAAAACAATATATTTTAACTATCATAAATGATATGGAATCAAGAATAGGGGTGCAATTATGGTAGAAACAAAGTTAACGCAAGCAGATTTTGATGCCATGCGTGAACAATATGATAAAAATCCTAAGAACAAGATATTACAACGTTCTGTTATGAAAAATGGAATCAATAAGACTGCTAAGGATAACCAAGTAGTCGCTAAGTTAAACCATACCTACTCAATTGAAGTAGATACTGGTAAGGTTTCAAATCAAAAGAGATCCGGCCGTTGTTGGCTGTTTTCACTATTAAATGTGTTAAAGCACGACTTTGCTAAGCGATATGATGTGAAGGACTTTGAATTATCACAAAGCTACTTATTCTTCTGGGATAAGATTGAACGTGCCAACATTTTTTATGACCGTATTATCGATACAGCAGACAAGCCATTTGATGATCGTGAAGTTCGTTGGTACTTAGAAGGACCAGGTGCTGATGGTGGTGAATGGGCAATGGCAGTTTCACTAGTGCAAAAGTATGGAGTAGCACCTACTTCAGCATTCCCTGAAAGCAACGTGACTGAAAATACGACTGACTTAAAAGAAGTTTTAAATCGTAAGTTACGTCGTGATGCTAAGGTATTACGTGATATGGTCAATGCTAACAAGAGCGATTCAGAAATTAAAGAACAACGTCATGCGATGTTAAAAGAAGTATATCGAATTGCGGGTTACGCATGTGGTGTTCCACGTGAAACATTCGACTTTGAATACCGTGATGACAAGCAAAACTACCATGTTGATATTAACATCACACCTAAAGAATTCTTCGATAAATACTTTGAAATTGACTTAGATGATTACACAGTATTAGGGAACTATCCTAACTTAAAAATGGATCAATTATACTTACACCCGGCCGGCGATAATGTCGTTGGTGGAAAGCATGTTGATTTCTTAAACGTGGAAATGGACGTTTTAAAACAAGCTGCTGTTGAATCACTAAAAGATGGTGAAACAATGTGGTTTGCTAATAACGTTTCTGAACAATCAGACCGTCAAGGTGGAATCTTAGATGACACCTTATACCGTCGTGGTGAATTGTTTGATATCGATTTAGATATGACAAAGGGTCAACGTTTAGAATACTTAGATAACATTCCTAATCATGCAATGACTTTAACTGGTGTCGACATCGTTGATGGCAAGATTACCAAGTGGAAAGTTGAAAACTCATGGGGTGAAAAGGTCGGCGAAAAAGGATACTTTGTAATGTCTGATAACTGGATGGATAACAACGTTTTTCAACTAATTGTTAATAAAAAGTACCTAACAGATGCACAAAGAGCATTACTAGATAAAGAACCAGTCGTCTTAAAACCATGGGAAGCATTATAGGAGGGAGTGTTTACAATGACTGAAACAAAGATTACAGCTGAAGATTTAAAAGATTTTAGATCAGCATATAACGAAAATACGATTAATCGTGTGTTAGAACGCTCTGTTACCGAAAACGGAATTAACAACGCTGCTTACGATGCGAAAGCAATCGAAAAATTAAATCCAGTTTTTTCTGTTGAAGTAAAAACTGGTAAAGTTTCAAACCAAAAACAATCAGGTCGTTGCTGGATGTTTGCATTATTAAACACATTAAAGCATCAATTCGGTGAAAAATACGATGTTAAAGACTTCGAATTATCACAAAATTACTTATTCTTCTGGGATAAGATTGAACGTGCTAATATTTTCTTTGACCGTATTATCAATACTGCTGATAAGCCATTAGATGACCGTGAGGTTGAATTTTATTTAGCTGGACCTGGTGCTGATGGTGGCCAATGGGCAATGGCAGTTTCATTGGTTCAAAAATATGGAGTGGTTCCCACCACTGTTTTCTCCGAAACTAGCGTTTCAGAAAGTACTGGTGATTTAAATAGCATTTTGGATTACAAGTTACACAAAGATGCAATGAAATTACGTAACATGGTAGATGATAAAGTCAGCGAAGAAGATATTCACGAAGCACGTGAACAAATGCTAGCAGAAGTATACAAGATTGCAGCATTTTCACTAGGTGTTCCACCAAAGACTTTCGATTTTGAATACAGGGATGATAAGGGTAATTACCACATTGATCGTGATTTAACACCAAAATCATTCTATGAAAAATACTTTAGTGACGCTGATTTAGATGATTACGTAGTCTTAAGTAATGCTCCTGATAAGGATTATGAAAAGATGTATCGTTTAGCATCTCAAGAAAACGTCGTTGGTGGTAGAAAGATTGAATTCTTAAACTTACCAATGGAAGACTTAAAGCAAGCAGCGATTGCACAATTAAAAGATGGCAAAGCTGTATGGTTTGCTAACGATATTGCAAGACAATCAGACCGTCAAAAGGGATTTTTAGCAGAAAACCTATATCACTACGATGAATTATTTGACGTTGATCTTTCAATGACTAAAAAAGATCGTTTAGAATATCATGAAGCACAAGTTTCACATGCCACAGCACTAACTGGTGTTGATTTGGTGGATGATCAACCAACTAAATGGAAGGTTGAAAATTCATGGGGTGAAAAGAATGGTGTGAACGGATATTACATCATGGATGACGGTTGGATGAATGAATATGTGTACGAATTAGTCGTAAATAAAAAATATTTATCTAGCGAACAAACCGCACTGTTAAGCCAATCATCGATCGAATTAGACCCTTGGGATTCATTAGAATAAAATTAAATGGTTGCATTTTTTATTAGAGGGTATTAGTATTAGTAACAATCAAATAGACGTTGAACAGGAATTTTAATTATTGAGTGTTTCACAGAAAGCTCCAAACAAGTGAGAAGGAGTATCACGGTAATTAAATCGTACCTGAGAGTCATTTTTCGAAATGAGTAGAAAAAATCGTAGGCGGCGTTAACGCAGAAGTTATTTAACTTCGTGAGCTGACATTCGTGAGAATGTTGGAAATTGAGGTGGCACCGCGATTTATTCGTCCTCTTGGAAATGTTATTCCAAGAGGATTTTTTTATACCTAAAATTAATAAACAAACGATGATTAGGAATTTTAATTACGCTAGTTATTTACAGAGAACTTAGTAAAACCGGGTGAGAGCTAAGGATAATCGTAATTAAATCGTACCTATGAGTTTTAATTTGAAATGAGTAGAATTAACCGTTAACGCGTTATAGTTAAAGTTTGTAAAAACTTTGTGAGCTGATGTTTGTGAAAACATCAGAAACTGAGGTGGAACCACGATATAATCGTCCTCTAGGAATTATTCCTAGGGGATTTTTTTAGTTTAATAAAAAGAAATTAGATCAAGAATTTAATTAAATCAATCATTTACAGAGAATTTAACATTGATGAGAGTTAATAATGACATTTAATTAATCGTACTTGAGAATGTTCTTCGAAATGAGTAGAAGAAACGTTGGCGGCGTTAACGTAGAAGTTATTTAACTTCGTGAGCTAGCATTCGTGAGAATGTTAGAAATTGAGGTGGCACCGCGATAAATTCGTCCTCTAGACATTAGTCTAGAGGACTTTTTTTTAAAAAGAAAAAGGAGATGTTTCATGTGAAACAATCAAAGAAAATTGTATTAGCTTACTCCGGTGGATTAGATACATCGGTTTCAATCGCTTGGTTAATTGAACAAGGTTTTGATGTTATTGCTTGTTGCATTAACGTTGGTGAAGATTATGGTGAACATAAAGATTTAAACCAAATCAAAACCAAGGCACTTAAGGTTGGTGCCATTAAGTCATATGTAGTTGATGCTTTAGATGAATTCGCTGAAGACTTCTTATTAACAGCATTGGATGCTAACGCTATGTATGAAGGTGAATATCCATTAAGTTCAGCTTTATCTCGTCCGTTGATGAGTCAAAAACTAGTTGAAATTGCTCATCAAGAAGGTGCCGAATACATTTGTCACGGTTGTACTGGAAAAGGAAATGATCAAGTTCGTTTCGATGTTGCGATTCATTCACTTGACCCAACCATTGAAGTGGTTACGCCGGTTCGTCAATGGCATTGGAACCGTGAAGAAGAAATTGAATTTGCTAAAAAATATAACATTGAAATTCCAATTGATTTAGATTCACCATATTCAATCGACGCTAACATTTGGGGTCGTGCAAATGAATGTGGAGTGTTGGAAAATCCATGGAACCAAGCACCAGATGATGCGTTCGATATTACTAAACCAATCGAAGATACCCCTGACACGCCAGCTTATGTTGGAATTGGTTTTCATCAAGGGAAACCAGTTAGCATTGATGGACAATCAATGAGTTTCGTTGACATCATTGCTCAAATTAATTTATTAGCTGGTGAACACGGAGTTGGTCGAATTGACCATATTGAAAATCGTTTGGTCGGGATTAAATCTAGGGAAGTTTATGAAGCTCCAGGTGCAACCGTATTGATTAAGGCACATCAAGCAATGGAAAACCTAACAATGGAACGTGACTTAGCTCACTTCAAACCAATGATTGAACAACAAATTGCTAATTTAACATACAACGGATTGTGGTTCTCTCCATTGATGCAATCTTTGAAGGCATTCATTAAGACATCTCAAGAAACTGTTAGTGGAGTAGTCAAATTAAAGTTATTTAAAGGAAACGTTTCAGTTGTTGCTTCTAAGTCAGACGAATCACTATATGATGAAAACTTGGCCACATACACATCATCAGATTCATTTGATCAAGATGCCTCAGTTGGTTTCATTAAATTATGGGGATTACCAACCCAAGTTGCTTCACAAGTAAAACAAAAGAATTTACAAAGTGCTTTTCTCAAAGATGTTTTAAAAGAACAATCAAAGGAAAAAGTATTAGTAGCTAACCAAACAAAGGGTGATGTTAATGAGTGAAAAATTATGGGGCGGTCGTTTTAGCGGCGATGCCAATGATTTATTTTTAAAGCTAGGTGCCTCCATCAACGTCGATATTAAGATGGCAAACGAAGATATTGATGGATCAGTTGCTCATGCTAAGATGCTCAACCACAGCGGAATTATCACTGATGATGAGCTTAATCAAATTGTTTCTGGTTTATCAGAAATCAAAACAGAATTTAACAACGGTGATTTGGAATTCAGCTACCAAAATGAAGACATTCATATGAATGTTGAATCTGTTTTAACCGAAAAGATTGGACCGGTTGCCGGGAAACTACACACGGCAAGGTCTAGGAATGATCAAGTGGCATTGGATTTTCACCTTTATTTAAAAAATCGATTGCCAGATATCATTTCATTAATCAAAAAGTTTCAAGATGAGTTAGTTAACTTAGCAGATCAAAATGTTAAAACGATTATGCCAGGATACACTCATTTGCAACACGCACAGCCAATCTCATACGCCCACTATTTGATGGCTTACTATGAGATGTTGCAAAGAGACGTGGAACGTTTTGAATTTAATCAAAAGCATACCGACTTATCACCAATTGGTGCGGCAGCACTGGCTGGGACAACGTTTCCAACCGATCCGCATTACACGGCAGGTCTACTTGGTTTTCAAAAACCATATAATAACTCGATTGATGCCGTATCCGATCGTGATTTCGCCATTGAATTTTTAAGCAATGCGTCGATTCTGATGATGCATTTATCAAGGTTATGCGAAGAAATATGTTTATGGTCTAGTTACGAGTTTAAATACATTGAATTATCAGATGAGTTTAGTACTGGTAGTTCGATAATGCCCCAAAAGAAAAACCCAGATATGTGTGAGTTGATTCGTGGTAAAACCGGCGTTGTCTACGGTCATTTAACGGCACTATTGGCAACGATGAAATCATTACCGCTTGCATACAATAAAGATTTACAAGAGGACAAAGACGGGGTATTTGATACAGTAGAAAACATTGCACCAATTTTAACTTTATTGACCGAAATGGTCGCAACAATGAAAGTTAATAAAGACAAAATGTTGGAATCTGTACAGACTGACTTTTCCAACGCTACTGAACTAGCTGATTATCTATCAGCCAAAGGGTTACCATTTAGGCAAGCACACCGCATTGCCGGTGAATTGGTAGCAGAATGTATTAACCAGGGATGCTACCTACAGGATTTATCATTAGAAAAATTACATAACTATTCAGAACTATTTGAAGCGGATATTTATGAGGACTTAAAACCAGACGTCGCTATTCAAAGGAGGCGAAGTTTTGGTTCCACCGGTTTTACCGAAGTCCAAAAACAAATTAATAATGCAAAATTAAAAGGAGATCATTAATTATGAAAAATATAATGAAACATTCAGTTATCGTTACGATTTTAGTAATGATGGCGACATTATTTATGACAGCTTTTAGCTCACCAAGTGTTAACGCTTCTGCAGCTGATAATTCAGTGCAACAAATTAAGAAAAAAGGATACATCGTTATGGGAACTGCCCCAGATTATCCACCATATGAATTTATTGGAAAAGATAACGGCACATCACATGTTTACGGTGCTGATATCGAATTAGGTAAACAAATTTCTAAAGACCTAGGCGTTAAACTAAAGGTTAAATCAATGGGATTTGATTCACTATTAGTTGCACTACAAACTAAGAAGGTTGATATGGTAATTGCTGGAATGAACAAGACTCCAGAAAGAGCTAAGAGTGTTGATTTCAGTAATTCATACTACTCATCAGGAACTAGTTTAATTATTAGTAATTCTGAAGTTGGTAAGATTAAGTCATACAAAGATTTAGCACATAAAACAATTGGAGCCCAAGTTGGTTCTGTTCAATATGATGAAATTAAGCAAGCAGTAAAAACAGCTAACATTAAAGGGATGGAAAACATCAACGATTTAATTTTAGCTTTGAAATCTGGTAAAGTTTCCGCAATTCCAATGGATACAGCGGTTGCTCAAGCTTATGCCTCACACAACACCGGTTTAAAAATCATCGATGCAAAGATGAAAGGTGTTAACAGTGATAACAACGTTGCTTTTGCTAAAGGAGCAACTGGTTTAGTAAACATTGCTAACAAGACTATTAAAAATGTTACCAGCCATAATTTATACATCAAAAAATTCGTCCCCGCAGCAGCTAAACATTTAACTAACAACAAGGATTCATCATCAGCTTCTAGCATGTGGCAATACAAAGGATTCTTCATTTCAGGTATCGAATACACAATGATCATCTCAGTGGTATCAGTATTCTTCGGTATCATCTTAGGGGTTATTTTTGCCCTAATGAGATTAAGTCACAACTGGCTATTACACGCAATTGCCGTTTGTTACATTGAATTTATTCGTGGGACACCTCAATTAGTACAAATTATGTTCATCTACTTCGGTCTAGGAACTGTCGTAAACGTTCCAGCGCTAACTTCTGGAATTATTGCAATTTCAATTAACTCAGGGGCATACGTTGCAGAAATCATTAGAGGGGGAATTAATTCTATTTCTGATGGTCAAAGCGAAGCCGCATTATCACTTGGTTTATCCAAACATCAATCAATGAAATACATCGTGCTACCACAAGCATTTAAAAACATTTGGCCAGCACTTGGTAATGAATTAGTTACTTTAATTAAGGATAGTTCACTAGCTTCTGTAATCGGTGTTGGTGAATTAATGTATCAAATGAGAGCTGTTCAAGCTGATACCTACCAAGGGGTCGCTCCAATTGCAGTTATTATGGTAATTTACTTCGTAATTACATTTACAATTTCAAGAATTATGAAACATTTAGAAGGGAAGATCAGCCATGGAACCAATGATTAAGATTGAAAACCTAAGTAAAAAATTTAAAAACAACACTATCTTTTCGGATATTAATGCAGAAGTGCATAAAGGGGATGTCATCTCATTACTTGGCCCATCCGGTGCTGGTAAGAGTACCTTCTTACGTTGTATTAATATGCTGGGCGAACCTACCTCAGGAAAGGTTTTACTAGATGGAAACGATTTAGTATCCAGCACTGATAAAGAACTAACTGAACTAAGAACTCATATCGGAATGGTATTCCAAAACTTTAACTTATTTGATAACAAAACAGTTATCGATAACATCACATTAGCACCTATTAAGGTAAAGAAAATGAGTAAAGAAGTTGCTGAAAAACAAGCACATGAATTATTGAAAACAGTCGGACTAGACGATAAAGCAAACGTATATCCAAGTAGTCTATCTGGTGGTCAAGCTCAACGTATCGCGATTGTACGTGCGTTAGCAATGGACCCAGAAGTAATGCTATTTGATGAACCAACATCTGCATTGGATCCAGAAAAAGTTGGTGAAGTTCTTTCAGTAATGAAAGACTTGGCTAAAAAAGACATGACAATGATTATTGTTACTCACGAAATGGAATTTGCGAAAAACGTTTCTGATGAAATTTGGTTTATGGATGAAGGAAAGATTCAGGAAAAGCAATCTCCTATAGATTTTTTCGCTAACCCACAAACTGAAAATGCACAACGTTTCTTAAGTAAAATGATTTAAATGTAAAAAGGCTTACCATAAGGTAAGCCTTTTTTGATTATTCCTTTTTTATTTTGTACAATGAAAGTATCAACGACACTTTTTGAGTTAATCCGAGGAGGAAATCAATTGTCTAAACGTTTTAAATTAGTTGAAGAATCATTTACAGGAGTATCAATTTATATTGATCAAAGAACCGGTGTTGAATACGGTGGTTATGGAAGTACATTAACTCCATTACGTAATCCTGATGGAACATTATTTGTGGACCCAGCTGAAATTGATGACGATTACGAACATAAAGAAAAAGACAAATAATCGAGGAGGTTTCCACCATGTTTTTATGGATACATTTAATCGCTGCGATGCTGCTAATTGTATTAGTATGCGTTTCTTTGCTTAAAAAGAGTGGTTATAAGCCTTATATGATGATGACTAGGATTAGTTATCTAGTTTTTATTGTGACCGGTGCGGTGCTATTTATGAAAGCATTTAGTCGCGATGCCATTTTCACAATTTTAAAAGTTGCAATGGCAATCTTTTTAATTGGGCTAATTGAAATGTCATATGCTGAAAAGACTAAACGTCATTTAACCAGAGGGTTAGTGGTTAGCTTAGTTTTAGTATTTGTTTTGGTGATTATCATCGGTTTAATTATTGCTGGTGGACGACCATTTATTAATTTCATCTAAAAAAGAGAACTCTGAAGAGTTCTCTTTTTTTATATGTGGAATTAGACATCATACTGTGGTTTTATTAATGTTGGATGATAAAAAGCCCGTTAAATTGCCATATACTATTAATTATTGGTAGAATATAGGTGTAGTTTATTAAGCAAAAAGAGAGCAACCCCTATGGGTTGCTCTCTTTTTTTGCTTATTTAAAATCTTGTAGTGCAAGTTCAGCGTAAGTTAATCTGGCAAAAGTATCGTCAGTTGCTAAACCAGCATTTTCAAACATGTTAGCGAATAAAATGTATTTTGGTTGATCACTGTATTCACCACAAATTTCAATTAAGCGTTGTAGTTGATTAATACGGTTAGCTAAATCATCGATATGATTTAAGTTTAAATCATTCTTAGCAGCATCGTAAATAATCTTGTAAGTTTCAGTATTTGTAAGTAGTTCTAAATCCTTAACTTGTTGCATGAAGTTATCAAATTGTTCGTTTGATAGTTGTTCACGAACTGATTGCAAGTCAACGATTTCTTCACTAAAATCTTGTGCCCATTCATTAATAATAGGTCTTAGTTGTATGTCTGACATTGTTAAAAAATCCTCTCCTAATTCAGATGATGTTTTAGACTATTCTAGTACAACAATCTAAAAGTGTGTTTAGTTTTTTCATTTATAATGTCATTAAATGGGTGCTAAAAATCAAATAACACCGATTGTATTATCTCACAGATTGGTTTAAAATTGCAAAAAAAGAGTCTGTGATTTTATAGATAAAACAATGGGATAGCTACCACAATACAATATAAGGATTGGTGATGGCAAATGGCAACAAGAGTTGAAAAGACACGTGCAAAAATGAAGGAAAACGGCATCGATAATTTGATTATCGTCGACCCCTTCAACTTGCAGTATTTAGCTGATTTTGGTGGATTAGCAGGTGACGGATGTTTGGTGATTAATGCTGATGAAGCAGTCTTAATTACAGATGCTAGATATGAAATCGAAATGGGCGAAAAACAATTAGATGACGTTCAAGTCGTAATTAATGCTAATTATTACGGTGAAGCCGTTAAACATATTAGGAGTGGCAGTCACAATATTGGTTTTGAAGATCGCATGCCATTTGCAATCTATGACAAAATTAATCAACTAGTTGATTTACCACTGGTTTCACAACATGATTTAATTGAAAAAATCAGAGTAGTTAAAGATGAAACTGAAATTGCTAAAATTCAAAAGGCGTGTGATTTAGTCAGCCAAGCGTATGAAGAATTATTAAAATACGTTCAAGTTGGGATGACCGAAAAACAAGTCAGTTTCTTCCTACATGAATGGTTGGTTAATCATGGTGCGCAAAAGCCTAGTTTTGATACGATTGTTGCATCTGGATACCGTAGTGCGTTACCACACGGGGATGCAACGGATAAAAAGCTCGCCCCCAATGAATTGGTGACCATTGATTTTGGTTTTTACTACCAAGGATATACATCAGATATGACTAGAACGTTTGCGATTGGTGATCCTGGCGAAGAATTAAAACACGCTTATGAAATTGTTTATGGCGCCCAAAAAGCAATGATTGCTTCAATGGTGGATGGCGTTGATGGAAAAGATGTCGATGCTGCCGCTAGAAACTACATTGTTGAACGTGGTTATGGCAAAGAATTTAATCATGGTAGTGGTCATAGCATCGGATTGGATATTCACGAAAATCCAATTACTAACCGTAGCTGTAAAGATAAGTTATATAACGGTTTCATCATGACAGCAGAACCGGGAGTATACATAGCCAATAAAGGCGGCATTCGAATTGAAGATGACGTCTTAATAACTCCAGAAGGTCCAAAAGTGTTAACGAGTGCACCCAAAGAATTAATTATTTTATAAATAAAAAACACCCTTGAATTAATCAAGGGTGTTTTCTTTTAGAATTTTAAAGTAATTGCGGCAACATCTAAGTGCATTGGCATTTGTTTTTTAGGTAAGATAATTACTTCTCCCGCAAAACCAATTGTAGTAATTGCGAGATCATTTAAGGTCTTATCATAGTCTTCGTCACTGATGTATAGAGTATCAATTTTACCTGAAATTGCATTGGAAATGATGTCTCTTAAATCGGTTGCAACTTGGTGGTTGCTGCTTGCGGATTCATACTTAATGTTGTTATCCTCCGCTAACTTGTTTAAGAATGATTGATTGAAATGTTCAATGATGTCATTTAATTTTTCAGCATCAATGTTCTTATCGTTAAAGTCATAGCTGATGTCTTTAGATAAGTTCTTAAGCGTAGTAAGTTGAGTGAATAATTGACGATTTTCATCATTAGCCACAATCACAGTTGGCAAGTAGTTGTCGTCGCCAAATAATTCTTTGACGTATTCATCAACTAATTTGTAGTATTTTTCTTTGTCGTTATCGACTAGTACTGATAGTGGCTTGTTAGCGGTATTAACAACACTGAAATTACCATTATCAACACGGAAAACCTTGAATTCGTCATCGAATAACGCCAATACGTGGTAATGTAATTGGCTTTGAATTTCCTTCACTAGTTGTGAAATATTCATGGTATCTTCGATGGAAATTTGTGTTTTCACAGGTTGTGCTAAATCAAATGAGTGAATGGCTTTAAAACTAACGTAGATCGCTACACCAGTACCGTTACCAATGTGTTTTGCACGATCAAAATTGAATCTTCTTAGTTTTCTTTCGTATCTAGGCCAGACAATTTCGTCGTGTTTTGTAGTGAATGCATCTTTGATTTTGTCGATTAAATTTAAGTATTCGTTTTTGTTACTAATTTCATTAAATGAAACAAATAATGAGATGAAAGGTCCTACTTCGTAATCTAAAGTAAGAGTGTTTCTAAGCTCGATAGTGGACGTCATGGTCTAACCTCCTAGTTTTTATATAACCATAGTATATCATGATGAGCTAAAAGCGAAATATATTGTGCTATAATTATCGCTATAAACATAAAAAGGAGGGATAAAATGCTAATAACAATTTTGGATATTATTGTTTTAATTAACGAAATTTTTGCTTTAATCACCGTTTTTAGAGAAGAACGTGATATTTCTGCAACTTGGGCATGGCTGTTAGTTTTATCGTTCCTTCCCGTTTTTGGTTTTTTGATCTATGCGTTTGTGGGTCGAAAACTGCCTAAAAAACGTTTATTCCGTTTCCAATATAAAGACAATAAACGAATGTTTCATCTTTTAAGAAAACAAGCCAAATTACATAACAACCCTGAAAAAATTAACGCTGATGAAGTTTCATATGCTTATCGAACACTAGTTAAGTTATTCAAGACTTCTGATGTTACCGACTTATCCCGTCGAAATCACGTTAAGATTTTTACTGAAGGAAATCACTTATTCGATCGAATTATTGATGACATTAAAAAGGCAACAAGTTCAATTAACATCGAATTTTATACTTTTTATGATGATCAAATCGGTCACCGCGTTTTAGAAGAACTAATCAAAAAAGCCAAAGAAGGCGTCAAGGTTCATGTCATTTATGATAGTTGGGGGTCAATGGGGAATAAGCACAAATTCTTTGACCCATTAAAAGAAGTGGGTGGCTTTGCTGAACCATTCCTACATACCCATTCAGCAATCATGGATTTCCGTTTGAACTTTAGAGATCATAGAAAAATCATCGTGATTGATGGTAAATATGGTTACATTGGTGGTTTTAACATTGGCGATCAATATTTAGGACGCAAGAAGAAATTCGGCCACTGGCGTGACACTCATCTACGCATTTCTGGTTCCGCTGTTCATCATTTACAAGCCCAATTTATTTTGGATTGGAACGTAACTGATATGGAACATAAGATTGATGTTGATGAAACCAAGGGCTTTTATTTCCCACGGGTTTGTCAGCAAGGTTCAACCAATATTCAAATCGTATCGAGTGGACCTAATAGTGACTTACAACAAATCAAATTAGGTTACATCAAGATGATTCAAAATGCTAAAAATTATTGCTGGATTCAATCACCATATTTGATTCCAGATGATAGCGCGCTGGATGCCATTAGAACAGCTGCTATGTCTGGTGTTGATATCCGCATTATGATTCCATGTATGTCTGATCATCCGTTTGTTTACCGTGCTACTCAATATTATGCTAAGCAACTATCTAAGTACGGCGTAAAAATCTACTTCTATGATGATGGATTTATTCATGCTAAGACGGTTTTAGTTGATGGTAAAATCGCATCTGTCGGTTCAGCTAATATGGACTTTAGAAGCTTTAAGTTAAACTTTGAAATCAACGCCTTTATGTACGATGAAGGGATTGCTGAACAACTACATTCAATCTATGTGAATGATATGCGCAGCAGTACCTTAATGACATATCAAGACTTTGATAAACAATCACATTGGTTAAAATTCAAACAAGTTTTCAGTAGACTATTTTCACCAATTCTATAAAAAAGACGCTTACGCGGCCTTTTTATTTACCCCAATTCCAAGGGTCATCACGCCATTGGCGAAGAGTAGCTAAGTCTGCTTCAGAGATACTGCCTTCACTTTGCGCTTGTTCAATAATTGTTGAATAGTTAGTTAGTGTTGCGAAATCGATGCCATCTTCGGTAAAGTTTTGGCGACTGTCAGGTAGTTCATATGAGAAGATAGCAACTACTCCGATGACGTTATATCCTTCGTCTGTCAAAGCTTTAGCTGCATTTAAAACGCTCTTACCGGTTGATAATAAATCATCAATTAAAACAATTGATTGGCTTTTATCAATACTACCCTCCATTTGTTTACCACGGCCATGATCCTTTGGTTTAGAACGGACATAAATCATTGGTAAGTCCATCTTATCTGCGACAATTGCAGCATGGGGAATTCCGGCTGTTGCGACTCCACCGATGACGTCTGCTTTGGGGAATTTATTTTTAATTAATTCAACTAAGCCAGTTTCAATATGATCACGAACATCTGTGAAACTAATTGTGATGCGGTTATCGGTATAAATGGGGGCTTTAATTCCTGAAGCCCAGGTGAATGGGTCGTTAGGTGCTAAGGTTACTGCATCAATTTTTAATAGGTCTGAAGCGATTTGTTGTTGAGTATTCATTAGTTTTGTCCTCCATTGAGCGTATTGTAAATGTCTTGATAGGTTTTAACGGGGGCATCTGATTGGGTAATACTTCGGCCAACCACGATTCCATAAGCGCCTAGCTGACGTGCTTTTTCAGGTGTTACTACTCTTTGTTGATCATCTTTGTTGTTATTAGCCAAACGAATGCCAGGATTGATACAGATAAATTCTGCATTCACTTTTTTATGAATAAATTCATCTTCTAAAGCTGAACAGATGACTCCATCAGCACCGTTGTCATGAGCTAAATTAGCTAAGTGGGTAACTGAATCATCAATTTTGCCGTTAATTTGTTCTTCTTGATTTAATTGTTCTTCTGAAGTGGAGGTTAATTGAGTAACTGCCAATAATTTAGGAGCGATACTACCACTAGCTTTAGCATCTTCATCAAGGCCTAATCTTGCAGCTTGAATCATTTTACTGCCGCCCAAGGCGTGAATAGTGGTGTATTGAACATCTAATTGACTGATTTGTTTAGCGGCTTGTTGTACGGTGTGTGGAATATCGTGTAGCTTTAAGTCTAAAAAGACTTCAATGCCAAGGTCTCTCAATTCGTAAATAATGCTAGGGCCTTCTTTATAAAACAATTCCATGCCAACTTTGACAGCAAGATGGTCAACGTTTGCAAAAGGTTCTAAAAAAGAGATTGCAGTTTGCTTATTTTTGAAATCTAGTGCAATGAATACTGGTTTCATAAGTTTTCCTCCAACAAAAAAATCGTATAGCCAAGAGGACTATACGACAAATTAGGGTTCACTTATTCCGTTCGTCGATTTACTAGCCTCTCTGGACTAATTTAAAATCATATGTTGATTTCAATATACGCTTTTTTGTGAATAAAGCAACCCTAAAAAATTAGGTTGCATTAAAAAAAGATTAAGCGTATCATTTTATAAAATATCTTGTTTAGATATGTCAAAAAAATAAGGAACGTCAGCGAGCGTTCTTTTTGGAGGAATTGAATATGGAAAACACGCAAGACCACGCTACAACGAATAAAGCCCAAAAATGGGTTTTGGCATCGACATCAATTGGACAAATGCTTGAAAGTATGGATATTTCATTCATATCATTCGCAATGTCTTCAATTATTATCGGTTTACACATTAGTACGGCAGCCGCAGGAATGCTTTCTACGGTAACTACTTTTGGTTCGTTGCTAGGTGGTATTTTATTTGGCCTTTTGGCTGATCGTTTCGGTCGTGTAAGAATTCTAACTTACACCATTTTCATTTTCGCCATTTCAACTGCCGGGATTATGTTTGCCCAAAATTTCATTACTTTTGCTATTTTACGTTTTTGTGTCGGCTTAGGTGCCGGGGGTGAATATGGTTCAGGTGTTGCAATGGTAGCCGAATCATTTAAGAAAAAACAATTAGGAAAATCAGTGTCATTAACCACAATTGGTGGTCAAGTTGGTTCAATGCTAGCCGCTATTTTAGCAGCCATCATGATTCCAACATTTGGTTGGAGATCACTATTCTTAATTGGTATTATTCCTATCTTCTTTGCCTTCGTGATTAGAAAGAACCTTACAGAAAGCCAAGATTTCGTCGATACAATGGAAACTGGCAAACGTCCTAAGGTATCTGTAAAGAAGTTATTTGCTACTCCTAAGTTAGCATATCAAACTGTTGCTTTAATCATCATGGTAATTGTGCAAATTGCTGGATACTATGGGTTAATTAATTGGTTACCATCAATTATGCAAAAGAAACTTGGATTAAGTGTTTCTGGTTCATCACTATGGACAATCGTTACGATTGTTGGAATGAGTTTTGGAATGTTAACATTCGGTGCAATTTTAGATAAAATTGGCCCAAGAAAAGCGTTTGGATTATTCCTATTAGTTGCCTCAGTGGCAGTTTATGGGATTACATTTGCTTTCAATGGTTTTACACTATTATTTGCATCAACAGTGTTAGGATTCTTCTCTAACGGGATGTATGGTGGATATGGTGCCGTAATTAGCCGTCTATACCCAACAGAAGTTAGATCTACAGCTAACAACTTCATCATGGGATTCGGACGTGCGATTGGTGGATTCTCACCAGCCATCATCGGTTTGTTGATGGAAAGCCACTCATTGTTAGTAATTATGGCAATGTTATCAGTGCTATATCTAATCAGTTTTATTACTATGATGACAATTCCAGCATTCAAGGAATTATCTAAGTAATAAGCATAATTTAAAAGAAAATAAACGATTCATGTATAATGGATATAAATAAAAAGCCTCCCTTTTGGGGAGGTTTTCTTTTACATATTTAGGAGGCGCGAAAATGTTATTTGGGTTAGGGATATTAGCTGGATTGGTATTGCCAATTCAAACTTCAGTGAATACTAATTTGAAAAATAGAGTCGGTGGATCGCCATTTTTAGCATCAATGCTATCTTTTACGATTGGAACCGTCGCATTACTATTAGCTACCGTTATTAGTGGGCAATCATTATTGTTTAGCACTAGTTTATTTACCCATCAACCAATGTGGATTTGGTTAGGTGGAGTTTTTGGGGTCATTGGATTAACCACCAACGTGTTAATTTTTCCATATTTAGGAGCGGTACAAACAGTGATTATGCCAATTGCGGGCCAAATTATTATGGGGATGATTATTGATAACTTTGGCTTGTTTGATGCCGAATACCATGGATTTACCCTTTTAAGATTGTTAGGGGTTATTTTACTGATTGTGGGAATTTTGATGGTAGTAATGGATCGAAAAAATGGTGATCAAAGTGATAAGGCTAAACAACTACCATGGCAAATTTTAGGAATTGTTGCGGGTATGTTTCAGGCTTCTCAAGCTCCAGTTAATGGTCATTTAGGGGTAGTATTAAATTCTCCAATTCATGCAGCCTTTATCTCGTTTTTAGTGGGAACGATTATTTTATTTATCATCACAGGATGCGTTGACCACAGTTATAAAAAGACATTTGATGCAATCGGTAGTGGGAATCCATGGTGGATTTGGTTAGGTGGAGTGTTAGGAGCGATTTTTGTGTTAACAAATGCCTTCTTAAGTCCACAAATTGGTGCTGGTACTACCGTAGTATTGGTTCTATTAGGTAACTTGTTTGGTAGTATTTTAGTCGATAAGTACGGATTGTTGAATTCACCTAAAAAACCAGTTGGCGCAATGAAATACATTGGATTGATTGTAATGTTAATCGCTGTATCAATTATTAAACTATACTAAAAAAAGAGACCTTGATAGGTCTCTTTTTTATTTACAGATTAAATATCGCGGAAATTAATCTATCAATTAAATAACCCAGGAATAGTCCAGATTCAAATACTATTAGACTAATTTGATATTGCTTGTCTGTGAGTGGATAAAACTTTTTACAAGATTCATAAAAGATAAATAAGGCGAGAATAATTGCTGAAGCGAAAAAGATGGTTTGATAGATATCTAAAACATCTTTTGAAATAAAAAAAGCCTTAATAAAAATATCAATCAGTTCAAAAATTATTCCAGTTGATAGTCCTAAAATAATCATGTTCTTGATTCTTTTTGAATTTTTGTGTTCCACGATATATTTCCCCCTAATGAGATGATATCAATTTTGATTATAGTCCAAATTTAGTAACTTATCAGATTATTTAATAATTGTTTAATTTTCTTAAGAATAATTTATGAAAGTAAGCACATTTTCCCAATAATTTTTGTTAATTTGTCTATATAATTTTAAATTATTACTATTTAAAATTAATAGACATAATTATGAATAATAAAAAAACCTGATTAAAATCAGGTTTTTTTAGATTATCTTTCAGATAAAGTTAATTGCATTCGGTTTAAAATGATCTGTGTAGCAACAATCATTACGATGGTGATTAAAACGCCAATCCCGATGCTGGTAATATTGAAATTACCATATGCAATACTTCTTATAGCGTTTAATTGATATGTAAGTGGATTGATACTAGTAAGCATCTTTAATAATAGTGGTGCATGATGTGGTAATACGTATAGCGTTGGTGCCGCATATGAGACGGGGATGAAAACGAGAGTAATAATCAAGTCTCTTTTTTGGTATGAAGAAATTTTAGTACTTATTAAAATTCCCAGTGATGACCAAAACTCTAAAATGATTAAAGCAAAAACTAATGCGATAAAGTAATAAACAACGTTATAAATCCCACTAGAAAGAATTCCTAATATAAATAGAATAATTGATTGGAAAATAAATCCAAGTGATGGGAAAAGGCTCATACCGCATAGGTATTGCCAAGGTTGCACCCCGTTTAAGAACTTAATGGCTAATAAGCCATATTGCTTATCGACTGTGGCACGATACATGGCTTGTGACATTTGCGTAGTCATAAAGAAAGCCAAAATTCCGATCAATGCGTATTGATTATATGGAATCACGTGTCCTGCGTATTTAACTGAAGAAATATTAGTGCTCAATGCTAAAACTAACAGTCCATACATCATTACTGGTTGCATTAACATTGAAACTAAGACTCCCTTATTTGTTGTAAATGCGCGCCATTCGTTGTTAGCAACGATTAGAATTGATTTTAACCCTAATGAATGATGTCTAAATGTACTAGGATTCATGCTTATCACGCTCCTTTAAGTAAGTTTCTCTTAGACTCGCGTTAGCAGTGAATTCTTTTAATGAACCAAAGAATATTTGTTGATTGTGATCAATAAATAAGACTTTATCTACATATTCATCTAATAGTGTTAAGTCATGTGAAGAGGCAATCACTAAATTACCATTATCTGAACGTTCTTTTAGATATTGGAATAGTTTTTCTGATGACTCAACATCCAAACCAGTAGTCGGTTCATCTAAGATGTAAATATGTGGTTGACGAGCAATTTCACGGGCAATTTGAATTCGTTGTTGTTGACCACCAGATAAATGATCGACGGGTTTGTCTAATAAGTTGTCAATGTCTAACAAATTAGCGGCTTGTTTGGCGAATTCTTTAGATTCGTGAAAACTAAATCCAGCTAATAGCGGCCCTTGTAAAATATTATCGAATGCTGTTGTAAACCAATCGATAATCTGTGTCTGTGGACTGAATCCGGTAATCCTAAATGGATTATCAGCATTAAAGTCCGCCCAATTAATTTCGCCATCAATTATTGGTAAAACCCCAATTAATGATTTCAATAGTGTTGATTTACCGGCACCATTCGGTCCGATTAATGCAATAAAGTCACCCTTTTGAATCGAAAAATTCAAGTCTTTAACCACTACTTGATGATCATAGCCAATATTGGCATTAGTTACTTTAAGTGGCATATTCCACCTCCTAAACTTATGGAATGATTAGATTATACCATAATTATTAAAATTAGATTAGAAATATGTTAATGCTTTTTAAATTTGCTGTTATAGATGCGATAAAAGCAAACAAAAAAAGCCCGGTTTCGGACTTTTATCTAATTTTTCCAGGGTATGTTCCAACTAATAGTGCTGGAATATTAGCGTAAACTGGATTCTTGATTCTATTTTTAAGTTGTTTAATGGATTGATTGGCAATTTCCTTATTATTGCCTTTTAGCTTTTTAGCAATTTTTTGGACTTGCTCTAATTTTTGATTTGCACGTTTAGAATCGGGTTCATTGATAACCTTTAATTCAGCATTGATTAAATTTTTGAGTGCTTTTTTATTAACGTTAATGTTGTAAAAAGTTGTGATTGGATTAACCCATCTTTTCCTCCTAGTTTGCTTACTTTGAATTAAAGCAGTGGCGCCGTTTCTTATACTTTTTACTTCAATTACACGGTATGTATCTTTCTTTCCAGGAATTTTATAAGCGTATCCGGCACTGGCGAGATGGTTTGTCCAACTACGATTGTATTTAGGCTTGATATTATTGGCTTGAACCGTGACTACACTTAAAACGACGCTCATTGTTAGAAAAATAATAATAATGATGGATTTGTAAAACTTATACATACCTAATCCTCCTGAAAATTCAATATTTCAATTATAAAGAAAATGACTTTATAATTCAGTTTAATTCCGCGGATTTAATAAATTCTTAAAAAACAGCAATAAAAAAGACTGAAATATTTTCAGCCTTTATAAAATACCTTTTCCTATGAATCCACCTAGAACAATTGAAACATCGAATAGCAAAAAACTGGTTAAATACCGATAATTATACTTATAAGGATATTTCCTAACTACTTTTAAGTAAAGATATAGCAATATAACACTAACAATTGATAATGATAAGATTGACGCAATAAAATAAACTTTAGGACCTATTAAACTTTTGTTTGCCAATGAAAATAAAAAAGTTAACACCAACTCAGCAATAAAACCGATAGAAATTCCAATAATTGTGAGAATCACTGAACGGATTATGTTGGGATGCTTCATTTTTTGCGCCTCCTTACATTTTAACTAATTTGTAACGAATAAATTGTATTTAATTATAATTGAAAAATTATAATAATACATTAGCATTTTACTAAAAAAAGATTAAGATTTTCTTAACAAGACAATAAAAAATACGACTATAATTAATCGTATTTTTAGTTGTTGAAATATTTAGCTAAAGATTTTGCAATATCATTAGCAACTGATTGTTGGTATGAACTGGATTTAATATATTTCAAATCATGACTACTGTCCATAAATCCCATTTCGCATAAAATGGCCGGGCGGTTATTGTCACGAAGAACATAATAATTACCGATGGAAACGCCACGACTGCTAACGGGGAGGTTATTTAAGCCATCGTTAATTGTATCGGCGACCTTGTCAGCGTCTGAGTAATACTTATATACCCCGTATCCGCTGGCCTGTCCCATACCGTTATCTGAATTGAAATGAAAACTAATAAAGAGGTCAGCATGTGCAGATTGCGCAATTTGCGTTCGTTTTTTAAGCGTAACATAGTGGTCAGAGGTTCTAGTTATGATGACGTTCACGTGTTTTTGTTTTAATTGTGCAGCCACCTTTTTAGCGGTTAATAAAGTATATGTTTTTTCCATATCCTTTTGATCCATGGATAAAGTACCAGAGTCGCCGCCACCATGACCAGGATCAATGACGATTGTCTTTTGCGCCAATTGATTTGCTCCTTTGGAATTATAACCATTAACTGATACTAACCATCCAGGAATCCAACCATGTTCATTATTATATTTTATGTACCACCAGTTGTGATTTTGTTTAATCACTTTTACTCTCTTTCCATGGGGGATTGCGGTTATAATATGTGATTCATCATTGGGGTTATTTCTCATAAATAAGTTTTTGGCTTCTACTTTGGGCCACGCAAGAAAGCGCGTAAATTCAATTGTTAGCATTAAGATTAAGATAAACACCACAATGATTCGATAAATTAATTTTTTTCTAGGTGTCTTTTTCAATCTTTCTATAATATTATTGATCAAATTTTCCACCTCGATTATGTAATGTATGTTAAAATCAATTATATAACAAATTTTAATATATATCTGATGTTTGATTGTTTCATTAATGAGACTACAATGTATAGATAAATAACCTAAAGATTGCGAGGATTAATTATGAATAACGAATCCAATGCACTACTTTCAATTAGCCACCTAGACGTTAACTTGAAAGATCGTTCATTAATTCATGATTTATCATTCGATATTTTACCATCCACACTGACATGTATCACAGGTGAAAATGGTGTTGGTAAGACGACTTTGATAAAGACTATTTTAAAACAATTTAATAAAAATGAACACGTAAAAGCACAAATTAAGCGAAGTGAAATGCAATATATTCCACAATTAAGACAAATTGATGATGATTATCCATTGACTGTCTTTGATTTTATCGGTTTGGGACTACAAAAATCATGGCTACCATGGTTAACTAAAAGAGAAAAACAACAAGTGCAACGCGTCATCGAAATGACTAATTTAAGTGATTTAGCCAATACGCCATTAGGCAGTTGCTCTGGTGGTGAACAACAACGTGTCTACTTAGCACAAGCACTGGTATCACAACCCAAGTTATTTATCCTAGACGAAAGTACCGCTAGTTTGGATAAGGAAGCAAAGTTTGTTCTACTAGATGCTGTTAAAAATGTCATCAAACAAACTGATGCAGCTGCGATTTTTATTACTCACGATCCAGTTTTAGTAAAAGAATATGGTGATTACGATTTAAATATCGCTAATCAAACTGGTCATATTAATCGCGTGAAGGAGGTCTAGAGAATGTTAGAAATGTTTAGTTATCCATTCATGCAATATGCATTTATCGCTAGTTTTTTCATCTCAATCTTATGTGGATTAATGGGTGTCTTCGTTGTCGCCAGAAAGACCGCCTTTTTCACCCACACCCTATCTGAAATTAGTTTTTCTGGGGCGTCTTTTGGGGTCTTCTTAGGCACTAATCCGATTATCGGAATGTTATTATTCACGATTTTAAGTTCTTTAATGATTGGAACGGTGGGTTCTAGAGTTAGTCGCCGTGAATCATCAATTAGTGTGTTCTCGGTTTTCTTTATTGGATTGGGAATTTTATTCCTATCTTTAGCGAATACACAATCCAGTTATGCTACCAATATTTTATTTGGTAGCATTGTTGGAATTAGTTTAGGCAACGTTCAAACCCTTGTAGGATTAAGTGTTTCAATTATTATTATCACGACTTTAATTTACCGAAAATTAAAATATAATTCATTTGATAACGTTGGGGCTTCGTTTAACTCACGTTCCAATACGTTCGTCTCAGTTATCTTTTTGATCTTATTAGCATGTACCGTTAGTGTGACAGCACAGATAGTGGGGTCACTTTTGATATTTGCGTTATTAACAATTCCAGCCTCATCAGCACGCTACTTTACGCATAGTATTAAATCAATGACGATTTTAACGTTTGTCTTTTCTTTAATTGGAACTTGGTTTGGTTTATACTTAAGTTATCAAACAAATCTACCCGTCAGTTTCTTTATTGCAACAATCGAAACGATAATTTATATTGTTGCGGTAGTTTATGATAAAGTAACAAGAATTTAACAAAAACTTTATGAATTTAATGTTTAATTTTTGTTATACTAAGCTCAAATAGTTTTATTTAAGGAGATGTCCGATAATTATGAAAGCATGGAAGAAAATTTTACCAGCAATCGCAGTATTAGGTTTAGTACTAACTGCATGTGGACAAAAAAATAGTGACCAAGCTAGCTCAAGTTCATCCAGTGAACAAAGTAGTAAGGTTAATTCATCAAGCTCAGATAAAATTTCAAATAAATTGGGCGATGAAAAATTACCTCAAAACAATGGTATTGATGAAAATAAGTCAGTTGACACAAAAGTAGACGGTGATAAAGATAACTTCACTATTAGTTACATTTCAAATGGTAAGACATATGCAACATATACTAAGCATACTTACGGTTCAGATAGTGCTGCAATGCAACAAGTTGGCTATGAATCATCAAATAATGTAACTGGTTTACCAAAGGTTGATTTAGGTAGCAATATTACAGGTTACTCAGATAGAGGAGCTGGCCAAGAATATATCCAAGCTAACTTCGGTAACTGGTCATTATTAACTCATGGTAGTAACTTCGGTAAGACTGAAGGTTTAGCAACTAAGCAAGGAAAAGATGTAGTTGCATTTATTCAAAATTACCAACTTCCAATTCCTAACAAGTACGGAAGTATCAGTGTTAACATTGATAACACTGCAACGATTACTTGGCAAAACGGTAATGACGTATACTCAGTAAAAGCAAATACTGTAGATATCGCATTGAAGATGGCAACATCACTTAAATAGTGAGAAAAACCAGGTTATGAGAGCCTGGTTTTGTTTTACATAAATGAGAGAGTTTAGAAAAGAGATAGAGTAATGAGTAGTGGAAATAAAATCAAAAACATCTTATTTTCTGCGGCATTAGGAACCACAATTGCGTTAAGTGCTAACGCAGTGAAGGCCAATGCTGATGATACCCAGACTTTTAAACCGTATACACCGGTCGCATATGATATTTCTGAGTATCAAGGTCGATTAACTGATCAACAAGTGATTAATCTGAAAAGTGAAGTTAAATTTGTGATTTTACGAATTCAAGATGGTCAATATCACGACCCACAAGTCGATAATAATATTCGATTGATGGAAAAGTATAACTTGCCATATGGTGTTTATAGTTTTAGTCGTTATACTAATGTTCAACAAGCGCAACAAGAAGCACAAAGACTATATAGTTTAGCACCTAGAGCGAAATTTTATGTTAATGATTTTGAAACTAAATACACTAATGCGTCTGACCAGTCAGCGGTCAGTTGGGCAGTTCAAATGAAGGGACTAACTAAACGTCCTGTTATTTTGTATGGTTCTCAATCAATGTTAGATCGTTTTAATGCGAATACCTTGAAATCATATAGTGCGGTGTGGTTGGCTAGCTACAATAAGTATATGCCAAACCCAAGTTACAACTATGATCTATGGCAATATACTGATAAGTATCAAAGTAACGCATTAGGGAAAAAACTGGATGCTGACACAATCCCAGTTGGTGCTAAAAAGATTACTTTTTGGACTGGGACAACTAGTCGTGTAAAGAAGACGGCAAAAAAAGCGGTTAAGCATACCGCTGTGGTACACACTCTAAAGAAGAAAACGACTAGTGCTAAACCAGCTACTTATCAAGTTAAGAAGACAACCAAACGAGTAGTTACCAAGACCACCGCAGTCAAACATAAGCCAAAGGTTAGTTACAGTAATTTAAATTATAAGCCTAAGCAAGTTGCCAAGACTCGTCAAAATGCGCTTAAGGTTACTAAGAAAGCGCCTGCGAAAAAAGTGGTAGCGGCTAAGCACGTCGCCACTAAGTATGTTGCAAAGCATGCGAAAGTGGCGAGACACGCTAAGGTAGCTAAACATGCTAAAACCACTACCGCAGTCCAAAGAACCACGACGAAATTTAATCGAGTTACCAAGCCCAAGACTAAAAAAGTAACTAAAGCTAAGTCAGTTGTTACCGGTAAAAAGATAGTTCAACATAAACAAAAGACATATACTGTTAAACCAACAGCTAAAATCAAGAAAACTAAGTTGAACGGTTATAAGAAAGTTTCAAAGACCACTACTAAACATCACTCAAAAGAAGTTAAGCCAAATGTTAATAACAAATAAAAGCTCACCACATTGGATGGTTGGGCTTTTTTTATTGCAATTTTAGAACTTATCTTATACAATAATGACCAATGGTCAGTTTAGAATAATAGGAGTTTACTATGAACATTAAAACCGCAGATCAAAAGCAACGAAAACAAGCATTAATTGCTAATACAGCATTAAAAATGTTTGCTGAAACTAATTTTTATGATATCTCGATCAATTCAATTGCCACCCGCAGTGGTGTCGCAAAAGGAACTGTATTTAATTATTTTAAAACCAAAGAAAATATTTTTATGCATCTTTTGTTGGTCGGATATCAAGAATTTTTCACGAAAACAATTAACCAATTTAATGAAAATAAAATCAGTGATTTGAATGGTTTAAAGACTTTCTTATTACGTAACACCGAAGACTTGATCGATAATCATTTAACACTCATCAAGTTAAACGCATTACGTGGTCCAATTCTAGAAGGTAAGGCGTCAATGGAAGAAACCATTCAAGGTCGCAAAGATTTATACCAAATTCACGAGAGATTAGCGACTGATATTCACGATTTATTTGCTGAAATCAGTGTCACAATGGCAAATAAAATCTTTATAGTCCAAAGTAGCATCGTTAGCGGTCTGATTAATTTGTCAGAATTAGATTCATTTAATCAACAACCAATTAATAATGACTTATCTGATTTCACTGTCAGTATTAAGGATGATGCTTTAACGACATTTGATTGTTATTTGACAGGTCTCTTTTTAAAACTAAAGGAGTCTTAAAATGAAACAAAATTTAATTCGTAATTTTTCCATCGTTGCCCATATCGATCATGGGAAATCAACATTAGCAGATCAAATTATGAAAATGACAGATACTTATGATTTTCGAAATCATCAAGAACAAGTATTGGATGACATGAAGGTCGAACAAGACCATGGGGTTACCGTCCGTTCTAAAACGGTGCGAAATATTTATCATGCCAAAGATGGCAATCAATATGAATTAAATTTGATTGATACCCCGGGACATGTCGATTTTCATTATGAAGTCGAAAAAAGCTTATCAGCCAGCGATGGTGTTATTTTATTGGTAGATGCAACCAAGGGAGTTCAAGCACAAACGGTTGCTAACTATCGGATTGCTAAAGACAATAATTTAGTGATTATTCCAGTGATCAATAAAGTCGATAATCAAAATGCCCAAGTTGATATGTGTGAACAACAATTATATGAATTGGATGAATCTTTTTTAGAAAAAGATATTATTCATATATCAGCTAAAAACGGATATCATGTGGATGAAGTTTTAGAAGCGATTGTTAAAGAAATTCCTAGTCCAAATGGTGATGTCAAACAACCATTAAAGGCATTGGTGTTTGATTCGCATTATGATGCATATCAAGGAGTAGTCGCATACGTTAGAATCATTGATGGTCAGGTTAATACCAATGACAAATTAGTATTTATGAATCAAAATGTCAGATTTGAAGGTAATCAAATCGGGATTTTTAATCCGCAATTAGTACCGCAAGACCAATTAAATCCTGGTGATATCGGGTATATTATTACCGGAATTAAGGATCCCAGTGAAGTTAGGGTCGGTGATACTATTACCAAATCCGCTAATAGAGCACAAGAAGCCGTTGCGGGATATCAACCTGCTAGTGCGGTCGTCTTTGCAGGAATTTATCCTAAGGATGCCGACTTTAAAGATTTAAGCAGCGCAATGGCAAAATTAAAGTTAAATGATTCTTCCATTGAAATGGTAGAACATGTTTCTGAATCATTAGGGATGGGCTATCGTTGTGGATTTTTAGGGATGTTTCATTTACAAATCGTTCGTGAAAGATTAGTGAATGATTTTGGCATGGAAGTCATTGTAACCGCACCAAACGTTAATTATCGCTATACAACAACTAAGGATGATAATTTTAAAACGATGAATAACCCTAGTGATTTACCGGATTTTGCTGATTTAAAGGTGGTTGAAGAGCCAATCAATCAAATGATCATCGAAACACCTAGCGACTCCGTAAACGATATTATGGCACTAGTAACTAAGCACCGTGGAGTTTTGTTAAACATGGACAACCACAATCAAATGGTACGATTGACTTATCATGTTCCATTAGCTGAAATTGCTTTTAACTTTTTCAATCAATTAAAGTCAATTTCACATGGTTTTGCGACCTATGATAGTAGCTTTGATTCATATCAACCATCTGATATTGTTAAGATTACTATTGATGTCAACTACGCCCCAGTAGAGGAATTAACGTTCTTAGCTCATCGTCAAAATGCATTTGATTTAGCACAAGAAATTGTACATCAACTTAAATATGTAATCCCGCGTCGGCTATATCCAATGCCGGTTCAAGGCTATATTGAAGGAAGAGTGGTTGCGAGAGTCGATGTTCCACCTTTGAGAAAGAACGCGGCAGTTAGTGGGGATGCGAAGAGTGTTTCCAAGAAACAAGCACTATTACGTCGACAAAGTTTGAATAAACGAAAGAGTGCTGCAGATGCAGTCCAATTACCACAGTCAGTTTTTGATGCGATATTAAATATAGAATAAAAAAAGACCCAAGCATTAGCTTGGGTCTTTTTGATCGATTAAGTTAGATTATTTAATAATTTGGCAGAATTCG
>NZ_JAMBKT010000024.1 GCF_025290035.1 Apilactobacillus sp.
TTTAATGATGAAGAAATGCAAGAAATTGCTGAAGATGTATGGGCAATGCCTGCATACATGAAAGAAGACGATGATTTTTCAATGTTCTTCATTCTAACTAAGATTGAAAGTGGTGAAACTGTTATCGCATTTTCACAAGGTGAAATGAGCGATGGTAATTTCTCATTAAGTGAACCAATGGTTTCTGGAAATGGTTTAAATGTTTTGAATTCACATGATGAAAAATCAGCTGCTTCTGTACTGCATTTTTTGAACCAAATTTCCAAAGCTAATGAGGGTGATTGGAGAATGATTGAAGACTAAAAATCATTGATTTTAAAGGGCTTCTCAACATGCGTCATGATGGGCTTTACAAGCGTTTTTGTAAAAGCCTATTTTTTTGTAAAAAAAGCTTTGCTTTTTTGAAAAATGGTGGTAATATTTTTAAGTCGCTAAAATGCTTTTAAATTTTTAAATCAAACACAAAAAGGGGGGCTTAGATCATGTTAATGAGAAGAGCACAAATCGAAGATTTTAACGCAATTGAACAAATTATTTTCGAAGGGAAGGAATTGCTCGCCAAACAGGGTGTTAACCAATGGCAAACAGGTTACCCAAACGCGGAATCATTAATGAACGATATCATCAATGGATGGACTGTCGTACTAGAAGAAGATGGCGAAATTCTAGGCACAGCAGCTGTTATTCCAGGACTAGACACTAGTTACGAAAACCTTGATGGTCAATGGTTATCTAACGGCCCTTACCTATCAATTCATCGTGTGGCCGTTTCAAACAGACACCACGGCAGAGGTCTAGCTCAACAACTATTTGAAGGAATCTTTGCTGCTGTTGAAAAGATGGATGATGTTCAAAGTGTACGCATCGACACAAATCCAATGAATTTAGGCATGCAACATGTCATCAAAAAAGCTGGATTTGTTGAAACTGGCAGAGTTGTTCCAATTTCTGCAGTTGATCCTACAAACGTAGTAATGAACTTCGCATACGAAAGAGTTATCAAACAACCAATGTTAATTGCTTAAGCTGATTTTTTTAAATCAGCTTTTTTTGTTGCGCTTATAAAGGTATAATTATTACCAGGAGGTGAAACAGATGCACGAACATAATCATAATGAAGCAATGTCACAACAACGATTCTTCACGGTTACAATTTTAAATACATTGATTACCTTAGTTGAATTCGTTGGTGGAATTTTATCAGGTAGTTTATCACTACTATCAGATGCATTTCACAACTTCGCCGACTCTGCTTCAGTAGTAGGTAGTTACTACGCTCATCGAATTAGTCAAAGACCACAAAATCAATTGAACACGTTTGGATATAAAAGAGCACAAATTATTTCAGCCTTTTTAAATTCACTATTTTTAGTGATTATCTCGGTTGTGTTGATTGTTGAAGGGGTGCAAAAACTATTTAAACCAGAACAGATTAACGGAAACTTGATGTTAATAGTTGCTGTGGTTTCGACGGTTGCTAATTTAATTTCTACTGTCATGTTGAGTCGTGGTTCCAAACATAATTTAAATATTCGCGCTACATATTTACACTTATTGAGTGATACATTGGCATCACTTGGTGTTATTTTCGGTGGGATTTTAATTAAATTATTTAACTGGGTTTTAGTCGATCCAATTGTAACCATTATTGTGGCGATTTATATTTCGGCAGAAGCATATCCAATCATTAAGAAGACCGTTAAGATTTTAATGCAAGGGTCACCAATGATTGATTGCTATGATATCCAAAATGACATGATGCAAATCGATGGGATTACCGGTGTCCACCATGTTCACATCTGGTCTGTAGATGAAAATAGTGTTATTTTCTCAGCGCACGTCAACATGGACGATATGCTAATTTCTGAAGCTGAAAAGATTTATGATCCAGTTTCGAAATTATTGCACGATAAATATGGTATCGAACACGTTACGCTGCAAGCAGAAGTAAAACGAGGAACTAAAGAAGATTTATATTTCGATACTAAAACTGATATAGAATAAAAAAAGACGCTTTTCCAATTCGGAAAAGCGTTTTTTGTAATTGGAAAAACGTCTTTTTAATTACACGCCGTGTGGTAAAGCGGCGTATTTTTGCTGGTACCACAATTCCCAAGGGAACTCTGTGCTACCGTTAGCAAGATATCGCATATCTATTTCATTTAGTAGTTTTTCATAACTATGACTACAATAGATGATCGTATCTTTAGCAGCATGTTCTACCGACTCATACTTGTTACGATATACCTCCTGATTGATTTGCCATAGCATGGATTGGTCAGGAACCTGACTCAATATCTCCATGTTTTCACTGCGATAGCAGATGACATAAAATTTACTAAATGCGTTGATACTAGTAACTTTGGCCTGTTCGCTAAGTTCACTAAAATGGTACAACTTCTCTCCCATAAAAATGCCTCACTTTCGTATCGTAGATATCAATATTCAATATCTCGACGTAATTATATAATTTTCTTCAAAAAAAAGAAATAAAAATGGTAAAATAGATATTAAAGTTGTAAGATACTCTTTAGTAGATTTTATTTAGGAGACATAGATATAGAGATGACCCCAAAAAAAGAGGACTATTTAAAAATTATTTTTGAACTAGGTGGAACCAAGGAAAAGGTATCCAACAAACGCATCGCGATTAGCTTAGATATCGCACCTGGATCTGTAACCGAAATGGTGAATAAGTTACTAGATGAAGGTTTAGTAGAACACGAACCATATGCTGGGGTATGTTTAACCGAAGACGGAATCAAATTAGCAGAAGTGTTAGTTAGGAAGCACCGTATTTGGGAAAGTTTCTTAGTAAACGAATTAGGTTATCCACTACCTGATGTGGATAAGGAAGCCGAAGTTCTAGAACATGTCACAAGTGGACATTTGCTAGAATCAATGTATGAAAAGTTAAATGAACCATCACATTGTCCGCATGGTGGAGTAATCCCTAACATGTCTGGTCATTACAAAGAAGATAGTCATCGACTATTAAATGATGCTGAAGATGGTGAAATGGTGGTTGTTGATCGTTTTATCGATAACCATGACCTATTAACTTATCTAGGTGATATCCAATTGGATATTGGTGATAAATTAAAGGTGATTAAGCATTCGCCATTTGAAGGACCGGTAACGGTGCAAAACCTAACTGATAATCAAGAAAGCGATATTAGTTACAAAGCATCACATTACGTGTTTATCCGCAAAGTTGCAGAATAAAGCAAAGGACTGAGTTGAAAAATTCAGTCCTTTTTTACATGCTTAACTACTAGTGCTAAACTAATAGTTAAATAATCCATACATAAAGAAGATGGTATCAAAATGAAGAAAATTATATCAGTGATTGTCGCAGTGGTAGTAGTAATGATTGCGGTGTTTGCCTTTTGGTTGTACCGCCAATCAAGTTTTTATGCTGCGCAACAATTTAACCAATTAACTAGAAATAAAACAGAATTAAGAAAAGTTGCGGAAAATGATGCCGTATATCAATATATTCGGGATAATCATGACCATCAATTAACCGGGATTACTGATGATCAAGGTTCAGGCAAACTATTTTACTTTGCGGGTAAATATAAAGATAAATATATTGGTTTCGAAGGCGATTTCTATAATTTTGGAATAAAAATTAAAAAGGTCTTCTTTAATCAATAAATTCAAAACTCGTTATTCAACGAGTTTTTTTGCTGGCTTCACGCCGAAATGGGCTGTTTTATTCTAATCGTTAAATGTTATAATAAAAAAAATTACGCTTAAAGAGAGGTGAGATGGTTGAACGAAAGACAAAAAAGTAAGTTATTAGTTGAGACCTGTTTACTAGCTGGAAAGATAATGATTGAAAATGGTTCTGAAATGGTCAGAGTGACTGACACAATTGACCGTATTTCAATTAATGCTGGCGCGAAAGAAGCGCGATCGTATGTTACGCTTACAGGGATTATCATGTCGGGGAGTCCAGATATGGGAGCGCAAGTAACCGCAATTGATAAGCGTACTTTTGACTTAGAAAAGGTGTCGACAGTTAATGACTATTCTCGCCAGTTCGCCAATAAGAAAATTTCATTGGGCGAATTTTACCGTCGCTTAAAAAGAATCGATAAAGATATCCTGCCGTTTCCTTTCTGGTTGCAATTAATTGGTGCCTTTATGGTTAGTTCGACGCTAGAAATTGTCTTTAGAAGTAACTATTACGATTTCTGGGCAGCTGGAATTGTGGGGATGTTAGGGTGGTTTGTTTACTCACTAACCGATAAGTACACTAATATTCGATTTTTAAATGAATTCATTGCCGCAATCTGTATTGGATTCGTATCAATCTTTTTAATTCGTGCAAAGATTGCGATATCTGCTGATGACTTAATCATCGGAGGACTAATGCCATTGGTACCAGGGGTACCAATTACAAATGCGGTCCGCGATGTCTTATCAGGAAACTTAGTGTCTGGACCATCTCGAGGAATCGAAGCCATTATGAGTGCCTGTGCATTAGGTTTCGGTGTGTCGATGGCGATTAAAATTTTGGGGTGATAATCATTTTTCCATTAATAATAAATATTTTATGCGTGTACTTTGCGACTATTGGTTTTGGAATCTTAATTAATCTACCTAGAAAAGCACTTAACGTTGCCGGAATCGTAAGTCTTTGTGGCTGGTTAGTTTATCATATTGTTGATGTGCACCTTAATAGTTATCTTTTTGCCGATATCTTAGGAACTTTTACAGTCGGTTTTTTGAGTATCTTCGCATCAAGATATAAAAAGATGCCGGTTATTATTTTCAATATTCCAGCGCTAGTGCCATTGGTGCCAGGAGGACAAGCATATCAAGTTATGAAGTGTTTGGCGATTGGAAACTACGCATTAGCCAAAGCAAATTTAATTCAGGTGATTTTTATTGCTGGAGGAATTGCTTCTGGTTTCCTATTTTCTGAATTCTTAAACCAATTATATAATCGTTTTAAAGCTTACATGAAAGAAAAAAGAGCAATGAGATAATTCTCATTGCTCTTTTTATTTTGTTTTATCCGAAGAAGAAACTAATGATTAAGACGATTAACACGAAAGTGGTAATCCAGACATATAGCATGTCTTTTTCTTTGTAGAAAGAATAGATAGATACGATTACTCGTAATACTGGAGTTAGAATCAAGCAAAAGATTCCAAGCATCATAATCGCATATGGTTTAACGTGGGCAATTCCAGTAAAAATATCATGGAACTTAGTAGGAAAGACATTGGTAGGATAACCGGACTTACCAGTAATTAAAAATAATAGTAAACCAAGAATCATGATGGTTGCGGAGATAATAACACCGACACGAAGAATCTTACCAATTACTAATTCGATACGACCCATTTCTTCTTTAGTTGCAGGTTGTTCTTTATTCATAATTTACCTCCTAGAATCCTTTAAAACCGTTGATTAGCATGTTGAAACCAATGTAGACAATGATTGGAACGAAAATCATTCTAATCCATTTTGCTGGTAACACTTGCATAATTCTGGAACCAACAGTAGCACCACCTAAAATTCCTAATGCTAGTGGAACTGCGACTTGAGGTAGGATTGATCCGTTGAAGAAGTAGACTGTTGCAGAAGCTGCAGCGGTAACTCCCATCATTAAGTTACTAGTAGCACTTGATGGTTTTAAAGGCATCTTCATGAAAGTATCCATGGCGATAACTTTAAATGCACCAGAACCAATTCCTAATAAACCAGAAGCTAGGCCGGCACCAAACATTACTGATAGTCCACCGGGGATGTTTTCTACTTTATAATCAATTTGTTTCTTTTCTGACTTATCATAGTATGAAGAGTTTAAACGAAGCTTTTCAGCTAGTTTATCATCTTTAGTACTTAGATTTGACTTACTTTTGTTTAATAGTTTTTTAACCATGTTGAAACCAGAGAATAATAGCAAAAGTCCAAATAATATGTAAAGGTATTTAGGCTCTAACACGCCAGTAAGTAAAGCACCAGATAAAGCACCAATGGTAGTAGCAATTTCTAAGAACATTGCGACACGCAAATTTAAAACTTCATCCTTTAAATAAGCAATGGTTGAACCAGAACTAGTAGCAATAACTACGATGATACTAGCACCAATTGCGTATTTAATGTCCATGTGGAAGAAGAGTGTTAGGACGGGGGTAACAATAATTCCACCACCCAGTCCTAAAATGGCACCACCGATACCGGCAATGATACCGATGATGATCATTAGTACGGCTGTTTCAATCAAAATATTTTCCTCCTAAAAAATTAAAATCATTTAATATTATAACAATTATTAGAATCATTGCACTTAATAAAGCAATTCTTAATTATTTTAGGCTCTGGAAATATGTTATAATAATTTTAAAAGTGATTAGGGAGGATCGATGCGATTATGATCATCGATAAAGATTATACCCGTGGTTTTAGAATCTTCGGTGGAGCTGTACTATCACTAATTGTGACTCTATCTGTAATGATTGATTCAGGGTATTTAAGATTTTTAGATTCAGTAATGATTGGAGCAATCCAAAAGTCTGATGGAGGAATTAAGGATGCTTTAATGCACTTAAGTACTACATTGGCCAGTCCTAAATTTGATATTATTTACGTATTAATCATGGCATTTTTTATGTGGGGCTTTAAGTTCAAGCTACAAGCGCTTTGGGCAATCTTTACTATTATTGGTGGGGATATAGTTGGTTTCGTCTTCAAAGAAATTGTGAGAAGAGCTAGACCAGCATTACACAGTGCTTCTGATACTGGTTTTAGTTTCCCATCAGGTCACGTATTAGGAATCTTTATTGTTATCAGTATCATTTGGATCATCATTATTCCGGTAATGAAGAGTGATAGATGGAGAATTGCAATTCAAATTCTATCTGTTATTTTCTTACTAATGGTAATGATGTCTAGAGTATACCTAAATGCGCATTACCCAACAGATACCATTGGAGCAGTATTAATTGCTTACACATGGGTTCAAATTTCAGAAATTTTCTATGTAAAATACGCACCAAGATTGAAGAAAAATTGGCGTCCCGTTTTACATTCATACTTATAAAATAAAAAAGAACTGATATTATCAGTTCTTTTTATTTTGCCAAATTTCAGCTAACCAAGTAATTGCTAGGTTAAACCAAGTTGCAACGCGTTCGTTATTTGAATCATCATTCCATGATGTTGTAGAGTTGGCTAATCCCATTCCGTGAGGACCGTGATGGAAAATATGTAATTCGTTATCCACACCGACTTCATTTAAACTAATTGAATATTTCAATGCGTTTTGCACTGGGACGAATGGATCGTCAGCGGTATGCCAGATGAAAGTAGGTGCGTTTTTCTTGCTAACGTATTTATTAGCTTCAATTTGTCGGTCATCATTGACCCAATTTAAGATGCTTTCAGAGTCTTTGGGAAAACCGTCGTGTAAGTTAATTACAGGGTAGCTGAGGATAACTGCATTGGGTTTTAAAATATCTGAATTATCCACATGTGCATAATCCATTAGCCATTGTTCATGGTAAAAGTTATTATAGAGACTGCAGATGTGGCCACCGATGGAGAAACCAGCGATAACAATGCGGCTGGTATCAACGTTATATTCATTAGCATGTTCTTTAATGAATTTAATGCTGTTGGCTAGTTCGACTAGCGGATTAGGCATTAATGGTAATGATTCATGTTCAAAGGTATATCTTAAATAGAAACTTTGATAACCTTGCGCGGAGAAATTAAGGGCAAAGTTTTCGGCTTGTTGTAGTGAGATATGGGTATAAGATCCACCAGGGACAATAATTACTGCTGGATATTTATATTGATTAGTTTGCACATCTGCAGATTTAAGATATCCTTGAAGAAATGCACTTGAGTTTTCGCGGATTGATTCTCGAATAATTTTCATGAATGGACCTCGTTTACTAAAAATAATTAACTATATTTTAACGCAAGGAGCAATAAGTGTGGATAAAAATGTGAATAAAGAAATAGAAGTAACAGAATTATATGATACTGACTTTCCTGCCTATTTTGAAATGATGAGTGATTCAGTGATGGCTCAAAAGACCGGGTTTGAACCGGTAGAAGATGAACAAAAAGCTAAAATGTTATTTGAATCCGAAAATGATACAAATAAAACGTACGCAATTAGGCTAAAAGATACCCACAGATTAGTGGGACTTATTAACATTTTCCCAGAAATTGGGGATAACTTTGAACCTGATTTTGAAAATGTCGAACTAGGATATTTTATCAACACAAGTTATCAACAACGTGGATATATGACCTATGCATTACAATGGGTGCTAGATCAGGAAATGGATGGGGTGTCAATAGTAGAAGCCACCGTTGATGTTAATAATATCGCATCACAACATTTACTATTAAAATTAGGTTTTACACAGGTGGATAAGTACGATGATAATTTAGTTTATTCACAAAAATTAAAATAATCATGTTGTAATTGGGGATATCTTAGGATATAATTATTTTCATAAATCTAAGAAGAGGCGCAGCTAACAAGAGTAGCTAATCTGAGCTGATAAAGCAGTGATGAAGATTAGTGAAAGGGAAAGACTGCCGAAACAAGCAATCACTTTATGGATTGTGCGTTGGGCTCTAGTTTAATAGACTAGGGACTGTCGTGATAATTTATCACGGAGTGCTTTTATGATCGATAATTAAAGTTACTGATTATGTGGTCTCTTCTTGCGTTTTGCAGGAAGGGACTTTTTTAGTTATTTATCATTAGTACCTCTTAGAAATAATAAAAGAGGGTGAAGTCAATGAGTCAAAATTCAGATAACACAGTGAAGAGAGGTTTAAAGACCCGCCATGTTTCAATGATTGCCTTAGGGGGTTCAATCGGAACTGGTCTTTTTGTTGCCTCAGGTTCAGTAATTAGTCAAGCTGGACCGGGTGGAGCATTAGTTGCATATTTATTAATGGGATTAATGGTTTACTTTTTAATGACTAGTTTAGGTGAAATGGCAACTAATACACCAATTTCAGGTTCATTTGCTGCCTATGCCGGAAAGTACGTTGATCCAGCACTTGGTTTTGCGATGGGTTGGAACTATTGGTTTAACTGGGCAATTACTGTTGCGGTTGATATTAGTACCGCAGCCCTAGTTGTAAAGTTCTGGTTACCACATTTCCCAAGTTGGATTTTTAGTGCCGCTACTTTGGTATTTATATTAGCTATCAATGCACTATCGGTTAAGTCATTCGGGGAAACAGAATTTTGGATGTCCATTATTAAAGTGGTAACTATCTTTATTTTTCTAGGTGTCGGTATTTTAACTATTTTCGGTATCATGGGTGGTCACTTCGTTGGTCTATCTAACTTTACATTTAAGAAGGCACCATTTGTTGGTGGTCTTCCAATGATCCTAGCAGTGTTCGTTGTGGCTGGTTTCTCATTCCAAGGAACTGAATTAGTTGGAATTACTGCTGGTGAATCAGATAATCCCAGAAAAGCTGTTCCACTAGCAATTCGTGATGTTTTCTGGAGAATCATTTTATTCTACATTCTTGCTATTTTTGTTATTGGAGCAATTATTCCTTACACTAGTCCTGATTTATTAGGTTCAAGTGCTACTGATGTTGCAATCAGTCCATTCACAATTGTCTTCAAGCGTGCTGGATTGGCTGCCGCTGCGTCTGTGATGAACGCTGTTATCTTAACTTCTGTTATTTCATCAGCTAACTCAGGTATGTATGCATCAACTAGAATGTTATACTCAATGGCTCACCAAGGTTTCGCGCCTAAGATTATGGGTAAAACTAACCGTCGCGGAATCCCGGTTGGGGCATTATTAGTTACTACTGTGATTGCATTATTCACATTTATCACTAGTATCGAAGGACCACAAATCTACCTATGGTTAGTGGCTGCTTCTGGTTTAACTGGATTCATTGCTTGGGTCGGAATTGCAATTTCACATTACCGTTTCAGACGAGCATTCATCAAGCAAGGTCATAGTCTAGATGAATTGAAGTACTCTGCAACATGGTTCCCAATTGGACCAATCATTACTTTGATTCTATGTATTCTAGTTATCTGTGGTCAAAACTTAACTTCATTTGCGAATTTAGATTGGGAACAAATTGGAATTACTTACATTTCAGTTCCACTTGTATTAATCCTATACATTGGTTACAAGATTAAGAACAAGACTCATCTAATTCCGTTAGACGAAGTTGATGTTGCGCCATCAGATTTAAGAGAACAAGAAAAATAAGATTAAAAGATGCTAAGAATTAGCATCTTTTTTATTTTCCCGCGAGATTGTCGTATTCAAAAATAGTCTGATGTATTAAAATAATATATAGATGAAACTCAACTTAAGGAGACTAATATGATTGTACTTGCTGGAACAATTGGAGCGGGAAAGACCTCTTTAACTAAATTATTGTCAGAACACTTAGGATCAACTGGTTACTATGAATCTGTTGATGACAACGAAATTCTACCTTTATTTTATAAAGACCCTAAGAAGTATGCATTTTTACTACAAATCTACTTTTTAAATACTCGTTTAAACAACATTGAAAAGGCACAACATGAAAAGTTAAGCGTTATGGATCGTTCAATCTATGAAGATTCATTATTATTTCGTCTGAATGCGGACATGCAACGTGCCACTTCCACTGAAGCCGATATCTACGACTCATTGTTAGATAATATGATGGAAGAAATTCCAGGTTCACCTAATCAAAAAAATCCGGATTTATTAATCCACATCAACATTTCTTTTGAAACAATGTTAAAACGTATTCAAAAACGTGGTCGTAGTTACGAACAAGTGGATAAGGATCCAGAACTTTATGATTACTACAAAGATTTAAACCAAAGATATGATGATTGGTATGCTAACTATGACTTATCACCAAAGATGGAAATCGACGGCGATAAGTTAGACTTCATTGAAAGCGAAGATGATTTAGCGAAAGTATTAAAACAAATTGATGAAAAAATTGCAGAATTACAATTAAAGTAGTTGCTAATTTAAAACTTTTGTAATACTATTAAGTCAACAAATAAACGCAATGTATGTTTTAAGTAGACACTTAAGAGATGTAATGGTTGGTGCGAATTACAAGTCGAAATTCCAGCATACGAAAAAGCGGGTAGGTAATGCTACACGGTTAGTGACCGTTATCACCATACGAGTGTTTAGCTTATGCTAAGAACTTGGGTGGTACCGCGAAAAGAAGACCTTCGTCCCAATGGATGGAGGTCTTCTTTTTTATTTTCAGGAGGTATGTATTATGTTAGATATGAAAATGATTCGTCAAAACGCAGATTGGGTAAAAGAAAAGTTAGCTACTAGAAATGTTAAAGCTGAAACTATCGATGAACTATTAGGTTACGATGAAAAGCGTCGTGAACTTATTGTGAAGAGTGAAAGCCTAAAAGCGAAGAAAAATGATGTTTCAAAGAAAATTGCCGAAGCAAAGCGTAACAAAGAAGATGCTACTTCAGCTATTGAAGAAATGCAACAAGTTGGTAAGGAAGTTAAAGATTTAGATGCTGAACTAGAAAAGGTTCAACAAGATCAACAAGATTTAGCTGCCCACTTACCAAATATTCCAGCAGATGAAGTCCCAATCAGTTTAACTGAAGAAGGTGCTGTGGAATTAAGAAAACATGGTGAACCACGTAAGTTTGACTTCCAACCTAAGAACCACTGGGAAATCGGTGAAGATTTGGGGATTCTAGATTTTGAAGCTAGTGCTAAAGTTGCTGGTAGCCGTTTTGTTTACTACATGGGAGCAGGGGCACAATTAGAACGTGCTATCTACAACTTCTACTTAGACCAAAACGCTAAAGCAGGTTACAAGGAAGTACTTCCTCCATACATGGTTAACTCAGACTCAATGTTTGGAACTGGACAATTTCCTAAGTTTAAAGAAACTAAGGCTGGTTTCGAAATCGCAGATAGTGATTTAACTATGATTCCAACAGCCGAAGTTCCATTAGTAAATTACTACAGAGATGAAGTAATGGATGCTGAGAAGTTACCTGTTAAGTTTACTGCACTTTCACCAGCATTTAGATCTGAAGCAGGAAGTGCTGGACGTGATACCAGAGGTTTAATTCGTTTGCATCAATTTAATAAGGTAGAAATGGTACAATTCACTAAACCAGAAGATTCATGGGATGCACTAGAAAGCATTACTGCTCATGCCGAAGAATTACTAGATATGCTAGAAATTCCATACCACGTAATTACTTTAACTACTAGTGATATGAGTTTCACTGCTGCTATGACACATGATATTGAAGTTTGGATGCCTGCTCAAGGTCGTTACCGTGAAATTTCAAGTTGTTCAAACACTACTGATTTCCAAGCTCGTCGTGCTCACATCCAATACAGAGATGAAAATGGTAAACTTCAATTCGTTCACACATTAAATGGTTCAGGATTAGCCGTTGGTAGAACTGTTGCTGCTATTTTGGAAAACTTCCAAAATGAAGACGGTTCAATCAGTATTCCAAAGGTACTACAACCATACATGGGTGGTCGTACTACTATTGCCAAAGAAGATTAATACTATTTAAAACAATAAAGAACCGCCTAAGATATTCTCTTAGGCGGTTCTTTATATATATAAATAAGCTGATATTATATGAGGAGATGCTAGTAAAAAAGATCAAAAATGAATTAATAGTCATTTTTTGCAAAAAAAGGTAGACGAGGAATGCATTTTTCGATATAATATTTTTTGTTGAGTTATTAAACGGCTTACCAATAGCAATGCAAAGTAAAATATTTAAAATTTTTCTTGACATGAATTGCTTTAAATGATAATATTTAATAGTTGTCTTCTTAAGAGATAACTTGATTGACCTCATGGAGGATTAGCTCAGTTGGGAGAGCATCTGCCTTACAAGCAGGAGGT
>NZ_JAMBKT010000044.1 GCF_025290035.1 Apilactobacillus sp.
TAAAAATCTGGTAATATGAAAGTTGTTATTAAGTGATAATACTTTTAAGGGAGTTGAGTGTGCTGACTGAGAAAGATACAGAAACTCTGTTTAAAGTTTTCAATTCTTCAGCTGAAATCTTGAAAGACAAGCTAGGGGTATCATATCTTGATGCATTCATCGAGACTGGAGATAACCTTATCAATGACGGACAAGTTCATGTTGAAGATGGTATACCAGATAGTGACACAGTTTCTAAGTTAGAAGGATTATACCGAGACGTAGATTATCAATCTATGGATGCAGAAACTGTAAGAAAGGCAATTCAAATTTGCATGATCAAAGCAACCAAAGAGGATGCGATTCAAGCAAATCACCAAATAACACCTGATACAATAGCTTCTATCATGGGCTATTTAGTTATTAGATTAGTTAAGAATGCCAAGCATCTACAGATTCTGGATTTATCCGTTGGAATGGGTAACCTATTAACTACGGTTATGAATCAATTGAAGGATGCAGTTAAGGATATTGATTTGCATGCTATCGGAATCGATAATGATGATTCCATGTTAGCCGTTTCAAGCATAAGTACACAAATGCAAAGAAACGATAAAAATACTGAACTTATTTACCAAGATTCAGTTGCCAATATTTTGGTAGATGATGCAGATTTAGTAATTTCTGATTTACCAATTGGGTATTATCCGATTGATGAAAATACCACTAACTATAAGACAAGATCAACAGATGGTCATTCATATGCTCACCACTTGTTAATCGAACAAGGGATGAACCATATCAAACCAGGTGGTTATGGGGTTTTCTTAGTACCAAGTAATATCTTTAACACGCCGGAATCAAAATCATTGTTAAAATGGATTCAAGATAATGCTTATCTTCAAGCATTGTTGAATCTACCAAAAGAAATCTTTAACAATGCAAATGCTCAAAAAGCAATTTTGATTCTACAAAAGCATGGTGAAGATGCCCACCAAGTTGAAAAAATTATGATTGGTGAGTTCCCATCATTTAACGAAGTATCTGCTTTCCAAAAATTCTTAGCAGAACTAGTTGAGTGGGAAGAAAAGGATTTATTATCTAAAAAAAGTTAGGAGAACTATTATGGGAAAGTCAATTGCAATTAACGCAGGAAGTTCCACATTAAAATTTAAATTATTCGAAATGCCTTCAGAAAAATTAATTTCAAGCGGGGCAATCGATAGAATTGGTTTAACTAAATCAGATGTTGAAATTAAATATGGTGATGGCGAAAAATTCCAAAAGACAATGGATATTCAAAACCATGAAGAAGCCATCAAACTTGTATTAGACAAACTACTAAGCCTAAACATTATTGCTGATTACAACGAAATCACAGGTGTTGGTCACCGTGTTGTTGCCGGTGGTGAATACTTCACTGATTCAGTTGTTATTGATGATGATGTTTTAAGTAAGTTAGAAGAACTATCAGAATTAGCTCCACTTCACGAACCAGCAAACATTCTAGGAATTAAAGCATTCAAGAAGATTTTGCCAGACGTAATTAGTGTTGCTGTATTCGATACTTCATTCCATACTTCAATGCCAGAAGAAAACTACATGTATGCTTTACCATACAAGTACTACCGTGATCACAAAGCTAGAAAATATGGTGCACATGGTACTAGTTACCGTTACGTATCAGGCCGTGCTGCAGCAATGATGGGCAAGAAACTAGAAGACTTAAAACTAGTTATCATGCACTTAGGTGCCGGTGCTTCAATCTGTGCCGTAGACCATGGTAAGTCATTAGATACTTCAATGGGCTTCACTCCATTAACTGGTATCATGATGGCTACTAGATCTGGTGATGTTGACCCTTCACTACTTGCTTACATTATGCAAAAAGAAGGCATTTCAGATATTAACGAAATGATTAGCATCCTAAACAAGAAGTCAGGTTTAGCTGGTGTATCTGAAGTTTCTGCTGATATGAGAGATCTAGAAGCAGTTAAGGATGAAAACCACCAAGCTGAATTAGCTCGTAACATGTACATGAACAGAATCGTTAGATACGTTGGTCAATACGTTGCTGAAATGAACGGTGTTGATGGTATCGTATTTACAGCCGGTGTTGGTGAAAATGATATTGGTATCAGACAAGAAGTTGCTGATAAGTTAAGCTACTTCGGTGTTAAGGTTGATCCTGAAAAGAACCACATTCGTGCCGTTGAAAGAGATATCAGTGCTGACGATGCTAAGATTAAGACATTATTAATTCCTACAAACGAAGAATTAATGATTGTTAGAGATATCGAACGTCTTAAAAAATAA
>NZ_JAMBKT010000025.1 GCF_025290035.1 Apilactobacillus sp.
GTAGTTTTATTCTTCGCTATGTTTATCGATTGTTAATTTACGATGTGACTTTTGCAAAATAAAGATGGCTAAAATCACAAGTAATGCTCCGACAATTTCAATAAAGCTAATTGAAATTGAGAAGAAGATGACACTTAGAATAAATGTCACGATTGGTTGAGTCGCATCGACTAAACTTACCACTTCTGATGGCGCGAAGTTCAATGCGTGTAGTAATAACATGAATGGTAGGATGGTTCCGAAAAGAATAATTCCACCGACTCCGAATACGATTCCAGGTGTCATGTGAGGCATGTTAACCCAAATTGGTTGTTTGATGTTGAAAACAATTCCAGCAATCAAAGTACCCCAACCTAGAATAACCATTGGAGAACTTTGACCAACGATTGGTCTTGGTAAGACAACGTAGAACGCTGCGGTTACCCCAGATAAAATTCCCCAGACCAATGAACCAGTACTAATTGATAGTTGTGAAAAATCACCCTTAGTTAGGGATAACACAACCCCAGCTAGTGCGATTACAAAAACCATAACGTCAATTGGTAATGGTTTTCTGTGTTGAAAAATAATTGAACCTAATAAAATAAATAGTGGTGCTAAGTATTGTAGGATGGTTGATGCATTTGCATTTCCCGTTTGCACACTCATATAGAAAGTATATAAGTTTGCACCTAGTCCAAAAATACCGTATGCCACAATACAAATGAATGATTTCCAAGATTTGAAGACATTAAAAATGTGTCCTTTATAAACAATTGCTGAAATCAATAATAATACAATTCCTGAAATCATTGTTCTGGTTGATAAAAACCAGTTAGCTTCTAGGTGTTCTTGTTGTGATACGAATTGTAAAATTGTACCTGAAACACCCCAAAGCGCTGACGCAACGAATGCCCAAAAAATACCTTTCATGACATTAGTTTCTAAAACGCCCTTTTCGTTTTCCATATTTTCACCCCATAAATCTCTATAATCCAAGTAAATGTTAACTTTTCTTACTTGAAAACCTATCTTAAAAGGATATCATAACTAAGCATCTTTTAAAATAAAAAAAGCCAATTTAACTAGTAAATTGGCTTTTTTAGGTTTTAATTATCTAATATCTGGATCGTTTTTACCCATCTTTTGGTGAGATCTTTGTAGGAAGTAAATTGATACAATAATGATAATTGCACCGATTGCTTCGATTGGTGTTGGAATCAAGTGGAATACAATCATACTTAAGATGATTGTAACAACTGGTTCAACAGCATCAACGATACTTGATACTTCTGATGGAGCAAACTTCAAACTGTATAGCACAGCTGAGAATGCGAAGATAGTACCAACTAAGATAACTCCCCCGATACCTAAAACGATACCTGGTGTAATCTTAGGAGCGTCAGTCCAGAATGGGTGGTATGCATTAAAACATACACCGGCAATCAAAGTACCCCAACCTAGAACAACGAATGGTGAGTTTTCCTTTGATAGTGGCTTTGGAACTGAGTAATAAACAGCAGCTGAAACAGCTGATAGTAAACCAAAGATAACAGCAGTCAATGGAACTGATAGTTCACCAATGTGACCGTTAGTAATGATTAAGAATACCCCAACTAATGCTAATAAGAATGAAATAACATCAGCTTTAAGTGGCTTCTTCTTCATGAATACTAAACCGTATAATACAATAAAGATTGGTGCTAAGTATTGTAGGATAGTTGCAGTAGCAGCGTTACCTTGTTGAATACTTACGTAGAAAGTTGACATGTTAACAGCTAAACCAAAAATTGCATAAATGAATAATCTAATGATTGATTCTTTTGATTTCCAAACATCAAAAACATGTTTACCAACGTGAATTGAACCAATAGCTAACAATAAAATACCTGCAAATAATGTACGAACTGAAATGAACCATTGAGTAGGAACTGCTTCGTTTTTAGCAACGAATTGCATGATAACTCCTGAGAAACCCCATAGGGTTGAAGCCATCGCGGACCAAAAGATCCCTTTCATGACGTTTTCCGTCGTAGTGTGTTTCTTGTCCATAATAAAACTCCCCAATTTTTAATAGTCCTCGCGACTATTATTATTTGTTTGAACGGCTATGTTTGACCCCATAACCGAAGTAAATTGCTAAACCAATTGCAAACCAGATAGCCGCAGTAATCCATGTATCTAATGGTAATTGTAATAGCAAGTAGATACATGCAATCACTGAAACGATTGGCAAGAATGGGTATAGCGGAACTTTGAATCCATCGTTTTTAATATCTTTACGACGACGAAGGAAAATAACTCCGATTGACATAAAGGTAAATGCAATCAATGTTCCAATGTTAACTAAACTAGCTAACTTATCTAATGAGAACAATCCACCCATTGCTGCGATGACGATTGTTACAAAGATAATACTGTGCTTGGGCACATTGCGTTTATCATCAATTTTGCTTAAGCCTTTTGGCAATAAACCATCACGTCCAATTGAGTAGATCAAACGTGAACTACTGAAGATCATGTTTACCATCATAGTAAACATTCCGGCCAGTGCACCTAATGAAATTAACATTCCTAATTTGTCCAAGTGAATCAATTGAAGTGCAAATGTCACTGGGTCTGAAACGTTTAAATCTTTATAGGAAACAATTCCAGTTAAAACTACTGATACTAATATGTACAAGATAGTACATACTACTAAACTACCAATAATTCCAATTGGCATTGTTCGTTTAGGATTTTTTACTTCACCTGCTGAGGCTGCAATAACATCAAAACCTAAATATGCAAAGAATACTAAGGATGCTCCATGGAACACTCCACTTACCCCAAATGGCATAAATGGATTCCAGTTCGATGGTTTAACGAAGAATGCTCCTGCAACCACAAACACAATGATAATCGCAATTTTCACAAGTACCATTATATCATTAAGTTTAGCGGATGATTGAACACCTCTTGTTAAAATCCAAGAAATCAAAACAACAACTAAGATTGCGATGATGTTAACATATGTTCCATGACTTGGATCATAATTAGCAGAAAGTGCTTTTGGTATATGAATACCAAAGTTTGCTAAGAACGATTGTAAGTATGCGGACCACCCTGTCGAAACAGTGGCCACTGAAAGCATATATTCAAGCACTAGTCCCCATCCGATAATCCATCCGGTGATTTCACCAAAAATGATATTACCAAATGTGTATGCACTTCCGGCAACTGGTAATGCTGAAGAGAATTCAGCATAACACATTGCACAGAGTGAACATACGATTGTTGCGATGATAAACGAAACAATAATTCCAGGACCAGCGGTAGTTGCAGCAACAGTACCAGGAAGAATAAAGATTCCGGCACCAATAACAGCTCCAATTCCCATCATAGTTAAATCTTTAGTTCCGATAGTTCTTTCGAGGTTCTTGTCCCTATCAATGAATTTAGCCAACGATGTCTTACGATTCACCTTAGACAGTATATTCATAAAAATCCCCCTATCATATGAGCAATAAAAAAATCGCACTAGTTCTAACTAGTGCGATTTTACCATAGCACCAGAAAGAATAACTGTTACCAGCTATTTTTCTAGTGCTTCGAAGTTTTCATAGTGAAATAATTTCTTCTCGATACTATACTAAATAGCTAGTTCAAAATTAAAGAAGAAATTATTATTATCTTGTTGTAATGTCAATTTATAACAAGTCACCATGATGAAACCTCCGTTTTTTATTTGTTCATTTATTTGTAATTATCTTACCGAAAAATTTGGAATAATGCAAGCTTTTTTATTTATTGCTTAATGCCCTTTGCTTTAACTCCGCGTTTAGTGACTCTAAACGTTTATTAAGAATTAATTGGACCTGTTCGTTTTTTCTAATATTATCGTTGGTTCTTTTAATTAATTCCTCAATTTCGGTGTTAGTATATCCCGACATTTGTTTTTGCATAATGTAAGTATCTTGGTAAGCGCTACTTACAATATCGTATCCACGACGACCTAATTCAAACAATCCACCAGCGGCATTTTGCAAACTAGGCTTCATACTGAAATGGTCAATATGAAGCATTAACTCACGGCTGATAGTGTTGTTCCAAAAACTAATTAATGAACCAGCAAAGAACGCTGTGAAAATAGTCATAAAGCCAAATGGCCCTGCCACGACAACCGCAGCTATCATGAATAAAATATCTTGCGCACTTCTAATTTTTTGGTACTTAATATGAGTATTATCAGCAATAATCGGTGCAATTGCATCGTAAGGAGATACTCCTAATTTAGTCGACATGTAAATTGAAGTTCCTAATGTAAACACTAAAATCCCCACGATAGCATCAAAAATCATCATTGGAATACTAATTGCTTTGGGAAAGAAGGCTGTGTAAACTGAACTGAAATATTCAATTTCAAAACCAACTAACACCATGTTGAAAATAGTCCCAATGCCAATTTGTTTACGATCAAAAATTAACACGATAATGAATAAAACTAAGTTTGCTAATAATTGAAATAAACCTAGTGAAATCCCTAATTTATTAGACATCCCTATATTCATCGCTGTAAAAGGATCAATCCCTACTTTTCCTGAACGCATAAAAGCCGCACCCAATGCGATAAGTGAAACTCCCACTAATGACATTACGGCACGCAAGAAAAAGTCTAGCGGTTTATTGATTACGTTTTTTGAATTGTCATAAGAAATATTTTCCATTGTTTTAACCTTCTTGTCTAAAAATGAATACGCTTACATTATATACCTTTCAATGTTTTTAGCAAATAAAAAAGCTATGGAATTTAATCCATAGCTTTTTATTTTATTCTTGATTATCTTGATCTGAAGTTACTTCAGGGTAAGTTAATTTGATTAATGCAGAAATTAACATTGGTATGATGAATACTAAAATAATCAGACCAACGATAACCCCGATTGCAACTTGAATAAGGGTTAACACTCCTGATGGCATCAATGCCGCAAAAGTACCACCTAGAATAATCGCTGCAGAAATCACAACAGTTCCAATTACAGATGCAGCATGTTCAATTTGTTTAGCTGGTGTGCTATCCACCTTGCCAAATTCACGATACTTCATCATTAGGAAAATACTGTAATCAACACCTAATGCAATTAACATTACAAATGTGAAGAATGGTGTATTCCATGTAAGTGTCTTTTGTCCTAAGAATACTGCACTAATTAGCTTAGTGATACTTAATGAAGTTACGTAAGCGATAATTAGAGTTCCTAGAATGTAGAATGGTTGTAATATTGATCTAGTGATAATCATTAAAGCAATCATAATTCCGACTACCATTATAACGGCAGTTCTAAAGAAGTCTGAACTAGCGATATGGTGAGTGTCAGAAGTAGTAGCAGTTTGACCACCGATAGCGACTTGACTTCCATCTAAACTAGTTCCTTTAATGTTATCTTGAATTTGAGTTTGTAGCTTATCAACTTGATCCATAGCTGCTTCTGAATTAGGGTCTTTATCTAATACAACAGTAATCTTAGCAACCTTCTTGTCAGATGATAAGTAGTTAGCAACTGATTGTTTGAATGTCTTACTCTTTAAGACACTTGCTGGAATATAGAATTGGTCGGCTGCCTTAGAATTAGTTAGTTGAGCTAAGTAATCATTAGCAGTTCCCATCCCTTTATCAATCTTATCCAAACCTTCACTAGCCTTCTTTAGCTTAGTTTGAGTTTCTTTCAATTGAGTTGCTAGAGCTTGAGTATTGTTACCAATTCCTTGAGTATTAGAAGCAATTGCTTGAAGTTGTGATTGTAATTGTGACATAACACTTTGTTGTTTTGCTGATGATTGTTGTAGCAATGCACCAACAATTTGTAATTGTGTTTGGCTCAATGGTTGCTTAGCTGCAACCATTTGTTTTTGTAATTGTTCTAAGACTTGTTTGCCATTAGAACTGCTTGTTGAACTACTAATTGATTGGATGTTTCTTAAGTATTGACCAATGTTAGTAGCTGAGGTTGCAATATCTTGTAATGGTGTAGTGTTAAATGATGAACCTTTAGCACCGCTATTAATTTGTTTTAGCCCTTTGTTAGCAGTCTTCATCTTCGTATTTAAAGTTGATAATTGATCACTAACGTATAGTTGGTTAATTGGCATTCCACTTGGTTGAGTTACAGAAGCGACTGTCTTAATGCCATTTTGTTTACTTAGTTGTTGTGATAAACGATCGATTTCATTTAACGCTTTTTCATTATCTAACTTGTGGTCAGACTTAATGTAAATAGTTGATGGTTCAGCAGTTCCTTTTGAGAAGTGCTTTTGAACAGTTAATAGACCTTGTTTGGCTGGAACACTGTTTTGTAGTTCGACACCATTATCATAGTTCAACTTATTCTTGTATGAAGCCATGAATGGAACTGTTACCAATAGAACTAATACAATTGCTGGGATTGCGAACTTACCTGACTTGTTAGATAAGAAACGCCAGAATTTGTTTTCACCTTCACCAGCGAAGTTTTTGGATGGCCAGAAAATATGTTTACCCATTGTAGCCATGAAAAATGGATTTAGAGTAACTAGTACTACTAATAGTACCGCAACGCCAACCGCAACACCGACTGCAGATTGGTAAATTGAGAACTTGGCTAATGCCAAGGTTGCAAAACCAATTAGCACTGAAGTTCCAGAGTATAGGATGGTCTTTCCAGCCACTTTTCTAGCATCAATAGTAGCTTGGACATTATCCTTACCACGACTAAGTTCTTCTTTAAATTGGTTATATAACAAGATATTGTAATCAGTTCCAATTCCGAATAATACCACTACCATAAATACTCTTGTAAAGTTAGATAGTGGGAAACCGAAAGCTTGAACTAGGTTCATTACTATACTTAGTGACACGATGAATGAAACACCAACAGTTAGTAGTGATACTAGTGGAACAATTGGTGATCTAAAGACAATGATTAATACAATTAAAATGAATACAGCTGCGATTACTTCAGTCTTTTGAATTCCTTTTTCAGTAGAAACTCTAAAGTCATCGTTTAAGATATCACCACCGGTAACATATGTTTTCACACCTGTAGTCCTAGCAGCTTTTTGTAAATCAGTGTTTACTGATTGAATTGAACGAGACTTAGTAACATGAACTTGAACTAGTTCAGTCGTCTTATCTTTTGAAATTAATTGCTTCTTAGTGGCGTCATTATCCATTGGTGCGGTAATTCCTTTAACGCCATATTTATCTTCGTTATCTTTAATTTTTTGGATTGTTGCATTGATTTTAGTTTGTTGGTCAGCTGTAATCTTTTGATTACCATTGTTAAACACAATAACTGCGTCAGTGGTATTACCAATTCCGTGACCCCAGTTATCTTGAATCTTTTGGGCAATTTGGCTTTGTGAAGTTGATGGAATCTTAGTTTGTCCTTTTTGTGCTACCAGATTAGACATGTTTGGTAGGAAAACAACACTTAAGATAACAACAACTATCCATGCAATTAAGCTACCTGTGTATTTTTTTATAAATTTTGGCATCAAAATATCCCCCTATTTCTTGATGTGAACTAATTCGTTTGGTGAAACGTGTTGTGTTAACTTAATAATTTTCGCGATTTCTTCTGGTGATTCTAAATCTTCTTTACTCATCCAGTAGACCACGATACTCATTAGTCGATCCAAAATAATTTCCATAATGTAGTCCCTTGGTATATTGGGATTGAACTCAATATCATCAGAGGAGGCATGAAATGATTCTTTGATGAGGTTTCTAAACATCTCTTTGATTTTATCAATCAGATAAGGATCGCCATCTGGGCTTAATAAAGCAGAGAGTAACTTAGAATTTTGGTAAAAGTAATCTAGCGTTTTAATTAATAATTCAGAAGGAACTTCAGAATCTGCATTTGAATGAACACTTAATTCTTCAGGAATAACATTATTTAGAACTTGTTGAATTTCATCCATTAGTTGCGCTTCAATTTTGTTTAATAAATCGAATTTATCTAAGTAATGAATGTAAAAAGTTCCCCGACCGATTCCTGCTGCGCGCGTTAAATCAGTGACGTTCAAATTATTAAAACCTTTTTCATGAATCAATTGAATCAAAGCATCAGTAATTTGTGCTTTGGTTTGAATTGTTCGACGATCTTGTTTAACCATAATCATCCTCCTCTAAAAATCATTTCCTCTTAGAAATTAACTCCATTATAAAAACAACGTATTAAAAAGTCAACACGTTGTTCATTATCTTTTTTATTTTATTCATTTCGACTGCCTAAAGCGAGGATAAAGACTGTACTTAAGACTAATATTCCACCAATTACTTCGGCTCCATTAAAGGATGTATTTAGAAATACAATCGCCCCAATCGTTGCTGATAGTGGTTCGAATGTATCTAGCATCCCCGCAACCGTTGGTGAAATAAAACGTAAACTATTGATGAAACAAATAAATGACATCATCGTTCCAAATAAGACAATAAAGGTAACTCCTAAAAATGTTCCCAACGTCATTTCTGGAACATCCACCCAAAATGGATGAACGATTGTGAACAATAAACCACCAATTAGCATTGCCCAACCTACAACTACTAATGAACTAAATTTCTTTAATAAGTTCACCGGTAGCATCGTTTGAATAGCCCCTGCTAACGCTAATAACAATCCAGCTGTTAATGCAGGTGTCGAAATCGCTAATTGGGTTAATTGTCCCTTAGTAACTAATAACCATGTTCCGATTAATGCGACTAACACAGCTGTTGCTTCATATTTATTAGGTAATTGATGATAAAAGAAAGCTGTAAAAATCACAATTAATACAGTTCCTAGACTTTGTAGCACGGTTGCTGTTCCAGCATTACTTAAATTAACAGTGACTAAGTATAGATATTGCACTGCGGCTAACCCAAAGATCGCATAAGCGATAAATACCCCAATATTTTTTGGTTGTTTCCATAGTGTCATCACCGATTCTTTTTTCCAAAATTTAGTGAATAATAGAATTAAAATTCCAGAAATTCCCATCTTAATTCCCATCAACCATTCTGGTGATAAGTGATTATCTTGGAATAAAAATTGTGATACTGGGCCTTGAATCCCCCAAAGAATAGCACCTGTGATTGCCAAAGTAGCACCCAACAATTTCTCTTGTAACCTTGTTCGCTTATTTTCCAAATCGATTCTCCATTCCGCTTAATTATTAACTCCATTATAGGACAAAACAAAAAGCGTTGTCATTAGACAACGCCTTTTTTATTAGTCTTTGTAATTTTCAGGAGAATCATCCCATTGGTCAACAGTATCTGTCATTTGACCAGTAGTGTGCCATTCAAAATCTGGGTACCATAGACTACGCTTAGCTTGGTCTAAAGCATCAATTGCTTGAATATCTTGATCTGATAATTCAAAGTCAAAGATATCTGAGTTTTGAATTATTCTTTCTTCATGAGATGACTTAGGAATTGTAACAACTCCTTTTTGCCAGTCCCAACGAAGAATTACTTGAGCTACTGATTTGTTGTACTTATCAGCGATTTGCTTAATGGTAGGATTATTTAGTGCTTCCCCACCGCCTAGTGGTGACCACGCTTCTAATTGAATTCCAGCATGGCTGTTAAAAGCCATAATGTCTTTTTCTTGGTTGATTGGATTGAATTCCATTTGGTTAACCGCTGGCACAATTTCACAGTGGTTAAGTAAATCTTGTAAACGCTCATTATCAAAGTTAGATACACCAATTGCTCTGACTTTACCTTGGTGGTATAACTTTTCCATTGCTTTCCAAGTATCTAAATATTTACCATCAACTGGCCAATGCATTAGATACAAGTCAATGTATGTTAAATCTAATCTTTTTAAAGTACCATTTAGAGCGTCTAACGTACTTTGATATCCTTGGTCACCATTAAATAGCTTGGTAGTAATAAACAAATCTTTACGGTTTTTACCTGTCGCTGCTAAACCTTCTTTGATTCCCTCACCAACACCAGTTTCGTTACCATATTGCTTAGCAGTATCAATTAAATGATAACCTTTGATGATGGATTCTTTTACTGATTCTTTCGCACTTGTATTATTAGTTTTCCAAACACCTAGACCTAAACGTGGCATTTCAACACCGTTGTTTAAAGTGGTAGTTTGAACAAGTCCTTCTAATCTGTTCATAGAAAATTCAGCCTCCATTTCTTTTAGTTCATATACATGGTAAAACTGAATCTTCTCTTTTTCAAGAATATAGGTGTTATTCTTATACGATTTTAATCTTCGAATCCATGAGGGTGTTGTTGAGTCCATTTCCATGCACTAGCAATAATATCTTCAACGTTATCATGTTGTGGTTCCCATCCTAACACTTGACGTGCTTTGGTAGAATCTGCGACCAAAGTACTTGGGTCTCCTGCTCTTCTTGGCGCGTCAACGGCGGGAATTTCTTTACCTGTCACTTTACGAGCTGTTTCTAGCATCTCACGGTTGGAAAATCCAGTAGATGAACCTAAGTTAAAGGCATCTGAGTCGCCACCATCTAATAATCGTTGTAACGCTAAAATATGAGCGTCTGCTAGGTCCATGACGTGAACGTAGTCTCTGACATTAGTTCCATCTTTAGTAGGGTAATCATTCCCAAAAATTTGTAATTGATCACGGGTTCCTTGAGCAACTTGTAAAATGATTGGGATTAAATGAGTTTCTGGACCATGATCTTCACCGATGCTACCATCCATAATTGCTCCACCAACGTTGAAGTAACGTAGTGCTGTATATTTAATGCCATAGGCGACATCTGCCCACTTCATCATCTTTTCCATCATTAACTTACTTTCACCATAAGGGTTAGTAGGTACTTGGGAATCAGTTTCCTTTACTGGAATACTTTCTGGTTCACCATAAGTAGCTGCTGTTGATGAGAAAATAATGTTGTTAACATCGTGGTCATGCATTGCTTCTAGTAAAGTAATCATTCCACCAGTGTTGTTATCAAAGTATTTAAGTGGTTTTTCCATTGATTCTGGAACAATTGAATTCGCAGCAAAATGAATAACACCATCGATTTTTTCCTTATCAAAAACTTGATCTAAAAATTCGCGATCGCGAATATCGCCTTGGTAAAATGTTGCTTTGGGATTAACACTTTGACGGTGACCAGTAGCTAAACTATCTACGACAACCACTTCAAAGCCTTTTTCGATTAATCTTTCGACTGTATGAGAACCAATGTATCCGGCTCCTCCTGGTACTAAAATAGCCATATTATTTCTCCTTTGGTATATCTAATACATATATTATCTAACAGCTACCTTAAAGTTTCAATAAAACCTCAAAATCGGTGTATTTTTTATTTATGTAAACAAAAAAGCTATGGAAATTCCATAGCTTTTTTAATATTAATTAGTCGTTTTCGTATTTCTTGAATACAAGAACTGCGTTGTGACCACCGAAACCAAATGAATTTGAGATTTCGTAGTTAACTGGTGACTTCTTGTTGTCTTCGTTAACTAGTTCAACTTCAACTTCTGGGTCGATGTTCTTAACACCGTAGTTAACAGGCATTTGTTGGCGTTGTAATGCACCAACCATGATAACTGCTTCAAGAGAACCAGCGGCACCTAGAGCATGACCAGTCATACCCTTAGTACTACTTACCTTGATGTGGTCGTTATCAGCGAATACCTTCTTAATTGCTTGTGATTCAGCTGAATCGTTAGCATGAGTACTTGTTCCGTGAGCGTTAACGTAGTCAACGTCCTTAGGATCAACGTTAGCATCTTTAAGAGCTAACTTCATAGCATCAACAGCACCTGAACCGTCAGGTCTTGGAGCAGTTAAGTGGTAAGCATCTGAGTTAGTACCGTAACCAACAACTTCGGCTAAGATGTTAGCACCACGAGCCTTGGCATGTTCTAGTTCTTCAAGAACTAAAGTACCGGCACCTTCACCCATAACGAATCCATTTCTATCCTTATCGAATGGAATTGAACCACCTTCAACAGTTTCTGAAGTTGAAAGAGCTGATAGAGCAGCGAAACCTGCAATACCTAATTCGTTAACTGAAGCTTCTGAACCACCGGTAATCATCATTTTGGCTTTACCAAAACGAATGTAATCAAATGCGTCACCAATAGCGTTAGTACCTGATGAACAAGCAGTAACGATTGCTTGAGAAGTGTTTCTAGCATTTAAGTTAATTGAAATGTTACCAGCAGCCATGTTAATGATTGAGTTAGGAACGAAGAATGGAGATACACGACCTGGACCCTTCTTTGACATCTTGATTGCTTGTTCTTGGATAGTTGTTAAACCACCAATACC
>NZ_JAMBKT010000026.1 GCF_025290035.1 Apilactobacillus sp.
CGATTAAAATTTAATTGAAAGGAGGATACCTTTCCATGTCAAACCGTTTACAAGATAAATACAAAACTGAAATTTCAAAAGCATTAGTTGATAAGTTTAACTACTCATCAATCATGCAAGCTCCAAAGATCGAAAAAATCGTTCTTAACATGGGTGTTGGTGACGCTGTTACTAACGCTAAGAACCTAGACGAAGCTGTCGCTGAATTAACTCAAATCTCTGGTCAAAAACCACTTGTTACCAAAGCTAAGAAATCAATCGCTGGTTTCCGTTTACGTGAAGGTATGTCAATTGGTGCGAAAGTTACTTTACGTGGTGAACGTATGTACGACTTCTTAGACAAGTTAGTTAACGTTTCATTACCACGTGTTCGTGATTTCCACGGTGTTAACAAGCGTTCATTTGATGGACGTGGTAACTACACTCTAGGTATTCGTGAACAATTAATTTTCCCAGAAATTAACTACGATAACGTTAACCGTGTACGTGGATTAGACATCGTTATTGTTACAACTGCTAACACTGACGAAGAATCCAAAGAATTGTTAACTCAATTCGGTATGCCATTTGCAAAATAATAGGAGGGTATAAATACTATGGCTAGAAAAGCATTAGTTGTAAAAAGTGAACGTCCTGCCAAATTCTCAACAAGAAATTACACTCGTTGTGAACGCTGTGGTAGACCTCATTCAGTTTACAAGAAATTTCATTTATGCCGTCTATGTATCAGAGATCTAGCTCACAAAGGCCAAATCCCTGGTATGAAGAAGGCAAGTTGGTAAAATTAACTACATTTAGATAGGAGGTCTACGTTAATGTCCATGACAGATCCAATCGCTGACTTTTTAACTAGAATTCGTAACGCCAACATGGTACGTCACGATTCTGTTGAAGTTCCAGCTTCAAAAATCAAAAAGAACATCGCTGAAATCTTAAAACGTGAAGGTTTCGTACGCGACGTTGAATACGTTGAAGACGACAAACAAGGCGTTATCCGCGTATTCCTAAAATATGGTAAGAACAATGAACGTGTTATCACTGGTTTGAAGCGTATTTCAAAACCAGGTCTACGTTCATACGTAAAATCTGATTCAATTCCTAAGGTATTAAATGGTTTAGGTATTGCAATTATCTCAACTTCTGAAGGTGTTATCACTGATAAAGAAGCTCGTGCTAAAAAAATTGGTGGAGAAGTATTAGCTTACATTTGGTAATACTTTTTGCTTGAATTGGAGGTGTAATGAAATGAGTCGTATTGGTTACAGAAAGATTGTTTTACCTGAAGGTGTTGAATTATCAACTGAAGGTAACAACGTAACTGTTAAAGGTGCTAAGGGTTCACTAACTCGTGAATTCTCACCAATTATCAAGATGAACGTTAATGATAACGTTGTAACTTTTGAACCAGCAGTTAGATACGATAACAAGACCCGTGCAATGCACGGTACTATGCGTGCTAACTTAAACAACATGGTTGAAGGTGTATCAAATGGTTTTACTAAGACACTTAAGCTAGTCGGTGTTGGTTACCGTGCTCAAGCTAAAGGTTCTGTCCTAGAATTAAACGTTGGTTACTCTAACCCTGTTGAAATGGAAATCAACGAAGATCTTAAAGTTGAAACTCCTGACAGTTTAACTATTACTGTTAGCGGTATTAACAAAGAACACGTTGGTGACTTTGCAGCTCGTGTTCGTGCCGTACGTTCACCAGAACCTTACAAGGGTAAAGGTATTCGTTACGAAAACGAAGTTGTACGTCGTAAAGAAGGTAAGACTGGTAAGTAATGAGTTAAATCTCGTTGCTTAACTATTTTAATTAATATTTAAGAGGTGACTATTTTGATTAATAAACCAGATAAAAATAAGACACGTCAACGTCGTCACTTGCGTGTCCGTAACAAAATCTCTGGTACTGCTGTGTGCCCACGTTTGAACGTTTACCGTTCTAACAAAAACATCTACGCTCAAGTTATTGATGACGTAGCGGGTGTTACGCTTGCTAGTGCCTCAACTCTAGACAAAGAAGTTAACGGTTCAAACAAGACTGAACAAGCATCATCTGTTGGTGCTTTAGTTGCCAAACGTGCCGTTGAAAAAAATGTTAAAAATGTTGTTTTCGACCGTGGTGGTTACTTATACCATGGACGTGTACAAGCTCTTGCTGAAGCTGCACGTGAAAACGGACTAGAATTTTAATAAAAGGAGGAATAACCGCAATGGCTGAATTTATTGATCCAAATAAATTAGAACTTGAAGATACTGTCGTATCAATCAACCGTATTACTAAGGTTGTTAAAGGTGGACGTCGTCTACGTTTTGCTGCTTTAGTTGTTGTTGGTGATAGAAATGGTCACGTCGGATTCGGTACTGGTAAAGCTCAAGAAGTTCCAGATGCTATCCGTAAGGCTGTTGAAGATGGTCGTAAGAACTTAATTAGTGTTCCTAAGGTTGGTACTACTATTCCTCATGAAATTATCGGTACTTATGGTGGTGGTAAGATCATGTTAAAACCTGCTGAAGAAGGTTCTGGTGTTGCCGCTGGTGGTGCCGTTCGTTCAGTTATGGAATTAGCTGGTATTGACGATGTTACAAGTAAGCGTTTAGGTTCAGATACTCCAATCAATGCTATTCGTGCTACTTTTGAAGGACTAAAAGCATTGAAGAGTGCAGAAAAAGTTGCTACTTTACGTGGCGTTTCTGCTCAACATTTAGCAGAATAAGGAGGGGTTAGAAGATGGCTCAATTAAAGATTACTTTAACTCACAGTGCAGAACACCGTCTCCCCAAACAACGTAAAATTGTTAAGGCGCTAGGTTTAGGTCGTATTAACAGTACTGTTGTTAAACCTGATAACGAAGCAACTCGTGGAGCTCTGTTCCATATTGCACACTTAGTTAAAGTTGAACAAGTTAAGTAATAAATAACAAGGAGGTGCACTTCAAATGAAATTACATGAATTAAAAGCTGCCGAAGGTTCACGCTCATCAAGACAACGTCTAGGTCGTGGATTAGGAAGTAAAGGTAAGACTTCTGGTCGTGGACAAAAGGGTCAAAAGGCTCGTAGTAAGACACGTGTAGGATTCGAAGGGGGCCAAATGCCTTTCTACCGTAGAATTCCAAAACGTGGTTTCACTAACATTAACCGTAAGGAATACGCTATCGTTAACTTATCTACTTTAGATTTATTTGACGACGGTGCTGAAGTTACACCAGAAAGCCTAATGGAAGCTGGTATTGTTAAGAACGCTAAAGACGGTATCAAGATTCTTGGTAACGGTGAACTTAACAAGAAGCTAACTGTTAAAGCTAACAAGTTTTCTGACGCTGCTAAGTCAGCAATCGAAAATGCTGGCGGTAAGATCGAGGTGATCTAATGCTATCAGCCTTGAAAAACGCTTTTAAAGTGAAAGATATTAGAAATAAGATCATGTTTACTTTGGGAGTATTGATTGTATTTAGACTAGGTGCTTATATTACAGTCCCTGGTATAAACGCTAAAGCACTCCAAAGCGTTGCTTCATCTGGCTTAGTTAGCATTTTAAACACCTTTAGTGGTGGTGGATTAACTAATTATTCACTATTTGCTATGGGTGTTTCACCATATATTACTGCGCAAATCATCGTTCAACTATTACAAATGGACATTGTCCCACGTTTTGTTGAATGGAGTAAGCAAGGTGACGTTGGTAGACGTAAGTTGAACCAAGTTACTCGAGTACTTACAGTATTCCTTGCTTTCGTGCAGTCAATTGGAATTACAGCCGGATTTAACACTTTAAGCAGTTTGAACCTTGTTCAAAATCCTGGTCCTGCTACTTATTTGAGTATCGGTTTAATTTTAACCGGTGGTTCAATGTTAACAACTTGGATGGGTGACATGATTACAGATCGAGGAATTGGTCAAGGTGTTTCAATGATCATTTTCGCTGGTATCATCGCAAGAATCCCTACAGGAGTTCAACAATTATATAAGGAATACATCGTTGGAGATACTTCTTCACAATTATGGCCATCTATCTTATTCTTAGTTGCGCTATTCTTAGTAATCCTAGTAATTGTTACTTTTGTTACCTGGTTCCAACAAGCTGAACGTAGGATTCCAATTCAATATACTAGAAGAGAAACAGGTGCTGGCGAAAACAGTTACCTTCCATTGAAGGTTAACGTTGCTGGTGTTATCCCTGTTATCTTCGCCAGTTCGTTTATTTCAACACCACAAGCTATTTTGCTTTTCTTTGCAAGTAAACATTCTGGTGATGGTTGGTACCAACTTATGAGTAGCATATTCAATATGCAAACTCTATCTGGTGCTACCCTATACACTGTATTAATTGTTGTCTTTACATTCTTCTATGCATTTGTTCAAGTTAACCCTGAAAAACTTTCAGAAAACTTACAAAAGCAAGGAAGTTACATTCCTGGTGTTTGGCCAGGGAATGGTACTCAAACTTATGTTTCTCAAGTATTGATGAGACTAAGTGTTGTTGGTGCTTTATTCCTAGGGGTTGTTGCATTAATTCCTTTAATTGCACAAAACGTTTGGAATTTAGACGAATCCATCGGTTTAGGTGGTACTAGTTTACTAATCGTTGTCGGTGTTGCCATCGAAACAATTAGACAAATTCGTGGATTGATGATGAAACAAGAATATGTTGGATTCATTCAATCAACTCGACCAAATGATTTATAAAAGTGTGTATGGAGGTAATTAAAAATGTCAATGAACTTAATCTTAATGGGGCTTCCTGGAGCTGGTAAAGGTACACAAGCAGAATCCATTATTGAAAATTATGGAATTCCACATATCTCTACTGGAGATATCTTTCGTGCTGCTATAAAAGACCAAACTGAAATGGGATTAAAGGCAAAACAATATATTGATAAAGGGAATTTAGTTCCTGATGATGTAACATGTGGAATTGTTAAAGATCGTCTTGCACAAGATGATACTAAAAAAGGCTATATGTTAGACGGTTTTCCTAGAACTATCGAACAAGCAAATGCTTTACAAGAAATTTGTGAAGAGCTTGATCGACCATTGGATGCTGTTATAAATATTGACGTTGACCCTAAAGTTCTTGTTGATCGACTTTCTGGTAGATTTATTTGTAAGAACTGTGGTGCCACTTACCACAAGCTATACAAAATGCCAAAAGTTGAAGATACTTGTGATATTTGTGGTGGCCATGAATTTTATCAACGTAGTGATGACAAGCCTGAAACAGTTAAGAACCGTTTAGATGTAAATATCGAAATGAATACACCATTAATCGATTTTTACAAACAACGTGATTTACTATTTACTGTAGATGGTAGTCAAGATATTAATGATGTTACTAAGGACATTGACAAAATACTTAAACAATTCTAGAAATCGTTGAGATGACTGGTATTGTTGCCGTAAGTATATTTGTGTGATAAACTAACCCATGTGTATTTGCGATTGCTATACAACGGGCTTTTGTCTTGATATCTTGGCATATGGCTAACCGTGTAGAATCGTATTTTTCGAGGAGGAAATTCTTTGTCTAAAGATAATGTTATTGAAATTGAAGGTAAAGTTAGTGAAACTTTACCAAATGCTATGTTTCGTGTTGAACTAGAAAATGGTCACGAAATCTTAGCTCACGTATCCGGAAAGATCAGAATGCATTACATTCGTATCTTGCCTGGTGACCGTGTCACTGTTGAAATGTCACCATATGATTTAAGCAAGGGACGTATTACTTACCGTTATAAGTAAGGATACTGTCTTGAAGTATAGGAGGGTTATATAATGAAGGTTCGTCCATCAGTAAAACCAATGTGTGAAAATTGTAAAATAATTAGAAGAAAAGGCCGTGTTATGGTCATTTGTTCAAATCCAAAACATAAACAAAGACAAGGCAAGTAATTTTAATAAAACAGGAGGTGTGTTTGAATGGCTCGTATCGCCGGAATTGATTTACCACGTGATAAGCGTATCGTTATTGGTCTAACTAGCATCTTTGGAATCGGTCAAAGCAGAGCTGCTGAAATCCTTTCAAAGGCTGGCGTTTCAGAAGATGTTCGTGTTCGTGATCTAACTCCAGACCAAGAAGATAAAATCCGTGAAGTTGTTGACAATTACAAAATTGAAGGTGACTTACGTCGTGAAGTAAGAATGAATATCAAGAAGCTTCAAGAAATTGGTTCTTACCGTGGAATGCGTCACCGTCGTGGTTTACCTGTTAGAGGTCAACACACAAAGAACAACGCCCGTACTCGTAAGGGTAAAAAAGTAACTATTGCTGGTAAGAAAAAATAATAAATAAAGGAGGTTAGTAAATCATGGTTCAAAAGAAAGGTTCTCGTAAGCGTAGAGTAAAGAAGAACATCGAATCTGGTGTTGCTCACATTCACTCTACTTTTAATAACACATTAGTTATGATTACCGACATGCAAGGTAATGCAATTGCTTGGTCATCTGCTGGTGCTTTAGGATTCCGTGGAAGTCGTAAATCAACTCCATTTGCTGCTCAAATGGCTTCAGAAGCCGCTGCTAAGACAGCTATGGAACATGGTATGAAGACTGTTGAAGTTGCTGTTAAAGGTCCTGGTTCAGGTCGTGAATCAGCTATCCGTGCACTTCAATCAACTGGTTTAGAAGTTGCTGCTATTCGTGATGTTACTCCAGTTCCACATAATGGATCTCGTCCTCCAAAGCGTCGTAGAGTTTAATTTATTCTCATCTCTGTATGATGGACTAATTAATATTTAACTCAGAGCGTTTTGAAAGGGGTAGAAGATAAGAATGATTGAATTTGAAAAACCTAATATTCATAAGATTGATGAAACTGATAATTATGGAGAAGTTGTTGTTGAACCACTAGAACGTGGATACGGAACAACTCTTGGAAACTCGTTGCGTAGAATTTTACTTTCATCTTTACCTGGTGCAGCCGTAACTAGCATTCAAATCGATGATGTATTACATGAATTTTCTACAGTACCTGGTGTTGTAGAAGATGTAACTCAAATCATTTTAAATGTTAAAAAGATTTCATTGAAGTTGGAAGCCGAAGATGGCGAAGACAAAGAAATGGAAATCAACGTTACAGGTCCAGCTCAAGTAACTGCTGGTGACATTCAAGCTGACGGTGATGTGACAGTTCTAAATCCAGATCTACACATTGCTACAGTTGCTGAAGGTTCTACATTCCATATGAGAATGACTGCAAATAAGGGTCGCGGATACGTTTCTGCGGATGAGAATAAGGCTCGTAATGATGGAATGCCAATCGGTGTCTTACCAGTTGATTCCATTTATACCCCAATCGAACGTGTTAATTATCAAGTTGAAAATGCGCGTGTTGGTCAAAGATCTGACTTTGATAAACTAACTCTTGACGTTTGGACTGATGGTTCTATCACTCCAAGTGAAGCAATTAGTTTAGCTGCTAAGATCCTAAATGATCACCTAGCTATGTTTATTGATCTTACTGATGAAGCCAAGAACACTGAAGTTATGGTGGAAAAGGAAGAAACACATAAAGAAAAAATGCTAGAAATGACAATTGAAGAATTGGACTTATCTGTTCGTTCATACAATTGTTTGAAACGTGCTGGTATCAACACAGTTCAAGAATTAACCAACAAAAGTGAAGCTGACATGATGAAGGTTAGAAACTTAGGACGTAAGTCTCTTGTTGAAGTAAAACATAAGTTAGAAGCCCTTGGATTGTCATTACGTAAAGAAGATTAGTATAAAGGAGGACATCCATTTATGAGTTACCGTAAATTACAACGTACTAGTGCACACCGTCGTTCATTACTACGTAACCTAACTACTGACTTATTAGTAAACGGTGAAATTAAGACCACTGAAGCTCGTGCTAAAGAAGTACGCTCAACTGCTGAAAAGATGATTACTCTTGGTAAGCGTGGAGATCTTCATGCTCGTCGTCAAGCTGCAGCATTCCTACAAAACGTAGTTGCTGATGCTAAAGAAGATGGTGATGACGTAACTGTTACTACTGCATTACAAAAGCTATTTGATGAAATTGCTCCTAAGTATGCAGAACGTAACGGTGGTTACACTCGTATTCTAAAGACTATGCCTCGTCGTGGTGATGGTGCATCAATGGTTATTTTACAATTAGTTGACTAATTAATCGTAAACATAATTAAATAGTAACAACAAATCACTAGGGCTATTAGTATAAAGCGTTATGATGATGGGCAAGCCCCAAGTCTAGCTTGAATGGAGCTTTGCTTCGCACTAATAGCCTATTAGTGATTTTTTTATACATAAATTTAAATGAGGTGACATGAATGTCTCAAAACATTATTGAAGTATCTAATTTAAAATATAAATACGATGAATCAGATAAATTTGCTGTTAATGATTTTTCAATGACTATTAAAAAAGGGGAATGGGTATCCATTATCGGAAAAAACGGTAGTGGTAAATCTACCTTAATTAGCTTATTAGATGGCTTAATTGAAAAAAGCAGTGGTGAAATCATCATTGATGGAGATACTTTAAGTACTACTAATGTATATGGCATTCGTGACAAAATTGGGATTGTTTTTCAAAATCCAAGTAATCAATTCGTCGCATCAACTGTTGAAGACGATATCGCATTTGGATTAGAAAACCATAATTTAGATCAAGACATAATGCACGAAAAGGTATATCAAGCGCTTAAAGATGTTGATATGCTTGAATATGCTAAGAATGATCCATCCAGACTTTCTGGGGGACAGAAACAAAGAGTCGCAATTGCAGGGGTATTAGCCATGCAACCTAAGATTATTATTTTGGATGAAGCAACTAGTATGCTAGATCCAAAAGCAAAACTATTAATCACAAATTTGATTAATGAGGTTAGAAACAAGTATAATTTAACTATCATATCAATTACCCATGACATTAATGAAATTCAAGAATCTAATCGTACTATCTTAATTAAAGACGGTCAAAAGATTTTGGATACTACGCCTAGTGAGTTATTCACTCAATTAGCGAATGTCGAAGAATATGGACTAAGATTACCATTCTCAGAAAAGCTACGATTAAAACTAGCTGACAGTGGATTTAATGTCCCAGATAATTATTTAAATGATGAGGAGATTATCGAATGGATAACGCAATATCATTCAAAAATGTAAGTCATATATACCAACCGAATACACCACTAGAATATCATGCGTTAAAAGATGTCTCTTTGAAGATTAAAAAAGGCAGTTTTGTTTCAATTATTGGTAAAACGGGAAGTGGAAAATCGACATTAATCAAACATATTAATGCGCTTTTAAAGCCCACTAACGGTAGTGTTAGAGTCGATGATTTTAAAATTGATAACAAAACTAACAACAAACATTTGAAGCCGTTAAGACAAAAGGTCGGAATGGTTTTCCAATTTCCAGAGCAACAATTATTTGCCGAAACCGTAAAAGAAGATATTGCTTTTGGTCCTAGTAACTTTGGTATCGAAGGTGATGAATTAGAACAACGAGTTCAAAAAGCCGTTGATACAGTTAGATTGGATTCAAAGCTATTAGATAAATCGCCATTTGATTTATCTGGCGGTCAAAAGAGAAGGGTCGCTATCGCAGGGGTATTAGCAATGGAACCCGAAATTTTAGTGCTAGATGAACCAACAGCAGGATTGGACTTACAAGGACAAGAATACATTTTAGACTTAATCAAAAGATTAAATCGTGAAGATAACATGACCATTATTTTGGTTAGTCATCAAATGGATGATGTTGCTAAATACTCAGAGCGAGTAATCGTAATGAGTGAAGGTGAAATCGTCAAAAAATGCTACCCAGATGAACTATTTACTGACGTTGAATTCTTAGACCAATATGATTTAAGAGTTCCTGAAACAGTTAAGATTACCAAACAACTGGAAGCCAAAGGGTTCACATTAGATAAGCTATCTTTAGATGAAGACGAGTTAATAAACGAAATCATCAATAAATTAAGGAATGAAGGAAAGAATGAATAATTTTATATTTGGAAGATACCTTCCAGGAAATTCAATAATTCATAAACTAAACCCCGCAGCTAAAATCCTGCTATGTTTTATTTATATTTTCGTTGTTTTCTTCGCGAATAACGTTGCGACATATCTATTATTAGCAGCAACCGTTGTTGTCTTTGTTATATTATCAAAATGTTCATTATCCTTCTTTTTAAAGGGGATTATGCCACTCTTATGGGTGATTATATTTACCGTCTTAATTCAGGTGTTTTTTAGTGCTGGTGGGCATGTCTATTATTCACTAGGCATTATTAGAATCACTTCATTTGGGATTTTTAATGCGATTCTATTGTTCATTCGTTTTATGTTGATTATCGCAATGTCGACAGTTTTAACATTAACGACATCTCCATTGGAAATTTCACATGGCATTAGTATGTTATTAAAACCCCTTAAGCGATTTAAATTCCCAGTCGAAACATTTTCATTGATGATTTCAATCGCACTAAGGTTTGTGCCGACATTAACTGACGAAACTAAATTAATCATGGATGCACAAAGATCTCGTGGTGTCGACTTTGGTGATGGGGGACTAATAAAAAGAGCCAAGGCCTTTGTTCCGCTACTAATACCACTTTTCGTTAGTGCATTTAAACATGCTGATGATTTAAGTGTGGCCATGGAAGCACGTGGATACCAAACTGGAAAGCTAAGATCTCACTACCATAGTTATAAGTGGCAGACAAAAGACTATAGCTTTATATCATTAATTGTGATTATCACAATCGTTACATTTATGTATAGGAGTTAAGTAAATGGCATATCGTTATAAAATAACATTAGCCTATGATGGAACTGATTTTTATGGATTTCAACGCCAACCTAAGAAAAGAACCATTGAAGGAATATTAACTAAAATCATTAATAAAATGGCCAAAAATCCGGATCCAGCAATTACTGTCTATGGGTCCGGTAGAACTGATGCAGGAGTACATGCATTAGGCCAAGTGGCTCATTTTGACTTTCCGTACGATTTACCAGAAGCTAACATGCTTAAAGGGTTAAATAGTATGTTGCCATTAGATGTTCAAATTAAGAAGGTCGAAAAAGTAGCTCCCGATTTTCATGCTCGTTATGATGTATCAGGAAAAAGATATATGTATCGGATGGACATGGGAGAATTTAGAAACCCATTTAAACGTAGATATACTGCGCAATGGCGATTCCCTGTTGATATCGATAAAATCAACATTGCTTTACAAGATTTAATCGGTGAACATGATTTTACAAGTTTTGTTGCCTCTGGTTCTTCAGCTAGAACCAACGTCAGAACTATTTATGAAGCAAAATGTGAAATCGATGAAAAAGAAAACGAATTAATTTTTGAATTCTACGGGAATGGTTTCTTATATAATATGGTTAGAATCATGGTCGGTGTCCTAGTTGAAATTGGTTCTGGATCAAGGGATGTCCATGATATTTTAAGACTATATGAAATTAAAGACAGAACCCAAGCAAGAAGAACAGTACCTGCTAGCGGGCTTTATCTAAAGCATGTATACTATGAAGGCGAAGACCCACAACATCCAACCAAATTACCTCATCATCAAAGATGATTTAAGGTTGACTTTATAATTAAAAGATTGTAATATTGAGCATGGTATTGTTTGCCCCACAATAAGCCCCGGAAACTTATATTGGTGTCGAAC
>NZ_JAMBKT010000027.1 GCF_025290035.1 Apilactobacillus sp.
ATCATAAATGTTGGTGCGAAAGTTGCATGCCCACCGGTTTGTGAAGCAATCCCTGGCACGGTCATGTAACTAGTTACTAAGAATTGGTTATCCTTAGCAGAAGTCTTGGTTGGCATGATGTAGTATGAATATGTCCAAGTACGACTGTTGATGTTTAGTTCATGTGAATATAATACAACTCCACTACCGTTTAAAGGCTTGTACTTACCAGTAAGACTGTCAGATACAAAACCTAATAGGTAGACTCCACGAGCATCCAATGTATTTGATGCCATTCGACTAGCACGGGTAATTGTAAACATGTAGTACTTACCATCGTGTTTTACGATATCTGGACGTTCAGTTTCATCATCAGTTGTGTTGAAAGCAACTAGTGGTTTTAGAATTTTCTTCACGGTGTAATCGTTATTTAATTCTACAATTCCAATCGCTGCATTCATGTATTGGGCTTTAATCCCTTCTCCAGTCTTCTTCATATAACTTTGGGAAGTAGTAATGTTAGTGATGGCTTGTGATAAATTGGTCACTTGTTGATTCAATTGGGCTAGTTGAATTGTATCTTCGGAACTAGTTTCCTTGATTTGATCATTAACCGCTTTAAGTGCCTTTTGGTAAGCACTAACTTGGCTCTTCAAGTTATTAGTACTATCAATCACGGCGGTTTGGACATCATTATTAAATAGTTTCTTTTGTTCGTCCTTTTGGAAACTCTTGCTACCACCGAAGTAAGCCATGTTAAAGAGGTTATCGATTCCTTGGTAACCAGTCTTAGTCCCAGTATTGGCTTCAAAGACTAGATATTTCTTACCGTGGTCTTCAATGTAGTGAGGATCACGAAGTGAAGTATCATCGAATCCCTTGCTATCTGGCCATTCGTTAGTGAATTGGTCAAAACTTTGGTAACTCTTACCTTCACTAGCAAAGACAGACTTATTATCGGTGGTCTTAGAATGATCAACGCTGACACCATTCTTATCAAACTTCAAAGTGAATTGAGCAGTACTTAAGTATTGGGCATTGTTAGAAGTTCCACCGTATAACTTACCACCAGTGTAATTAGTATAGAATAAGCGGAAATTATTGCTGTTATCTAGTTTAACGGCTGAACCGGACCATTGTTGAGTCAACATCTTTAAGTATTTATCAGTACTCTTAGCCCCTTCTAACTTAGTCTTAGTTAGTAAACCAGCGTTCTTCCAAGATTCAACACCCTTATTAGAGTCGCTAACCTTTTGGTAGAAAACGTAAATCTTAGCTTGGCCTAAACCGACTCCCACGTGGCCTGATTGCCATGGGTTCATGTTAGCAGCTAATGCTAACACGATGTGGTAACCATGATAAGTGGCAACAGTTCCATCAGAATTTTGAATTGGCCAACTGTCCCACACGTCCATTTGAGAACCACTATACAAACCAGTTTGGTGGGTAGTTGGGTTTTCAATTAGTTTGCCATCGCTGTCACGAGCAGTTTGAACTAAACTAGTGCTTCGTGCTGATGGAATGTCTTTAATATTCATACCCACAAATAAAGGCACCGCATACGCTGAATCTGTTTGGTTCTTTTCCAATAATGATAAATCATAGCGCGTGTAATGAGAAATTTCTGAATCATCACTGTAATTCTTCATGGTGTGGAAACGACCAGCTTTAATATAACCAGTGTATTGACTGAATTTAACCTTAAACATTTTATTTTTCTTACTGATAATACGAACGGGAATTCCGGCATTACTATGTTTAGCGTAGTTCTTACCAGTTCCACTTAATACATACGCACTAATACGGGTAAGCACTTTACTCTTTGGATCAGCTTTCGCATATAGCTTCGTATAATTCTTGACGTATCCATCGTAATTGACCGGATGATATTTACGATATTCTGCCTCTTTTTTAGCGATAATTTTTGCATTGCGAATCGCTTGGTAATGAAAATGATGGTAGACCTTATATCCTCCCACCAACACTACCAGAACCACAATGATTCCAACTAGATATTTATATTTTTTATTCATCAAACCACATTCCTATTCTCTTTTGTACTTAAATTAAACATACCATTATTAAAGAAACTTAAAAATAGTTTTCAAGTTTCTTATAAAAAAATTATATTTTCAACAAAAAAACCACCTCAGCTAAGAGATGGCTTTTAAATAATAATTATTATTTAATGATGTTCACAAATTGCTTACTTGCTGTGACATATTTACCATTAGTTAAATGTAAACGATAAGTGTTACCAACTTTAACGATGCTATTGAATGATAATTTCTTACCTTTTTTAATTGTATTCTTCTTGGTTTTAGCTGCATTATCTTTGAAAGTCTTAGTTGGATGTTGAACTAGTGTTTTCTTAACAACCGCAACGTGGTTGCCCTTTTTGACTGTAGTGTAATAAGCACTGTTATCAGTCTTCTTAGCGGTGGCCTTAACTGTTGCTACAGCTGCACGCATTGCTTTGTATTGAGCGGCGTTGCCGTTAGCTGCTAACTTAGTGTGGTATGCAGAAATGTAGTAAAAACCCGTTTCAGTTTGGACAACGTATCTTAACTTATTGCCGTCTTTGACCACTTTAACAACGTTGAAAGTGTCGCCATTGTTGTAAGCAGAAATTTGTTTATCAGATGATAATGATTTGTCAGTGTAGACAATACCATCATGAGTAGCAACGACTGTAAAGAAATTATGGTTCGCGATGGCTACCATTCCATCTTTAACAGAAGCGTCTTTATCATCAGCTAATTTAGTGTAGTAAGCAGAAATAAAATACTTACCATTTGGAGTCAGAACTTCATATCTTAACTTGTTACCATTCTTTTGCACCCCAACAACAGTTAATTTGTCACCATTATCATATGCACCAACTTGATCACCTTTTAATGTAGCATCTTGATATTGGAATCCAGAATGAGTGGCAATTACATCGAAACTAATTCCATCATATGTAGATTGACTATTTTCTGTACTTACAGTGCTATCCGCATTATTAGCGCTGGTGGCAGTGGTAGTAGTATTATTCGCATTATTAGCGCTGGTGGCAGTGGTAGTAGTATTATTCGCATTATTTCCTGACTGCACCTTAGCTAGAGCGTTTCCAATAATATCTGGAACCCCATCAGCGTGTACTACCACGTTTGTTCCTGCTGCAACAAATAGTAATGAACTTGCGGCAAAAAATGAAAATTGTGTTATTTTTTTCATGTTATTCATCTCCAAAATATGTAATGTTTTGATTCTATCATTTTTCTTTGTTAGTGCGCAAATATCTATCATCATAACAAAGTAGACAAATTATCCATTTCTTAATGCTTTCTTTAATTATTTTCATCTTTATTTGCGTTATAATGAAATAAATAATTGCAAAGGAGTTACATTATGAATTTTTTCCTAAATTCCAGTTTTAATGCTAAAAACTCTGGGATCGAACATGCCCAATTAAAACGTGCGAAGCTATTCGAAAAATTCGGTGAAGACTATCGCCTAGTTTTCCGTGAATGGAATCCATTGCTTCACTATCACTTGAATAAGAACGGTATCGAAGACAAGTACATTTTGAATATTTTTGATTACTTTCAAAATGCGCTTGATGTAGAGACTAAACCACTAACACCCAAAGATATTGAATTTGGGGTTGATAATCTAACTTACGATAAAGATAAAGAACAAAATAGAATCATTGTATACAGCAACAAGCAGATTGTTGGTCGTATCAACTTATTTGATAAAGAAGTTACTGACGATGACTTAGTTAAGTCTGTTGAATTATTTGATGGATTCTCTAACTTATACCGTGTTGATTTCTATGATTACCGTGGTTTCTTATCGATGGCACAATGGTACACACCTGATAACAAGATTGCAACTGAAACTTGGTATACTCCAGATGGTCGACCTGCTATTGAAGACTACTTTAGATTCAACGCAGCAGGAAAACTTGAGAAATCTGGTTTCAAAATTATTCGTAATGATGGTGCCGTTAGAACTCATAACAACATCGTTGGTGTCATTAAAGATTTTCTAGAAGAAATCAATGTCAATTTCATGGACAAAAAACATCCTAACATTTATGTAATGGATCGTTCAGACTATTTCGAAGAAATCTTAGAAACTCTTAATTCACCTACATATACAGTATTACACCTTCACAACTCACATGCTGGTGATGCCCAAAAAACTGACACCTCAATAATGAATAATAATTACGAATACTCATTAACCGATGCTAATAGATACGATGCAATTGTTAGTGCAACCGAAAAGCAAACTAAAGATGTTAAGACGCGTTTCGAACCTGACATCGATATGTTTACCATTCCGGTGGGAGTAATTAAAAACGAAGACTTAGATCAAGATCGCATACCAATGTCTGACCGTAAAAAACACAGTATTGTTGTTACCGCTCGTGTTGCTCCTGAAAAACAAATAAATAAAATTATCGATGCCATGGGTATGGCAAAAAAAGAAATTCCGGACATCAACATGGAAGTTTATGGATATGTTGACCATTCTAATGATGATATTGCTATGAAACGCATTAACGCATCCTTAGATGAATATGACCTTCGTGATGCCGTGAAATTACACGAATACACCAACGACGTTGCCGGTGTTCAACGTAACGCACAAATTTATGCTTTAGCTTCTGTCATGGAAGGCTTTAACTTAGCCTTAATGGAAGCTCAATCACAAGGTGATGTCGGTATTACCTTTGATACCAACTATGGTCCAAATGAATTAATCGTCAATGATGAAAACGGTTATGTAGTCGATTATGACGACACCAAAGCCCTATCAGATTGCATGGTAAAATTATTCACCGACGATGATTTATTACAATCAATGTCCGATAAGGCTTATGAATTATCAAATCGTTTTTCAGAAGACAGCGTTTGGAAGGCGTGGGAAGATTTAATTAATTCTGCTAAAAAGACTTGGCAAGATAAACTAAAGACATATCACTTCGACATCAAAAAAGGACTAAGTGATATGGAACATAAGGAGGCTTAATAATGACCAAGCAATATCTATTCGTTAATGAAAACATTTTTACCTTCAATTCCGGAACAGAATTCTCGGCCATGAATCGAGCTAAATTATTCAAGAAAAATGGTATTAATGCCAAAATTGTAACCAGAAATTATAATCCCAGTTTGCATCAAGAAATTGAAAAGTATGGAATTGATGATGATCAAGTATTAAACATGTACGACTATTTCCAAAACTATACTAATAAGAAAACACATCATGAATATTTACGTTACTCTCCTTTAGTTGATAAGCATGATTACAAAATTAACGGAGTTGATAACAATAGTTCCTACATTGAAAGATTAGGACAACGTATTGCTAAGGTATCAATTTTTCCATTAACCGTTGGTGAAATTGGTAATATTGATTACTATGACAACTTTGGTAATGTAGCCAGCCAAGATATTTTTGATTACCGTGGCTTCAAATCAAAAGAAGTTTACATGCATCCTGCTGGTGGTATTGGTCATGAATTAGTTTTTGACAAGAATGGTAATGTAGTGATTGAAATCACTCATATGAATGTTGGCGATCATGTCCTACCATCAATGTACAAATTATTAAATTACAAAGGAAAAACCTATCGTTTTAATACCGAGGATGACTTATTTGCTTTCTTCTTAGAAGAAATTAGTGATAAAAACACAGTTATTATTAATGATCGTCCTTCATTAACCACTGTAGTTGCTAAACTAAATACAGATGCACCTAAATACCAATATTTACACAATGTGCATACAGAAAATGCAACTGAGGCTAATAACCCTAACGCTATCTTATTTAACAACTTATACCCATTATTCGATGAATTTTTTGGTAAATTTGCTGGTATTATCGTGCCAACTGATAAGCAAAGAAAAGACCTTGAAAAGCGTTATCCAATGGGCAAGTTCTACAATATCTTTGATTCTGCTTTTGACTTAATGGACAACATTAAACCTGTAAGTAACCATAACATCACTTATATGGGTCGTGTTTTTAGAGACAAAAACATTAGCGAACTATTAACCATTATTCCAGCAATTCAACAACAAATCCCCGATGTACATTTAAACATCATGGGATACTTCGAATCTGCTGACTATAAAAATGAATTAGATGCGATTATCAAACAACTAAAGATTGAAAATGCAGTAAGTTTATTAGACTACAAAGTTAATCCTGATAAAGATAAAATTCTACGAGATACTCGAGTATTAGTCCAAACTTCTATGGGAGAAGGATTAAGTATGTCTCTAGTAGAAGGACTAAGCTATGGTATTCCTGAAGTGGCTTACGATGTGAATTATGGACCAAATGAAATCATTGAAAATAATGTTAATGGTTTCTTGATTGAACCTAAAGATATTGCTAGTTTAGCTAAACAAGTAATTGAACTTTTAAATAATCAAGATACTTATGAACGTATGCATGATCAATCAATTACAAAATCTATTAAGTTTAATCCCGATAATGTCTTTGAACAATGGAAAACATTTATTAATAAATAAAGTGTATACAAAAAGCTCCTATCCTTTTCGGATAGGAGCTTTTTTAATGCCTATCTATGATGTTTTTGCACAAAAGTCTTATTGGAAGTAATATATTGACCATTTCCAATGTATAGACGAGTGATACCACCTGTCTTAACTACTTTGACGACTTTTATCTTTTGACCACGTTTTAATTTCTTAACACGGTTATGTTTTGTAAAGTGCTTACTATCATGGATCCAGGCACCATTAGTCTTAATAACTCGATAATCAGTTTGGTTATTATTTTCTGATTGTTCATAGTAACCATTATCGTATTTATTTGGATCAACGTATTTACCCTTGACCTCTAGTTTCAACTTACCATTTACATACTTAAAGCCAGTTACCTTATAAACTGTTGCTTTATTTCTAGCGATGTTTAAGCTGTAAACATACTTAGGAACCGTTTGTAAATCCTTGTCAGTTGCAACAAAGTTCTTATTAGCAGTTACATATTCGTCCTTACCAATGTATAACCTAGTAATACCATTATGAGTTACAACTCTTTGGACTTTAATCTTGTCACCATATTTGATGAAACGAACACGGTTATCATTAGTAAAGTCCTTATCGTTATGAACCCAAACACCACCCTGGTTGATAACTTGGTAATTCTTAGTAGGTTCTGCAACTGGGTAATAAGCTTGGTTTTGGTTGATTACGACATTTGAAGAATTGCTTCCATTTAGACGGGCAATTTCAGATCGTAATTCCTCAATTTGATTTTCATAAGATTGAATCAGCTTACTATTATCGTAGTCCTTACCGCTTAATTGATTCTTCAAGTTGTTAATTTCTTGATTGAATTTATCTGCTTGACTACTTAGTGCAGCATGTTGGTTATTCATATCAGCAATAGAAGTAGCTTCTTGTTGCGCTTTTAAAATAGCCAAAGCATTTTCATACGATGCAGTCAATGAAGCCTTAAGTGAGTCAGCATTTGATTGAGCACTACTAATTGCTGAAGATTGGGCTGAATTCAATGCAGCAGAAGCGGTTGAGTTCGCGGCACTTAAGTCAGCAGCACTTTGTGATTGAAGTGATGCAAGTTGACTAGCAAACGCTGAACTTCTTTGTGCTGCTTGACTATCAGCAACTGATTGAGCTGAACTAATAGCTGAACTTTCAGCTGCTTGTAAACTGGCTTGTAATGAAGCCATTTGACTAGCAAATGTTGAGTTCATCGCATTAGATTGTGCTAGATAATCACTTGTAATCTTAGCTTGTTCAGATTGAGCTTGACTTTCCGCTCTGCTCTTAGCATCAGAAGATGCACTTGATGCGGCACTATTGATAGCAGATTGTGCAGAACTTCTTTCAGCAGCAATTAAACTGTCATATTCTGCTTTCAAACTATGTTGTGCATCAGCATTAGATTGTGAAAGACTATCCAATTCAGCTTTAGCACTTGAATTCAATTGATTTCTTAAATCATCAACCGCTTGATTAGCTGCTTGTGATTGGGCAGCATTTTGCGAAGCAATAGATGCAACCTTACTATCATATGAATCTCTGACACTATCAGCTACCGATTTTGCATATTCAGCAGCTGTTTGTGAAGCTAGTGATTCAGCAGAACTAATAATAGATTGAGCAACTGATGAAGCCGCTGCTGCATCTGATTTGGCTTTACTTTCAGCAAATGATAATGCTTTTGAGTTAACTTCTGCAGTTGCAATTGATTGAACTGCAGCTTGACTTTCAGCGGCTGACTTAGCAGCTGAAACTGCAGCGCTTAATAATGAATCCGCATTCTTAGAAGCTTCAACACTATCACTGTATGCTTTATCTTGAGCCGATTTCAATGCAGCTGCATTAGAATTAGCTGTAGCAATACTTGATTGGCGGGCCGCTTCTTGAGCTGCTGAAAGTGCATCATTCTTAGCTTGTTCTGCAGCTTGACTAGCGGCAAGACTATCTGCTGCTGCCTTACTATTAGCTGACGCTAAACTATTTGCATATTGAGAGTTCAATGAATCAATGATTGATTGAGCATCACTTTTAGCTTTATCTTGCGCTGATTGGACTGCAGAACTGATTTGATCTTGTGCTTTTTGAGAAGCAGCTAGACTATCTGCCGTTGCCTTACTTTGTGCTGAAGATAGTAAGTCAGCATTATGAGATTGTAATGAATTAATTTGGTTAGCAGCACTATTTCTAGCATCGTTAACTGCTGAATCTAATGCTGACTTAGCATTGCTAGAAGCAGCTACACTGTCAGCAATCGACTTGCTTTGAGCGGCAGCGATTGATGCATCATAGCTATTTTGAAGTGATTGAACCAATGAATTAGCTGAATTTTGTGCTGATTGACGGGCTGAATCTAATGCTGCTTGTCTAACTTCATCTGCACGTTGTGAAGCATTTGCACTATCTTGAGCTGCCTTATCTTGAGCTGCTTTCAATGCATTGGAATTAGCAATTGATTGATCCATTAGCATTTGGTTAGCTGAATTTTGCGCTGCTAAACTAGCTTGAGCTAATTTATCATCGTAAACGGATTGAGCTTGTTTGCTATCTTCAATCGCTTTTTGTTGTGCTGAATTTAATGCATCAGCATTTTGTTGTGATGTTGCGATTGATTGGGAATTTGCTAAACTTTGTGCGACAGATTGTGCTGAACTAACAGCTGAAGATTTAGCTTGTTCTGCAGCTTGACTTGCTGCAATCGAAGCTTGTTTGCTAGTTGCTAGCATGTCGCTAATCTTTTGTGCATATGAATTGTTCAATGAATTAATGTCATTATCAGCAGCTGCTTGAGCATCAGCTTTGGCTGAGGAAACAGCATCGTCCATTAATGACTTCGCATAACTTGCTGCGGCTGAACTATCTTTATCAGCTTTGGCTTGCGCGTCAGCTAATGCCTTGGAGTTTGATGATGATAGTGATGCATATACTGCTTTGGCTGAGTCTAATGCACTTTGTTGTGCTGAAGCAACTAAACTATCTTTTAGAGATTCTGCAACTGATGATGCGTTTCGACTATCTTGAGCCGCTTTATCTTGGGCATCTTGTAACGCCTTTGAAGCAGCTTGACTCGCAGCAGTTGATTGAGCTGAAGCTTGTTGACTTGCTAGTGATCGAGCTGAATCCACAGCGTCTTTTATAGCTTGAGCAGCACTTTGCGCAGCATTCAATGAATCATTCTTACTTTGTTGAGCTAATGATGCTAACGCATTAGAATTTGCAATCGATGTTGCTGTTGACTGTGCTGCGGCTTTTTGGCTAGCTTCTGTTGAAGCAGCATTAACTGCATCTTGAATTGCTTGAGCTGCACTGTTAGCAGCATTTTTACTGTCTTGTTCAGCCTTACTTTGTGCATCAGCTAACGCCTTAGAGTTAGCCTGAGATACAGCTTCTGCAGCTTGTTTAGCACGTTGTTCAGCATCAGATACCGCTTGAGAAATAGCATTAGATGATGCGATTGCATATGAACTTTCATATGCAGCCTTCTTACTATCAAAATCTGCGGCTGCTGAATCAGCTTTTTGTTGATTATCAGCCGTAATACTTGCAATCAAGCTTTGCAAATCAGATAAGCTTTGCTTGAATGCATTTGAATCATTTGTATATTTAGCTGTCAAACTATTGGCTAATGTTGCAAATGATTGGGCTGCTGATCTTGCGTTGCTAGTTGCTATCGAAACAGCAGTGCTATTTGCTGTTGATGCGGCTGCACTATCAGCTTTCAAACTGGAAATTTGATTTATATAACTATTCATTAAAGAAGTAGCTTTATCTAAAGCAGTTTGTGCAGCAGCACTAGATGCAGCTGAAGAATTTTGCAAGTCTGTAATTTTTTGGTTGTAAGAATCCTTAATTGATTGTTGTGCTTGAGATTCAGTATCTCTAGCCTTAGATTCAGCTTCGCTTTGTGCTTGAGAGTTCTTAGCTTGTTGCTGAGCCTCACTTAGAGCTTTAGATGCTGCTTCAGAAATAGCAGCAGATGATGCTTGGGAAGCTGCTGTTGAATCTGCCTTAGCTTTATCAATTGTATCGTTATAACTACTTTGTAGATCGCTTAATGCTTTTTGATAATTAACGACTTGTTCTGAAGTTGCTTTTTGATCATTTTGCAAATCAGAAATCATAGATTGATATGAAGAAATTACACTATTATAACTTGATTGCGCAGCAGAACTATTATTATATGCTGCTTCACTTGCAGCCTGACTTTCCCTTTGTATACTTGAAATTTCTGAACTATATGCAGAACTTTTATCAGCAGCATCTTGTTCGGCTTTCGCAAGAGAATCATTAGCTGCATTCAGCTTTTGTTTCAAAGCATTTAATTCAGCATCACGAGCATCACTTAGACTCTTAATATAACTACCGTACGAGCTATTTAGTGATGTTTGTGCTGATGATACAGCACTATTTTTATCAGAATCTGCTTGAGCTGAAGCTGACTTAGAATCATCAATTGCTTTTTGACTCAATGAGGCAATCGCTGATGAGTTTGCCAATGAAGTTGATAATGATTCTTGAGCAGCTGATGAACTAGCATCTAAACTAGTTTTAGCAATCGCAGCATTAATAGCAGCTTGGGCACTAGAAGAGGCGTTTTCTGAATCAGCTTTTGATTTTGCAATCAAATCATCAATTGCCTTTTGGTTAGCAATTGATGTTGCAACTGATTGTGCTGATGCAGAACTACTTGCTGTTTGTTGTGCCTTCGCAACAGCTTCATTGATTGCTTGTTGAGCGCTACTTGAAGCATTATTAGAATTATCTATGATTTGTTGTTGTAATGAGTTAATTACATCTTGATTACCCTTTGCAGTTGCTGCAGATTGTGCAGCTGCTTGCTTAGAAGCTTCATCTTGAGCAATTTGTACCGCACTTTGAATTGCAGATTGTGCACTGTTAGATGCGGCAATGGAATCAGCGGTACTCTTATCTTGCATTTGCTTGATAGTGTTCGAGTTAGCAGTTGATAATGCACTGTATTCAACAGAAGCTTGACTAGAAGCGACACTTCTAGCACTTGACGCAGCAGATTCAATTGCTGCAGCAGCACTAGATTGTAGTGA
>NZ_JAMBKT010000028.1:0-6265 GCF_025290035.1 Apilactobacillus sp.
GTTTATAGTATAGTAATATTATATCACTTGTGAATCAAGGGATTTGTTAAGAAAATTATAAGAATTATTATTTTAAAAATAATGTTGACATTATTCTCATCAAGTTTTAATATAATGTCAAATAAAAGATTGCTATGAGAAAGTTGAGTAACAAATCACATCAATTTAAGCGAGCTTCGTCTGGTGTAAGGAAGCATTGATTCGGTTGTGAAAATCCCTTTCGAGCGATGTACTGAACAAAGTAAAGTGCATGGGGAGCGCCCCTTACAGCGTCAGCGTATGTTAGTACGTGAAGGTAGCTTTTTTTAGCTACGAATGTAAGGTGGTACCGTGTCGAAAGACGCCCTTAGTCTATGAAAATAGATTAAGGGCGTCTTTTTTTATTCCAGCAATCAAAAAAACAATAAAGGAGATGATGGCAATGGATAGTCCGATTGACATTTTACCGATAACAAACATAACTACCACAATTAGATTATTAAAGGAGTCTTACTATGCAAGATTTAAATACCAAACCACTATCAACCAAACAATACTTAGTCGTCAGTTCACTGCTATTTGCCCTCTTCTTCGGAGCTGGTAACTTAATTTTCCCAATTCACTTAGGTCAATTAGCCGGATCACATTGGGTCTTAGCGATGCTGGGTTTCCTATGTACCGGAGTCGTTTTACCACTACTATCAGTGCTAGCCATCAGTGTTACTAGATCCAAAGGGGTCTATGACATTGGGGTGCCACTAGGACCTACCTTTGCGCTAGTCTTCATGGTCTTAATCCATGCCACAATTGGACCACTATTTGGAACTCCTAGAACTGCTACTGTTCCATTCGCAGTGGGTGTACAACCATTCTTACCAGATAAATATGTCCACGTGGGACTACTAGTATTTTCATTCTTATTCTTCTTAGCTGCCTTTCTTCTTTCATACAAAGAATCAACTATCATGGACAGTGTCGGAAAACTATTAAACCCCGTCTTTTTAGTGCTATTATTCGTTGTTTTCTTCCTAGCTTTCCTACACCCAATGAGTTCAGCATCTGCGCAACCCGTTACTGCAGCTTACCAAAACGGATCATTCTTTAACGGTTTCTTAGAAGGTTATAACACTATGGATGCCTTAGCCGGTTTAGCATTTGGGGTAACCGTCGTTACCGCTGTTAACCAACTAGGTAAAACTAATCCATTTAGTAACGCCAAGGTTACTGCCAAAGCTGGTTTTCTAGCTGAAGGATTAGTCGGCTTAATCTATGTGGTTCTAATCTGGTTAGGTGCCACTACTTTAGGTCATTTCAAATTATCTGCTGACGGTGGAGTCGCATTTAACCAACTAATGGGCTACTACTTAGGAACTACCGGTCACGCACTATTAGCAACACTACTTACATTAACTTGTTTAACTACTGCCATGGGATTAGTGGCAGCATTCGCACAAGATTTCCACAAGCACTTCCCAGTATTAAGCTACGTTCAATGGTTAGGTCTAATGTGTGTTGCATCATTCTTAACTGCTAATTTTGGTTTAGATACTATCATCCAATGGTCAACACCAATGCTAATGTTCTTATACCCATTCGCAATGGTCTTAATCCTACTTTCAGTATTTTCACCACTATTCCAACGCGATTCTGTCGTTTACTTCTGGGTAGTGCTATTCACCACTGTTCCTGCTTTAATGGACATGTTGGCATCATTCCCACCAGTCGTATCACAAAGTGCATTTGCTAAAGCCGTTGGTGGTTTCCAACAACACTACTTACCACTTGCATCCATCGGTATGGATTGGGTCGTATTCGCAGTCGTTGGTTTACTATTAGGCCTAATGTGTCACTACTTAAAAAATAAACATTTAGCGGCAAACGTTGTAGAATAAAGCCTATCCCATAAATCAGAGTCGAATCCAAGATTCAACTCTTTTTTTATCTATTCAAAGTGATAACATAGCAATTGAAAGGACGTGTTATCGTGAAAGATAAAAAAGCAATTATTACTGCCATTTCAGCCATAATTGTCATCATTCTAGCTATCATGGCATTTGGTGCATATCATCATTCAAGCTCTAAAACCGATAAGACTGCAACTAGCTCAAGTAGCATTGCTACTTCTACTTCATCAAGTAACAGCAGTTCATCATCTATGAGTAGCTCATCCAGCCAAAAAACTGTAAAAAAAGACACTAAGAAACAAACCGCCCAAGACATCAACCCTAACCCAGTCTACAAACCCATTACTAGTAATTACTATGGTAATTGGTACTACGGACAAGAAGCTAAAATCGTGGTTCAACCTGACTTATTCAGAGGTGATCACCCCACCGATCCTGTTTCTGGACAAGGCCCACTTATGATGGAACGTTATGGTAAAACCGATGCCGTTTACATCGAATCACTATACAAAATCAACACTTATTGGCCAGCTGTTCTTAAGGTAAGTGGTGACGAAAGCTATAACGTAATGGTAACTAGTAACGCCAACCAATTTAATGACTTTAAGATTTACACTTCTGTGCCCACTAAGAATCCGATTAAGGAATACACTTTCAAACAAAGCCATCCCGAATTAGTTGATAAACACTACATTTCAACTGATGAATTAGATTCTTTAAAATAATATTTGACTTTCAAAAATTTTACTGCTATATTTTTTAAGTAAATAAATCAGTTTAAATAAAAGCGATGAAAAAGCAGAGTAACATTTAAGCGAGTTCAAGAGAGTCTCTAGTATCTGGAAATGAGATAACCGATTATTTGTGAAAGTATCTTTGGAGCTATATACCGAAATCCTGCCGGAGAGTAACGTATATTGGGTACACCCATTACAGTGTTAGCGTATGTTAGTACGTGAAGTGGCTAATCGATATTTGATTAGCAATTAAGGTGGTACCGTGCGAAAGCACCCTTGGTTCAATAAGAACTAAGGGTGCTTTTTTTATTGCTTTTACAAAAAAGGAGATGATGGTTATGACAAGTGTCGTGAGTAGTTAATACATGCAAGCAATTTAACACCCGTATTTTCAAGGAGGAAACGTCATGGACAATGAAATTAAAGACATCAATACTAAACCATTATCAATCAAACAATACTTAATTATCGGATCAATGTTATTCGCACTATTCTTCGGTGCTGGTAACTTAATCTTTCCCATCCATTTAGGTCAATTATCCGGTGCTAACTGGGTCCCAGCAACGCTAGGATTCTTAGCATCAGGAGTATTATTACCACTACTATCAGTGCTTGCGATTAGTATCTCCCGTGCCAAAGGGGTATACGATATTGCCCGACCACTCGGTCCTGTTTTTGCCATTATCTTTTTAGTTTTAGTACATTCAACTTTAGGACCACTATTCGCAACCCCTAGAACTGCCAGTGTTAACTTTACGGTTGGGATTGAACCATTCATCCCCGCACCATACGTAAAGATTGCAATGCTAATCTTCACCGCTCTATTCTTTATCGCAACATTCTACCTTTCATATCGTACATCTAGCATCATCGATAACTTAGGTAAAATTTTAAATCCACTATTTTTAGCATTGCTATTCCTATCATTCTTACTAGCATTTATGCATCCAATGGGGAATGCATCCCTACAACCCGTTACTGAAGCATACAAACAACAATCATTTTTTAACGGATTCTTACAAGGTTACAACACCATGGATGCTTTAGCTGGACTAGCATTCGGGGTTACTGTGGTTGCTGCTGTTAAACAACTAGGTAAGACCACACCAAAATCTAACGCCAAAGTTACTGCCCGTGCCGGTCTAATTGCTGAAGCATTAGTTGGAATTATCTACATCATCTTAATTTGGATTGGGGCCACTACTTTAAACCTATTCAAGATTAGCAACGATGATGGTGGAACTACTTTTAACCAATTCATGGGTCACTACTTAGGTATGACTGGTCATGCGTTATTAGCTACCTTAATGACTCTAACTTGTGTTACTACTGCCGTAGGTCTAGTAGCCGCTTTTTCTCAAGACTTCCACGATCACTTCCCTCGTTTGTCATATCACCAATGGTTAGCAATTAACTGTTTCCTATCATTTATCATTGCCAACGAAGGATTAACTTTAATCATCACTTGGTCAATTCCGGTATTAATGTTCTTATACCCATTTGCGATGGTACTAATCATTCTTGGATTATGTACCCCACTAATTCATAAAGATAAAAACGTATATCTATTTACGATTATATTTACTTTAATTCCTGCCTTCTTTGATATGTTAGCTGCATTACCACCAGTTTTAGCTAACCTATCATTTATCAAAGCACTAGTTCACTTCGAACAAGGCATCCTACCTTTTGCATCCATCGGCATGGATTGGGTAATCCCGGCCTTCGTAGGATTACTAATTGGATTAATCATTTACAAAACTAAAGGACACCAACTAGCCCGTGGTCAAGAATAAAAAAAGCGACTATTCCAAATAGGAATAGTCGTTTTTAATTTCTAAAAAGTGTAGAATAATTATGAAGAATATTACGGGGGTGCAAAATGAAAAAAATATCTGTGATTGCCGTTGCTTTAATCGCTGTACTATCACTTAGCGCATGTGGGAAAAAGCAAAAAAGCGCTGATGAAACAACTAAGCCAACTAAGTTAGTGAAGTTAGTTAACAATAAAAAAGAAACTAAGTTAGTCACTAAAAAAGGAAGCATTGTTTTCTACAAAACCTATCGTGGAACTAGCTACGATAATAACAGTAAGCAACGTTTTGACATGGTATTATTTAGCTTCAAAGCTACTAATAATACAAACAAGATGTTAACTGCTGCGCAAATCGTTAACAATACTAAGCTAGTTGCAAACGCAAAGGTGGACGGTAAGAAAACTTCACTATATCAACCACTTGCTTATTCATCAGCTTATCCAAATACAATGTACAACCAACAAAGTTATTTAAATTCATTTGAACAAAGTTGGGATAATGAACCAATCAAGCCTCACCACACTATCATCGTTACTAGTTCAGATGCATTCAAACTAGTCAACAATGGTAAAAACGAAACATTAAATATTTCCACGCAAGATGACTATACTAACGCTTCAGTAATTAGTAAACATCATAATTCAATTGCCATTAATGATATTCAAGCTAAGAAAGTTAAGAATGCTACCGATATCGTTAAATAATAAAAAACGTTGAGAATTAATTTTCTCAACGTTTTTATTTTACTTTTAATTTAGAAGTTAACTGATGGTGCGTTTTGAGCACTAGTATCAGCTGTGAAGTAGTTAACCTTCTTGTGGCCCGTCATACTTGCTACTAATGATCCTGGGAATTTAACTAATTTATCATTGTAAGCACGCGCTGCTTGGTTGTATCGATTTCTTTCAACACTGATACGGTTTTCACTACCTTCTAGTTGTACCATCAATGTTTGCATATTACTGTTTGAAGATAGGTTTGGATATGCTTCTTTAATTGATCCAACTAAGACATTAAGTGAACGTTCTTGTGAACTTAATGCGCTCACCTTATCTGAAGCTGAACTAGCATTGTTGTACTTAGTCTTTGCATTGTAGTATTCAGTTCTGGCTTTTGCGATGTCACCATATACTGATTTTTCTTGTTTTTGTTGACCTTTAACTGCACTAACTAGGTTGGGAATTAAGTCAGCACGACGTTGTAAGACAGTTTGGACTTGTCCCAGTTGTTCTTCAACGCCTTGTTCGCTAGTTGCCATGCTGTTAGCGGACTTAATAAAGCCACCAATTAACGCAAATAAAACAACTACGACAACGGCTAGTGAAATGAACCAGCCTTTTTTATAAAATGGTTTGTTTTCCATGATTTATTCTCCTTTATTAAATCGATGACCCTCCGCCACCGAAGTTTCCGCCACCACCGGAGCTGCCAAAGCCTCCGCCGCCAGAGAAGCCATTAGAACCACCATATGATCCACCACGGCCACCTGAGCTAAGTAAGCTACCAATAATACCACCTAAAATGAATGAGCCTAAGCCGTCGTCTGAACGACGACCTCCGCCACCACCATAGTGTTGATCATCATCGTCATCTTGATTCTTAATGATTAAGATAACTGAGATAATAATCGCTGCGATGATAAGTACCATCAACCCAACTACAAAGTAATTAGGCTTTTTATCTTTCAGCTTTTGCTTAGCTTGTTTTTCACTTAGGTTAGCATAGCGCTTATCTAAGATGGTTGCTACTCGCTTAAACGTATTTTGGATTCCTGTATTGATGTCATTATTATCACTCGACTTCAATAAGGTTTTATTACTCTGTAAGA
>NZ_JAMBKT010000028.1:6365-11343 GCF_025290035.1 Apilactobacillus sp.
GTATTGATGTCATTATTATCACTCGACTTCAATAAGGTTTTATTACTCTGTAAGATTTGATTAGTTAGGGCATCTGGCAAGATATCTTCGACCCCATAACCAGTACTAATTCGCACGTTGTTTTGTCCATTATTTTGAGCAAATAAGATTAAAACCCCGTTATCCAATCCCTTTTTACCAAATTTCCAACGACTATTTTCTAGTAACTGATCTGCGAAATCATCGATTGAATAATTCCCAGTTGATTTAACAGTCATCACCACAATCTGTGGTTTGGTCTCAGTTTGTTGATATTTTTTCTCTTGATTAATCACTAATTGCTTAGTGCTATCAGTCAAAATATTCGCATAATCGTCGACCACATACTCTTTAGTTGGTGTTGGATTAGTACTTTGTGCATGACTATCAATTGAATTTGGACTCATTACTATCAACAGCAATGGTACCGCCAATATGACTAGCCATTTTAACTTTTTCAACGTATCTCCTCACCCCCATGATTTGATTAGCTACCATACTACAGAAAAGCCGTTTAATAGTAAAGTTTTTTTATTTTGCAAAATTGATTATAATATAGATATTCTATAAAATGACAGGAGTATCACAATGGATTCAATTGACTTAGGAAAAGACAATGCCCAACAGCTAAATAAATTCATTGAATTAGCTGCCAAATGCATTGATCAAGATCGCAAAGACGATGCGATTTCACTACTTAGCTCGGCGATTTCTTTATACCCTGCTAATGCAATTACTCAAGAAGAATTAAATCAAACCGTTCCAACTAGATCAGAAGTCCTAACTAAATTAGGAATTATCTTCTCTGACTCTGGAACTAACTTAGACCCTATCGCGGTGCATTTATTCCAACAAGCATTGGTTTACGATGACAACTTTGTTCCCGCGAACTTCTATTTAGGAAAACTCCTAATGAAAAACGGTAACATCGCTCAAGCGCTTAAGTTAATGCAAGAGGCATTAGACAATAGTGTTGAAGGCGATCGTTTCTATCAATCTGCTAAGGATGCACTTGATGAAATGAGTGAATTAGTCGATCATGGTGACACTATTTTTGCGATTGACTACTTAATCGGTCAATCGATGTCACATGCGATTATCGATAGTCCAATTGGGACTTTCAAGAAGCTGGACTTTGATAAAATCGAAAACAAATACGACGGTAGTGTTCAATTGTTCCCAACAGATGCTACCACTAAAAAATTAAACCAAATTCGTGAATTTAACTCCAATCACGGCTTTGAACAAACTAGTTTGGAAGAGTTTTTACCTGCCAACTTACCTTTATTCGAAGCGCATAATGACTTACCTACCTATATTGAAGATAAATATACGTTAGTCGATATGGGAGCTGAAATTTATGACGTTTGTGGGTTTAATGTTGAACCACAATTAACATTTATATTCTACAAACTAATTAACACCGAAACTAACACCTACTCATACCTATTATTAGCTGGTAAGAGTCCACTTGAACTTAAGGATAAGCAATTGTCTCGCAACGAAGAAATCGATTATGACGGTGCTATTTTTGACATTTATAAGAACCGGATTTTATATAACCAAGATTCAATTAGTGGATTTATTGCTGCATTGGCGAAAGATTACTTCGGTGATCAATTTAACGATGATAGCATCCAAAGCTTAGTCATTAATGGTATTAATGATGAGTCGTTTAAGAACGACCTAGAATTTACCGATGATTTTAATATCAATAATTCCCGTGTCAAAGTGTTAGTCGATACTAACATCAAGGCATAAAAAAAGAAGTTACCAAATGGTAACTTCTTTTTGATATTAAGCTTCGACCTTGTCAGCGTAAGCTTGTTCTTCTTGCATTAAACGTTTCTTTTCACGTTCGTTGAACCATGGTGAGATGGTAAATGCTAACACATCATTAGCAATGTAAATTGCGGAGTTAACGAACATAGCTAGAGTAGCTGATCCTTGTCTGAAAGTGATGAACCAAAGGATTAATTGAGCCACACCAGATGCTAACCACCAGAAGTATTGGTTGTTGTAGCGTAGGAAACAGATGATTCCAGCAGTTAAACAAACAGCAAAACTAAAGGCATCGTAGAATGGACGAGGTTCATTTGTTAGTGCTTGAATTGCGAAACCAGAACCGATGTAAACAACGAAGGTGAATAGAATTGAGATAATCCAACTCTTAACATTGAATTTTCTAATCTTAGAAACCATATTTACGTTCCAGTTTTTACTCATTAAAACAGGAATATCTAAAGTAATAACGTAAGCAATTTGTTCTCCGATACTTAGGAAGTTCTTAGCTGAGAAACCGACAACGATAAAGCAAAGCGCTGATAAAATACCTAATACACCGTTAACTGACTTAGCAGCATTGATTGCTAACACACATAGAACCCCTAAAGTAGTTCCGATGAAAGTTAGAATTGATAACCATGTAATTGGTGCGTTTACCAAAGTCATTACTTGGCAACCTAAACTGAAAAAGAATAAGTAGTAGTTTTGTTGTGGCCAACCCTTTAGTTGGTGAGCCAAAAATTTAAAATATGCTGACACAGTGAAAATCCCCTTATTATGATATTTTTGCTTTCAAGCACATATTTTTCCGGAAAATTATGTAAATACACACTATATGTAGTGGGCTTGTAAAAAACAACACTATATATTCTACCACCCTAGCATATTTTTTCAATCCCATTTTATCTACTTAACATTTTCTAATTCGAATAAATTCCACTATTTACGCTGAATTAATTCAGCTAAAATTTTTTTGAAATCTTTTTTTATTAATTTTTTATCACGAAAATTTCGCTATTTTTTTACTTAACCACACAGAAAAAACGACCCCCAAAAAGAAGATCGTTTCCTAATAAGAATCTTTCTTACCGTCTGGACCAATCACAAGTGAACCGGCGAAAACTCCAATAAAAATAATACAGCTAACACCTAACAACGCATCATTGAACAGATGCAAGGTGATAAAGAAACCAATCGCAGTTAAAATGAAAAACAGTATTGATTCGAAAAAAGAATTATGTGATTGTTTTTCAACATGAAATAAGTATGTAAATAGTCGATTTGAGCGATTGAATAATACGACTAAAAAATAAGAAACTAGGAGAAATAATCCTGATACAATCCAATTAATATTGAGCGTTTTACATATGAACATTGTAATTGTTAATGGTAGCCACAATACTAATATCTCTGCCAAAAAGTATCGCCAATCAATTCTCATTATATCTCCACCTCGGTAATAACTTAGTTATTATTGTATCATCTAAATAGCTATCTCGGTAGCCTTATAAATAAAAAAGCAATATCTGTATAGATATTGCTTTTAGTGATAATAATAGTATCCAATTATGGAAATGCCGACTGCATTGATGACGATATGCATGATTATCGACGCTTTAATATTTTTAGTTTGATTATATAGCCATGCCATCCAAAAACCATATTGTGCAAAGAAAACAAATGAAAAAATATTTTGATACCTCATATGGAATAATCCGTATAAAATGGCGGAAACAATTTCGCCTGCCCATTTTAATTTAGTAGGAAAGGCCACATCTAATAAATACGCTCTAAAAACAAGTTCTTCAATTATAGGTGATAGAAATACATAACCTATTATAAGTAATACCAATGACCAGGAATTATTGTACAGGTACTTAGGAAAATGAGTTGCTTGTATACTAAATCTATTTTGAAGAAAAATATCAGACATAAAAATATATGCTTGAGCTATCAAAAACGCTATTACAGTTGCAAATGCAGTAGTTTGGTATCCAGATAAATTCAATCGTTTTAATAGTGGTCCTATCCCGTAATTCTTATATGCATATATTGCAAAATTCATCATAATAAAATATGCCCCAAAGAACTCAATTGTTAATGTTACATTTTCAATAACTTTGTTATTAACTGAGATATATTGAACCGGAATAAACTGAATTGAACTAGCAACCATACAGACAAGGCATAATGCAATGAACCCTCTTTTTAAAAGGTGATCAGAGCTCCAATAGTCACTGTCTCTCAACGTTCATCCTTCTTTCTAGGAAACATCAATGTAAAACTATATTTTTAATTATTATTTTTACCTAATTACTTTGAGAATTATACCATCTATGGGATAAATTAATTCTTAAGTTTTGGTAAAATTTTATTGTTTGCAAATCGATAGTTAACAATTAAGTAGGCAATAATAGCATAAATAATAATCCAAATTCCTAAAGCAATCATTTGAACGCCACTTACTTGTGAGTAATTCGTCACTTGAAATCCTTTTGGTAGTGTTACAACATAGTCATATATAAAGTGCAATAAAATTGGAACGATAATACTTCCAGAACGAACATAGACAGCCCCTAGAATTAATCCAAAACCAGCAACAGAAATCACCTGCATAGTGGTGAATGAGAAAGATTGATTAGATAAATTAATGTAATGGTATGCGCCAAAAAGAATTGCACTAATCACTACTGACAAGTTCACACGAAATGCTGTAGTTTTCACACGAGTTAGAATCATTAGGACTACCCCTAAAATAACCCCTCTAAACATGAATTCTTCTGGGAACGCTGCAATAATTCCAGTATCTAAGGCGCTCCAAAAATGAGGAGTTCTAATGGTGGAAACTACAATACCAAAACAAACCACCGCAAATACAATCCAACCACTAGACTTTTTACTGGGTTGCCAGAAAAACTTTTGCTTAAAGAAATAGTAATTTAGCAACACGATTGTAAGCACTGAGAAAGCCTTGAAAAGGTTTAAAATCAGAATATAGTGGGTAGAAGGATTAATTGATAATAGTTTGAAAACAAATCGACATACGCGACCAAATACAATTTGATCAATCGCGAATTCGGCAATCATAAATAATGGAATTAAAATCCATTGCCAATTATTTTTTAATTTTTGACTTAACATATTGAGTCACATCCTAATTTATTAATACGTTAAT
>NZ_JAMBKT010000001.1:0-12654 GCF_025290035.1 Apilactobacillus sp.
TAATCATGGATTGAAGTTGATTGGCATCGTGATAGTCAACAAACATTGCTTCAGGGATAATGTTATGAAGGCTATCTAAATTAAGAGTATCAGTAAAAGTAGTGGTTAAACCAGCACCAGAATATATACAGGCTTTACTGGCCATAATCGCTGCGCCACCGAAGTTTTGATTGCCACCGATGATACATACTTTCCCAAAAGTTCCTTTATGACTATTGTTGGGACGTTTACGAATTGTTCGTTTTACAATATTAATTGATGGATTAAACAATTTAGATTCCTCCTTACGTAACAAATTCAGTATATCACTAAAAAAAGTAAACATCATTGATGTCTTTTCGGTATAGTATGCTAAAATAAATTAAAAGATAAGGGAGGATTTTCAAATGACTAACTGGGATCAATTAGCAAAAGATTACAAAGAAGATTATTTAAAAGATCTAAAGGAATTAATCGCAATCGATAGTGAACGTAATGATGCGGAAGCTACTGATGAATTTCCTTTAGGACCAGGTCCAGCAAAGGGATTACTAAAGTACTTAGAAATTGGTGAACGTGACGGTTTTAAAGTCAAGAACTTAGATAATTTAGTTGGATACATAGAATATGGGACTGGTGATAAGACATTTGCAATTTTAGTACATGCTGATGTTATGCCAGCCGGTGAAGGTTGGAATACAGATCCATTTGAAATGACAATCAAAGATGGTAAGGTATATGGTCGTGGTACATCAGATGATAAAGGACCCGGTCTAGCTGCTTACTATGGTTTAAAGATGATGAAGGATCAAGGAATTGAACCAAATTGCAAGATTCGTTTTATTATCGGTACCGATGAAGAAAGTAATTGGACAGGGATGAAACATTACTTTGAATTAGAACCAGAACCTGATTTTGGTTTCTCTCCTGACGGACAATTCCCTGTTATTAATGGTGAAAAGGGTAATACTACTTTTGAAACTACCTTTGGCAACCAACAAGACGAAAGCGCTGATTACTTCTTAGAAGATTTCAATGCTGGTCTTAGAGAAAACATGGTTCCAAGAGATGCCTTCGCTGAAATCAAGACATCATTTAAGGATCAAATGGCTGAAGAATTCTCTACTTTCATGCAAGACAGAAAGTTAGATGGTGGTTCAGAAATTACAGAAGAAGGAATCAGATTACATCTAATTGGTAAATCTGCTCACGGAATGGAACCACGTAACGGTGTTAATGGTGGTACCTTCATGGCTAACTTCTTAAGAGGATATGATTTCTCTGGAGACGCTAAAAACTTTATCAAATTCGTTGCTGAATTCTTGCATGGTGATTCTAGAGCTAACCGTATTGGCGCAAGTCATACCGATGAAATTATGGGCGATTTAACTATGAACGTTGGTATTTTGAAGTTCAACCCAACTGATGGTGGATTCGTTAACACTAACTTCAGATATCCAAAGGGTATCACTGTAAAAGAAATTGGTGACCACTTAACACAAGCTGCTAGAGTGATGGATGGAACTGTTGAAAATACAGATGACATGGAAGCTCATTATGTTGATCCAAGCCAACCAATCGTTAATAAGTTATTAAATGTTTATAGAGAACGTACAGGTAAGACTGACGCTCAACCAGGTGTTGTTGGTGGAGGAACTTACGGACGTTTAATGAAATATGGAGTTGCTTTCGGTGCAGATTTCCCATGGACTGAAAACACAATGCATCAAGCTAATGAATACCAAGTAATTGATGATTTATTACTAGCTATGGCTATTTACGGTCAATCAATTAATGAATTAGCAACTTTAGAATAAAAAATAAAAGACCAATCACAACCGTGATTGGTCTTTTTGTTATCTAATTTTTTTAAGTTCTTCGTCAATTTGTGCAAGCACAATATCAACATTTTTGTCATCAGATAAATCGTATTTTTGTAAGTCCAGTTTCATTTTAGGACTTTTATCATATTCTTCATACCATTTCTTGTAAGCTTCCCACATGTGGAAATAGTATTCTTTTAGTTTTGGATCATTATCGAATTGTTCATAATCTCTTCCACGTTTTTTAATACGGTGAAGGATAGTTTCGAAGTCAGTTTCAGCATATACCATCAAATCAGGAGCTTTTTTTGGTAACTCGTCTAATTCATCCATCATTTTATCTAGAAGTTCTAGATAAATTTTAAGTTCCATGTCTGAAATATTACCTTCAGCGTTATTTTGTTTTGTGAACAACGCATCTTCATAAATAGAACGGTCTAAAATGTTGTTATCGTCTGATAACGCTTGTTTGATCATTGAAAAACGTTTATTTAAAAAATAGATTTGAAGCAAGAATCCATATTGTTCTGGATTATTATAATATAAAGGTAGAACAGGATTTTCTCCAACTGGTTCGTAAAAAGCGGTTGTGCCTAAATGTTCAGCAATCTTACCAGTTAAAGTAGTTTTTCCTACTCCAATCATTCCAGCTGTAATTATCACCATATTAACTCCTCATTTAGTAATTAGTAATAACTATTTTATCATATTTTAAGTATCAACTTAATATCAAAAAAATAAAACCTGCGTGAGAATATCACACAGGTTTTTAATTATTTATTATTTTGTTGGTCTTTTAATAGGTCACGGATTTCTCCTAATAATGCATCAGTCTTAGTGTCCTTAGGAGTGGTATCACGTTTTGCTAATCGGTTATATGTTCTCACGATAAGGAAGACAACGAATGCGATAATTAAGAAGTTAATTAAGTCATTGATGAAACTTCCAACTAAGAACTTAGCATTACCAACAGTAATTACAAAACTTGATAAACCAATTTGACCAGTGAAGATACCAAGGATAGGGTTAATAAAATCAGCAGTAAATGATTTTACGATAGCTGTGAAGGCAGAACCAATGATTACACCAACAGCTAGGTCCATAACATTTCCCTTAGCAATAAAGGCTTTAAATTCTTTTAACAAATGATAAACCTCCCTTCAATTTATATCTATCACTAATCTTAACATAAAATTTCTAAAGAATTGTTTAAATTCATATACTTAAGACTTTTTTAGGAATATCATTATTTCATAGGCGGTGAGAATATTGAATTTAAAAAAGATGATTTTTAGTTTCACATTAGTGCTTTGCTTCGCGGGGATGCTATATGTGCAGGAAGCAAATCATGTTACAGCATTCGGTAAAACAAATAAAAGTAGCCAATCTAGTTTTACAATCGTTTTGAAAGATCAAAATAACAATGAATTGGTCAACTATGTGAGTCAACCAAGAACTAACTTTTTATCAACGAAAGAATTCTCCCGTAAATATGGACAATCAACTACAACCATAAATAAAATAAAAAAATACTTGGCTAGTCATCATTTAAAAGCAAAAGTATATCCTGGTAATTTAGTTATCAAAGTTACAGGAGCAAAAAATAATATTGAAAAAGCTTTTCATTTCAATCTGATTAAGGAAAAAATTAATAAAACCTATGTTACTAAGCCCAATAAAACACCGAAAATGGCTAATAGTTTAGACCAAAAAATTAGTGGGATAATTGGATTAAGTAATTATGATCACTTATCAAGCAGTAGCCAATCAAGTAGCTTTGGCGTAAAAAGAGGTCCATCTGATTTTATAAAACGTTATCATTTGCAAGACACGATTAATAATAAGTCCCATAAAGTCGCTAACATTGGCATTATTTCTTTTGGTGGATTTAGTAAGAATGATATCAAAGCATTTTGGCAAAAGATGGGAATCAAGAATTCATTAAATCGGATTCATGTTTATACAGATTCAAATAAAGATAATCAAAAATTAAGTGATGAAACCACGATGGACATTCAACAAGCTAGTTCAATTGCTAATAATGCCAATATTAATGTCTATTTAGCTCAACCAACAATATCGGGAATGATTAATAGTTTTGCTAATGCAATTGGTAGTAATAAGTCCGATAGTATTTCATTAAGTTGGGGGATAAGTGAAGCAGAAATTGAACAAATGATTGATAATAAGATTCTGCCGGATAATTATAATGACATTATCAACGAAATTTTACTTCAAGGAGCTTCACAAGGCATAAGTATCTTTAATTCAACTGGTGATAATGGTGCATATGATGGGATTCAAAGTGGGATTACCAAACTTACCGTTGAAACACCAGCTTCATCCCCATACATTACAGCAGTGGGAGCCACCACAGTTCCCACTAAATACAATGTGAATGGACATGTGGTTAACGTTAGTAATGAACGTGTCTGGTCTAACGATTTTCTTTATCCATACTTTAATTCCATCGAATTATATAACGCTAACCAATCAACTTTCTTGGACAGTTATTTTGTAGGTAGCGGGGGTGGATTCAGCAAATTTAATGCGACACCTGATTATCAACAAAATGTATCAGGAGTTAACTCATATCGTGCAATTCAGCACTGGGACATGTCAAAAGGCGTGGCAAACCAATTAGCGACTCCAAAAGTATTAACGGGAACAAGTAGTGGAAGAAACTTGCCTGATATAGTTGCTAATGGCGATCCGCAAACTGGTTACTCAGTTTACTATAATGGGAAGTGGTTAATAGATGGTGGAACCAGTATCGTTGCACCGCAGATAGCAGCGGTTAATGCAATCTATGTAAGTAAGTTGAATCGTCGATTAGGATTGTGGAATCCAAGAATATATTCATTAGCTCAATCTAACAATTCACCATTTAATCCACTGTATGGTGACAATGAAACGAACATTTATTATGCTCCTCAAGATAATAAGATCTACAATCAAGCAACTGGATTGGGAACTGTTAACTTTGACAAATTATTTAATTTAATAAAATAAAAAAGGACTTCATTTGAAGTCCTTTTTTTAATCGACTGGTTCGCCGATTCTTTCAAGCATTTGTTTAGCAATTAGTGCATGTTTTGAGTATTTCTTTAGTTGATAAGTCATGATTTTAGTAGCGGTTAATTTTTCAAAAGCAGCACTATAATCGATTGCGACTGTATCTGCAGGAATCTTGATTGGTTTTAACATACGTTTTTTGAACGCTTGTCTTGATTCTTCATAAGCGGTGTGTAGTTTTTCAACTGTTTCTTCAAAGTTGTGAGAAATTAAAGACTTGGCAAATCTGAAGTCCTTGCCTTTATATTTATTACAGATAAACATTACTAAACATAGCATTTGTTCTTTCTTTGGTTCTGTCATAATTTCATCTTCTTTCTGTATAGGTTACCATTAATTTTATTATAGTATTAAATTGATTTAATATACTATCAATCAAGATAATTTTATAAATTCTTAACTATTAAACAAGATAAATGCATTTGATACTAATAACTACTATAATGAATACCATCAGTGAATATAGGAGGATTGAAATGTCAAAACAAGATTTTATCGAGGTTCACGACGCTTTTCAAAACAACTTAAAGCACTTAGATATTAGTATCAAAAAACATGCTATTACTGTCTTTACCGGTTTATCTGGAGCAGGGAAATCATCATTAGTATTTGATACAATTGCTGCCAACTCAAGAAGAGAGTTGAACGAAACTTTTCCTAGTTTTACGCAACAATATCTTCCTAAATATGGAGCTCCTCATGTTGGTAGAATAGATAATTTACCAGTTGCAATAGTCATTCAACAAAAGAAAGTGGGTAAAAATCCAAGATCTACATTAGCTACATATACAGGAATTTATTCACTTCTTAGATTACTATTCTCAAGAATTGGAAAACCTTTTGTAGGTTACTCAGATACGTTTTCATTTAACTTACCACAAGGGATGTGTGATCAATGCCAAGGTTTAGGATACGTTGACCACATTAATCCTGATAAAGTAATTGATTACGATAAGTCACTTAACGAAGGTGCAATCACTTTCGTTAGTTTTGGTCCAGGAACATGGCGTTGGAAGAGATACGCTTATACTGGATTGTTTGATAATGATAAAAAGATAAAAGATTATAGTGATGAAGAATTGCATGATTTATTATATGCACCACAACATCATTTAACTGATGCTCCAAAAGAATGGAAGAAATCCATTTTATATGAAGGAGTTATTCCTAGAATTAAAAGATCTATTATTGAAAGTAAAGAAGGAGAACATCACAAAGAAGCTATTAGTGAAATTGTTACTAGAACTGATTGTGATAAATGTCATGGAACTAAGTTAAGACCGGAAGTTTTAACATGTCTAATTAACGATAACAACATAGCAGATGTTCTTAAAATGGATTTAAACCATGTGATTGAATTTTTAGATAATATTGATGAATCACTTGTGGTGGATTTAATTAGAGAATTAAGAACCAAGATTCAATCTTTAGTTGAATTAGGATTAGGATATTTAACCCTTGATAGAAGTACTGATACTTTATCTGGTGGTGAAACACAAAGAATTAAGATTGCCAAATACATGAATAGTTCCTTATCTGACATGGTTTATATTCTAGATGAGCCCAGTGTAGGACTACATCCCGCAGATATAAAACTAATCAAGCATGCCCTTAAGAAATTAAAAGAAAAAGGCAATACTGTCTTGGTGGTTGAACATAGCCCTGAGTTAATTCCAATTGCTGATAATGTTGTCGAAATTGGACCTAAACCGGGTAAAGATGGGGGAAATATAACTTTTGAAGGAACTTATCAAGAGCTATTAAATAGTGACGCAATTACTGGGAAATTATTGAAAGAGCCATTAAGTTTTAAACCGAAAAAGAAATTCTCTGATTATCTAAAATTAGAAAATGTAAATATTCATAATTTAAAAAATGCGAATGTTGATATTCCATTAAAGGCACAAACAGTTATTTCGGGAGTGGCTGGTTCTGGAAAGAGTTCATTAATTCAAGCTGTAAAAGATCAGTTAACAGATGATTTTATTGATTTAAGTCAAGATGCAGTTGGGGTTAATATTCGTTCTACACCAGCAACTTATTTAGATATATTAGATCGAATTAGAAAGATCTTCGGTGATAAAAATAATGTCTCCAGACAACTATTTAGCTATAACGGAAAAGGTAAATGTCCGCTATGTAAGGGTCGAGGGGTTCAAATTACTAATATGGCATTTATGGATCCAGTTATTCAAACTTGTGAAAAATGTCACGGAAAAAGATATAGTGATGAAGCACTTCAATACACTGTTAATGGATTAAACATCGCGGAAGTATTGAACTTATCTATCAATGAAGCAATTAACTTTTTTGATGACTATGCTGAAATCAGGGATAGATTATTAAATATGAAAAAAGTGGGTCTTGATTACTTATCACTTGGACAATCATTAGATACGTTGTCAGGTGGAGAAGTTCAAAGACTAAAATTGGCTTTACAATTAAACAAAACCGGTACGGTTTACTTGTTAGATGAACCTACTGCTGGGCTTCACATGAATGATGTATCTACAATGACTAATTTGTTTAAAGAATTAGTAGATAAAGGAAACACCTTAATTATCGTTGAACATAACTTAGCAGTGATTAGTCAAGCTGATTGGATGATTGATGTGGGTCCTAAAGCAGGTCGATACGGCGGTAAAATCCTTTATTCAGGGACACCTGAAGATGCTTTAAATGTAAAAGATTCAATTACAGGTTCAGCAATGGCTGAATATAATCAAGAAAGAAGATAGAGAAAAGAATGTTAAATACATTCTTTTTTATTTTTAGGAAGATTTTTCTGGACAGATAGTGTGATATGATTATACTTAATAATATTAGTTTGTGTACTAACTAATTTATTGTGATGACTAAAGTACCATTTTTATAGCCTAAATTAGTAATATTTTGGTACAATGAATTTAGTACAATAAAAAAATAAATCAAACATTTAATAATAAAAAAGCTAAAGGGGAATTTACTTATGTGTGGATTTTGTGGATATGTAAACCAAAAAGACGTGCCTAACGACACAATCAGCAAGATGGCTGATAGAATTAAGCATCGTGGTCCTGATGATGAAAAATACTTCCAAGACGATAAGGTCTCAATGGGATTCCGTCGTTTATCAATTATTGATTTAGCACACGGTGGTCAACCTCTATACAGTAAAGATAAGAAAAAAGTACTTACTTTTAATGGTGAAATTTACAACTATCAAGAAATTAGACAAGAATTAATTTCAGAAGGTTGGGAATTTGAAACTGATGTTGATTCAGAAGTTTTAATTAGAGGATACGAAGCATGGGGTCCTAAGTTACTAGATAAACTTCGTGGAATGTATGCATTTGTTATTTACGATAGTGCAAACAACGAAATCTTTGGTGCCCGTGATCATTTTGGTATCAAACCACTTTACTACTATGATGATGGTGAAGCATTTATGTACGGTTCAGAACTAAAAGCATTTATGTCAAACCCAGCATTCAAAAAAGAATTAAATCTTAGCTTATTACCAATTCATTTAAGTTTCGAATTTATTCCATCAGCTGAAACTTTATTTAAGAACGTATTTAAAGTGCTTCCAGGAACTTACTTTGTTCATCATATTGATGAAAAGAAGACAGAAACTCACAGATACTACAAGTTTAACTATGATCACATTGATAACAGTCAAACTGTAGAAGAAGATGCTGAAAAAATTGAAGCAATCGTTAAAGACTCAGTTAAAGCACATATGATTGCTGACGTTGAAGTTGGTAGTTTCTTATCAAGTGGTGTTGACTCAAGCTACGTTTTAAATGAAGCATCTAAGTTAAAACCAATTAAGTCATTCTCATTAGGTTTCGATGATCCTAAATTTAGTGAACTTTCATGGTCAACTGACTTTGCTAACCAAATTGGTCAAAAGAATACACCAATTAAGATTACAGGTGAAGATTACTTTAACTTCTTACCTACAATGATGTATTACATGGATGAACCATTATCAAATCCTTCAGCTATTCAATTATTCTACTTAGCACAAGGTACTAGTAAAGAAGTTAAAGTTGCTTTATCTGGTGAAGGTGCTGATGAATTCTTTGGTGGATACAACACATACTTGGAAGCTATTCCATTTGAAAGATACCAAAAGTTTGTTCCATCATTCATTAGACAAGCACTTGCTAAGATGGCAACTAAGATGCCTAGATTCCATGGTCGTCGTTTCTTAATTCGTGGTGCTCAACCATTGAGTGAAAGATACTACCGTGTTAACTACGTATTTAACTTTGATGACAGAAATAAACTATTGAAGGATCCATCATTAAACGTTGATTCTGGTGCATATTCTAAGTACATCTTTGATGAAGTAGCTGATAAAGATGAAATGACTCAAATGCAATACTTCGATATTAATACTTGGTTACCTTTCGATATCTTACAAAAGGCTGACCGTATGAGTATGGCTAACTCTCTTGAAGTTAGAACTCCACTTGTTGATAAAGAAGTGGCTGCATTTGCTTCAACAATGCCAATTAAGACTAGAATCAATAAAGAAGGAACTAAGATTTCATTACGTAAAGCAGCTGAAAGAGCTCTTCCAGATAAGGTTGCAATGAAAGAAAAACTTGGTTTCCCATCACCAATTGCTTCATGGATTAGACAACCAGAATTCCATGAAAGAATCGTAGAAGCCTTCACATCAGATGTTGCTGAAAAATTCTTCAATACTGACGAATTATTAAGAATTCTAAAGGAACATGATGAAGGTAAGTCAAGTATGCAAAAGATCATGACTCCATATCTATTTATTTTATGGTATGAAGTATACTTCCCAGAAGATACTAATGCTGATACTATTAACAAAGTACAACTACAAGCATAATTTTGAAATCTCGACGTTAGGAAGTTAAAACAATGAATCTTGGAATTGATGAAATTAAGACAATACTATCTGAACATGGACTATTGGAAAGTGTTACGGTAGCTAATAGTACTTCATTTAATGAGGTGACTTACGATTCCAGAAATGTTAAAGATAATACTTTATTCTTTTGCAAAGGCAACTTTAAGCCAGAGTATTTAGCGATGGCCAAAAAGGCCGGTGCAACCGGATATATAGCGGAACAAAGCTATAGTGAAGGTATTGGTTTAACGCAAATTATTGTAAATAACGTGCAGAAGGCAATGTCTCTAGTAGGCGCTGCCTTTTACTGCTATCCTCAGAATAATTTATTTACAATTGCATATACTGGGACTAAGGGAAAAACAACATCTTCATACTTTGCAAAAAGTATTTTAGATAAACATAACAACAATAAAACGGCTTTAATTTCAACAATTGATACAGTTGTTGGGAATGAACCATCACAACGATTTAAATCGCATTTAACAACTCCAGAATCACTAGATTTATTTAAATACATGAGAATGGCAGTTGATGATGGGATGGAAAGTGTTGTCATGGAGGTTTCTTCACAAGCATATAAAAAGCTTAGAGTATATGGGCTACACTTTGATGTGGGAATATTTTTAAATATTTCACCAGATCATATTGGACCTAATGAACATCCCAACTTCGAAGATTACTTGCACTGCAAGGAACAATTAATGGTTAATTCTACTTACTGCATAATTGATGCAGATACTGATTATTTAAATGACGTTTACGAAGCAGCAAAAGCTACTACAGATCCAGATAAAATTTACCTATTTAGTCGTAAAGGTGCTAATGTTGATCAATATCAAATGGATTTTGTTTTTAACAGTATTTCTGACACTGTCGACAAAAATGAAATTCAATTAGATAGTCAAACTGATAAGGCTACCGGTCTAAATATGGATGGACAATATTATATTAATGTTGTTGGTGATTACAATGAAGCAAATGCAGTTTCAGCCATTATCGCAACGGCGATTGATGATGCTACTAGTCAAGATGCTAAAGCTGGACTAAGTGAAGTTGTGGTTCCGGGTAGAATGGAATCGTATGCAGCTGATGAACATGGGATGGTTTACGTTGACTATGCGCATAATTATGCAAGTATGCATGCACTTTTAAGTTTTCTAAAAAATAATAACAAAAACGGTAAGGTAATCGTTGTTGTTGGAAGTCCTGGAAATAAAGGTATTGATCGTCGAGAAGGTTTCGGAAAAGCGTTATCTGAAAATGCTGATATTGCATTTCTTACAACTGATGATCCAGCCTTTGAAGATCCTAAGGATATTATTAATGAAATTGATTCACATATTGATCATAAAAAAGTTAAAGTCGAAATTGAATTGGATCGTAAGGAAGCAATCAAAAAAGCTATTTACGCTGGAGATAAAAATGCTATGATAGTAGTTGCGGGTAAAGGACGAGATCCTTACCAAAAAATCAACGGAGTAGATACACCATACGAAACAGATCCCGTTGTAGTTCAAAATGTTTTGAAAGGGATAAAACATGAATAATTCAAAATTAGACTTTACGGTCATTTTATTAGGTAGTGATTTTAACGCCTACGGAATGGCTCGTTCATTATATGAAAAATATCAAACACCTGTAAAAGCATATGCTGAAAGAAGCTTAGCTCCAACCAGATTCACAAAGATTATCGATTTAACACTAATCGATGGATTTAGTGAAGATCCTGTTTGGATTAATTCTATGTTAGAACTAAAGAAAGAGTATGCAACGCATAGTGAACCAGTTATTTTAATTGGTTGTGGAGATGGATACGCTGAATTGATTTCTAAGCATAAGAACGAATTAGAAGATGTTTTTGTTTGTCCATATGTTGACTATACTTTAATCAAACAATTAAACAGTAAGGAAAACTTTTACAAACTATGTGAAAAATTTGACTTACCATATCCAAAAACCAAAATTATTAGCAAAGATGATTTTGAATCTAATGATACAATCGAACAACCATTTGGATATCCAGTGGCATTAAAGCCAACTAATAGTGTTGAATGGTTAGATGTTCATTTTGAAGGTAGAAAAAAGGCATTTATCATTGAAAGCGAAGATGAATTCAATGATATTGTAAAGAAAGTCTACACTAATGGATATACATCAGACTTAATTCTACAAGACTACATTCCAGGTGATGACAGTAACATGCGCACCTTGAATGCATATGTTGATAAAAATCATAAGGTTAAAATGATGTGTTTAGGGCATCCTTTATTGGAAGATCCAACACCTTCTAACATTGGTAACTATGTTGCAATTTTGCCAGAATATAATGAAAAACTATATTCAATGGTGCAAAGTTTCTTAGAAAATATCAACTATGTTGGTTATGCTAACTTTGATATGAAGTATGACACAAGAGACAATACCTTTAAGTTGTTTGAAATTAACTTAAGACAAGGAAGAAGTAGCTTCTTTGTTAGTTTAAACGGATATAACTTAGCTGATTGGGTTGTACAAGATTACGCATATAACAGCCTTGAAAATCAAGATGTAGTTTATGCAAATCAAGATAAAACAAAACGCTATCTATGGTTAGGCCTTGGTAAAGACGTATTTAAGAAGTATGCTAAATCTAACGCTGACAAAGAGTTTGCTTTGGAACTAATTAGAAAGGGTCAATATGGAACTACTTTCTGGTATGACAAAGATAAGAGCTTAAAGCGTAAGCTACTAGATGTTTGGATTAAGCATAATTATGCTAAGAATTTCAAACGATACTTTAGCGAAAAATAAGGATGATAAGATGAGACATTTTTTCTCTATTATTGGTGGAATGGGAACGGAAGCAACTGAAAGTTATATTCATTTATTGAACGAAAGAACTCCCGCTTCTAATGACCAAGA
>NZ_JAMBKT010000001.1:12754-119038 GCF_025290035.1 Apilactobacillus sp.
GCAACCAATGGAACCATTTTTGATGGTATTTATGATCATGAAGTACAAGAAGCCGGATATGAAATTGTGAAACCCACTAAACATATCCAGGAAGAAACGATGGAATTGATTTATAAATATGTAAAAGAAAAAAATGAAGTTAATGCTGATTTATATCATCACATTTTAGATGAGATGCAAAATGAATTAGACAGTGACGTTGTTATTCTTGGTTGTACTGAACTTTCTGTTGCAGAAGAAAGGGCATCTAATCATGATTTTAAAGTCATTGATGCCCAATCTGTATTAGTTGATCGTTCAATTGAAAAAGCATTAGAAAACAGAAAAAAAGCCATCGATTAATTTCGATGACTTTTTTATTTTATATTAATGTTAGTGATGCAGATTAATACTACAACATTTGTTACTAACATTAGGATATTAAAGCTATATAAGTTATTTCGTTGTTTATTACTATAGTTCAATTCAGTTAATCCACCGAGAATTATTGACAACCCATCAGTTATAAGACTTGATATTAAATGAGTATCAACAGTTCTAAATGTGATAACTATTTGAGTAACAATCACTACTATATATGACAAACGACTAGCAATTAGCCATTGAATTACACGTTTAGCTGAATATCTAGTTAAACCAATTGTGGTAACAACAATGTATATAAATAGCATTGCAATAGTTAAAGAAGCCCACATAATACCGCCTCCCAAAATCAATTTTATCACAAACACTTTATTAACATTACTAATACTTTCTTTTTTAATTTATTTTTAAAATGACGTCATAAACAGCCTTTTAAAGAGATTTTCATGAGAACAATTAATAATGAATGATAAATATAAAAAATATCTTGATATTAATAACACCATTTGATATTATCAATATCGCGTTATTTTTTATTAAGGAGGCAAAAGGATGGCTGAACCAAAAGAATTTGAAGTTGGCGACCACGTTTCTGCACCTAGATTTGGTTATTTAAAACATGACTTTGCTGGAACCGTAGAAAAGGTTTATGAAAACTCAGTAATGGTATTTATCGATGAACACCATGAAGAAGACGGCATTGTTGTTAATGAATATAATAAACGTGCGATTGTTAGCAAGAAAGCTGCTAAACCAGCTAAGAAAAAAACGGCTTAACATTTATTACCAAAACTTAAATCGTGTGATATAATATTGTTTGTATCTGCGGGTATAGTTTAGTGGTAAAATATGAGCTTCCCAAGCTTAAGTCGCGGGTCCGATTCCCGTTACCCGCTTACTAACAGATACAATTCAATGATAAAAGACTAGTAAAAATATTCCATTTGAAGCGACATTGGGGCGGTGTAAGCCAATGACTAGGGTATTTTGAATCGCACTTTTTAGAATTAACAAGAATTAAATACTAAAGCGGATATTTTATATCAAATAGAGTGGTACCGCGGGTTATTCCGTCTCTTACAATTAATTGGATTGTAAGGGATTTTTTTATATTTTGGAGGTTTTGGATAATGGATAATAAAGATTTAGTTGCTAGTGCGTTAAGCAATGCATTGGATAATGAACTTTCAGTAGAAGATATTCTACCTAAAATTGAAAGACCAAAGGATTCAAAGATGGGAGATTTAGCATTTCCTACTTTTATTTTAGCTAAACAATTTAGAAAAGCTCCGCAACAAATTGCGAGTGATATCGTAGAAAAAATTAATCAAGATGAATTTGATCATATTGAAGCTGCAGGTCCATATGTTAACTTCTTCTTGAACAAATCTAATTTCAGTTCAGATGTTTTATCAGCTGTTTTAGAACAAAAAGAAAATTATGGACAAAATGAAGACGGTAAGGGTGGCAATGTTACCATCGATATGTCTTCACCAAATATCGCTAAACCAATTTCTATGGGTCATTTAAGATCTACAGTTATTGGTAATTCAGTTGCTGAAATTTTACGTAAAAATGGTTACAATCCAATTAAGGATAACCATTTAGGTGACTGGGGTACTCAATTTGGTAAGTTAATTACTGCTTACTTAATGTGGGGAAATGAAGAAGACGTTAAGAAAGACCCTATCAACAACTTGGTTAAGTACTACGTTAAATTCCATAAGATTGATAAAGAACAACCTGAACTAGATGATGTTGCTAGAGATTGGTTCAGAAAACTTGAAAATGGTGATGAACAAGCTACCGCTCTATGGAAGTGGTTTAGAGAAGTTTCACTTGAAGCATTTGGTGAAATTTATGACAAGCTAGGTATCACTTTTGATACTTATAATGGTGAAGCTTTCTACAATGATAAGCTTCAAGATGTCGTTGATTCTCTACAAGAAAAGGGATTATTAAGCAAGTCACAAGGAGCAACTATTGTTGACCTTGAAAAATACGATTTAAACCCTGCTTTAATTCTTAAGAGTGATGGTGCATCACTATACATTACTAGAGATATCGCTACTGCAATTTACCGTGATCAAACATACCATCCAGCAATGAACTTATATGTTGTTGGTTCAGAACAAACTTATTACTTTAAGCAACTTAAAGCTGTATTAATGGAAATGGGTATTCCTTCTGCTAAGGATTTACACCATATTCCATTTGGTTTAATCACTGTTGATGGTAAGAAGTTATCAACTCGTTCAGGAAGAATTATCTTACTTGACGAAGTTCTAAACGAATCAATTGATATTGCTAAGAAACAAATTGCTGAAAAGAATCCTGACTTACCAAACAAGGATGAAGTCGCTAAAGAAGTTGGGGTTGGAGCAATTGTTTTCGGTGATTTAAAGAACGAAAAGATTAACAACATTGATTTCAACCTAGAAGATCAATTAAGATTTGAAGGTGAAACAGGTCCTTACGTACAATATGCTAGAGCTCGTGCTGAAAGTATTTTACGTAAAGCCGGAGATGTTGATTTAGAAAATGCAGATAAGACACTTAATGATGCTGAATCATGGAACGTAATTAAGTTACTAAATGATTTTCCAGCAAGAGTTAAGATGGCTTGTGATGAATTTGAACCTTCAGTAATTGCAAAATACTCATTAAGACTAGCTAAAGCCTTTAACAAGTACTATGCACATACTAAGATTTTACAAGATGACGAAGAACGTGATGCAAGACTAGCATTAGTTAAGTCTGTTTCAATTGTTCTAAAAGAATCACTAAGATTACTAGGTGTTAAAGCACCAGACGAAATGTAATAAAAAAACAGATTTAACATTTAGTTAAATCTGTTTTTTATTTAAGCTTTTAAACCGATTTTGGGTTAAAATAGTATTAATATCATCATCGGTGAAGGAGTAATAAAACTAGATGAAAATTGACAGAAATAAAAGTGCCCTAAAAATTTTCTGGCACCGTTACCAATTGACTAGATGGATAATCATCGCTGTATTAACGCTTATTTTTGTTATCAGCGCATACTGCACATTCATTGCTAAAACAACACATGTGCAAAATCTACAATCGTCATTGGAACAATCAACAGTTATATACGATTCTAAAAACCAAAAAGCTGGTAAAATTTATTCTCAAAAAGGAACCTACGTGGGATATAAAGATATATCATCCAATATTCCAAATGCGATTCTATCAACTGAAGATCGTAACTTTTACAATGAACATGGATTCTCTATTAAGGGATTCGGTAGAGCTGTTCTATTAATGATTAAGAATAAGATTTTACATCGAGAATACATTAGTGGTGGTGGGAGTACTTTAACCCAACAGCTAGTAAAAAATGCATATTTAACGCAACAACAAACCTTTAGCCGTAAGTTAAAAGAATTATTTTTATCAATTCAGGTTGAAAATGTATATACTAAGCAACAAATATTAACTATGTACATGAATAATTCATATTTTGGTAATGGTGTTTATGGTGTTGAAGATGCTTCTAGAAGATATTTCGGTATGAACGCTAAAGACTTACCAGTGCAAGATGCTGCGGTAATTGCTGGAATGCTAACTAATCCTAGTGCATATAATCCAGTAGATCATCCTAAACTTGCGTTGAAACGTCGAAACGTTGTTCTCCAATTGATGGCTGATAATAATAAGATAAGCCAATCTGAAGCTAATCGTTTGAAGAAAACACCAATTGTCGTTAAAAACACTTATCAATATAAGGATGGATATAAGTATCCATACTACTTTGATGCAGTTATTGATGAAGCGATTAATAAATACGGATTATCTGAATCTGATATTATGAACCGTGGTTACAAGATTTATACAACATTAAATCAAAGCCAACAAAATAGCCTTCAAGATGACTTTAAAAACGATAGCATGTTTCCTAGTAATGCAGCTGATGGTACTAAAGTTCAAGCTGCTTCAATTGCATTAGATCCAACAACTGGTGGAGTAACAGCGGTTGTGGGTGGCCGTGGCCAACACGTGTTTAGAGGATATAATCGTGCTACACAAATCAAGCGTCAACCTGGTTCTACAATTAAACCATTAGCGGTTTATGTACCAGCTTTGGAAAATGGTTATAGTTATAACGATATCTTACAAAATAAAAAGATATCATATGGATCCAATAAATATACACCACAAAATTACAATAATGTATATACAGGGACAATCCCAATGTATACAGCTTTAGCTCAAAGTATGAATGCGCCTGCTGTTTGGCTATTGCATAAGATTGGTGTTGATAAGGGATATCAATCAGTTAAGTCATTCGGTTTGCCGGTGCAAAAGAAAGATAAGAATCTTGCTTTGGCACTTGGCGGCTTATCTAGCGGAGTATCTCCACAAGAAATGGCTGGAGCATACACTGCGTTTGCTAACGAAGGAAATATGACAACGCCTCACTACATTAGAAAAATTGTCGATTCATCAGGAAAAGTGATTGTTGATAATGACACCACAACTTCTAAAAATGTGATGTCGAAGAAGGTTGCTGATGAAATGACTAGTATGATGTTAGGTGTCTTTGATAATGGTACTGGGGTATCAGCAAAACCAAGTGGTTATCAAGTTGCTGGAAAGACTGGAAGTACTGAAGCAGATAATACTGGTGATTCTGATGCTACTAGAGATAAATGGATTATTGGTTATACACCTAAAGTGGTTGTTGCAACCTGGGAAGGATTCGATAATACCAATGCTGGGCACCATTTAGAGAACCTAAGTGGAACTGGAGTAGGTCCGTTATTCAAGTCCGAAATGGAACAAATCTTGCCAACAACTGGTAATAATAGTTTCTCAGTTAAAGATGCTTCATATCTTGATTCACATCAAGGACAAGGATCTTCTAGCTCAAGTAGTTCTGATTTTTGGAACGATGTTAAAAATGGAGCTAACGAGGTATCTAAAGACCTTGGTAAAGGAATCGATAACTTAAAGAAAAACGCCAATAATTGGTGGAACCAAGCTAAAAAATATGTTGGTAAGTAAATTGACCAACTAATATAAAACGTCGTATCATAGTTGTATGTGATACGACGTTTTTTACAAAAAAAGGGGAAATTATTAGTGAAATTTATTCATGCTGCAGATTTACATTTAGAGAGTCCTTTTCAAGGATTAAAAAACGATGAAACACCTAAAGAACTATGGGATGAAATATACAATTCAACTTTTATATCGTTTCAAAAGATTGTAAATGATGCGATTAATGAACAAGTTGACTTTATTTTATTAGCGGGAGATTTATTTGATCGTGATAATCAAACCCCAAAAACATACGATTTTTTCCAAAAAGAAATGGAAAAACTGAACGAAAATAATATCGATGTTTACATGATTTTTGGTAACCACGACTATTTTGATTTAAATAGAGACGTTATTAGTTTCCCTAAAAATGTTCATGTATTCTCTAATGATGTTGAAACTAAATCATTGACAGTAGATGGTAAAACAATTGCGATTACCGGATTTAGCTATGCCAGTAAATGGATAACTGATAAAAAAATAGATGACTATCCAGTTAAAGGTAATGTAGATATGCATATTGGAATGTTACATGGTGGATTGGAACAAACAGGTGATCATTATGCACCCTTTAGTGTAAATGATTTAGTATCTAAGAATTATGATTATTGGGCATTAGGTCATATTCACAAAAGACAAACATTGAACCAAACACCGCCAATCATATATTCGGGTAATATACAGGGAAGACATAAAAATGAACCGGGTGATAAGGGTTACTTATTAATAACAGATAATCTAAATAAACTAGATATTGAATTCAAACCAACTTCAGTTATCGATTGGAGTAGTTTGAAAATGAATATTAAGTTTAATGACGTTGAATCAACATTAAATCAAGTTTTGGATAAATTAAAACAACAAGACTTTAATAAAATGCAACTTATTAATCTGGAATTATCCTTGAATGAAGCAATTTCTGATAGTAAGCAACAAGACTTCATATATCGTTTAAATAACTTGTTGCGTAGTGAATATCGACAATTGAATGCATGGATTTATGAAGTTAAGTTCAAGCTAGATAGTGCTGTCAAATTATCTTCAATTGATCAAGAAATATGGGATGAAGCAGAGAATAATACTTTCTCAGAAGAAAAAATTAACGATATAGCTAAAACATTGAGAAAATATGACTTCATTGCTAATCATATTGATGAAAGCAATGACAATTTAAAATCGCTAGCAAAGATGAAACTGATAAGCGGAAGGGAAGATATTAATGAAGATTAATAAAGTTGATGTCCTAGGATATGGGAAATGGCATGATATTTCTTTTGATTTTAACCAGTCTAATCTTCAAGTTATCTTTGGAAATAATGAAGCAGGAAAAACAACATTATTAAGTTTAATTGAAGGAATATTATTTGGATTTGTAGACGGAAGAGCCGGTTCTTATGAACAATACAAGCCACGAGAAACTAAAGCATACGGTGGAAAATTAACGATTACAACTGAAGATAACCGTCATTTCATCATTACCAGATTAGATGGTAAAAATGGTGGGGATGTTTCCGTCTATGATGTTGATAATGATATTGAAACTAATCCAAGTCTATTAGATAAGCTTTTAGGTCCAATTGATCGAAACACATTTGAACAATTATTTTATTTTGGAGATTTAGATATTAAATCTATTTCCAAATTAAGTAAGAATGAATTAGTAAACAGAATTCAAAAAGTTGGGTTTGTTGGTAGTAATCAATGGCTTGAATTGAGAGATAAAATTGAGAAGAAATCTAAAGAACTATATGCGCCAACCGGTAGAAAACCTGAATTAAATCAAAAGCTAAAAGAATATGACGAATTAGTTGATAAGGTTCAATTAAGTAAAGGTAATTTAGATAATTACAATCAATTAACTGAAGAAAAAAATGCAATCAGTAATAAAATTGATAAGCAAAAAGCAGAATTACAAAAGATTGATAAAGAATTAACCAACTTACTGCATTTAAGACAAGTATGGCCTGTATATTCTAGATTATCTCAAATAAACACTTCTAACGAAACGATTAGGGATGGATTTGATGAAGAAGATGTATCTAAGCTAAAAGAGCTAGAAAACGCATTATTTTTATCTTCAGAGCAAATCAAAAATATTGATGAATCAATTAAAAGATTGACGGTACAAAGACAAGAAAATAAAGAACTTGAAGTATACAATCGTAACCGTAATCAAATCGATCAATTAAGTCAGTCATTTTCGAAAGTAAACGAAATGATTAATGATTTAAAAATTAAAAAATCGATGATTGATGAAATTAATCACCAAAACGAACAAAAAACCGTTGTTAGCGAAGACGAGTTAAATAATGTTCAAAGTAAGTTAGATGAGCTTGATGATTCAAAAAATAAAAGCGCTTCGGCTAGCTTTATGAACTTATTACCAACGCTTTTAATTGGAATCGTGGCGATTATTGCTTTAATAATTCCCGTAACTTTCTCTAGATTAGTGGGAATCCTGTTATTAATTGGTTTTGGATTTGTAAAATTCATGAAAAGTAAAACCAAAAAGGGTAATGATTCCAGCATTTTAGAATCTAAACTTAATGACTATGCAATTAGGAACAGCATCACATTAAGTGAATTGCAGGGATGGATAAACGAACAAAGATACTTCATCAATCATCCCAATACTAATCAGGTAATTCAGTATGAAAATGACTATAAGAGTATATCTACTGATTTATCTAATTACTTTAAGCAATGGGATTCATATTTGAATGATTTTAATACTGACGATACATTCAATGTCCAATTGGATAAAGTCAGAACGTTTGTAAGTAAAATGAATGAAGAAAATAGCGTTAATATTCGTAATAATGAACAAATGAATGAACAATTAACGCAAAAAGCCCAATTAGTGGATAAGCAAACAACTATTAAGAATTCACTAAATGATTTTCTTCGTTCGCGTAATATTGATAATGTAGAGTCATTCAAAGAGCTTGCTGAAAAACAAAAGCAACTTAAGATTAATAAAGAACAACGAGATAGTATTAAGGATCAAATTACAGACGAAGACATTGAACTGTTAAAACAATACAATGATAATCGTGAAATTGATGATAAGGTTTCTAAATTCAAAAATAATAGTGATGCCTTAAAAAATGAAATTTTATCATTATCACAAGAATTTGAAACAGTTAACTTCAATATCAAGCAATATATATCAGACGGAACTTACAGTGAACTAATTCAGCAACAAAGTAATCTTGAATCAGAGATTAATGAGTTAACAGATGAGTGGTTATCAATGAAATTGGCAGATGCGTGGATTGATGAATCATTAAATATTGCAACTGCTGATAGGGTTCCATCATTTGAAAAGAAAGCAGAGGAATTCTTTAAGTTACTAACTGATGATAAATATATTGGAATCAAGTATCTAAAAAATAATATAAAAGTTACTAGAAATGATAAAGAGCAGTTTGCTGCCGGGGAACTTTCTCGTGGAACGGTTGAACAACTTTATTTATCAATGATTTTGGCATTGTCAGTAGTGTTTGGAAGGGACTATCATATTCCAATGATTATTGATGATGGATTAACAGAATTTGACTTTGAAAGAACGCAAAATGCAATTAATCTTTTAAAGAAGATTAGTGATAGTATTCAAGTAATCTATGTAACCTGTGATAATAGAATTCAAGAATATGTTGATGAACAATACATTCTTAATTTAAATAATCGTTAAAATAAAAGGCCTTCAAATTAATTGAAGGCTTTTTTGATTACAAAAAAAGACGTGGAATAAAATATCCACGTCTTTTATTATTAATTATTTTTTGCTTGATGATGAACTGTCAGTTAGGTATGAAGATAAGATGTTTTGTAGGTCTTTATCTTTAATTTCAACTCCACCGTTCTTAAGAACTTTTGATACAACGTTCTTTAGAGTAGTGCTATCGTTCAACTTAGAAGTAGCAATTTGATCCTTTAAGTCATTGATGTGGTCAGTGTATGAACCCTTCTTAGGGTGGTTAACCATTTGAATAACTTGGTATCCGTATTGAGTCTTAACAGGTGTCTTAGTGTATTCACCGTTTGATAACTTGTAAGCAGCTTTTCTGAATGATGAATCGATGCTTGTATCAGTGTTATCAAATGCAGCTACACGGCCACCTTTGTTCTTGTTTGAAGTATCAGTTGAGTATTTCTTAGCTAAATCTGAGAACTTCTTACCGTCTTTAAGTTCTGAGATAACTTTTTCAGCAGTCTTCTTGTCAGAAACTAAAATTTCGTTAACAGTAACTTTTGGTTGGTATGATTTGAATTGCTTCTTTAGATCAGCAGTTGAGTAACTGATGTTTGCTCTAACAGCAGCCTTTAGAAGTAAGTTAGATTTTAGTTGGTTCTTGAAACTTGCAGTAGTTAAACCTTGTTGTTCAAGTAAAGTTTCAAATTCTGAACCATATTGAGTCTTGTATTGGTTGTATTGAGCATTAACTTCTGATTGAGAAACCTTATCTCCGTATTCTTTGTTCAATACTTTGTCCAGAATCATTTGTTGAAGAACTTGCTTACCGTTTGATGTGTTCTTCATACTACTGTAGTATTGACTTTCTGTGATTTTACCACCGTTTGTAACGGCAACAGTTTTATCTCCACAGGCAACAAGTGAAACACTTAATAGTGCACCTGCAAGACCAACTAGAACTTTCTTGTTCATAAAATAATACACATCCATTTCTTTTTTATTAAACCATCTAGGTTCGACGGTTATTAAGTTAACACAATTTAAATTCTATCACAAAATTTCTTAAGAAATTTTAAAATTTTATTTAGTCATGTTATTAATTCTTTGATTAATCAAGTCCAAATGAGGTTTGATTTTAAATTGATATTCAGAAATATCACGACTCATTGCTTCCAGAGTAGGTTTTGACTTACTTAGCTCATCTTGCATTTGAGTCAACTTTACTGAAAAATCGTTCTTATGATCTAAAACGTTGGAAAAAGATTGAATCTTATCCTTAGTTGAATCATAAGTTGTTTTGGCAAATTCACTGGGCTTTCTATCAGATAGATAAAGATACGCTGCTAATCCAGCAGCAGACAAACCAACTAATTTTAACGCAGTTTTAATCATGATTATGCCTCCAATGAGTTAATAATCTTGCTTTTAATTTGCTCAAAAGCTTCTTGATTGTACTTTTCTGAGTTGTCTTGAAAAGTCATTGAGAAGCCATCTTTATTGCTATATCTTGGAATAAGGTGGAAATGAGAATGGAAAACAGATTGGTATGCCAATTCGCCATTGTTATTAACGATATTCATCCCTAAGATATCTGGAGCAGATTGTTGAATTGCTCTTGCAATCTTTGGAATTCTTGAAAATACTTTTTCAGCAAGTTCTTCATCGTATTCATAAATGTTGGCGACGTGCTTCTTAGGAATAACCAAAGTGTGACCAGGTGTAGCCTGGGAAATATCCAAAAATGCTTTTACATATTCATCTTCATAAATAGTATAGCTAGGAATTTGCCCATCAATTATTTTACAGAATACACAATCATTCATATTATTCTTCCTTTCTTTGATATTGCTGTAATTATATACATAGTAACATAAATTTATCTTAAAAGACTTATGATATAATGTGTTTTAAGAAAAAATAGAGAGGTGTTATCCGTGACTTTAGAAGTTAAAGATTTAGTAGGGGGATATTCAAGAATTCCTGTCTTAAAAGAAGTTAACTTTAAGATTAACAACGGTGAATTAGTGGGATTAATCGGACTGAATGGGGCCGGTAAGTCTACTACAATCAACCACATTATCGGATTACTAAAACCATTTTCTGGTGAAATTAAAATTAACGGTATTTCAATTGATGATGACGTCAATGAATACAAAAAACAAATTGCTTACATCCCTGAAGTTCCAATTCTATACAAAGAATTGACACTTAAGGAACATATCGCAACCACAATTTCAGCATATGATTTAGACGAAACAGAAGCTTGGAATAGTGCAGATCGATTATTGAAGATGTTTAGATTAGATAAAAAGCTAGACTGGTTCCCAACAAACTTTTCTAAAGGGATGCGTCAAAAAGTGATGATTTTATGTGCATTTATTACAAATGCCAAATTATTTGTAATTGATGAACCATTTTTAGGCCTAGATCCAGTCGCGGTAAATGACTTATTGAATTTGATTGAGGAACAAAAGAAAAAGGGAAGCAGTATCTTAATGTCTACACACGTATTGGATACAGCAGAAAGATTTTGTGATGAATTTGTTCTAATTCATAATGGGGAAGTTAGAACACAAGGAACTATTGAAAAGTTGCAAAAAGAATTTGGCATGGATGACAGCTCATTAAACGATATTTATCTTGAATTAGCTGAGGAAGAAAACAGCCATGAATAATTTATTTAGTCAACGTTTGCAGTCCCATTTCACGCAAATGAGTAAATACTTAAAATATGTTTTTAATGATTTTTTCGTAATCGCATTAATGTTTATTATTGGTGGGTTAGGATATCAATATTCGCAATTTATTAAAGGACTTACTCCACAATTGTGGTGGGAAAAACCGATATTAATAATTGTGTTCTTGTTATCAATAACTCTGATAAAGGTAACGACGTTTGCCAAACAAGCTGATTATATTTTTTGGATGCCTAAAGAAAAGGCCTTCTATAACTTCTTTAAAAAGGGGTTAATTTATAGTTCAGTTATTGCGATTTTTGTTCAAGTGTTGATTTGGTTTGTAACGATTCCGTTCTTTGAAAAAAGTGTTGCTACAACCAGTGTATTAGACGTTATTGTGCTTTTGATTACACTTATTTTTCTTAAAATATATGTATTGAATAATCAATTCTTAAATAATTATCATTTCACGAAAAAGAACTTCAAAATTCTATATCAAGTGATTGTTCCCTTGATAACGTTAATTGTTTTTTTGTACTTAAACGTTTTTGTGAGCTTAATGATTGCACTTGTTATGTTTGTCTTTAGTCATTTTGAGTTAAGAAAGCTTAAAGAACATAGCATTGATTGGAAAACTGTAATCGCAAATGAAGAAAGTCATGAAAATAGTTTAAATCGATTCTTTAATATGTTTACTGATGTCGATAATATGCAAGGAATCGTTAAGAGAAGAAAAGCACTTGATGGTATTTTTAAGTGGTTTAACAAAGATGTATATAGTCTGCTTTACTCCAGAGGATTAATTCGTGATAAAGAAATCAGTGGATTAGTCTTTAGATTAACAATCTTAGGTGGGGTACTTATTGCTTTAATTGATAATCAAGTAGTTGCAATCATTGTTTCATTACTATTTGTGTACCTAATAGTATTTCAATTAATTCCATATTTTAATAACTTTAACGACAATGTGTTTATCGCAATATATCCAATTGATGGTGAACAAAGAATTAAATCTTTCATCAACGTTATTGCTAAAATTATGATCATTATAGTTATAATTTTCTTTATCGCATCGATAATATCAACTAACATTATTGATTCAATTGAGTTGTTAGTTTTATTATTGATTGAATATTTTGTGTTAATTAAAATATATGTACCAAATAAAATAAAAAAAGCCCAATCAAATTACTAATACGCTTGACGAAAGCATTGAAAACCCAGTAAAATAAGCTTTAGTAATTATGAACAATTGGCAAAAAATAATTAGTCAAAACTTTGTTTTGGCTATTTTTTATGAGGAGGATAAATCATGAGAGTTAGAAATAAACCTTGGGCTGATGATTTTATCAAAGAAAATGAAAAGTATATCGTGACTGAACCAGAAAATTGGATTGGCAAATGGTCACAACGTTTTGAAAAGGAACAACCAATTCACATTGAAATCGGTACTGGAAAAGGTCAATTTATTGTTGAAATGGCCAAAAGACATCCAGAAGTTAACTTCTTAGGAATTGAAATCCAAAAGACTGTTATCGCGATTGCTCTTAAGAAGGTAGTTGAAGCAGACTTACCAAACTTACAACTAGTTCATACTGATGGAGCAGGGGTAGATACATTCTTTGGTAAACATGAAATTGACACTGTATACCTTAACTTCTCTGATCCATGGCCTAAATCTAGACATGCTAAAAGAAGACTTACTTCTCCAACATTTTTAGATAGTTACAAGACCATCTTAAAAGAAGATGCTCCAGTTGTATTTAAGACTGATAATCGTGGATTATTCGAATATTCAGTAGTTACTTTTAACAACTACGGTATGTATTTTGATATGTTATCTCTAGATTTACACAATAGTGATTACATGGAAGATAACGTAGAAACTGAATATGAACACAAGTTTAGTAGTAAGGGTCCTATTTATAAGATTGTTGCTTACTTCAATAAAAAAGAAGACTAGTTTAGTAGTCTTCTTGAAGTTCTGAAACCCATTTAAACTTATAGTTTGAACTGATTTCAAAATAGTGATCTTTTATATTGTTGTTGTTATCTAAAACGTTAATCGCTCCGATATAATCGTTTTCATTATTCTTTTTCATAATCCAGCTTCCACATACGTTGTTGGATGCTAATGTATCCTTCGCATGCTTTACTTGTAAATTAATTTTTTTGAGGTGTTGTTCTTCTTTTAATTTTTTTGCAACGTAAATACTTGCCCCAACAATCCCAATAGTTAAACTAGACACAATTGCGTTATGCGCTCTAATATATACCACTTCCTTTTTCTTAATGTATATTATATAACACTAAAATTTATAATCAAACTGCATTATAATTTTGCCTAAATACGTTATAATAAAGGAAAATGACAATAGGAGAGATAATTATGGAACAATTACCAACTATGAACTTAGAAGAACTAAAAACAAAATTAAGTGATGGAAAATACATGTTATTCTTCACTGCTGGATGGTGCCCAGATTGTGCATTCATCAAACCTGCAATGCCAGAAATCGAAGCAGAATACCCAGATTACACTTTTATTACTGTAGATCGTGATGAAAACATTGACTTAGCCGCAGATATGGCTATTTTTGGTATTCCTAGCTTTGTCGCTTTTGAAAACGGGGAAGAAATCGGCCGTTTCGTAAACAAAGATAGAAAGACTAAGAAACAAGTTGAAGAATTTATTGATTCTCTATAAAACTAATTTGGAAGGTAAGATTTAATGTTAATTGCAAGTTACAATCCTAAACAAACAGGTGACATCTTGGTCGTTATTTTAGGTGAAGATGCCAAAGAACAAAAAGTTGAATATAAAGATAGCGTGGTTAGAATTTCTGACGAAAGCTCCGACCGTGTTACTGGATTTAACTTTTTATCTGCTTCAGAAGCTTTACCAAGACTAAAAGATGTTGATGGTAAAGTTGATTTAACTCAAGATGATTTAAATTCATTAAATGAAGTATTAAAAAACAATGGTCTTTCAGATACATTGGAATTAGATGAAGATCCTAAATTTGTTGTTGGGTATGTAAAATCTGTTAAAGAACATCCCAAGTCTGATCATTTGAAAATTACAGAAACTGAAATTGACAATGGTAAAACTTTGCAAATTGTTAGTGGATCACCAAATATGCAAGAAAACATCAAGGTTGTTGTTGCTAAAGTTGGTGCAATGATGCCAGATGGACTTATTATTTGGCCAGGAGAATTAAAGGGTGAAGAAAGCATTGGTATGATTTGTTCAGGACGTGAATTATTAATTAAGAACGCCCCAAATCGTCCAGGAGCACTTATCTTACCTAATGATTACCAAGAAGTAGGAGAAGCTTTTGATTTTGCTAAATCAGAAACTTTATTTACAAAATAAGAGATAATCTCTCTTGTTATACATAAATTACAAAATTAAGGATGACGTTTGAATGGAACACTATGATGGACCGGCTTTTTACAGAAAATATAATATAAAACATAATGCGATAGAACCAACACATGCTAATAAGTCTGAACAAAGTTCATCCCATCAAACTATAGATACCCCTAAAGAATCTAAACATAGCGTTGATGATGAAATATTGACCAGAACAGAAAATCCAATTGCTAAAAGAGCAGCTGCATTTACTCCTACGCATAATAGTTCATCAGCAACAAAAGTACAGTTTTATGAAGCATCAAGTTCAAATAAGTACCAAAAACTAAAAGAGCAATTAACCAGAGACAATGAATCTTTGATATTGATTACTGACGATTCAACTGATGCAATTAACTTAGCTAATCCAACTATTCCAGTTGAGGTTGATGTACAAGAAGATAACTACGCAGTTGAAGAAGAAGCAAATGAAATTAGTCAATTCAATGATATAAAAGCAGATTCTTATGCAACTCCATACATTGAAAGTATGGCAAAGAAAGATGCTGATATTGATGCTGCATCAGATATTGTTGAATCAGATAATACTACTTTCGAAAATAAAGCCAACTCTTCTTTTGATGAATTTATTGATAGAAGCACTCATCAAGATGAAGCTGATGAAGATTTGAATAAAGACGTAGTTCAAGATAGTCATGATAATGTTGAAGAAAATGATGATGATATCAAAGATGACTTGAACAATGATGATGAAGGCGATAGCTTCGTATCCATGAACGATGACGAAGAAGCTGGTGATTTATATAATAATCAACAATCCGATAGTCAAAGCGATAATAGTCTTAGTCAATCTGTTGCAGCACGTAAACCGATTGAACAACATGGATTAGGTAACTCTTTATCATCAATCTTAAATCAAGAACATAATGTTCAAAAAGATTTATCTATCTTTAATAATCAACCAGAGAAGGATCAAGAAGAAGCAGAATACAGTCATGATGAAAGTGTATCAGCCGATTACGATGATAGGGGATATCGTTTCCCATCAATGAGTTTACTATCACCTGCAGACACTTTTGAAGATGATAGCATGGATGATTGGATTACATCACAAGCTGAAATCCTAGATGAAACGCTACAAGCATTTAATGTAGATGCAAGTGTTGTTGACTGGACTAATGGTCCAACGGTTACACAGTTCCAAATTAAACTTCAACTCGGGGTTAAAGTAAGTAAGATTACTAACCTAACAGATGATTTAAAACTGGCATTGGCAGCAAAAGATATTAGAATTGAAGCGCCAATTCCTGGAAAAACCACGGTTGGTATAGAAATTCCAAATCCTAAACCAAGACCAGTTAAATTATCTGAGGTAATCAATACACCTCAATTCATGAATACCGATAAACCGCTAACTGTCGCGTTAGGGGTTGATTTAACGGGTAAGCCACAAATGGCAGACCTAAGTAAGATGCCACATGGATTGATTGCTGGGGCCACAGGTTCAGGTAAGAGTGTGTTCTTAAATAGTTTATTAATTTCATTACTATATAAGGCCACGCCTGCCCAATTAAAGATGATTTTAATTGATCCAAAAGCCGTAGAAATGGCTCCATATGATAAGTTACCTCATCTATTATCACCAGTAATATCAGATCCAAAACAAGCTTCTGCTGCATTAAAATGGTCTGTTAAAGAGATGGATGAGCGTTATGAAAAACTAGCCGCAGCAGGTGCTAGAAATATTGAGCAATTCAATGAAATGGCTGAGAATGCCGGTGAGTACACTAAAAAGATGCCTTATATCTTAATCGTAATTGATGAGTTGGCTGATTTAATGATGGTTGCATCAAGTGAGGTTCAAGACTACATCGTTAGAATTACTCAAAAGGCACGAGCGGCTGGTATTCATTTAATCGTTGCAACCCAAAGACCTAGTGTTGATATTATTACAGGTACCATTAAAAATAATATTCCTACTCGTGTTGCTTTCATGGTTTCAAGTCAAGTTGATTCAAGAACCATTATTGACACAGCAGGGGCGGAAAGACTATTAGGTAAGGGTGATATGTTATACCTTGGAAATGGGGCTAGTCAGTCTTCACGTTTACAAGGAACTTTCGTAACTAATGATGAAATTGAACGAATTACCAATGAAGTCAGAAAACAAGGACAACCTAAGTATGCTTTCCAACCAGAATCATTATTAAAATCAGTTAGTCAAGTTGAACAACAAGACGAATTGATGCCAGATGTTTTGGAATACATTTCTAGTGAAGAAACAGTTTCTACTTCTAAATTACAAAGAGTATTCTCCATTGGTTATAACCGAGCGGCTAGCTTGATTGATGACTTGGAACAACATAATTATGTATCTGGTCAACACGGTTCAAAACCAAGGGATGTTTATTTAACTGAAAGTGATTATCAAAAGTTAAATATTTAGAAAAAAAGAGAACATCTGTTGATAAATCTGCTATGATAGATTTATCGAGAGATAAAAGGAGCATTTAAATATGGATGCAAAGAAGATATATCATTTTGTCGGCATTAAAGGTACTGGAATGGCGGCAATGGCAAGAATCCTAAAAGATAGAGGATATGAAGTACAAGGTTCTGACATTGATAAATATACTTTTACTCAAGTGGGATTAGAACAAGCAGGAATTAAAGTTCTTCCTTTCAATGTTGATAATATTAAAGAAGGACTAACTGTAATTGCAGGAAATGCTTTTACAGATGATCAACCAGAAATCAAAAAATCAAGAGAAATGGGTCTAGAAGTATTTAGATATCATGAATTTCTTGGCGAAATGATTAAAGGACATACTAGTATTGGTGTGTGTGGTGCCCATGGTAAAACTAGTACTACAGGATTACTAGCACACGTATTATCTGGAATTGCTCCTACTGATTATTTAATTGGTGATGGAACAGGTAAAGGTGTTCCTGAAGCAAGATTTTTTGCTTATGAAGCTGACGAATATCGTCGTCACTTCCTAGCTACTAGTCCTGATTACGCAATCATGACTAACATTGATTTTGATCATCCTGATTACTATACAGGTATTGATGATGTTAAAAGTGCATTCCAATCATTTGCTAACCAAACAAAGAAAGGTATCTTTGCATGGGGCGATGATGAAAATCTAAGAGATATCAAAGCTGATGTTCCAATTTATTACTATGGAACTAGAGAAGATGATGATTTTAGAGCTGTTAACGTTGTTAAGAGTACTTCTGGATCAGAATTTGATGTTGAATACAAAGGCGAAAAAATTGGTCACTTCCAAATTCACTCATACGGTGAACACAATGTGTTAAATGCTTTAGCAGTTATTGCTGTTTCATATTTTGAACATGATAATTTGGAAGAAGTCCAAAATGAATTTGATACATTTAAAGGTGTAAAGAGACGTTTTGCACAAAGAAAAGTAGCAGATATGACTATTATCGATGATTATGCACATCATCCATCAGAAATTGATGCAACTATTGATGCTGCGAGACAAGAATATCCAAATAAAAAAATTATTGCAGTCTTCCAACCACATACATTTAGTAGAACTATCGCTTACTTAGATGATTTTGCTACTAGTTTGAATAAGGCGGATGACGTTTACATCACTAAGATTTACAGTTCACCTCGAGAAAAATCTGGAAATGTTTCTAGTGCTGATTTAGCTGCAAAAATCACTAAAAATGGTGGCTTAATTGAAGCAGATAATATGTCTCCATTATTGGAATATCATGATGCAGTTGTTGTTTTCATGGGTGCTGGAGATATTCAAAACTATGAACGTATTTACGAAAATCTTTTAAATGATGTTACAAATAATATGAATTAAATTCTTGTAGTTTTTATTTAATCTGTTAAAATGTTTTTAACCTATTAAAGGATTCTTAGGAGGATTATAAAAAAATATGAATAACTATGATCAATCAGAACGTAGATTAGTTAATGACGCATTTGGTATGAACCGTTTCTTAACTAAGACTTACGGATGGATGACCCTTTCAGTTTTAATTTCAGGACTTGTTGCTTACCTAATGGGTGGAATGTACCATGTTACATTCAACGCTGGTGCATCAATCGTTGGACTTATTCTTTGGATGGTATTAGCGTTCACAACACAAAATCTTGCATTGCGTAATGCTTTTGCAGGGTTCATTTCATTGATTGTTTTCTCTGCTTTAACAGGTGGATTGTTCTCATACATTTTTATGGCATACAGTTCAACTGCAATTGCAGAAGCCTTCCTAACAACAACAATTGATTTCGCTGTTATGGCATTAATTGGGGTTACTACAAAGAAGAGCTTGGATAAAGTTGGTACTCAAGCAATGGCAGCATTATTTGCGCTAATTATTGTAAGTATCATCAACATTTTCCTAGGCAACCCGCTATTTGATTTATTTATTTCATTTATCGCGGTTATTATTTTTACAGCCTTTACTGCATATGACAGTCAAAAGATTAAACAATCATTTAACGAATATGGTTCAGAAGTTTCTGAAAATGGTTTAGCAATAAGTGGGGCAATGATTCTATACATGGACTTCATTAACTTATTTATTCACTTACTAAGTATTTTTGGATTCGCAAATAACGATAGATAGTAAAAAAAGATGGTGTTTCTACAACACCATCTTTTTTATTTTTTATATAATAATAGTATATGTACATGTTAAAATTAAATTATCGAAAACGATAAGGAGAATTATATGTCTGAGAAAAGATTATTATTGATCGACGGAAACAGTATAACCTATAAAGCATTCTTTGCTTTAATTAATCAGGTTAACAGTTTCGTTAATAACGAAGGTATACATACTAATGCAGTTTTTGGGTTTAACAATATGTTAAACATCATGCTAGATAAATTTAAACCAACTAATGTTTTGGTTGCTTTTGATGCTGGAAAAACTACATTTAGAACTGAAATGTATTCTGATTATAAAGCTGGACGTGATAAGACTCCGGATGAATTAAGAGAACAATTTGATTATGTAAAAAAATTACTAAAAAATCGTGGAATTAAATATTATCAATTAAATAATTACGAAGCCGACGATATTATTGGAACTTTATCAAAGGAAGCAGATCAACTAGGATTTGAAACAACGATCGTAACTGGTGATAATGATTTAACTCAATTATGTTCAGATAAAACAACTGTATCTATTTCAAATCGTGGAGTTTCTGGAGTTGTAAGATACGACACTGATTATGTTAAAGAAACAATGGGGATTACACCTGCACAAATCATTGATTGGAAAGCGCTAAAGGGTGATTCTTCTGATAATTATTCCGGTGTAACTGGAGTTGGTGACAAGACTGCCTTAAAACTAGTTACTCAATTTGGTAGTGTTGAAAATCTATATGAACATTTAGATGAAGTTAGTGGTAAGAAGTTACTAGAACATTTAACTGAAGATAAAGAAAATGCATTTTTAGCAAAAAAATTAGCCACTATTAATCGGGATGCACCTATTGAAATAACTGTAGACGATACTGTTTATGATGGTGACCATATTGAAGATTTGATTAATTTCTATCGTGAAATGAACTTTAGAAAGTTCTTAAGCGAAATGAGTGCTGATCAAGTTGAAACAATGGATAAAGTTGAATTCGTTGAATTAAACTCGGATAATGCCAAAGAAATTGATGTTAAAGATGGTTCAAACGTAAGTTTTTACCTCGGAATTGATGGAGATAACTATCATACGGCGGATTATATTGGATTTGCGATGAAAGTCGATGAAATTAACTACATTTCAAGAGACATCGAATTATTAATGGATGACAATTTAAAAGCTTTACTTGAAAGTGATAAAATCAGTAAAAATGTGTTTGATGGTAAGCGAACATACGTCGGATTAAATAGGCTAGGTATTAAATTAAACAATGTCGATTTCGATTTACTTTTAGCATCTTATCTATTAGATACTAACGATAATAGTTATGATTTAGGAAAAGTAGCTAATCGCCATGATTATTTTGATGTTCAATCTGACGAGGATGTTTATGGAAAAGGTGCTAAGCGAGCAATTCCTGATGATGATATTTTGTTTGACCATTTCGCTCGAAAAGTTAATGCGATTAATAGCTTAAAAGATAAGTTGTTTGATGAATTGAAATCAAATGATCAATTAGACTTATATAGAGATGTTGAATTACCATTATCATTTGTTTTAGCACGAATGGAAATAGCGGGAGTTGTAATTAATAAAGACATCTTAATTTCAATGAAATCAAAAATTTCCGAAAAACTGTTGGAGATTAAGCAATCAATTTATAATGATGCAGGTGAAGAATTCAACATTGCTTCTCCTAAACAATTAGGAGAAATTTTATTTGATAAGATGCAATTACCAGTAGTTAAGAAAACTAAAACTGGTTATTCTACTGCGGTAGGTGTTTTGGAACAATTAGCACCAGATTATCCAATTGTAGAAAAAGTATTGGAATACCGCAAATATTCTAAAATTTTATCCACTTATGTCGAAGGATTATTGTCAGATATTCACGTTGATAATAAAGTCCATACAAGATACTTGCAAACACTTACGCAAACAGGTAGATTATCTTCTGTTGATCCTAACTTGCAAAATATTCCAGTTAGAACAGAAGAAGGACGTAAGATTAGACAAGCTTTCATCCCTAGTGAAAGTAATTGGCAAATCTTTTCATCAGATTATTCCCAAATTGAGCTACGTGTATTAGCTTCTATTTCTGGAGATAAGAATATGCAAGATGAATTTATCCATAATGATGATATTCATGCTTCTACTGCAAGAAGAATATTTGGATTATCCGATAATAGTGAGGTTACTCCAGAATATAGAAGACAAGCAAAGGCTGTTAATTTTGGAATTGTCTACGGAATATCAGATTTTGGATTGGCCAAAAATACTGGAATTAGTAGAAATGATGCTAAAGAATTCATTGAAAAGTATTTTGATGAATATCCAGGGGTTAAAAAATACATGGAAGATAGCGTCAACAGTGCAAGAGAAAAAGGGTATGTTGAAACTATCTTACATCGTCGTAGATATCTGCCAGATATTAATGCTAAGAACTTTAATTTAAGATCATTTGCAGAAAGAACTGCTATGAATTCACCAATTCAAGGTAGTGCTGCTGATATTATCAAAATTGCGATGATTAAAATGGAACAAGAACTAGAAAAACGTAATTTAAAAGCTAAGATGTTACTTCAAGTTCATGATGAATTGATTTTTGAAGCACCTAGCGAAGAAATTGAAATTTTAGAAGAGTTAGTTCCTAAAGTAATGGACTCTGCTGTGAAATTAAACGTCCCATTAAACGTAAAAAGTCATTATGGGAATAGTTGGTACAGCTTGAAATAATTTAAGTGAGGTTAGAAAGATGCCTGAATTACCTGAAGTTGAAACTGTTAGAAGAGGGCTTACCCAATTAGTAGAGGGTGCTAAAGTTAATACTATTGATGTTTTATATCCAAAAATGATTAATGTTTCTGAAAAGGAATTCAAAGACGTACTACAAAAACATCAAATCATTCGAATTGATCGTCGTGGTAAATATCTATTGTTTAGATTTGATAATGATATGACCCTTGTTTCTCATTTGAGAATGGAAGGAAAGTATGATGTTGAACCAGATGGAACTGAACCAACCAAACACACTCATATTATTTTCCATTTAGATGATGATCGTGAACTAAGATATAAAGACAGTCGAAAATTTGGTCGTATGTACTTAGTAAAAAATGGGGATGAAAAGACATTATCCGGACTAGGTACTATTGGTCCAGAACCAACTGATGAAACTTTAACTTTTGATTACATGAAATCAATCATGAATAAAGCTAGAGGAAAAATTAAACCATTCCTATTAAATCAAAGTAATATTGCCGGATTAGGTAATATTTACTGTGATGAAGTTCTTTGGTTAACATCAATTCATCCAGAAACACAAACGAACTTAATTACCGATGAAGAAATTGAAGCATTAAGAAAGAATATTATTGCTGAAATTAAAATGGCTATTAAGGGACATGGAACTACTGTTCATTCATACTCCAATGCGTTTGGGGAAGCAGGACAGTTCCAAAACCATCTACATGTTTATGGACGTAAGGGCGAACCTTGTGAAAGATGTGATACACTATTGGAAAAGATAAAAGTTGCTCAAAGAGGAACAACTTATTGTCCAAATTGCCAAAGAAAAGTGGTTGAATAAATATGACTAGAGTAATTGGATTAACTGGTGGGATTGCGACAGGCAAATCCACTGTTTCTCAATACTTATTAAGTTGCGGATATCAAATTATTGATGCTGATTTAATTACTCACCATGTCCAATCAAAAGGCAGCGAAGGGCTAAAAGCTATTGCTGCCTTTTTTGGTCCAGATATTTTATTATCTAATGGTGAGTTAAATAGAACCAAATTAGCACAAATTGTTTTCTCAGATAAAAAGCAACTTGTAGAGTTAACCAGAATTATTGATCCGTTTATCCGTAGTGAAATATATAGTAAAATTAATTCGTCCAAAGAATCAATTGTGATTTTAGACGCACCCACTTTATTTGAAAATGGATATCATTTCGTTTGTGATAGAATAATCACCGTGTCATGTGATCAAGATAAACAAATTGAGAGATTAATGAGTAGAGATAATTTAACCAAAGAAGAGGCGCTAAAAAGAATTAATAGTCAATGGCCTTTAAATATTAAAGAACAATTGTCTAACGATGTTATTGATAGTAACGGTAGTATTATGCAAACACGCTCTCAAGTGGTAAAATTATTTAATAATATAGATTAACTGAGGTGAACGATAATATGCAATGTCCTCATTGTCATAAAAACTCTTCCAGAGTTGTTGATAGTCGACCAGCAGAAAATGGCCAAGTGATTAGACGTCGACGCGAATGCGAAAATTGTAATTACAGATATACAACATTTGAAAGAATCGAACAAACACCATTACTAGTAATTAAAAACAATGGTAATCGTGAAGAATTTAATCATGAAAAGATCCTCCGTGGGATAATCAGATCTGCTGAAAAACGTCCGGTACCTATGGATGCCATGACATCTATCGCTGATAAAGTAGAAAATCAAATTAGATCATTGGGTGAAAACGAAGTATCAAGTCAATTAATTGGTGAATATGTGATGAAGGAACTAGTTAATGTTGATGACATTGCCTACATTAGATTTGCGAGTGTTTATCGTCAATTTAAGGATATGACCGTTTTCTACAACGAATTAAAAGAAGTTTTAGATAAAGATCACAAAAATAAAAAGTAGTGGGGAATATGTATGACCGAGAAATGGTTAGAAATTAATCCGCAATCCAAATTTATACTAACTAATGACTCACAATTATCTGATACACAAAGAGAATCTCTTGATATTTTGTACCAGCCAATTGTGGGTTCTTTGGCGTACACATTAATTAATGTCTTATGGCGAATGAGCCAAGAAAAGAACCCGTTAAAAGAACATAACCATGTTGAACTACTTACGTATTTAAATTCAGATATTAAATCGATTTTAGATGCTAGAACCAAACTCGAAGCCGTTGGATTAATAAAGACGTTTGTAAAAAGAAAAGATGACAACGAAAGTTTTGTTTATCAATTGGTTAGTCCATTAGAAGCTACCAAATTCTTCATGGATGATTTATTGAGTGTTTCACTATTACAAATTATTGGTGAGTACAGATATTTAGATATCTTTGAACAATTAAAAACAGAAACAATAAATCTTGAAGATTACGAAGATATCTCACAAAACTTTCTTCAAGTGTTTAAAATTAAAGATAGTGAGATTAAAGATACACCTGATGTAATTAAAAATATCAAGAATAACTTATCATCAAATGTTGGTAGTAGTGAAGTTGTTGATTTACCTAAGAGTGACGATTTCGACTTTAACTTGTTACTAGATATTTTGAGCCAATCATTTGTAAATATTACTGACGTAAAGAAAAACATTAATTTAATTAATACAGAGCATGAATTGTTTGGTATTGATGAAATCACGACAGCTAGATTAATTGAACAATCTACTAATGTTGCTAATAACGTGTTTGATCCGAAGAAGTTTAAAGTAATTGTTTCTAGAAGATTCCAAAATACTACTTCCAATAGAAAACAAGAAAACTCCAGTAACAATGTTAATAACAAGCAAAATACTAATGTTAATTTAAACGAAATGGAAAATAAGCTTGTTAAATCAATGCGTCAATATTCACCAATGGAATTTTTAAATTCATTAAAACGAGCTAAGGGTGGATATGTTCACAGTAACGAAGAAAGAATCATTAGTAGTGTTGTTGAAAGACAAATCCTTAGTTCTGAAGTGATTAACATGATTACTTATCACATATTAATCGATTTAGGTAATTCAGGACTCAATAGGAACTTATTTGAAGCAATTGCTGATGATTGGTCACAAAATAAAATTAAGAGTGCTGAACAAGCATTACAATTTATTAAAGATCGTACTAAGACAAGTGCTGCGCCTAAGTCTAATAAGAGATATCAACGTAAAAATGTGGTAAAAGAAACATTACCTGATTGGGCAAAAGAAGATAATAAACCCAAGGATTATGGTAAAGTTAATGCAGATAAGAAAAAAGCATTACAAGAAAGAATTAAGCAAATGCAAAACAATAGAAATGAGGGTTAATAATGAGAAACTTAAGTGAAGAAATGAGTAATAAAATCAATGAACCTAAGTATCGTCAAAAATATGACCAATTAGTTTCTTTGGCTTTGCAGGATGACGAAGTAAAAGCATTTTTAGACGAAAATAAAGAAAATTTAGCAGAAAATGCGGTTAGAAAATCAATTTCTAAACTTTATGAGTTTGTCCAACAAAAAAATAAGATTAACAACAATGAACCAACTAATGTTCCGGGATACACTCCCATATTAGTAGTTTCAAAGGGATTAATTGATATATCATACGTTCCTACTAAAGAAAAGATCGAAAGCATGAAACAAAATAAGATCTTGAAGAGAATTCATGCAGTGTCAATGCCTAAGAACATCAAAAATGTTAGTCTAAGTCAATTTGATTTGGATGAAAATGACTACCGTTTAGATGCGATGGCTAAAGTAACTGATTTTATTAATGAATATAGTAACGACCCTAAGGGATGGCACCAAGGGATGTATCTATATGGAGAATTTGGTGTTGGAAAAACATTTCTAATTGCTGCAATGTCAAATGAATTAGCTAAAAACGGTACTGAGGTGACTTTAGTACATTTCCCAAGTTTTGCTGTTGAAATGAAGAGCGCAATTTCCAATAACATGGTATCCGATAAACTAGATACAATTAAGAAAACACCAGTATTAATCTTGGATGATATTGGTGCTGATTCAATGTCATCATGGGTTAGGGATGATATTTTAGGAGTTATTCTTGAATATCGTATGCAAAATGCACTTAGCACATTCTTTACTTCAAACTTTTCAATGGATCAGTTCGAAAAAGAACATCTTGCTGTAAATAACAAGGGTGAAGAAGAACCATTGAAGGCGAAGAGAATCATGCAAAGAGTTCGTTTCTTATCGAAAGAGGTATCTTTATTTGGAAAAAATAGAAGACCTCAATAGAAATTAGTAATTTATTCTTGACAATTGTGGTTACAATATTGATAATAAAGACAGTTAATAAAAGACATGATTTTAATAATTAACATTCAGGGAGGAAGCACATTTGCTGGAAGTGTTTCTATGATTATTATTGAAGTTACCACTTTTATTTATTAGGCAGAGGAAAATTCTGACACGGGTTGTTTCGTTATCAACTATTATGAGGCTCACGTATTTATATATGTGAGTAGAATTCGGGTGGAACCACGTTTATTTAGACGTCCCTAGTATCTTAAGATACTGGGGGCGTTTTTTGTTTTCATTCGAAAATTAGACAAGGGAGTGCATAATAATGGCAAAAATTTCATTTGAGTTTCCTGACGGAAGCATTAAAGAATTTGATCAAGGTGTAACTACAGAAGATATCGCTAAATCAATTTCAATTAGTTTAGCTAAAAAATCTGTAGCAGGTAAAATCGACGGAGAAATGGTTGATATTGATTTACCTTTAGAAAAAGGTGGAAAAATTGAAATCGTTACAAAAGATTCTGAAGATGGTTTGAAGGTACTACGTCAAACTGCTGCTCAATTATTAAAAGCTGCATTAGCAGATCAATTTAATAACATTCAATTTGGTGAAAGTACTGCAAATGACGATGGCTTCTTTGTTGATACAGATAAACGCGATAGCCAAGTTAGTGCTGACGAATTACCATTAGCAGAAGAACGTATTAACAAAATGGTAAAAGACGACGTTAAAATTGAAAGAAAAGTATTATCACTAGATGATGCACTAAAACAAGTTGATGGCGATCCATACCAAGCTAAGTTAGTTAACGAAATGGCTAAAGATGGTGAAGTTGTATTCTACCAAATCGGAGATTACCTTGGTCTAGGTGAAGGTGTTGTATTACCTTCAGCTAAGGCAGTTAAAGAATACAAACTTCTTTCAGTTGCTGGTGCATACTGGGAAGGTAAATCTTCTAACCCAATGCTACAAAGAATTTTTGCAACTGCATTCTTTAAGAAAGCTGATTTAGAAGAAGACTTAAACAGACGTCAAGAAGCTAAAGAAAGAGATCACAGAGTTATTGGTAACAAACTTGACCTATTCTTTGTTGATCCTAAAGTTGGTGCCGGTTTAGCTTACTGGATGCCAAATGGTGCTACTATCAGACGTGTTGTTGAAAGATACATCATTGATAAGGAATTAGCTAACGGATACCAACATGTTATTACACCAGTTCTAATGAACCTAGATGCATATAAGACTTCAGGTCACTGGCAACACTACCGTGAAGACATGTTCCCACCAATGGACATGGGTGATGGTGAAGAACTTGAATTAAGACCAATGAACTGTCCAAGTCATATTCAAATCTTCAAACACCACATTCGTTCATACCGTGAACTACCAATGAGAATTGCGGAATTAGGAATGATGCACAGATATGAAAAATCAGGTGCTTTATCAGGACTACAACGTGTTCGTGAAATGACATTAAATGATGGTCACACTTTCTTAACTCTAGAACAAATTCAAGATGAATTTAAGAAGGTTTTAGGTTTAATGGTAGAAGTATACAAAGACTTCGATATTAAGAACTACCACTTCAGATTAAGTTACAGAGATCCTAAGAATACTGAAAAGTACTTTGATGATGAAGAAATGTGGAACAGATCACAATCAATGCTTAAAGGTGCTATGGATGATTTAGGATTAGACTATGTTGAAGCTGAAGGTGAAGCTGCATTCTACGGTCCAAAGCTTGATGTTCAAACATACACTGCAATGGGTAATGAAGAAACACTATCAACTATTCAATTAGATTTCATGTTACCTGAAAGATTTGGTCTAAGCTATGTTGGTGAAGATGGTCAAGAACACCGTCCAGTTATGATGCACCGTGGATTAGTTTCAACTATGGAAAGATTCATTGCTTACCTAATTGAAGTTTATAAGGGTGCATTCCCAACTTGGTTAGCTCCAAAACAAGTTAAAGTAATTCCTGTTAGCATGGAAAAATACGGTGATTACGCTAAAGAAGTTAATGACAAATTAGCTGCTCTAGGTATCCGTACTAGTGTTGATGATAGAAATGAAAAGATGGGTTACTTAATTCGTGATGCCCAAACTAACAAGATTCCATACACAATCGTTGTTGGTGAAAACGAAAAGAATGCTAATGAAGTATCAGTTCGTAAGTATGGTGAACAAGATACTGTAAACATGAGCATTGATGATTTCGTAAAAGAAATTCAAGCAGACATTAATAACTACTCAAGAGAAAAATAATTAAATGTTGTTGACAAGTATCATATATCTTGATACTATATAAATAACGAAAAAGCAGAAGCATCCCGCTTCTCGCCTGAGTTATCGTTTAAAGATGGCTAGGCATGATATCGGTTTAACCCTTAAAATGTTTTTTAAGGGACCAAAAGCGGGTGCTCAATTGTGGGCTCCCGCTTTTTTCTGCTTTTTAATAAACTTGGAGGTGAATTACCATAGCAAACGATATGATGGTTAATGATGGAATTCGAGCTCGTGAACTTCGTTTAATCGGTGCAAACGGTGATCAATTAGGAGTTAAGACAAAGGACGAAGCAATGCAAATTGCTGAAGCTGCAGGTCTTGACTTAGTAGTTGTTGCTCCTAAGGCTAAGCCAATGGTAGCAAAAGTACTTGATTACGGAAAATACCGTTTTGAACAACAAAAGAAAGCTCGTCTATCTCGTAAGAAGCAAAAAGTAGTTAGTGTTAAGGAAATTAGATTGAGTCCTACTATCGATACTAATGACTTCAATACCAAACTAAAAAGAGCTAAGACTTTCATCGAAAAAGGTGAAAAAGTTAGGGTTTCAATTCGCTTTAAGGGACGTGCCATCACACATAAGGAAATTGGTCGTGATGTTTTAAACAGAATGGCAGATTCTACATCAGATGTTGCTAGCGTTACTCAACGAGCAAAGATGGATGGAAGAAGTATGTTCCTAATGCTCGCACCTAAATCAAGCGATAAAAATTAGATAGTATTTTATAATACTTAAAGTTAAATTAAGGGAGGATTTTTTCAATGCCAAAGACTAAATCAAATCGTGCAATTGCAAAGCGTTTCAAGAAGACTGCCAAAGGTGGTTTAAAGAGTGCTAACGCATTTACAAGTCACCGTTTCCACGGTAAGACTAAGAAACAACGTCGTAACCTACGTGGTACAAGCATGGTAAACGATACATTAGCAAGCAAATACACAAAGATGTTTTAATTAAAACTTTTAAGTAAGACATACAATTAGGAGGATTTAAATATGCCAAGAGTTAAGGGTGGAACAGTTACTCACGCACGTCGTAAGCGTGTTTTAAAAGAAGCTAAAGGTTACCGTGAAGGTAAGCACAGTCTATTCAAGACTGCTAAAGATCAAGTTATGAAGTCACGTGAATATGCATTCCGTGATCGTAGAGCAAACAAGGGTAACTTCAGAAGATTATGGATTGCTCGTATCAATGCTGCTGCTCGTATGAACGGTCTAAGTTACAGTAAATTAATGCACGGTTTGAAACTTTCAAACATTGAAATGAACCGTAAGATGTTAGCTGACTTAGCTGTTAACGACGAAAAAGCTTTTGCTTCATTAGCTGAAACTGCAAAGAAAGCTATTAAATAATTTATAAAAACTTTCACCACTTAAGGTAAGTAGGTGGGAGTTTTTTTCTTATATGGGACACAACAATTGTGCCCCATAATACATAAATTTGAGGAGTGTTATGATGATAACTAAATTTAAACCAACTTGGATGATTCCAGTTATATACAGTATTTCACCATCTAAATTGCAGGATATGGGCATTAAGGCTGTTTTTAGTGATTTAGATAATACATTGATTCCATGGAATAATCCAGATGGTACTCCTCAACTAAGAGATTGGATTGATCAATTAAAGAAATACAATATTGAATTGATTGTCATCTCTAATAATAAACATAATAGAGTGAAGAGAGCTTTAGAAAGTTTAAAGCTTAACTTCATCTCTAGAGCTTGCAAACCTCTTCCAAGAGGAATTAAGCAGGCTTTAAAAAAATATAATTTAGATTCAAAACAAGTTATCATGGTGGGTGACCAATTGTTAACTGACGTATGGGCTTCAAACAACGCAAATGTACGAAGCGTTTTGGTAAAACCACTAATCGAATCTGATGCATGGAACACAAAGCCTAATCGTATGATTGAATCAGTAATATGGAAAAAGTTAAGAAAGAAGTTCAGTGATTTAGACTGGCAGGAGGATATTAATGACAGAAATTAATCAAATACAAGATGAAGAACTAAGATGTATAGGATGTGGAGCTGTAATTCAAACAGACGATCCAGAAGGCTTAGGATTTACACCTAATTCTGCTCTTGAAAAAGGTAAAGAAACAGGTGAAATTTACTGTCAACGTTGTTTTAGATTGAGACATTATAATGAAATTTCACCTGTTAGTTTAACTGATGATGATTTCTTAAGATTGTTAAATCAAATTCGTGATGCCGATGCATTAATAGTTTACTTGGTTGATGTATTTGATTTTAATGGTAGTTTAATTCCTGGATTACACAGATTCGTAGGGGATAATCCAATTATGTTAGTTGGTAACAAAGCTGATTTACTTCCAAATTCTCTTAAGAGAACTAAGCTAAAGGACTGGCTACGTCAAAGAGCTAATGAAGCCGGAATTAGACCGATTGATGTTGAATTAGTATCAGCTAAGACAAATGAATCCGTTGATGATTTATTGGATAACATTAATAAGCTAAGAGAAGATCGAGACGTGTATGTTGTCGGGGTTACTAACGTTGGGAAGTCCACTTTAATTAATCAAATCATCCGTCAAAACACTGGAATTAAAGAGTTGATTACAACTTCAAGATTCCCAGGTACTACTTTGGATAAAATAACAATTGATTTAGAAGATGGTCATGAGTTAGTTGATACACCAGGTATCATTCATAAGGAACAAATGGCACATTACTTAAATGGTAAGGACTTAAAAATTGTTCAACCACAAAAGCCAATTAAGCCTAAGGTATATCAACTTAATCCATCACAAACACTATTCTTCGGTGGTGTCGCTAGATTTGATTATGTTCAAGGTGATAAAAAACATGGATTTACAGTTTATGTTGAAAACAACTTATTGATTCACCGTACCAAGTTAGAAAATGCAGATGCATTTTATGAAAAACATTTTGGTGAACTATTAACACCACCTAGTCCAGAATCAATTGAAGATTTCCCTGAACTAGTTAGATTTGAATTTAAAACTAATCAAAAATCTGATTTAGTTTTTGAAGGGTTAGGTTGGATTACTGTTCCAGCTGATGTTGTAGTTGCTGGATGGGCACCAAAAGGTGTAGCAGTATTAATTAGAAAAGCAATGATTTAAAGAGGAGTAATAATTTGAAACTTAGAGGAAAACAAAAAAGATATTTAAGATCTCAAGCTAATAGAATGAAACCACTTTTCTCAATTGGAAAAAACGGTTTAAATGAAACATGGTTGGAACAAGTTACTGATGCTCTTCACAGAAGAGAATTAATTAAAGTTAACATCCAACAAAACTCAGACTTAGAAGTTGAAGATGTTCAAGAATACATTGAAAGCAATAGTAATATTAATGTTGTTCAAACTATTGGTAAGACTTTGCTTCTATTCTTGCCTGCAAGTAAAGAAAAATTCCAAATTTATTCTGTCGAAGTTAGAAATATGTAGAGGTGTTTTTAACCATGCATGATCAAAAAGTGCAAACAGTAAGTCAAGTGAACGTATCAAATCATAAAAGAAAAATTGGTATTATTGGTGGAACCTTTAATCCTATTCATAATGGTCATTTGTTTATTGCCGAACAAGTTCGCAGTCAATTAGGTTTAGAAAAGGTATATTTCATGCCGGATTTTATTCCGCCACACATTGACCATAAAGAGGCAATTGATGCTACTGATAGAACAAACATGGTTAATGTTGCGATAAACGATAATGATGATTTCGATATTGAAATGATTGAAATCATTAATCAAACAACCAGTTACACATATAACACTATGATAGAATTAAATAGGATACATCCCGATTATGAATATTACTTTATAATTGGGGGTGACATGGTTGAATACTTACCTAAATGGTATAAAGTAGATGAGCTTTTTAAATTAACTCATTTTGTTGGTGTCAGAAGAGAAAACTATCCAATGACTACTAAATATCCAGTAATTTGGGTGGATGTACCTAAGTTAGATATTTCTTCAACTATGATCCGTAAATTAGTTAAGAACCGTCAATCAATTCGTTACTTGGTTCCGGATGTAGTCGCTAAATATATAAAGGAGCATGATTTATATGAATGATATTGATTTAACATACACTGGTAAATATATTCCATTATCAAGAGAAGAATTAATTCAAAAACTTGATGATGCATTAACCCAATCTAGATTTGAACATGTTTTACGTGTCGAACAAATGGCATTTGAGTTAGCTAAGCAAAATGGAGAAGATGTAGAAAAAGCTAGTGTTGCCGGATTATGTCATGATTATGCTAAACAAAGACCAGATGATGACTTTTTAGATGTCATCAAAAAATATCATTTGGATGATTTACTATTGCATTATGGAAATGCCATCTGGCATGGAGAAGTAGGATATTTACTTGTTCAAGATGAATTGGGAGTAACCGATATCGATATTCTTAATTCAATTAAGCACCATACAACAGGTGCTAAGTATATGTCTAAACTAGAACAAATCGTTTACATGGCCGATTATATTGAAATGGGAAGAGATTTTCCCGGAGTAGAAGAAGCTAGAAAGATTACATTCAACGATTTAGCTGATGGTGTTGCTTATCAAACTAAACACACATTAGAATTTTTAATCAGTGAAAATAAACCAGTTTATCCTAAAACAATTGATACTTATAATGCATGGGTAAACGGATCAAATATCAAATAATAAGGAGTTCAATAATGAACAGTAAAGAACAATTAGAAGTACTTGTAAAAGCTGGAGACAGTAAAAGAGCACATAACATCGTAGCATTAGATGTACATGAAGTGAGTTTAATGGCAGATTACTTTGTAATCATGGATGCTGCTTCAAATAGACAGGTAAAATCAATCTCAGAAGAAATTGCCGATAAAGCTGAAGAAGCTGGAATCAACGTTAAAGCTGTTGAAGGAAAAGATACAGCTAAATGGATCTTGTTGGATATGGGGGATGTTATTGTTCATGTATTCCAAGAAGATGAACGTGAATACTACAACCTAGAAAAATTATGGTCTGATGCAGACTACGTTGATATCGACAGTTGGGTAAACGACTAATATGATTTATCAAAAGTTTGCTAAATTCTATGATGAGTTATTTGATGAAACAATGTATGATAAATGGTTATCATATGTTAAAAATAACGTAACTAAAGATGAATCCATCATGGACATGGCATGTGGTACAGGGAGACTATTATCATTCTTATCTGATGAAGGATATCAGGTTAGTGGGATGGATTTATCCGACGACATGCTTACATTAGCTGATGAAAGACTTAGAGATAAAGAAAATAAAGTTGAATTAATTCAAGGTGATATGACTGACTTATCAGACTTGCCTAATTTCAACGTTATTACATGTTTCGACGATTCATTATGCTATTTATCAGATTTAGAAACATTACAGACTACATTCGAAAATGTTTTAAATCATTTAAGTGACAATGGAACATTTTTATTTGACGTGATTACACCATATCAAACTGATGTTGTGTATCCCGGTTATATGTATAACTATCATGATGATGAAAATGCTTTTCAATGGCAATCATACATTGGTGAATATGACCATTCAGTTGAACATGATTTAGTTTTCTTCACCTACAATGAAGACATCGATGCATATGATCAGTTTAGTGAGACTCATTTCGAAAGAACATATGAATTACAAACATATTTAAATCTATTGAAAAAAGTTGGCTTTAGTTCAATTGAGGTATCTGCTAATTTTGGTAATGAAGAGATTAGTGAAGATACCACTAGATGGTTCTTTAAATGTAAGAAAGGATAGTTACTATGAAGGCAGTCGGAATTATAGCTGAATATAATCCATTTCATAATGGTCATAAATATCAGATTGAACAAGCTAAAAAAACGACTGGAGCCGATATAGTAATTATTGTCATGTCTGGAAACTGGGTCCAAAGAGGACAACCAGCGATAATTGATAAATGGCAAAGAGCTGAAATTGCATTAAATAATGGAGCCGATATAGTCCTTGAATTGCCTGTGCAATCAGCGGTTCAACCTGCCGATATATTTGCTCAAAAGGCAGTAGAAATTTTAGCTAATTTTAAATGCGAATGGTTAGCATTTGGTAGTGAACATCCAGAATTAGACTTCGAAGGATTAGCTAAAAAAGACTTGAGTAATTCAAAATTCGTAAATAATGATTACAAGCAATCCTATGCTGGTTTGATTCGAGAAGCTATTGATGGGGTAACTGGACAACGTATTAGTGATCCCAATGATGTGTTAGCGTTAAACTACGCAATTGCTAATAACAGTATGGAACATCATATGCAGTTAGTGCCGATTCTCCGTAAAGGTTCAAATCATCACGATAAGGAATTGAATCACGACATTAAAATGGCAAGTGCTTCATCAATTAGGGATGCTATTGAAACTAATCGAATTGATGAAACTATTAAGTTTTTACCAACTGCATATGATAAAAGCGTATTTAACAAAATATGTTCATGGGCTGATTTTTGGCCATTGTTAAAGTATAAGGTTACAACTAGTTCAATTCATGAGTTGGAAAATATTTATCAAATGAATGAGGGGTTAGAATATCGATTTAAGAAATTTATTTATCAATCAAATACTTTTGATGAGTTTATTTATTTAATTAAATCGAAAAGATATACCTATTCACGTCTTAGAAGGTTATGTGTTTACACATTACTAAATTGGAAAAAAGATGATGATTTAGGTAGTCAATACGCTCGTATACTAGCTTTTAACAAAGTTGGTAATGGTTATTTAAACCATATTAAAAAGGATATAAATCTACCTATTATTACTAAAATTGATAAGCATTTATCTGAAAATGAACTAAAATTTGATGTAAATGCTGGTAAAATTTACGAAAGTATTAATAATAGAAAACAAGATGTAGGGAAACACCCAATTATTTATTAATAAAAGGGATGGTATCAAGGAAATGACCTTGACAAACTAACGTCTTAATATGTATAATAAACGCTGTTGCATTAGGAGGAATAGACATGAAATGGTTCGTAAAAGAACTTTCCGAATACAAGAATCAACCACTATCAACTAGTGAAGACATTAATCTATCAGATGATATCATGAGTAGATATAGCAAGTACGTTATTTCTGCAGATGATGACATTCATGTTGAAGCACATGTCTTTTATGAAAAAGGTGATGTGATTGTTAACGCTCATGTAACAGGAAAGGTAGTTGTACCATCTTCGCGTTCTTTAAAGCCTGTTGATTTACCACTAGACTTCACTATTGATGAAGTTTATGTAGATACACAAGCTAGACTTAAAGAACGCGAAAGAGAAGATGATGTTGCTTTTCTAGTAGATGATGACGGTTTAATTGATTTTGATCAATCTGTAGCCGATAACATCATTCTACAAATTCCAATGCACATTTTGTCTCCGGATGAAATCGAAAGTAATGAAATGCCAGAAGGTAATGACTGGGCGGTAATTTCAGAAGACGACTTCGCTGAACAAGAGGCAAATGATAAAAAAGTAGATCCACGTCTTGCTAAGTTAGAGAATTTCTTTAACGATAGTGATAACTAGTTGCAAGACTTAAAAATTTTTTTCACTAGTGGATATTTTATAATAAAAAGGGGGTTTTTGCATTGGCTGTACCAGCAAGAAGAACTTCAAAAGCTAAGAAGGGTATGCGTCGTGGTCACATTAAGTTGGCTAACCCAGGTTTGAGTGCTTGCCCAAACTGTGGTGAATTACGTAAACCTCACATTGTATGTCCTAGTTGTGGATACTATGATGGAAAACAAGTTGTTAATGAAAACAACTAATTAAATAAAAGCTATCAGAACACCATGGGTTCTGATAGCTTTTTTTATTTTAAATATAAAATTATTTATTTATTATTAGTTTTATATTAAACTATAATCAATTAAACAAATCGATTTTTTATTTTATCCGACAATAGAGTCATTTTGGTTGAGTTTTTAATAATAATATTCGGATTATGCTCTTCTATTATGAGAAAAATTGTGATAAAATATACAAAGTAAGTTAAGATTTTCTAAAATAAATGGAGAGGTGTACTTAAATGAGCCGAATTTTAATAATTGAAGACGAAAAAAGCTTAGCTAGATTTGTAGAGTTAGAATTAAAGCATGAAGGTTATGATACCGAAGTAGCTTTAGACGGTCGTGAAGGGCTAGAAGAAGCTCTTAATAACGATTATGACGTTATTCTTTTAGACTTAATGTTACCTAAGTTAAATGGTATGGAAGTTGCTAGAAGACTTCGTGAAAAGAAGACTACTCCTATCATTATGATGACTGCTAGAGATTCAGTTATTGACCGTGTTTCTGGCTTTGATCACGGTGCTGACGACTACATTGTTAAGCCATTTGCTATTGAAGAATTATTAGCACGTGTTAGAGCTTTACTTCGTCGTATTGATATCGAAGGTGACGAAAGTGCTGAAGATCAAAAAGTTGTTTACTTTAAGGATATTACAGTAGAAAAAGAAAGTCGCATTGTTAAACGCGGCGACGACATCATTGATTTAACTAAACGTGAATACGAATTACTATTAACATTAATGGAAAACGTTAATGTTGTATTAGCTAGAGATGTTTTATTAACTAAGGTATGGGGTTACGATTCAAGTGCAGAAACAAACGTTGTTGATGTTTACGTTCGTTACCTAAGAAACAAAATTGATAGACCAGATCAAAAGAGCTATATCCAAACTGTTAGAGGAACCGGTTACGTGATGAGATCATGATACCCCTCAATGATGATAAAGTATCAAAGACAGTAAGTAGTAATCGAAGATGGTTTTCTCTAAAGTGGAAATGGTCAATTGGTTCAGCAATTATAATTTTTGTTATCCTATCAATTTTTTCTTTTTTAATCTATAATCGATTTTCTGATGTTTTATTACATCAGGAAAACGCACGTACAGTTGAATCAGATGTAACAATCTCTAGTAGATTAAGTCATGTTAATCAACCTTTAGATTTTGAAAAAGTTAATGACGTCTTAAGTCCTAACAATAATTTAAAGGGTGCTACTCCTAATAACGGAATGGCAATGAACGTATATTCTGATTCTATTTACACTAATTTATTCAGTAAAGATATCGTTGTTAGTGTATACAATAATCAATCAGAACCAATCTTTTCATCAAAGAAGTCACCAAAAAAGATTTATAAATTTCAGCCTGTAGAATCAAGAAAATCTGTAATCACCAGAAGTGATGGTAAAACTGTTTTAGTTTTAGATTCACCAATTTATTCATCTGATAAGATGCACGCTCTAATTGGGTATTTAAGAGTTGTTGATTCAATGTCAGATTATAATTTGTATATCAATAAATTAGCTGGAATCTTATTTGTTATTCTTATAATTGGTATCTTCTTCTCAGCTGCATTGTCATACTTTTTATCATCGTATATGCTTCGACCAATTCGTATTATTTCTAACACTATTCATAGTGTTAAGGAATCTCCAGAAACGGATAGTCGTGTGCCTAAGTTAACTCAAAATGATGAGTTAACCGATTTAGGTGATCTATTCAATGATATGATTGACACTATGCAAAGATATATTGATCAACAACAACAATTCGTTGAAGATGTATCTCATGAATTAAGAACCCCAGTTGCCGTAATTCAAGGCCATTTAGATATGCTTTCTAGATGGGGGAAAGATGATCCAGAAGTTTTGGATGAATCTATTAAGTCTTCTATTTATGAAATTAATAGAATGAAGAGCTTAGTTCAAGAAATGTTAGATTTATCAAGAGCTGAACAAGTCGAAATAAACTATGGTAATAAGACTACGGATGTACAAGACGTTGTTCATCAACAATACAATGATTTTAAGATGATTCATCCAGATTATGAGTTTATCTTAGATGATGATATTGATGACGAAACAATTGTACAAATCTATCGAAATCATTTAGAACAAATATTGATTATCCTATTGGATAACGCAGTTAAGTACTCTAAACAACGAAAAGAAATTCATATTTCTCTTTCTAGAAAGTATCGATACGTAGATATTGCCGTTCAAGATTTTGGTGAAGGATTAAGCCAAGAAAGTATCAATAAGATATTTAACCGTTTTTACCGTGTAGATAAGGCTAGAAGCCGTAATCAAGGTGGGAATGGACTTGGATTATCAATCGCTAAACGTCTAGTGGAAGCATATAATGGGCAAATTAATGTTGAAAGCTCTGCGGGCTATGGTTCAATATTTACCATTTCATTCCCAATATTATCAAAAGATAAAGTAGAACATTTGAAACAATTAGATGCTAAAAATACCAAATAAAAAAAAGAGCTGTCATTGACAGCTCTTTTTTTATTATTTATTACGATGTTTATATACAAGCCCAAATGGAACTAAGTTTTCGTTTCCATTTTTAATTCTTGTAATGTTACTGCGGTGTCTTACAAAGATGAAGACAGTTAATATGATTCCGATTAAACCTAACCAGTAATCACCATCCATTAATATTAAGATGGTAATAAGTGGGAATGAGATCATACTAGCAAGACTAACCATACTTGTTAAGTAAGTAAAAATAATTTCAAAAGCAAATGCACATAAGAATAAAATAGGGTGAATTGCTAATAGCATCCCTGCACTTGTTGCAACAGCTTTACCACCTTTAAAATGAGCAAAAACTGAGAAAGTGTGGCCTAATACAGCGAACAGACCAAATATAATTGGTGATACGTGTGAGATATTGAAGAAAGCTGGAAGTAATGTAGCGATTGTTCCTTTTAGAATATCTAGAATCATTACAACCGCTCCAGCAGTCTTTCCTAATTCTCTAAACGTATTGGTGGTTCCCATGTTTCCGGAACCCAATTTAGTGATATCTTTATGGAAAAATAATTTTCCAACCCAGATTCCACTAGGTAGTGACCCTAATAAGTAAGCCACTATTAATAATAGTATAAGTTTCAAAAAACGTTCCTCCCCCAAAATAACTATCTATTAATTCTACCATTTTTACGAATTTAGACAACCTAGTATCGCAATTCCTAAACTAAAGCCCTTTTAAAACGTTTTTAAATAATGTAATATATTATATTGTATGAAAGGGAGTGCGTAATGATGGCTAATAAGTCAGAAAACTATAATGATGACTCCATTCAAGTTCTTAAAGGATTGGAAGCAGTTAGAAAACGTCCTGGTATGTACATCGGTTCTACCGATAGTAAAGGATTACATCATTTGGTATACGAAATTGTGGATAATGCGGTCGATGAAGCATTAGCCGGATATGGTGACGAAATTAACGTTACTATACATAATGATAATAGTATTACAGTGGTGGATCATGGACGTGGAATGCCTGTAGGAATGCATTCATCTGGTAAACCCACTCCAGAAGTAATCTTAACTGTATTACATGCTGGTGGTAAGTTTACAGAAAATGGTGGATACAAGACCTCCGGTGGTTTGCACGGGGTAGGTTCCAGTGTTGTTAATGCACTTTCAAACAGTTTAAGTGTAACTATTGTTAGAGATGGTTACAAATATGAAGAAGATTTCGAAAATGGTGGTCAACCAATTGGCACCCTTAAGAAAATCGGTAAAACAAAAGAACATAGTGGAACTACTGTCACTTTCAAGCCTGATAGTAGTATTTTTACAACCACTATTTATAACTACGATATTTTAAGACAACGTTTAAGAGAATCAGCATTTTTATTAAACGGCATAAAAATCACTTTAACTGATGAACGAGTGGGTCAAGAACGTAGCGAAGAGTTCCATTTTAAAGATGGAATTAAAGAGTTTGTTCAATACTTGAACGAAGATAAGCATACTCTTGGTAACATCATGTATTTTGATGGATCAAAAGATGGTGTTGAAGTTGAAGTAGCTGCTCAATACAATGACGGTTATACAGAAAACACACTTTCATTCGTTAATAACGTTAGAACTAAAGATGGTGGAACTCACGAATCAGGTTTTAGAAGTGCCTGGACCAAGTCTTTTAATGATTTTGCGCGTCGAGTAAAACTATTAAAGGATAAAGAAAAGAACTTAGACGGAACTGATGTTAGAGAAGGTCTATCTGCGGTTATTTCAATTAAAGTGCCTGAGGAAATGCTTCAATTCGAAGGTCAAACCAAAGAAAAACTAGGAAGTCCTGAAGTTCGTTCTATTGTTGATAATATTGTTTCAGAACAATTAGGTTACTTCCTATTGGAAAACAATGATTTTGCTCAAGAATTAGTTCATAAGTCATTAAGAGCACGTAAGGCGAGAGAAGCTGCGCGTAAAGCTCGTGATGAAAGTCGTAATGGTAAGAAGAAACACAAGAAGGAAAGATTACTATCTGGTAAATTAACACCAGCGCAATCTAAAGATGTTTCTAAAAATGAACTATTCCTAGTCGAAGGGGATTCTGCGGGTGGTTCTGCTAAACAAGGACGTGACCGTAAGCATCAAGCAATTTTGCCTTTACGTGGTAAGGTTTTAAATACTGAAAGAGCAAAACTAGATGATATCTTAAAAAATGAAGAAATTAGTACCATGATTTATACAATTGGTGCTGGTGTTGGTGCGGACTTCAATATTGAAGATGCCAACTATGATAAAGTCATCATCATGACCGATGCCGATGATGATGGTGCCCATATTCAAATTCTGTTATTAACATTCTTCTACAAGTACATGCGTCCAATGGTTGAACAAGGTAGAGTGTACATTGCGCTTCCACCTTTATATAAGATTCAACAAAAGTCTGGTAAGAAGAACCAAGTTGATTATGCTTGGACTAACGACGAATTAACAGACAAGTTAAAAGCGTTTGGCCAACATCCTGCTTTACAAAGATTTAAAGGTCTTGGCGAAATGAACGCCGATCAATTATGGGAAACTACTATGGACCCGGATAACAGAACTTTAATTCAAGTTCAAATTGATGATGCTGCACTTGCTGAAAAGCGTGTAACTACTCTTATGGGTGACAAAGTTGAACCAAGACGTGAATGGATTGAAGAAAACGTTAAATTCACACTAGAAGAAGACGGCAGTATTTTAGATACAACTAAAGAAACAGAAATTGAATAGATAGGAGGAAACGAAGTGGCTAATCATTCAGTGATTGAAAAACTAACGCTTGAACAAATCATGAGTGAAAGATTTAGTAGATACTCTAAATCAATCATTCAAGAAAGAGCGTTACCAGATGTTCGTGACGGACTAAAGCCTGTCCAACGAAGAATTCTATATGCAATGAACAAGGATGGAAATACCTTTGACAAAGGTTTCAGAAAGTCAGCTAAGTCAGTTGGTAATGTTATGGGTAATTTCCATCCCCATGGTGATAGTTCTATCTATGAAGCATTAGTAAGAATGAGTCAAGAATGGAAAATCAGAGAACCATTAATTGAAATGCACGGTAACAATGGTTCAATGGATGGAGATCCAGCTGCGGCGATGCGTTATACCGAAGCTAGATTGAGTAAAATTGCATCTGAAATGCTAAGAGACATTGATAAAGATACAGTTGATTGGGTGCCAAACTTTGATGACACTGAAAATGAACCAACTGTACTTCCATCACGTTTCCCTAACTTATTAGTAAACGGTGCAACAGGTATTTCTTCAGGATATGCAACTGAAATTCCACCTCACAACCTAACAGAAGTATTAGATGCTTTAATGCACTTACAAAAACATCCTGATGCTTCATTAGAAGAATTAATGGAATTCATCAAGGGTCCTGACTTCCCAACTGGAGGAATCGTACAAGGCCTTGATGGTATTAAGAAGGCATATGAAACTGGTCGTGGAAAGATTATTATTCGTTCTAAGACTAGTGTTGAAGAACTACGTGGTAATAAAACTTTAATTAGAGTAAGTGAACTACCATATGAAGTTAATAAGCTTCAATTGGTAAAACAAATTGATGAAATCAGAATCAATAAGAAAATTGATGGAATCGCTGAAGTTAGAGATGAAAGTGACCGTAATGGTTTATCTATTGCTATCGAATTAAAACGAGATGTAGATGCTACCGGAATCTTAAATTACCTATTTAAAAACACCGATTTACAAATTAACTATCACTTTAACGTGGTCGCAATCAACAAAATGCGTCCAGAAAGATTATCTTTAAAGGAAATCTTGGACTCATATCTTGATTATCAAAGATTAGTGGTTTCTAAACGTACTCAATACGATTTAGATAAAGCAATGGCTAGACAACATATTGTTGATGGTTTAATTAAAGCTTTATCTATCCTAGATGATGTAATTAAGACAATTAGAGCAAGTGATAATCGTAAAGATGCATGTAATAATTTGATTACTAAATTCGATTTCTCTGAAAAACAAGCAGATGCAATCGTTAAGTTACAACTATACCGTTTAACTAATACAGATGTGGTTGAACTAGAAACTGAAAAAGCCAAATTAACTGCTGATATTTTAGAATTCAATAAGATCTTAAACGATGATAGTGAATTGAATCGTGTTCTTACTAATGAATTTAAGGCAATTAAAAAAGCATATGGTAATGATCGTTTAACTAAGATTGAAGCCGAAGTCGAAGAACTAAAAATCAGTAAGACAATTACTGTTCCAGAAGAAGACGTTGTTGTGATGGTTAGTCATGATGGCTATCTAAAACGTAGTAGTGTTCGTTCATACAAAGCTTCAGATGTTGATGATGATGGTCTAAAAGAAGATGACTATCCAATTTTCTTAGAAGAACTAACCACACTACAACATTTGTTTATGTTTACTAATAAAGGTAACTTAATTTACCGTCCAGTTCATGAAATCACTGATGCTAAGTGGAAGGAAACTGGTGAACATATTTCTCAAACAATTGGTTTAAGTGATGATGAAGCGATCATTAAGGTCATGTCATTTAAGACTCTTAAAGAAACTGGTAAGTTTGTTATTTCAACTAGTGACGGCTATATCAAACAAACCGAATTTGATAAATTAGCACCTGGACGTAACTATCGTTCTAGACCAGCTGTTTATGAAAAGCTAAAAGATGATAGTGCCTATGTATTAAATGTGGAATATGTAGAAAAACAAGACGATAATCCATTAGTGTTTATTGCTTCAAATGTCGGATTAGCAACATGTTTTGAATTAGATGAAGTATCTTATTCAGGTGCTCGTTCAACTGGTGTTAGATCAATGGATATTAGGGATGATGAATTTGTCGCTAATGTCGCATTGGTAAGAGAAGATGATGTTGTGGGGATGATTACCCAACGTGGATTCTACAAGAATATGAAAGTTAGTGAAGTTCCATTAGCAAGTCGTGCACGTAGAGGGGTTCAAGTTCTAAAACCACTTAAGAAGAATCCACATGAATTAGTGGACTTGGTTAAGCTTGAAGAATCTAACGACAGTTACAATCCAATTCAAGTGGTTACTGATAGACGTCGTACCCATGACATTATGCCTTCGGAACATCCAATTAACGATAGACAATCAAATGGTTCTGCTTTATTAGATGTTGATGCTGAAGGACAACCATTAAATATGATGGTATTACATCCTGAAGTAGTGGCTAATATTAAGTAATATTATCTATAGAATAATTATTATCAAAATCATAAAATTTATTGTTATTTTATGATGATTAGGTTATTATATTCTAATGAAGAATTTATTATATGATAATTTTATGGATAAATAGGGGTAAAAAATGAAAAAAACTAAGCAAGAAAATATTTTCTCTTCAAAAACACTTTCATACTTTTTGCAATTAGCAGAAACTATGAATTACACTCAAGCAGCACAAATTTTGGGAATTACTCAACCAGCTCTTACTCAACAAATTAAAAAGCTTGAAAAGACTGTTGGGGCACCATTATTTTATTCAATTGGTAAAAAATTAAAGTTATCATCAGCTGGTAACATTATGCTAAAGTCTACAAAAGATATTTATGAAATTTTAAACCAAACTGCTGACGAAATTGAACAATCAAACAGCGCTTCAACTGGTGATATTAACATTGGTGTTTTATCATCAATTCAAGTTAAAGTATTTGAAAAGTTCATCGCTGAATTATACAAAAAGAATCCTGAATTGAAGATTAACTTAAGAATGTTAACCCGTAAGGAAATTTGGGAAAGCTTGGAAAACAACCGTATTGATTTAGCAATTATGTACTTACCAGATTCATCAATTAAGAACTGGAAGCCATATGAAGCACAAAAGATTATGAGTGATGACTTAATGTACATTCACCATAATGAAAAATTTGCTGGAAAAGATAAAATTAAATTTAAGGACACATTGGATAGACCATGGGTTACTTATCCAGAAGATTACTTCTTAGATTCAATTCTAAAAACTGAATACAAGGATCAACTACTAGATAGTCCTAAGAGTGGTGCTTGTTTCTCAACTCCAGAACAAATCTTACGCTTTGCAGTTAACACTGGATTAAATACTGCACTTCCAAGTTCATTTATGATTGACAAAGATGTTAAAAAATTGGAAGATAATAATACATGGGTTGCCCGTTTGAATCCAAACATTAATTTTGATCTAGCATTCGTCTACAGAACAAATAAGAAAATGATTCCTCGTGTGGGTTCATTCCTAGAAGAATTTGATAAATTCTTAGATGAAAGAGACTACCTAACAAGATTAAAGGACAACTACTAAAAAGATAAAGGAAGTTTTATCATGGCTAAAGAATTAGTTTTCGGACACCAAAGTCCAGATACTGATGCAATTTGTGCAGCTATCGAATATGCATATCTACAAAACAAATTAGGTTACGATGTTGAAGCAGTTGCTTTAGGTACACCTAATGAAGAAACTAAATTTGTTTTAGACTACTTTAAACAAGATACACCTCGTGTAATTAGTGAAGCTTCATCTGAAGTTGAATCTGTTATGCTAGTGGATCATAATGAACCTCAACAAAGTGTTTCAGATATTGATAAATTAACTGTAACTCATGTTGTTGATCATCACAGAATTGCAGATTTTAATACTGAAAAACCAGTATTTTATCGCGCAGAACCAGTTGGTTGTGTAAGTACTGTAATTTTTGAAATGTTTAACGAAAAAAATGTTGAAATTCCTGAAAAATTAGCAGGACTAATGCTATCAGCAATCATTTCTGATACATTATTACTAAAATCACCAACAACTACAGATGTTGACAAGAAAGCAGTTGAAGCATTAGCTAAGATTGCTAATGTTGACTACGAAGAATACGGTATCAAGATGCTAAAAGCTGGTACTAACGTTGATGCTAGATCTGATAAAGACCTAATTGACGGTGATGCTAAGTCATTCACTATGGGTGGTAAAGCTGTTCGTATCGACCAAATTAACACTGTTGATGTTAACGACGTCTTAAAACGTAAAGCTGATTTACTAAAAGCTATGGAAGAAGAAGCAAAAGCTGAAGGATATGATTTATTCTTAGTTATTGCTACTAATGTTTTAGACAGCAACTCAGAAGCCATTGTATATGGTGAACCTAAAGATGCTGTTGAAAAAGCATTTAACCAAACTATTTCTGACGACACAATTGCCTTACCAGGTGTTGTATCAAGAAAGAAACAAGTTGTTCCTCAATTAACTGATGTTTTAGATTAGTATTAGGACGGTAAAAAGCACATCCTAGAGATGTGCTTTTTATTTATATAAAATATCTGACAGCGTTGCATCCGGAATACGGCTGTCTCAAATAAAAACAATAGGAGATTTTCAAAATGGTAAAAGTATTAAGAAATTTAGCAACTTCAAGAGTGATGGATTTATTAGGAATTGTAATTATATTTATTTGTGCATTTCTATCAGGATATCTATTTGAATCACTTAATGATGTGACTCATTGGGGACACTGGGCAATTTTTGTTCCATTTGGTTTAATTAGTGCATTTGATGCTTGTATGTCTATTATGTCTACTAGATTAGTTGGTCGATTTAGTAATTGGGGTAATTGGATAGGAGTTCCTGAGATTATCTTGGGTTGTATTATTGATTACTTACTTGGTAATCATGGTGCAATTTTAACTTACCCAATTAGTTTTATTATCCAGATCTGGGCAATTAAGACATGGACTAATTCTGATAAATTTAAGAAATCAAACTTAATGAATACTGCTAAGGGAAAAATACTTTTTGTCATTTTATCTCTATTATCATTGTTATTTAGTTTTGGTATCAATTACATTGGATACGGTCAACTAAATTCATCTGATTCTGTCCTATATGTATTAACTAGTTTTGTATTTGGAATCTCATTAATCGCAAATATTATGAATGCCATGAAGATTTCAACACAATGGAAATTCTGGCTATTATACGACTTTATTCAATTAGCTAAGGCATTTAGTCAATTTAATTTTGCAAACGTTGGAAAATACATTTATTACATTCTAATGGCACTTGCTGGTAATGCATATTGGGGTAAGGATGCCGAATAATATATTGTGCTAATGAGTTGCAATATTTTCAATATTCGTTATCATTATAGATATGTCGTGTACGATATATCAGCATTTGATATGTCATAATTAAGCAAAGGAGCTGTTAATTATGAAAAAATACAGTGAAGAAGAATTAAGAAGTCGTTTAACAGACGAACAATATGAAGTTACTCAAAACGCTGGTACTGAAAGACCATTTACAAATGAATTCGATGATTTTTTTGAAGATGGATTATATGTAGATATTGTTTCAGGTGAACCATTGTTTACATCAAAAGATAAGTACAACTCAGGATGTGGATGGCCAGCATTCACTAAACCAATCGAACAAAGCAGTATTAAGAGCAATCTAGATACTTCTCACGGAATGATTAGAAATGAAGTTAGAAGTAGTGAAGCAAACTCACATTTAGGACATGTTTTCCCAGATGGACCACAAGATAAGGGTGGATTGAGATACTGCATTAACTCAGCTTCATTAAGATTTATTCCAGTTGATAAATTAGAAGAAGAAGGCTACGGTAAATACGCAGCTGAATTTAAATAAAAGGGGGATTTTATAATGAGTAAAGAAACAGCAATTTTTGCGGGTGGTTGTTTCTGGTGTATGGTTGAACCATTTGATCAACAACCAGGAATTGAAAGTGTAATCTCAGGTTATACTGGAGGACACGTTGCCAACCCAACATACGAACAAGTATGTAGCCATACTACTGGTCATACTGAAGCAGTTGAAATCACATTTGATCCAGAAATTATTTCATACAAAGAACTTGTTGAAATTTACTGGAGACAAACTGATCCAACTGATGCTGCTGGTCAATTCCAAGACCGTGGTGACAGCTACCGTCCAGTAATCTTCGTAAATAGCGAAGAACAAAGAGAAGTGGCAGAAGCTTCTAAAAAAGCTTTAGCTGAAAGTGGCATGTTTGATGATCCAATTGTTACTTCAATTGAAGATGCAAAACCATTCTATCCAGCTGAAGATTATCACCAAGACTTCTACAAAAAGAACCCATTACGAGCACAAATAGAAGAATTAGGTGGTCGTCAACAATTTAAAGATACAAAATGGGCTAGATAACAAAAAAAGATTGCCAATCGGCAATCTTTTTTTTATTTGTTCTTTCTTAAGTTATCAACGAATTCTTTGCTAGGAGTGACATAAATTGTTTGTTGACCTTCATATATAACGAAGCCAGGTTTTGATCCGTTAGGTTTTCTAATTTTTTTAACCTGAACATAGTCAACTGGAACGGTTGCTGAATCACGTGCTTTAGAGAAATATGCTGCAAGCATAGCAGCGTCTTCAATCGTTTTATCATCCGGATTAAAGTCTTTAATAATAACGTGTGATCCATGAATCTTTTGAGTATGCAACCAAGTGTCACGTTTATCAGCATCTTTCATTGTTAACTTATCGTTTTGCAAATTATTTTTACCAACAAGAATATGAACACCTTCATCAGTAATAAATTCTTCAGGCTTACTAATTTTAGTATTGGTAGTTTTTTTGTTTGAATGATTATTATGATGTTTTAAATAACCTTCATTTTCAAATTCAACTTTTATGTCATCTAAGTCAGATGGATTAGCAAGTTCAATTTGAGATAAGATATTATCAAAATAATTGATTTCATTATTCGTCTTTTCAAGTTGATCAGTAACATAAGATACAGCATTCTTTTCTTTTTGATATCTTTTGAAATACTTTTGTGCATTTTCTGATGGAGAAATTTGGTTAGAAATACTAATTTCAATCGGATTACCATTATCATAAAAGTTAGGAAGGGTGATTTTAGTCATCCCTTTTTTAATTTCATGTAGATAGGTCGTTAAAATTTCTCCTTTAATTCTATAATCATCAGCGTATTTCGTGTTTTCTAAAGTCTTTTCCAACTTTTTCTTTTTAGTTTTGTTTTTCTTAAGTTCAGATTTAGCCACTTTGATTAAAACACTACCTTGTTGCTTAACGCGATCTAATCTAGCTTTAGTTTCATAAAAATGATCAAGAAGTTCACTTAAAGAGTTAAAGGTTGTAGCTTTTTCTTCAAAAGGATAAACTGTAAAAATTGCTGATCCATTATGTTCAATCAGTGTAGGATTTGGATTATCAAAAAATGAAAAGAATTCACTGAATCCATCTCTATGATTTGTACTAACATGCATCATTTTTGCTAAAAATAGTGATGTATCCTTTCCTAAACCTTGAAATGTTTTACGAAATTCAGTAGATAAAACTTCTTGGTTAGGATAGTTAGAAAGCAATGTTTCCACTATGTTAAAGTCAAAGTCATCACTGAATGGATTAATCATATTTTGGTTTGGAGGGGTGATGTAGGTATCTCCTGGTAAAATGGTTCTATATCTATTCTTATCAGCACCAATGCGTTTAATAGCGTCAATAATACGCATATCATCTTGAGTATCTACTAAAATAATATTACTATGACGAGCCATAATTTCTACAACTAACATCATTTCTTTGAGGTCACCAATTTCATTGCGTGTTGTAAAATGAAAAACCATTACTCGATCATTATCAATTTGAGTAACTTTTTTTAAAATTGATCCGCTTAGATGTTTTCTCAATGTCATTGTAAAATTAGTTGGAACCTTGGGATTAACATATGAAGTTCTTGAAACTTGTACACGTGCATAGTTAGGGTTCGCAGAAATTAAAATAGGGTAATTTTCATGGTTAGATCTAATTGTGATAACGACTTCATTATCATAAGGTTGATTAATTTTTGAAATTCGACCACCAGTAACTAGGTTATTTAATTCAGCGACCATAGCATGTGTGAATGAACCATCAAATGACATTTTATCATCTCTCTTTCGTTAAAAATCTTATAATATAGTATAACTTAAATAAGCTATACTTAGCAAAAATAACAGAGTTCTCATGATATAAAACTGGTTTAATGTTATAATTTTTATATAAATTAAAAGATCGTATTAAGATTAAAAGGATGATAAATAATGAAAATTGCAATCGTAACAGATAGTACTTCTTACTTATCAAAAGAAGAGCAAGAAAAATATGGCATTCATATTATTCCAATGCCTGTCATGATTGATGGTAAGAGTTATGAAGAAGAGGTAAATATCTCAACCGAGGAATTCTATGAAAAATTGAAGAATTCGCAATCATTCCCAAGTACTTCTCAACCTGCTATGGGAGAATTAATCAATATGTACAATAGTCTAGCTGAAGAGGGATACGATGCAGTTATCAGTATTCATTTAGCAAGTACTATTTCTGGGTTCTTTAATTCACTATCCGCGTTAGCACCCACTATTGAAAATATTAAAGTAATTCCTTACAATTCAAAAATTACAGTAAAATTAATGGGGAACTTGGTAATTGAAGCTGCTAAACAGGTTGAAGCAGGTAAATCAATTGAAGAAGTTATTGAACACTTAGATATGGTTAGAGATACCATTGATGAAATTTTTGTTGTAGATGATTTGCAAAACCTAGTTAGAGGTGGAAGACTGTCAAATGCTTCAGCGTTTTTAGGTAGTTTGTTAAAAATTAAACCTCTTCTAACATTTGATAAGCAATCAAACGAAATTGTAGCTTTTGAAAAAGTTCGTTCTCGTAAAAAAGCATTAAAGAGAACTGAAGAACTATTTAAAGAAGCAATTGATAAAGTTGATTATCCAGTAAAAGCCATCGTTATTAATGGAAATGATCCTGAAGCTGGACACGAATGGAAAGAAAGTATTCAGTCTATTTATCCTGATATGAAGATTGAAGAAAGTTATTTTGGTCCAGTTATTGGAACTCATTTAGGAAATAAATCATTAGCATTAGCCTGGATGATTGATACAGAAACCAAATAAGTTAATATTTTACATTAAATAAACGTACTTAATTAGAATTTTAGGGTTATTATTCACCAAAACACAAACATTAATTGAACAAAAAGTATAAAATGTTAGTTGTTTTATGTTTTTATAAATGATAATATAGATGTTGCAAGTTATTTTGCAAAAAAATTTAGGAGTAGGGTTATATGCGTAAAGTGCTAGTGGAACGGAATGTGAACGCTAGACGAAAACTACGGTTGCGATGTATATCCCGCATTCGCCACAACGTTTTTATAATATCGTTTTTATAATGATTTAGTGGCAGCTCCACTAGGAGATGTCTTGTTTTTATGAATGCTTCAACTTTATTTAGAGTTCCACGTATTAACGTTAGGGACGCATCAACAATTGCTATTTTAATGGCATTGTCATATGTATTAGGAAAATTTGGAATACACACTCCAATCGTTGTATTTACTTTCTCATTCCTAGTTACAGCTGTAATGGCATCCATGTATGGACCAATCATTTCAGCAGTAGTAGCAGGGGTCTGTGATGTAATGTTTACACTATTGAGTGGACAAATGTACTTACCAGGTTTTACTCTATCAGCAATGACAGCAGCATTTATCTTTGGACTATTTTTATACAAAAATGAAAAATTCAGCCCATGGAAAGCAATTGTAGCTCAATTAATTATTACCTTATTGGTAAACACATTTATGAATACTTTATTCTTAACTTTATCACCATTAACATCAGGATACAGTTTTAAAGTATTTATCATGACTAGACTAGTAAAACAAGTTATTACAACACCAATTCAAATGGTATTACTTGTTGTTGTTCTAGGTAACCCAATCATGCAAAAACTAATTAAGTCTCGTTGGAAATAATAAATTCGATTGAGAGTGAAGTTATATGATTAAAAATTTTTACGATTTTAAGTTAACTGAAATGAATGGATCAAACATTGATTTTAATGATTTAAAAGGTAAGGTAGTACTTGTTGTTAATACAGCAAGTAAGTGTGGTCTTGCAGGACAATTAAAAGATCTACAATACTTATACGATAAATATAAAGACGATAATTTTGTTATCATTGGCGTTCCATCAAATCAATTCCACATGGAGTTAAAAGATGATCAAAAAACCAGTGAATATTGCCAATTACACTACGGTGTAACTTTCCCAATGAGCAAACAAGTGAAAGTTAACGGTAAAGATGAATTACCATTATTTACTTACTTGAAAAATGCTTCAGGTAAAGGCCGTATAAAGTTTAACTATACTAAATTTTTAATTAATAAGAATGGTGAATTTATTAAAAGATATTCACCATTAAAGAATCCTCGTAAGTTCGAACAAGATATTATTAGTGAACTTAATCAATAATTAAAAGCATCCATTAAATTGGATGCTTTTTTATTTTTACTATTAATTAATTGCAAATATATAAAGGGGGAATATGTGAAATATGTCTCTGTTTAATTTTATTTATCTACTTTACATAATATATATTATGCGAAGTAACCTAAAAAGTAAGAAAGAAACAGCATTTTTAATTTTATTACTGTAATTATTGATTTCGTAAATAATATGTTAAACTTGTATAAAATGTTGAAAGGATTTTTATATGATTTCATTTTCCGAAATTAAAGATTTAAACGAGTCAAATTATTGGCATCAGTTATATAATGACTCTTTTCCAGATTATGAAAAAATTTCATTTGATGATTTAATACAGCTTGCTGATTCTGATCATCGTATTAAAATGTATTTGATTAAGCATAACAATAAACATGCTGGTATCTTATATCTAGTTGATTTAAATGATAAGGCCTTTATTTTATACTTTGCTATTGATTCTAGTATTCGTGGCCAAGGACTTGGTAAATTGGTTCTTAATGCTTTAAATAGCAAATTTAAGGATGGTTTTATATTAGAATGTGAATCTACAATTGGTAGCTTTGCTAATTCTAAACAACGTGATGCTAGATATCGTTTTTATATCAAGAATGGACTAATTGACACAAACTTATTTTCAATTGATTCTGGCGAAAAGTTCCACCTACTTACTTCTAATAAAGATTGTACTAAGGATGATTATCTTTATGCGAATAAGTTACTTGGAATATCTGTAGATGTGATTAATCATAAATAAGGTGAAATTTAGGGAGCTCTGTGCTGCGAGTTTTTATATTAATGTGTATAGTTATACATTAAATTGCAGTGTAATGCGCCCTTTTATTTTTATTTAATTTTTGAAGGCAAATTAATCTTAGTTTTAAGGTTCATATGATAGAATGCATACATATTATGGAATTGGAGAGTTATTATGAAAATATTTAAACGAAGCAGAAAATTTTATCTGTTTGCTTTTGTAGTGATTGTTTTAATTGGATTGGGAATTAGAAACACGATTGATAATGGTAAGTTCTATCAATTTACCAATAATAATGCTAGCTTGCTAGTTAAGGCTGATCAAAAAGGAAAAGTTATTTGGAAGCTTAGAAGCAGCGACTCAAACGTTACATATTTATTCTTTAATAAGGATAATCAAGTTTTAATTGCTGAAGATAAATCAGATTTAAATGGAATATACAAGAATCCTAATAATTACAGTGATGACGTTGGAACATATCAAAATAATGGTGGCGAAATCACGTTTAACATCAAGTATGATGAAGAACAAGTCAACATTAAGATATATAACTTGAAGAAGGTTAACAATAACAAATTTAAAGGAGTTATTGAAACTGATTCTGAAAGTACATCCTTTAAACAAAATGCGACAATCAGCAAGGATGGATATATTAAATAAATTATTGATTAAAGACCCCTTTTTATATAAAGGTGGTCTTTTTATTTTGCATACATCTATACATTAAAACTAATGGATATATATTATTCACCTTTATTATGATATACTTATAGATAGATTATATATAAAAACAGGGGGATTCATATATGTCTAATATTACAAACTTTAAGAAATCACATAAAAATGCTTTTTATGCGATAATTGCAGTTATCGTTATTTTAATTTTGCTCGGAGTAAAAAATGTTATTACGAGTGGAAATGTTTTTAGCGCATCAGAAGCACCTACATCTTTAATTAAGCAATCTATTAAAGATCACACTTTATGGAAAGTTACATATAAAGATGAAGATAACGAAGACGCCACTATCTACTTCTATTTGGATTCAGATGAAGCTCATTATAAAGATGATGAATACCATATTGCAATGGTTTCAAACTCAACTGATTATAAATTAACAGATGATAGCTTTAGTCTTTCTTCTTTAAAGTTCACTGATTTAGAGACCAACGGTAAAAACATCGACGCTACTTTAGGTAATCAAAGAGTAACCATTAAAAATACCGGTGATAAAATTTCTGACGATTAGGAGTGAACATTATGGGATTTATTTCAGCATTTAAAGAAGCACATAAAAACCTTTTTTATTTAATTACTGTCTTGATTTCAGTTACAGTTGTTGTTGGTGTTAGAAATCAAGTTGTTAACGGTAGTCCTACACAACTGGGACCTACCCCAGCTAAAATCATTCAAGAAACTACTGAAAAGAAAACCATTTGGACATTTTCTTACAATGATAATAACTTTTATTTATACTTTCTTAATGATAAAGACGTTTTATATTCAGATGACTTAAGTAATTTCTCAATGGCTTATAAATATCCAGAATATGATAAGTGGACTAATGGTGAAAAATGTTCATACAGTTTAAGTAATAACCAATTAATTATCAATCAACCCAGTGATGGTGATGATACAAATGGTGAATCCTTAACAATAACATTCTCTAACTTACAATTAGATAGTCATAATAACATTCAAGCTCAGGTATCAGCTAAACCAACAAATGATAGCGATAACAGATCCGTTAATGGTATTAGTGTCGTATTAAATAACACTGGGCGAACACCTGATGATAAATATTTTGAAAACAATTAATAAAAAAGACATTTCAAAAATGAAATGTCTTTTTTAATCTTCAATTTTAAATTTTATTCTAGCCCCTACTTCTTGAGAACTATTCGCATGATCAACTTTGACGTTTAATTGTTTAAATGGGAATGTTGCTTGCATTTGCGTGGTTCTATTTGAAACATCAGGCATAGAAGCCATAAGGGCGTCTATATCTAATTTCTTAGTATAGAATCTGACAAGGGCACGTACCCAATTAATTCCTGTCGCCCTGCTTAGGAAAATGGTTTCAGTAAGTCTTAGTGGCCTGATTCCAACGTATTCAGATTTGCCATTTTTAGTTTGATTAAACAAGATTTGAACTAAACCAATCCAATTAGAACTAGCGATATGCTCTTTAGATAGCTTAATATCTTGCTCCAAAGTACTATCATCTAAGACATACGGAGTTTCATATGCAGTAACATAGTCTAAGTCACTCTTATTATTACTAATAAGCTTTTCAGTAGATATGAAGTAACTATCTTCTTTAGTAACAAAGAAATTTAATGCATAAGTAACGTCTTTGGGTAAAACAACCCCTGTTTCTTGATCAGGTGGAAGTACTTGAACGTTTAAATTGGTATATTGCTTTAATTGTTTTAATAAGAAGTGACGATTTCCAGGAATAAATACCCTAACCGGTTTTTCCAGTTCAATTATATTAAGAATAGCTCCTAATTGAATTGGTTCAATGTATTGTTTATCACTGATTTGAGGGCTTAATGATAAAGCATTCGGGTTATTGTTCATTACAATTGTCTTGTAACCAATTCTATGAAGTTGAATTAACATCTCAGCTGTATAATAGTCAGCTGCAGTATTTGGACCAAGTTTATTTCCCCCACGTCCAATTACCAAAGCTGTCTTTTCAGATTCTTGATGCGATTCGTTTTCAACTTCATAACTACTGTAAAATGATCTAATATTTTGATCAAACTCTCCAGCTGAAGGTTCAATTGTTTTGTAAGTTGGATATTCATTTTCAGCATGATATAAAGATCTTACTGATTCAATCGGTTCTTGCCATGTTTCAGCCATCATACCATCACCAAAACCGAAATCATGTGCTACTTCGATAGTGCTAAGCTTCATTGGTTCTTTAATAATGAGCTCTTCCACATCAAGTAAAGCTCTTAACTTATAGAAATAGAATTGGTCAATCTTTGTTAACTCTTCTAATTCATCAATTTGATATCCACGTCTAAGGGCTTCAATTAACACTAGTAAACGATCAGACTTTGGATGAATTAATTGACTAATCAATTCGTCATTACTGATTTCTTTCATACTTGGTAATACATCTCTAGGAGAAAATTGAGAGCTTCTAAGAGCCTTTAGTAACGCTTCTTCAACAGTTCTTCCCACACCAATTGTAGAACCGACAGATTTCATCTTTGTACCAAGATGTTGATCAGCTTCTTGAATATTATCAAATGGCCAAACCGGCATTTTAACAACAACGTGATCTAAAGTTGGTTCCATAATTGGAGTTAAATGATGGTAATTATTATGCAACTTAATTTCATTTAATGAGTTACCCAATAATAAATTAGTACATACATAAACCAACGGATACCCTGTAGAACGAGCCGCTAAAGCAGTGTTACTGTTAATAATCGGGTTAATTTTAGTTACGTAGTAATTTGATCCATCATTGGTATCTAAAGCAAATTGAATATGACAAGGTCCAATAATGTTTAAGTAATCCATAATCTTGAAGGTCGCAGTTCTAATATTTTGATATTCAATATCATTTAAAGTTTGAACTGGAGTGATAATCATTGAATCTCCAGAATGGACTCCAACAGCATCAATATTTTCAAGTCCAGCAATTAGTATTTTAGTGTTGGTTTGATCTCTAACCCCTACTGTTTCGACCTGTTTGTATCCAACAATGCTCTTCTCAATTACGCATACACTGTCGTCTTTAAACTCATCTTCAAGTAAATCGGATAAATCTTCAGCATTATTACAAATGATTCTTTCAGTGCTTTCTCTTTGGTTAACTTTCTTGATGTTAACCGGAAAACCAATATCTCTAACCACCGCAAAAGCTTCTGATTCACTGCGAATTATTTTAGATGGAACTGCAGGTTCAGAAACGCGGTTAATTGCAGTTTTCATTTTATCTGGACTATTTAAAACTTTTAATGATTCCTTTGAAATACCTAATACTTTTACATTTAGGTCATCCAGGATTCCTTGATTAATCAATTCTTGAGCAACATGAACAGCCCTTAGTCCACCTGTAATTGGAATAAGAGCGTCTGGTTGTTCTTTATTTAAAACGTCAATTACGTTTTTTACATTAATTTCTTTGATAAAAATGTTAGCTGGTTGAACTTCAGAAAGAGTTAATGAAAATGGATTGTTATCCATTACTAGAACTGATATGCCTAGTTTTTTTAAGGCTACCATCATTTGAAATGCTGATGCATCTAGTTCAGTTTCACTACCAATTTTAGAAGGTCCTCCACCTAGAATTAATACCTTTTTTATTTCATTATCGATCATGTGTTATCTCCTTTGTGAGCTAACGTTTTCTAGAAATTCTTCAAATGTATCCGCACTATCTTGTGGTCCGGGACCTCCATCTGGAGAAAATTGTACTGAAAAAGCTGGATAATCACGATGTCTAATTCCTTGAACGGTTCCATTCACTAGGTCAACGTATGTGATTAATAGTTGATCATGAATGATGGATTTAGGGTCAACAGCGTATCCCTCACTTTGTGAAGCATAAATAATTTGATTAGTAATAATTTGTCGAATTGGATGATTACTACCATGGTGTTCACCATCTAGTTTATAGACATTAGCACCATTAGCTAGTGCGAACAATTCATGACCTAATCCCATTGAGAACATTGGAATCTCTTTTTGGACATCCTTAATCATGTCTAAAACAGAACTAGGGAGGTCCAAAGGAGAACCTGGACCAGTAGATAAAACTACGCCATCCGGATCTAGGTCAAAAATGGCCTTACTAGATGTATCCCACGGCATCACAATCACATTACAGTCAAGGTCTGCTAACTTTCTTAAAATACCGTATTTTAGCCCAAAATCAATCAAAACAATATTGTTTCCATCACCAGTATTTGGAAATGGTGATGTTGTAGAAACTTGTTTTACTTGTTGATTGGTTAAAACAGTCGCATGTAATTGATCAAACGCGTGCTCATCATCAATATCTACAATACTAGCCTTCATTGTTGGCTTTTTATTTAATCGACGGGTTAATTCACGGGTGTCAATGCCAGCAATTCCTGGGATATTATGTTGTTTCAAGAAAAGGTCTAGGTTAAGATTTCCTAATCTATTCGTAGAAACATTTGAATATTCCTTTACAACGATCCCTTTAGTATTAGTCACAATTGCTTCAAAGCTTTTGTGATTAATCCCAGTGTTACCAATTGATGGTTGGGTGAAAACGATGATTTGATTATGGTAAATTTGATTTGTTATAACTTCTTGATAGCCTAACATATTAGAATTTACAATAATTTCACCAGTTGTGGTAGCTTCTGCACCAAAGCCTTTTCCCTTATATGATGTTCCATCTTCTAATATTAAATATCTAGTGGTCATAACAATGTCTCCTTAAATGAATTATTTAAGAGTTACTTTTCATCAATTTCTACTGAATCTTGATCATCAATTTCGTCTACTTGAACTTGAATGATTTCTTGCTTAGAAGTTGGAATGTTCTTACCAACAAAATCAGCTCTAATTGGTAATTCACGATGACCTCTGTCAACTAAAACAGCTAAACGGATGTTATTAGGTCTTCCTAGTTCGGCAATTGCAGATAGAGCAGCATTAATAGTTCTTCCAGTAAATAATACGTCATCTACTAAAATAATATTTTTATCTTTTAATGAAACTTCATTATCAGATAGAACTTCTGGTTCGTTGTTAGTGTGTTGGATATCATCACGATACTTAGTTACGTCAATTCCAACTACTGGCACTTCTTTATTTTCTAACTTTTGTAATCGGTTAGCGATACGTTTAGCAAGATAAATACCACGTGTTTTAATACCAACTAATACTAAGTTGTTTACCCCTTTATTCTTTTCAATAATTTCATAAGTAATTCTGGTTAATGCTCTTTGCATTGCCATTTTATCTACGACGACTTTACTCAAGATGGTTCCTCCTATTGAATCTTATATTTATTTCTTAATTTAGTAATTGTTTGTTCAAAAATTTCAGGTAATGGTGTTTCAAAAACAAGTTGCTCATTAGTTACTGGATGAACGAATCCTAGCTTTTTAGCATGTAAGAATTGACCATTTCCTTGGATAGTATTTTTGGGACCATATAATGGATCTCCTACTAGTGGATGACCAATATATTTCATATGCACTCTGATTTGATGAGTTCTACCAGTTTCTAGAATACAAGATACTAATGTGTACTCTCCACCGAATCTTTCTAAGACTTTAAAGTGAGTAACTGCATTCTTACCGTCCTCAACAATCCCTTGTTTTTTACGATCTTTTTTAGATCTACCAATTGGTGCATTGATTACACCACTATTTTCTTTTATGTTTCCATGGACTAATGCAATGTATTCACGAATGTTTGATTTATCTTTTAGTTGTTGTGACAAACTCTCATGAGCATGATTGTTCTTTGCAATCATCAATAAACCAGAAGTATCCTTATCAATTCGATGGACAATTCCTGGTCTATATGTACCATTGATTGTTGATAATGGGCTATGAAATAATAGCCCATTAACTAAAGTATGATTAGGATGACCGGCTGAGGGATGAACTACCATACCCTGTGGCTTGTTAACTACTAAGACATCGTCATCTTCGTAAACAATATCTAACGGAATATCTTCTGGCTCAACATTCATAGTTTCTGGCTCGGGGATTTCAACCGTAATTTCGTCATCAATTTTGACATCATATTTAGGCTTCTTCTTTTCACCATTCACGAGTACAAGGCCATCTTCAATTAATGATTTCGCTCTTGCACGGCTTAAATCCTCAATGTTATCAGTAATGGACTTATCAAGTCTAACATTACCCTCTGTTACTGTATAAATTACTGTATTACTAATCTAAATCACCATCTCTTAATATTGCAATGAATAGGATAACAATTCCAAAAGTGATACAAATGTCTGCAAAGTTAAAGATTGGGAAATTAATGAAATCAACTTGGAACATGTCTACTACATATCCGTCAAATAAGCGATTAATAAAATTACCAATAATTCCTGACAGTAAAATTGTTAAACTAACTACATATAATTTTCTATTCTTTAATTTTATCATAAAGTAGATAACCGCAACGACAGCAACAAATGTAATGATTGAGAACAACCATTGTTGTCCCTGTAAAATACTCCAAGCAGCACCACTGTTATGGATGTTTGCAATGGATAATACTCCAGGGATGAACGGTTTTGCTGTATTTTCTATAATATTAGCAGAAATCCAAATTTTTATAATTTGATCAATTCCTACTAAAGCGATAACACTTAAGATAATATATAAAATCGGCATGCTTTAACTCCTAAAACAATCCTGTAATTTTTCCATCGTTATCAATGTCCATATTTAAGGCAGCTGGATGAGATGGAAGACCAGGCATTGTAAGTATTTTTCCGGTTAATGCAACAATGAAACCAGCACCTAGTTTAGGTTGAAGTTCGCTTACGTTAATAGTGAAATCTTCAGGTGCACCTAATTGTTTTGCATCATCTGAGAATGAATATTGTGTTTTGGCGACACAGATTGGTAATTTATCCCAACCATATTTTTCCATTGTTTTTAATTGTCGTTTTGCTTTCGCGCTTAAAACAACGTTCTTACCATGATAAATCTTAGTAACAATGGATTCTAACTTAACCATAAATTCATCATCATCTTCATATAATGGTTTGAATTCATCGTTATTTTCGCAAAGTTTAACTAATTCGTTTGCTAAATCGGTAGCACCTGCTCCACCATTTTCCCAAACAGTTGTATTAAATGGCTTTACACCTTGTTTTGTAATGTAATCGTTCAATGCATTAATTTCTTTTTCGGTATCACTTGAGAATTCGTTAATTGCAACAACAACAGGTTTGTTATATTGCTTCATATTAGCAATATGTCTACCTAAGTTCTTAGCACCTGCTAATAAAGCATCAACATTTTCTTCGTCAAGATCGTTTTTATTAACTCCACCGTTTAGCTTTAATGCTCTTACAGTTGCAACAATTACAATTGCATCTGGACGATGACCTAGTTTCTTTGAAGTGATATCTAGGAACTTTTCTCCACCTAAATCAGCACCAAAACCAGCTTCTGTAATTGCGTAATCAGCATGTTGCATTGCAGCTTTTGTTGCAAGAATACTGTTACATCCATGTGCAATGTTGGCAAATGGTCCACCATGAATAAACGCTGGTGTATGTTCTAATGTTTGAACTAGGTTAGGTTTGATTGCGTCTTTTAATAGTAAAGCTAATGCCCCAGTAACACCTAAATCGTTTACTGTCACAGGTTCTCTATCATAGTTGTATCCAATCAAAATTTTACCCAGTTTATTTTTTAAATCTGCTAAATCTTCACTTAGACATAAAACAGCCATAATTTCACTTGCGACTGTAATGTCAAAACCGTCTTCTCTAGGAACACCCGATGTTCTACCACCTAATCCAATAACGACCTTTCTTAGTTCACGGTCATTAATATCTACGACACGCTTCCATGTAATAGTTCTAGGATCAATATTTAGTTTGTTACCATGATGAATATGATTATCAATTAATGCTGATAAAGTATCATGTGCTTCAGTAATTGCTGGAAAATCACCTGTAAAGAATAGATTGATATCTTCCATTGGTGCAACTTGTGAGTATCCACCACCTGTAGCACCACCCTTAATTCCCATAACAGGTCCTAATGATGGTTCTCTTAGTGCAATTGCACATGATTGATTAATACGATGGAATGCGTCTCCTAATCCAATTGTTAAAGTTGTCTTACCTTCTCCTGCAGCAGTTGGATTAATGGAAGTAACTAAAATTAGTTTTCCATTTTTTTCACCCTTAAAAGGTAAATTTAATTTTGCTTTATATTTACCGTATGGTTCGTATTCGTTGATTCCAATGTTTAATTGTGAAGCAATATCATTAATGTTAACTAAATCGGCTGATTGTGAAATTTCAATATCTGTTTTCATGGTAAGAACATCTCCTAGTTAATTATTTATTAATTAAATTACTTAATTCAATTACAGAATTAGATGGTAATAATAAGTCAAATTTCCTATTATTAACTACTATAGTAGCACGATGCTTAGTGAAATTAATAGAGTCAATATCAGAAAGTTTAATATCTAACCATTTAGGATTTAATACTTTGCTAATAATGATTCTGTCATCTACAACCGTTATTTTTCTAAATATAATTTGAAATAATGTGAATAGACAAAAAACTAAGAAGAAAAAGATTGTAATCCACTGGATAACAGTTACTTCTAGCCAAAAGATTATCGCGATAAATAACAATGCGAACGTCCATGTCCAGTTAATTACCGTATACAATGGTTCTGGTTGGTATAAAAATGTTCGTTTTTGGGTTATCATTAAGTAAAACCTTCCTTTGGAGAATTTGTGATTATGTTTAAATTATACACTGATGCAGCCACTATGAACAATTCCGGAAATAGTTCCTGTGGAATATTAATTGTTCATGATAATCAACAATACCAATACAAACTTAAACTTGAAGCTAAAAATAACCATGAAGCAGAATTTGAAGCTTGCTTATTAGGATTTAAGCAACTTGAAAAACTTGTCAAATCTGACGATATTGTTGTTTATTATACAGATAGCAAAATTGTTCATGAAAGTTTAGAAAAACAATATGCAAAGCATTTTCAAGATTACGTCGATAAAATTCTGTCAGAACAAAGTAAATATAGTTTAGTGATCAATAATTGGATTGAAGATACAAAAAATGAAGGTGCCCACAATCTTGCGACGCAGGCCCTTCACTTATTTTACTAGTTTAATATAATTTTCGATTGGTTTTCGATATTTTTCAATATCCATCGACAAGTTATCAATTGCCATTTCAGCTAAAATTTTTCCAACTAAAGGTCCAGTTGTTAACCCCGATGATCCTAGTCCACTACCGACTAGGATTTTTTCGTATCCAGGAATTTTACCGAAGAAAGGAGAAAAATCACTTGTATAAGCGCGTGTTCCGATTTTTACGCGGATTAGATTTTCAGCTGACAGGGATGGTAATAACGATGTAGCGCTATTTAATAATTCATCTATTACATCAGCATCTGGATTTAAATCAAAGTCTTTATCATTTTCATGACTAGCCCCAACAATCAAACGACCATTTCCAAGGGGAATAAAATCAGATTCCCCTTCGGGCATTAAAACCGGCATGTCTTCATGTGATAAATTAATATCATTAATAGATAATTCAATTAATTGACCCTTTTGCGGTCTAATATCAACATCTAGAGGTAAATTAGACAATACGTTTTTTGTCCATGCTCCAGTCGCTAAAATAATTTTATCGAACTGCATTTCTTTTCTGTCACAGACCACATTAACATTTTCGTTAATTGAAATTTCTTTATTAATTACAGATACACCATTACTTTTAGCAATTTTTAAAAGATGATCAGTGTATTTATCACCTTTTATTCTTGCACCACCGGTAACCAAAAGACCTGGAAGATTAGAGTTTATAATTGGAATATGTCTTTTAATTTCGTCTGGAGTTAATTTATATATTTCACCAATTGTTTCTGTATCCTTACTTCTTTCAATAGCTAAATCATACAGTTCAGTAATATCTTCAAGATTATTTCTAGTGATAATAGTGCCACATTGATTATAAATATCTTCGGGCATGTTTGTTTTATCAGCAATCGAATTTAAAAGAGTTGCGCCATCCTTAGCTAATTCGTACCAGGACTTATTCCTTCTTTTTGATAACCAAGGGGAAATTATTCCAGCTGCAGCTTTTGTTGCTTGACCGCAACCGTGATCAAACACAGTAATATCTAAATCATTATTTTTATTAAATTCACTGAGATAATATGCAGCAGTTGATCCAACTATTCCGCCACCAATTATTGCAATGCTTTGAGTCAATATATAACATCCTTTATTTTCTTATCTTTTTACCCCAGAATTGGAAGTAATCGGTTCTTAAATTACCATTAAATAATTTTCTTGTTTTTGTAGCTGATTGACCATAAAACTTCTCGAACTCTAAATCAGAAGTTAAGAAATATTTAGACCAACTAGTCATTGGCTTGAATACTTTACCTAGCCCTTTGTATAGCTTTCTAACTTCTTGTTTATCACTTAAACGTTCACCATAAGGTGGGTTAGAAACAACTACCCCGTTAATTTTATCAGTCTTGAAATCTAAAACTGATAGTTGCTTAAATTGAATATCATGTAAAAGACCAACTTCTTGAGCGTTTACTTTGGCAATATCAATCATGTTTCCATCAACATCAGATGCCATAATATCAATTTCTTTATCGTAATCAGCTTGTTCATCAGCTTTATTACGAACATCTTCAATCATTTTTTTGTCCATCCATTCCCATTTTTCACATGAGAATTCTCTGTTGAAACCAGGTGCGATATTTCTGGCAATCATTGCAGCTTCAATTGGAATCGTTCCAGAACCACACATTGGGTCTAAAAATGGCATATCTGGGTACCAACTGGTTAAAAGAATTAATGCTGCCGCCATGTTTTCTTTAATTGGAGCTGGTCCTTTGGCAACACGATATCCACGTTTAAATAAACTTTCACCAGTGGTATCTAAGGTAACGATTACATGATCTTTATTAATTCTTGTTTCCAATTTATATAATTCACCGGTTTCAGGCAAACGAGTGCGACGGTGATAAGTTTCATTTAATTTGTTCACAACGGCTTTTTTTGCAATTGCTTGGACATCAGGAACACTGTGTAATGTAGAGTTATGTGATCTTCCATTCATCGGGAAGTTTGCATCCATTGGAAGTAATTCGTCCCAAGGTAACGCTTTAACGTTTTGGAACAGATCTTCAAAAGTTTTGGCGTCAAATTCTCCAACGATAATTTCGATTCTATCAGCTGTTCTTAACCACAAGTTAGTATTGATGATATCTTCGGTCGTTCCTTCAAATCTAACACGTCCATTTTCGACCTGAACATCATATCCTAAGTTACGTAATTCTTTTCCAACAAGCGCTTCGATTCCAGCAGCACAAGTTGCCATTAATTTAAATTTATTCATTTAATTCTTCCTTTTCACGAATCAAAAATATTCAATAAAAAAAGGGAGGAAGAAAACTTCCACCCTTTCCTGATTGGTGTACATTCCTGTAAGCCATGTTTTGTGCTTTATATTTAAGTCAGGCCTTAAAATATAAAGTAGTAATCATCTATCTGAGAATTAAATTCTCCCCCACACTTAGTTCAATTTCCGTGTGTGAAGCTCCCCTACCAAAGTTTGGGTTTCCCGCTCGTGGGGTTTACCGCGTTCCACCAATACCGTTTCCAATATTGTATCGTCTCTGTGGCACTTTCAGGAGTACTGAAGCATAGTAAACCTTAGCTATTTTCTCCGCCGTTACTACAAAGTAGTCCCCCGGCTTATTTTTTCACCGAGCACGAACACTACAAGCATCGCAGCCTGTGCGAGAGTGGACTTTCCTCAGCCAACAAAAGTTGACCGCGATTACTCAGAATGTACACCAGTTGTTAATTAATTAAAATCTATCAATGCTACTTGGTCCTTCAGTTGAACCAAATACACGTTGTTCAAGATTTGAAACACGCTTTAGTAATTCGTTTTCAATACGTGTTCTACCTAATGTATCTTGACTTGATGGTGTTGAATTTGAATCATCGAAGTAGCCTGATGGAGCAACTCTCGGTTCATTAAATGAGCCACCAGATTGTCTTAATCTTTGAATTTCCATCTTTAGTTGATCGTTTTCATTTTTTAGATTAGTTAATTCGCTATCGAAAGCTTGGTAATCTTTAATAACTCCATCCAAGAAAGTATCAACTTCGTTTGGATCGTACCCTCTCATCTTTTGAGTAAATGCTCTTTCTAAGATGTCTTTAGGGGTAAATTGAATGTTGTTCATTATTCACACCTCGTATTCATAAATAATCTCGAACAAATATTATTTTACCAGAATTTCAAATATTTTCAATTAATCATCAGAATTATTTAAATTATTTTGGTATTCATTTGCCGCTTCTTGTAATTCATCAAAGTCGACTAACCGATATCCATAATCATTTTGCTCTGAAAATCTTTTAATCTGCTCATAATCATATTGTGTTTTACCAGGATTGTCAACATCATAGATTAGTATCGCCTTATCGGTATGTGTAAGCATAAATTCTTGATAAGCTCGCAATTGCATCGGAGATTTGTAAGGATCATTTGATACGCTTGCAGAAAAATCAACATTACTTAGTATTGATGAAAGTCGTGCTTGATTTTGTTCGTTCCATTGATTACCAAATTCTTTAAAAGGAAGCATTACTGATAATTGAAATTCTCCAGGAAGTTCTTCTTTTAAACTAGTAGCAACTTCTGCTGTCCATTGCTCGACTCCCATTTGTCCGCCAGTAATAATCCAATCTGCTCCATCGATAACTTCTTGTTTTATATTATTTTCGATAACGCTCTTAATGACTAATTCTTTAGGATCTTTATTTCCAAAAACTCCAAGTTCGTAGCTTCTATATCCAGTTATCCATACGCGGGACATAAGATGCCCTCCCTTCTATTACTATCTTTTTATTACTAATGGTATAATATCATTAATAATTATGATGTTAATAATGTATTGTTTGCTGAAAGGTGGTTACAATGGTAATTAAATATCCAAATGGGAAATCCTTTAATGCTAACAGTAATAATAAAGCCCCAAACGATAAATACGTAAAACCAACATTATATGGTGGTCGTGGAATGACTTTGGAAGAAGAATTGAATAGAAGTAACGAATTCTATTTAGCTCAAAATATTGCTGTTATACATAAAAAACCTACTCCTGTGCAAATTGTTAAAGTAGACTATCCTAAAAGAAGTGCTGCTACTATTAAGGAAGCATACTTTAGAAGAGCTTCGACAACTGACTACAATGGAGTATATAAAGGTAAGTATATCGATTTTGATGCCAAAGAAACCAAAAATAAAACATCATTTCCATTAGCTAATTTTCATGAACATCAAATCAACCACATGAAAAAATGCATCGAAAATGGTGGTATCTGTTTTGCAATTATAAAATTTATATCAAGTGATGAAGTATATCTATTTAAGGCTTCTGACCTCTTTACCTACTGGGATAATCAATTTAATGGTGGTAAAAAGTCAATAAAAAAGGATATAATTGAAGAACTTGGTTATAAAATTAATTATTCAATTAACCCTACAATTCCTTATTTAAGTGTTGTAGATGAATTAATCTAAACCGTAAAGGAGAATAATACATGTCTCAGAACAACCCAAACCTCGGAAGCAGAGTCCAAAGAAACCAAAAAAAATACAAATCTTCTAAACGCGCTAGCTGGATTAAAAAAATTATCGTTGGTGGACTTGGATTTATCTCTCTTCTAATTGTATTAGGTAGTATTGTTTTCGTATTTTTTGCGTCAACTGCTCCTGATATTTCATATCAATCACTTTCAAGTGATAATTCAACCAAAATTTATGATAATAAAGGCCATGTTATCTCAAGACTTGGTGTTCAAGATAGAGATTATATAAAATCAAATAAGATTCCATCTGAGCTAAAAAATGCGATTGTCTCTATCGAAGATCGTCGTTTTTACAAGCATCATGGTGTTGATCCTATTAGAATTTTAGGTGCTTCCCTATCAAATATCACTTCTGGAAGTTTAAACCTACAAGGTGGTTCTACATTAACTCAACAATTAGTTAAGTTATCAGTGTTCTCAACAGCTGCTTCTGATAGAACCTTTAAACGTAAAGCTCAAGAAGCATGGTTGGCTTTAAAAGTTGAAAAAACTTATTCAAAACAACAAATTCTAGAATTCTACATTAATAAGGTTTACATGGGTAACAATGTTTACGGTATGGAAACTGCTTCTGAATATTATTTTGGAAAATCATTAAGTAAATTAACGCTTGCTCAAACTGCTTTGTTAGCTGGAATGCCACAGTCGCCAAGTTACTATAACCCATACATTTATCCTAAATATGCTCAACAAAGAAGAGATGAAGTATTAAATGCAATGGCATCTTATGGAGCAATTACACAAAGTCAAGCCAATGAAGCTAAAAAGACTAGTGTTAAAACAGGATTAGTAAGTAGCCATAAAAGTAGTAGCTTTAGCTCTGTTAACGAAAAGTATATTGATGCTTATCTAAAACAAGTTATTCAAGAATTAAAAGCACAAGGATACAATACTCAATCTGGATTGAAAGTTTATACTAATCTAGACTTATCAGCTCAAAAGAAACTATATGATTTAGCAAACAACGATGCTGCTGTTGGATTCCCTAACAGCACAATGCAAATTGGTGCTACCCTTGTTAATCCAAAGACTGGTGCCGTTAATGCAATGATTGGTAGTAGAAAGAGTGATATTCAATTTGGTTTAAACCGTGCTGTTCAAACCGATCGTTCTAGTGGTTCAACTGCAAAACCTTTAATGGATTATGGTCCTGCAATTGAATATCTAAATTACCCTACTTATCAATTAGTTCATGACACTCCATACACTTATGGTGGAACAAGTATTTCACTAAAAGATTTTGATAATAAATATCAAGGTACAATTTCAATGCACAAAGCATTAATTGAATCTAGAAATATCCCTGCTATTAGAACACTTGAAAATGTTGGAATCAGTAAAGCAACTAACTTCTTAAGTTCGTTAGGAATGACATTTAATAGTGATCTTTCACTTCAAAATGGTATTGGTTTATATGTATCCACTGAACAAGAAGCAGCCGCTTACTCAGCATTTGCTAATAATGGTGTTTACCACAAACCTTACTTAATTAGCAGAGTTGTTACGCCTGATAAAGTTTCCCATGATTTCACTTCTGAAGGAACTCAAGTCATGAGTCCTGCAACAGCGTTCATGATGACATCAATGCTAAAAGGTGTTATTAATTCAGCAAGTGGTTCAGGAACTGCAGCATACATTCCTAGTTTATACCAAGCTGGTAAAACAGGAACTACTCAATATCCAGATAACACATACAATGGTGTTCTTCCTGCATATGCAGCAATGGATTCATGGTTTACAGGTTATACTCAAAACTACGCCCTATCTGTTTGGACAGGATATGATAAACCTTATGAAACTGGAAATTACATCTCTGCGGCACAAACTAATATTGCTCAATTAATTTACAAGTATGAAATGCAATATATTTCTCAAGGTAAATCAAACACTGATTGGACAAAACCAAGTGGTGTTACAGCAGTTAAATCTGGCGGACAAACTGAATACTATAAGAATGGATATTCAGCAATTCAACCGGATAAAACAACTGGTTACAAAGGTGCAAGTTTATCAACCGTCTTAGATAGTACTAAGAAAGCTACAAAAGATTCTAAGACCAATAAAGATAACGAAGATGACGATAAGGATTCACAAAAAGATAAGAACAACGCAACTCAAAGTTCTGGATCAGGATCTGGTTCAGGTTCTAATAATAACGAATCAAATCAACAAACTTCTCAAACAAACACCAATAATAATCAAACTACAAACACTCAAAACAACAGCAATCAAAGTAGTAATAGTCAACAAACTCATTAATAAATAAAAAGAGTCTAGAATTTAATTCTAGGCTCTTTTTATTTGTCTATTTTAAAGATTGGTATTTCTGGTTTGTCATTATTATTTACATTCAGAGAGCTGTTTTTATTTCTTCTAGTTTCTCGTTCATGTCTATTCTTTTCAACATCAGCGGGTGTTTTAATATTAGCCTTCTCCCAATTAACAAGGATGCGGTCGATATATTTCAAACTATAAACTTGATTTAAAACAGATTCTCTCAAGGCTAATTGAATCATTTTCGTATCGTAATGATCATCATTTATCCATTGATTAATTGTTTCTATTTCAATTGGCGAAAGTGGACGACCAAATTCTGATTCAATTTTATTAAAGGTGTCTTTTCTATCAGACTCTTTTGTTACAATAGATTCTCCTTTATTATCAAAAACATCGTCATTATTATTTTGATTTAATTCTGATAATTTATCGTACATTAAAGAGAAGTCATAGATATCAAAAGATTGGCCTCTTCTATCAGTTAAAGTTTTTATTTTCATCAACTTATTTTGAATTAACTCGTGAAGTATTTGATAAATTTTAGCACTAGACATACCTGTTGATTCAGTTAATTCGTTAATATCTGGGAAGTAACTTCCCAAATCAATACTTCTTTTTATTTGCAAATATAACACTAGTTGATCACTATTCATACCCAGTTTGGGATAGTTTTTCAAAAGTAAATTTGAGATGGTTGTATTACCAGACTGCAAAAGCGCCTTAGCAAATTTATCCATAGAAAACACCCCTTTTATACATTATCTATAAATCTTAGGATTTTACCGGTTTTAAAATCAACTACAGAATAAGCTAATCCATTTTTGCTATTAAAATAACTAACTGCCCACGCTGCTTCTCCATTGAAAATAGTTGGGGCAACACTAATTAGTTTACTGATAGCTTGCTTTTCATTGGTTATATTCTTAGCTTTATCAGAGGAAATCCCATCCGATGTCTTAACAATATTAATGTTTCCCGTTTTCTTTTCAATTATAGCCATAACGTTTTGCTTTTCTTTATTTGTTCCTTGAATTGTGTAATAGGTTCTATTTAAATCAGACATATAGAATCTTTCTACTTTAGTGATACCTGCTTTTTTCTCAGCTAAATTGGTTGCTTGGCTTTTAGCTGTTGAAATCGGCAATCTAGCCCACAATAAAAGCCCTATCATCATAATAAACAAAACAATAACAATTATAATAAGCCATTTAAATAGTCTGAAATAATTAAACTTTTTTGATAAAGAATAATTCATGGTTTCACCTCACTAATTCTTCTTAAATTTTTCAATGATTTTTCTTTTTTCCAAATATTCTGGTTTTATATGATTTGGTAATAAATCAATTAAATTATTACCATATGGTCCATCAATAACTTCTTTATCCCTAAAATAAATAAGCGCATTACGATTTGATGCCTTTATAACACTTTTAATTGCATCTTTAATGCTTAATATACTTAAAGGAATTGATAATCCATCGTTTGGATTACCATGTTGATCATTAATCAAATCATATTGAGCTTGTAAGTACACGTCATCAAATTCGTTTAACGGAAATGCATCAATAATCAGATTATTAATTTTTTTACCCTTTTGACAAATTAAATCCATTAATTCATTGTTCCCAATAATTATATTCTTGGAATCATTTACTATCTTCTTGACTATCTTATCATTATTCCCTATAAAATCTTGAATTAGAATGACGTTTTCATCATATACATCAGAATCTCGTAAAGATTTTAGAATCTCCCTAGCCCTTTTTTTAGAGTTTGTAAGAATAAATGAATTACCACTATTATATTTCATTAACTTATTAATCTTCATTGGAATTTGTAAAGATTCATCCAATATCAAATTAACCGAATCATTTAAGTCTAATTCATCTTCAAACTTAATCATTCTTGTATTACTACGGTTTAATTCTAACTCATCGTAGAAATATTGTGATCTTTTAGATGAATATATAGAACTATCCATAAATACAATATTCTTAAATTTTTGATATAAACCATTAGATAGTATATTGGTATTTCTGATAAATCCACCAACAAACTTACCGTTATTAATATCTTTATCGTCATTAGTTAGAAATGCAAAAGTTTTTTCTTGGTTATATGACATAAGCTTAAACAATCTGTAAATATTGTTTTCAATAAACATACTAAACTCATTAATTTGATCGAAGAAAGCATAAAGAATGGCTTTGTCTTGACCTGTAAAATGATTAATTGATCTTTTTAAATCATCCGCAATATCTAAAATAATTTGATTATTTCTAGAGATGGAATTAAATAAACTCTTTTTACTTGTTATGAATTCTTCAAGTTTTTCAGTATCTGGTTTTAAAATAAATCCATCAACGATTTTTTCTAATTTAGCTTTAGAATAAAAATAATATAAAAATTCATCTTGCAGTTCTTCAATTTGAGTACAATTTTTGGTAAATAGATTTTCTATTTTTTTAATCAAGCTGTAATGCTTCTTTGATTTATTAAAGATATCGTACACATTCCGATTGTGGCTTTGGTATAAAAGATTGGTAAGATGATTAGAAATAATTTTATTGTCACTAAACTTAAAATCAACTCTAAACTGATCTAAAGCATGCTTATTTAGTTTTCTTGCATCTTTAATTACCAAATATGGATTACCTTCTGATAAATCGTCATAATTATTTAATAAATAATCATGAGAAACTAAAACGACGTTAGCATTGTTAAAATCATTTGATAATTTTTTAATATAATATCCATGATTTTGTTCATCGCTAACAACATTCAAAAAGTAATTTTGATTGTTATCTTTATCCAGTTTTAATTCTCTAATATCACCAGTTTTTGTGAAAGTAAGCCATATCAAAATCTTACATTTCAAAAATTGGGTGTTTTTGGAATTACTTTTAACTTTTAAACTATCAGAGAATTTATCGATATCAATATAGTCTGAAACAGATCTAACTATTAAACTTCTAACATCATTTGGAATAATCTTATTCAATTTATTCACTTGTTGAACAATTGATGAGTTAGATAAAAACTCTTCATCTGCAGCAACTACTATCTTTTGATTGCTTGATATTAGATAACTTAACGGAAATAAATAACTAAAATCGTAGTTAAAATCACCGCTAGTTTCAATAATTGTATTAGTACTGTCATTATGGGAATGATAATTACCATAAATTGAATTCATCAGCTTATTTTCTGTTTCATTAAATTCAACGATACCCTTAAACATTTTTTCTTTTTTACGCTTATTATTTGGATATTTAAGCTCTTCAAATGAAGCTGAAGATTTATATTTAATCTTTCTTATTTTCAAATCCTTAATATTAATCATTTTAGGATTATCTTCATTTTTCTTATTACTGTATACATATTTAAATAAATCCAAAGTGTTCATTGGTAAGGATGGATTTATATCTAAAATTTGTTTGATTGTTTTTTTAGGCAAATTATCCAACTGATGTAAAAGAATGATTAATATTTTAGCCGTTGCTAAGGCATCACTACTAGATGAGTGTGGATGCTCATGAACAATATTAAGACTTTTACTTAAATCGGTTAGTTTATAACTAGATTCTGTTGGTAATAACAATTGACTTAAAGTAACTGTATCGATTGATTTATTATGTAATTCTTTATGGTTTACTCTTTGAAATTCTAAATTTAAAAATGGAAAATCAAAATTGACGTTATGCGCAACAAAAACTGTTCCTTCAAGTAGTTCATAGATTTTATTAGCTACTTCAGAAAAAGTTGGTGCGTTAACGACTGTTTGGTTTGATATTCCTGTTAGTTTTGTAATTTCAGTTGGAATGTTAATTTCAGGATTAATAAACGAATTGAATGATCCAATTATTTTAGCATTTTGAATGAACGTACAACTAAATTGAATAATTCGATTTGTATCGTTAGATTGACTACTACCGGTAGTTTCAATATCCACCACTGAAAAAATGGTTTTACTCATAATTAGTTCACCAATCTTTCAAAAAATACTTACTTTAATGATACTACAATTCGTACCGTTATATCTATTAATTTAAAACCCTAATTTACTAAATTTAAGTTATTTTTATTCTGTCACTTTTATGATAATATTAAAATCAAGAGAAAGTGAGCGATAACATTGACAAATCAAGCAATCGGACATAGTCACGCTAAAATAATTCTAATGGGCGAACACAGTGTTGTATATGGTCAACCTGCAATTGCCCTTCCTATCCCTAAGATAGATTTAAACGTGAAAATTGTCGAAAAAAATAACGGTATATTATTGAATAGTAAATACTACATTGGCAATATCAACAATATTCCTAATGACTTACTAGGAATTAAAAATTTAATCAATGATACCTTACACAAATTAAATAAAGAAGATTCTTCCTTTGAAATGACAATCGAAAGTGCGATTCCATCTGAGAGAGGTATGGGTTCTTCTGCTGCAACTTCTGTCGCAATTGTTAAATCTCTATATAATTATTTTAACGTTCCTTTAGATAAGGATACATTGTTAGAATTAAGTAATATAGAAGAAACCATTACCCATGGGAACCCTTCTGGTTTAGATACTGCTACTGCAGGATCAGACAATCCGGTTTGGTTTATTCGTAATCGTGTCTTAAATGAAATTGATTTCAATCTAAACGCCGTTTTAGTAATTGCTGATTCTGGAATCAAGGGAAGAACAGATATTGCAATCAACTATGTAAAGCAACAATTAACTCATAAGAACAAAGAAACCATGGAATCAATTAAACACATTGGTGAATTAGTTACCAAAGCTAAATATGATATTGAAAATAATAACCCTACTGAACTCGGTGCGTTAATGTCTGAAAATCAAAAAGAGCTTAAGAAATTAAAGGTCAGTAATGATAAAATTGATGAGCTAGTTGAAATAGCTAATCGTAACGGTTCTTTAGGTACTAAATTAACAGGTAGCGGATTGGGCGGATGTATTATTGCACTTGCTAAAAATATAAACGATGCTAATACCATTGAAAATGCGTTATTAAAAGCTGGCGCATTAGATACATGGATTCAACCTTTTAATTAAATCAGTATGGAGGATAAGATGGAAAATATTGGAAAAAAATACACTGCTAGAGCTCATACTAATATTGCTTTAGTTAAATATTGGGGTAAGGAAAATGAAGAATTAATTATACCCGCAAATAGCAGTATTTCTTTAACTCTAGATGAATTTTATACAGATACTTCTGTGATATTTGACTCTACCCTTCAAAAGGATTTAATTACGATTAACGATGAAATCACTGATGATAAAAAAATAATTAACTTTTTAGACCTTATTAGAAAAAAGGCTGGAATTAACTTATATGCGAAAGTTGAATCATACAACCATGTTCCCAATTCGGCTGGATTAGCTTCATCTGCTTCAGCTTATGCAGCACTTGCCACTGCTGGAAGTAAGGCTGCTGGTTTAGAATTGTCAGATAAGGAACTATCTATGCTAGCGAGACGTGGTTCTGGTTCAGCTACTAGATCAATCTTTGGTGGATTTGCAGCTTGGAATAAAGGAACCGATGACAATACTTCTTATGGGTACAGCATTGAAGACCCCGTTAAGATGGATATTAACATGATAGCAATCGTTTTAAATGGCAATCCAAAGAAGATAAGCAGTAGAGTTGGAATGAAAATTTCTTATGAAACTTCTCCCTTCTATGATAGTTGGATAAAACAAACAACCGATGATTTTTCAACAATTGAAAATGCTATCAAGAATGGTGATTTTTCAACTTTAGGAAAAACTGCTGAACTTAATGCCATGAGAATGCATTCACTAACATTAAGTGCTGACCCATCATACCTATACTTGAATAAAGATAGTTTGCTTGTCATCGAAATGGTAAAAACTTTAAGAGAACAAGGTATTGAATGTTACTACACTATGGATGCTGGTCCAAACGTTAAAATAATATGTCAAAAAGACAATATCAAACCTATTATCAATAAGTTATCAAATCAATTTTCACAAGACCAAATTAAAGTATCCGGTCCTGGAGAAAAAGTTAAATTAATTTGAAAGGACTAAAATACAATGATTTCAGTAAAAGCACCAGGGAAATTATATATTGCTGGTGAATATGCAGTAGTTGAAAGCGGAACCCCTGCTATTATCGCTGCAGTTGATCAATACATTACTGCAACAATACAAGAAGCAAATGGTAGTTACGGAAAAATTCAATCAAATCAATATAGCCAATCAATTCAATGGAATTTAGTGAACGATTCAATTCATTTATTAAATAACGATAAATCTTTTGATTACGTCATATCATCTTTGATGGTAATGGATAATTATATTTCAGAAATGAATATTAGTAAAAAAATATTTAATATTAACATCAATAGCACATTGAATAGTAATGATGGTAAGAAATATGGATTGGGTTCATCCGCAGCTGTTACTGTTGTAATTGTAAAAGCAATTAATAAATTTTATAAGTTAAACCTATCTCCACTACAAATCTTTAAACTATCAGCAATTGCACATCTAAATGTCCAAGGAAACGGCTCTCTTGGTGATGTTGCTGCAAGTAGTTTTGGTGGTTGGATATCATATAGTTCATTTGATAAAGAATGGTTAAAAAATAGTGAGTTATCAGTATCTGAAATAATAAATACGTCTTGGCCAGATCTATTTATATCACCATTAACTCCACCTAACGACTTAAAATTACTAATCGGATGGACTGGAACTCCTGCTTCAACTCATAATTTATTAGACCAAGTAAAAAAAGATTCTAACGTTGGAACATATACAACATTTATCGAATCTAGCAAACAATGCATACTAAAAATGATTGATGGATTTAAAAATCAAGATATCGAAGTAATAAAACAACAAATAAGAGAAAATCGTAAAATTATTAAATCCCTATCTAATTCAACTGGTGTTGATATTGAAACTGATCAACTTTCAAGCCTATGTGAAATCGTTGAATCCTATAACGGAGCTGGAAAATCATCCGGTGCAGGTGGTGGTGATTGCGGAATCGCAATTGTTGAGAATAATAGTTCAATCGATTTAATTGAAGACGAATGGAAAAGAAATGATATTATTCCCCTACACTTAAATATTGCTGAAAAGGAGTAACTATGGTTAGTAAACAATCACACAGAAAAGATGAACATGTCTCTCTAGCTATTAAATTTTATGATGAGAAAAGTCATGCTGGGTTTGATCATCTAAGATTTATTCATCAAGGAATTCCAGAAATAAGTTTAAACGAAGTTAGTTTAGAAAGTTATATTGATAAAATTGACTTAGACTTCCCCTTCTACATCGAAGCCATGACCGGTGGAAGCGAATATACTAAAAAATTAAATCAAAGCTTGGCTAAAATTGCAGAAGAAACAGGTATTGCAATGGCTACTGGTTCTCAAAGTGTTGCTTTAAAAGACTCAACTTTATCTGACTCATTTAGTATTGTTAGAGAAACAAATCCAAACGGAACCATTTTTTCTAATATTGGTGCTTCAGTAGACGTAAAAAATGCTCAAAAAGCTGTAGATATGATGGATTCTAATGCATTGGAAATTCACATTAATACTCCGCAAGAAATCATTATGCCTGAAGGTGACCGTGAATTTAACTGGATTGATAACATTAAAGAAATCAATCAAAATTTAAATGTTCCTGTAATTGTTAAAGAAGTTGGTTTTGGTATGAGTGCAGAAACGATTCAGCGTTTAATTGATAATGGAGTTAAAAACATTAATATTAGCGGTAAAGGTGGCACTAACTTTAGTAAAATAGAAAATTATCGTCGAAAAGAACAAGAATTAGACTACCTTTCTGATTGGGGCCAAACTACCGTTGAGTCACTTTTAGAAACTAAGAAAGCTCACGTTTCTGACGACATAACTATAATTGCTTCTGGTGGGATTAGAACACCTTTGGATGCTGCTAAGGCAATTTCATTAGGTGCTGATGCAGTCGGTATAGCAGCCCCTATTTTGTATTCATTAATTAAGAATGGTGAAGATGAAACAGTTAGATTTATTAATGATTTTAAAGATGGATTAATAAATATTATGACCATGCTGGGATGCCGTAGTATATCTGAATTGAAAAAAATTAAAATGATTGCTGATCCATATCTCCAAAATTATATTAACCAGAGAAACATTCCCTATTAATTAGCAAGCGGTTTTTGCTTGCTTTTTTCTTTTCTTTTAGATAAGTTAAAGTAACTTTTTACTTTTAACAAAAATAAAAAAAGAAGCCCTTTATGGCTTCTCAATTTTAAAAGTTAAAACGAACTGTCTTTGTCATAGTCCTTAACTTTTTTAACTTCTTTTAGTGAGATAATCTTGTATCCATTACTTGTCTTTTTCATCTTACTTGTAAATGAATATACTTGAATGTGATCTGAATCATCATTTTTACCTGCACCATAGAAAACATATTTAATCGTTCCATTAACTGTTGAGTAACTATTTGACGGAACAATTGATTGTACATCGGCAGAAATACCTACTCCATCTGATAAATCAGAATTATTACTTTCCATGACAGCCCAATTTGCAAAGTATTTTGCATCTTTACTACTTGAACCATCAACGAAATAACTGTCTGCATCAAATTTATTACTTGAATCACTTACCATTTGAGATAAATCATCAAAGAAATTAGTTAATAGTGAACTTGCGTCATCTTTAGAAACAGCACCTGGATAAATTAATTCAATATCATTTCCATTATCATCTTGACTAATTTGATATTTATTTGATTTAACATCAGTACCATTATTATGAATAATTGCATAGATGTACATATTAGAAGAATATGGAGTATCCCCGACTTTTAGATTTCCATCCTTATCAGCGGTTCCAATCTTTTGATCATTAATATATACGTCTGCATTCGCTCCTGCATTAACAGTGAATTTAACAGTTGTTAATGGCATATCTAATGGTTCTGAATCAGTGTTAATAAATAAACTTTGTGAATTTGTCAAAGTCTTTAATGAAAGTTTCTTTGAAACCGCAACTTTATAATAACCAGGCATAAGTGTACCTAATTTAAAATCAATATTTTGATTCTTTATAACTCCCAATTTCTTACCATTTAAAGTAACAGATGCATCGTCTTGAGTGGTTGATACAGTTGGATTTACTGGTTTAACATGTACTTCATAATCAGGAAATAATAACCATTTTTTTCCATCATTTTCAACGGAAAATAAATAATCATCACTGTGACCATTTGAAGTTAATTGTGTCTTTAAAGATGATAAATAACTACCATGCTTACCAGCGTAAGTAGATAGTGGCTTCAAAGTTTGATCATTTGCCGCTATCTTAGAACTGTCAGAAACAAAATATTTATCGGTATTTTTATCTGATTTAATGGATGCCATCGCTCTAGACAATACTGCATCCTTTGAATAGTAATGATTACCGAATAAATATGATCCATATCCTAATAGTGCGACAATTAGCACAACAAGTAAGATAATTTTATTTCTCTTACTATGCTTATTTTGTTTCTTAATTGCTTGTCTACTTGTAACATTTGTATTTGATTGATCAACTGAAGTATTATTGGTAACTTGTGTAGCTTTATCGTCAGTACTTTCAGTTAATCTTGATCCACAATTTGAGCAAAATAACTCGGAACTGTCAATTTTTGCACCACAATTGGGACAATATTTAACATTATCCATTTAGCATTACCCTTTTCTTAGTTGTTTACTTGAATTCCAGTTGAAGTAATCACAAAACCAGAGAATAGAATGAATGAAACAATAACTAATACAAATACACATAAAACTACCCAGTATAATTTAGGAAGTTTAGTTCCCTTTTTGCTATCTACGATTGAGTAACTTAGTCCAATGAAATAAGTAACTAACAAAATACCAACAAGAATGAATGTAATTTGAATTGTTGGATCTTGTGTAATTAATGAGAAAGCTAAGATCAAGATTTCAAAAACGACTGCATAATTTGTATATGTAGCTAGCTTATTAGTGTAATCAAAGAAGCTTTCTTTGTTACCATTTTTACCATTTGCTAATTTATTGAATAGGAAACCTAAACCAACGAATGCAATCACGGCTACTACTGACATGATTTTAAATAATCCTGGGTTATCAAGAATTTTAACAACGTCAAAACCAGCAAAAGCAACAGCAAATCTGATTTCATATTGATAACTTGAATCATATAATCCACTAAAATGACTTACAATTGAAGATGATAAGAAATAAGTGATAATAGCTGCAATTACATATGAAGTAATACCAAAATATTTGTTGGTTTCAACAACATCTGTAGGATTCTTGATGGTATTTACCAACCAATTAATGTAGTTGCTTGAGTATTGTTTGGCTTGTTCAATACTTTCATTGGTCTTATCAGATGTCTTTGCATCAGATGATGAACTATTTACATCAAAACCACATTTGGGACAGAACTTAGCCCCTTCTTTTAATTCAGTTCCACATTTGGGACAAAACTTTGCGCTCATAAAAATTCCTCCTAAAGAATAAATATTAAAAATACTTTACAAATAATTATTATACCATAAGAAGTTTTGTTAATTAACCACTAGTTTATTCATTTATAAATAAAATATTATTAGATACATAAAAAAAGAGATGCATTTAGCACCTCTCAACAAAAATTATTAAATATTAAATCTTAATCCTTTTGGAAAGAAATTTTTGACGGTTCCATTCACAACTTTTCCAAAAGCGATGGGTTGGTTTTTACAAATAAGTTGATACCATCCCTTACTCAATCCAGCATCACAGCTAATCGTATCACCATGCACGTATTGTTTCCAATCATCTTCAGTGATTTCAAGACGATTAACTACTTCATCAGAATGTAATGCTAATGCAAGTGCATAGCTAGGTTCGAAACGTTTCTTCTTAATTGTCCCTAAATGCAATCCAGGTCTCATAACCTTTAGTCCTTTTAAGTCAGGTAACGTATTATCAAAGGTATATAACTGATCACCAAACAAGATTAAATGTTTTGGATCAAAATTAATTAGATTGCTTTCTTTGAATTCATCCCATAATTTCTTATCATCTTGAGTTAAGTTTCCTTGAAGGCGATTCTTTATCTTTTTCGCACTACCGTTTTCATTACTAGATAATTTAGATATAAAGTGACCTTCGCCTTTAAAATGATTAGGAAACAGTCTAACCGTATTAGTTAAATCTGGATTACCATTTGCCCAGTCGGGTTTTCCATCAACCATCCCTTCATACTTTTGAATTGGATCAATTGTAAAGTCGAATTCATCATGCATCCATTCTACAATTTGTTCATCTTCTTCTGGTGCAAAAGTACAAGTTGAGTATATAATTTTGCCACCTGGTTTAAGCATTTTAACTGCTTGTTCAATGATTTCCTTTTGTCTAATTGCACATTCAACAGGATAATCAGCATTCCAGTAATTAATGGCATCGTTATTCTTTCTAAACATCCCTTCACCAGAACATGGTGCATCAATCAAGATCTTATCAAAGAATCGTGGAAAATGTTTTGCCAAGTTATTAGGATTTTCATTCAAGATTAATGCATTCCGAATTCCAAATCGTTCTACATTTTCCACTAGTACTTTGGCACGTTTATAATCAATTTCATTAGTGACTAATAATCCTTGATTTTGCATATAACTAGCAACATGGGTTGTCTTTCCACCAGGAGAAGCACATAAATCCAGAACATAGTCACCGGGTGTAATATCGGCTACTTCACCAACATACATTGCACTAGGTTCTTGTGAATAAATGGCACCACTTTGGTGTTCAACACTTTTTCCATTTACGTCCCCGTAATATCCATACTGACAATAATCAATTGAATCTTTATCATTTTCTGGCACTACATATTCCTTTAATGGATTAACTCGATATCCTGGATTGGTTTCTTGATCCAAACTCTTAAAAAAGGAGTCTGCATCATCACCCATTAATTTTTGATATTTACTTTTAAAATCTGCTGGTAATTCCACTTGGATACTCCTTTTACATTGACTTACAATTTTTTATTAGTTAACATATTACTATTATATTTTTTTACGCGAGGTGAAACAACTATATGGATAAGAAACTTATCGCAATTGATTTAGATGGAACTACTTTAAACAATAATTCCGAAGTTTCACAAAAAACGGTTAATACTTTAAATAAGGTAATGGATTTGGGCCACGTTGTCAATATTGTGACTGGTCGTCCACCCCGTCTAGTTACAGACATCTATAATGAAATTGGTTTAGACAATCCATTAATCAGTTTTAATGGAAGCCTTGGTTACAATCCATTAGCAAAATGGAATCATGCTTATGAATACAACATTGAAAGAGATGTTGTGTTTGATATTTTAAGCCATGCTGATGAATTAGGTATTAACCTAATGGCTGTTGAAGGTAAAAAGCTCTTTTTAGCTAATCGTGAAGCTAACAATGAAATTGGCTTTTTCCCAACTCATTTAGCCCCTGAAGAATTTGTGACCGAAGAAAACTTAACAGAAGATCCTGTTTGTTTAACACTACAAATTAATCCTGATAAGATGAACAAATTTGTTGATTACATTAACGATAATTATGGTGACACATTGCAAATCTCTCCTTGGGGTGGTCCCGATTCAATCGTTGAATTGGCAGCGAAGGACATCTCTAAGAAAACTGGTTTAGAAGTATTGTCTGATTACTATGGCATTAGCCAAGAAAATATCATCGCATTTGGTGATGAATTTAATGACGAAACCATGTTGAAGTATGCTGGATTGGGAGTGGCGATGAAGAATGGTCAACCTAAGATTAAAGCATTAGCCGATGACATTACTGAATACGATAATGATCAAAATGGTTTAGCGAGATATTTAGAAGAATATTTTGAAATTTAAAAAGACTTGATATAAAATCAAGTCTTTTTTATTTGTCTGGATGAAACATTTGCGTGCTTTTAACAGCTAATTGCCATCCCTGATAATATTTATGACGATCATCTTCGCTCATTTCTGGATTAAATAAGCTTTGATTAGGCTTTAATTGTTTGATTTCAGCAATATCTCTCCAAAAGCCAACTGCTAAACCAGATAAGTATGCTGCTCCTAATGCGGTTGTTTCAGCAATATATGAACGTTCAATTGACGTATTTAAGATATCCGCTTGAAATTGCATTAGATAATTATTTTGTGCAGCCCCACCATCAACTTTAAGATGTTTTAGGTCTAGTTGGGTATCTTCTACCATAGTATTAACAACATCCTTAGTTTGAAAAGCTAAGGAATCCAAAGTTGCTTTTACTAAGTCCTCTTTAGAGGTCCCACGGGTTAAGCCAAAAATAGCGCCACGACTGTCTTGATCCCAATATGGAGCTCCTAATCCAGTAAAGGCAGGAACAACATAGACATCATGGTCGTTTGAAGACGCTAATGCTAACGCTTCAGTTTCCTTTGCATCATTTATGAGACGTAATCCGTCTCTTAACCATTGAATGGCAGATCCTGCGACGAATACACTTCCTTCTAGGGCGTAGTTTATCTCGCCATTGATTCCATATGCAATCGTCGTTAATAATCCATTATCAGATATGACTGGCTTATCACCTGTATTCATAACGATGAATGAACCAGTTCCATAGGTGTTTTTAATACTTCCTGGTTCTAAACACAATTGACCAAACAATGCAGCTTGTTGATCTCCGGCAATCCCTGAAATGGGAATTTGGACTCCGTAAAAAGTATAACCAGCAGTGTACCCATATATTTCTGATGATGATTTGACTTCCGGTAGGATTTCCTTGGGAATATCTAAAATATTTAGAATTTCTTCGTCCCAATTTAAATCATGAATGTTATATAACATTGTTCTACTAGCATTTGAAACATCAGTAGCATGTACATGTCCACCTGTTAGTTTCCATAAAATCCAAGTATCAATCGTTCCAAATAATAAGTCACCACTGTTAGCTTTATCTCGTGCTCCCGGAACATTATCCAACAACCACTTTATTTTAGTTGCTGAAAAGTATGAATCAATCACTAACCCGGTCTTTTGATGAATTAAATCAGTATACCCTGATTCTTTTAAATCATTTGCAATATGACTGGTTTGCTTAGACTGCCAAACAATCGCGTTATGAATTGGTTCACCAGTTACACGATCCCACATAACCGTGGTTTCACGTTGATTGGTTATACCGATCCCTCTGACCTTATATGGTGGGATTTTTGATTGAATTAACGATTCTGATATTACCGTTTGCACAGCGTCCCAAATTTCTTCAGCATCATGTTCAACCCATCCTGAATGTGGAAAATGTTGAGTGATTTCTTTCTGTGCCTTACTAACAACATTACCTTCATGATTAAAGATCATTGCACGAACACTAGTAGTACCTTCGTCTATCGACATTATATATTGTTCGTTCTTCATAATTATTCCTTAATCTAATTAGTCTTCGTCACTTTTTAATTTTCCAGCAACACTGTAATTACTCTTCTTCATTTCGTTTAATACGATATGAACGTGTTCAGCTGGAGCACCAGTGTTTTTTACGATTGCAGCAGTAACGTCAGCTACTAATCCTTTTAGTTGTTCTTCGTTTCTTCCTTCAATTAAATCAATATGTACTAATGGCATAATCATTCTCCTAACTCTGTATTTTAGTCTGATTATACTTTAAATACCTATATAGTTCAATTTTTAGCCTAGTTAATGTACAATAAATTAAATACATAAAAAAGAGGAAGTGTGAAAATGCCGAAGTTTCCAGAATATGATGCATGTACTAGTATTTTAGTTGGTAAGAATGCATCTGTAGATGGTTCTACTATGATTGGTAGAAACGAAGATTGTAAAGCCACTTGGCCAAAGCATTTTATTGTTCATCCACATAAAGAATATAAAGAAGAACAACTATTTAAAGCCAAAGAAAATCGCTTCTCTTGCACTTTACCTAAGGTTAGATATAAATACACTGCAACTCCTGAATGGACCGATAAAGAAGGTTTATTTGAAGAAGAAGGTATTAACGAAAAAGGTGTTGCAATGAGTGCAACGGAAAGTGCTTATTCTAATAGTTATGTATTAGGATATGATCCTTTACTTGCAGATGGTATTTCAGAAGCATCTATTGTTACTGTTGTTTTACCATATGCTGATTCAGCAAGGGACGCAGTTAATCGTCTTGGCGAAATCGTAAGTACTCATGGTGCTGCTGAAAGTAATGGAATCCTATTTTCTGATGCAGATGAAGTGTGGTACTTTGAAATTGGTTCCGGACATCACTGGGTTGCAATGAAGATTCCTGATGACTCCTATGCTGTTGTATCAAATCGTTTAGCAATTCAAGAAATTGACTTTACCGATAATGATAACTTTGCTTGGTCAAAAGATATCCTTGCTTTTGTTAACGACAACAAACTAAATAAAGCTAATGATGGTACTTTTAACTTCAGAGAAATATTTGGTACTCGTAGTGAATCAGATTTATACTACAACAATCCACGTGTCTGGTATGGTCAAAGAATGTTTAATCCTGAAATCACACAAGATCCAGAAGATTATGATATGCCTTTCGTTAGAAAGCCATCTAGATTAATATCTGTTCAAGATGCAAAGGATTTCTTAGCATCACATTATGAAGGAACAGAATTTGATCCAGTTGGAAAAGGCCCTATTGAATCACGTAAAAGATACAGACCTATTAGCTTAGCTAAAGCACAGGAATCACATGTTTTACAAATCAGACCTAACCTCCCAATTGAAGTAAGCGGTATTCACTGGTTATCAATGGGTGTAGCAGCACAAAGTGTATTTGTGCCATTCTTTGCAGGAATCAATGATACGCCAAAAGAATATAAAATTGGTGATATGACATATGACCCTAAGTCTGCATACTGGATTTTCAAATTAGTAGGTGTGCTACTAGATCCACACTACAATCATTTTGTAGATGTTGTTGGTGATGTTCAAGAAAGATTAAATATCTCGTTCCAACAAAAAATTAATCAAGTTGATGCTAAAGCAACTGATTTAGATCATCACGAATTAAGTGAATACACAACTAAAATTAGTAATGAATGTGCTGAATTAGCAATGAATAGTTATCAAAACCTTGCTTATAAATTAATTGCTGCTTCAACTGATTTTTCAAAATTAAACTATAATACTGATGAAAATCTATAATTAAAAAAGAGTGCTAATCAGCACTCTTTTTATGTACAAAAAAACAGGTATGAAATTAAATTCAATACCTGTTTTTGTTTAGATATAAAGTTTATCTTAACGACGACGTGCTTCTTTAATACGAGCAGCCTTACCGTGACGTTCACGTAGGTAGTATAGCTTAGCACGACGAACAGCACCGCGACGAGTTACTTCTAATTTAGCAACACGTGGTGAGTGAAGTGGGAAGATACGTTCAACACCTACACCTGAAGTGATCTTTCTAACAGTGTAAGTAGCTTGAATACCTGAACCGTGACGTTTGATAACAACACCTTCGAATACTTGGATACGTTCGTTGCTACCTTCAACAACCTTAACAGATACTTTAACAGTATCTCCGGCTCTAAATTCTGGAACATCACTCTTAAGTTGTTCCGCGTTAATCTTTGAGATTAATTCGTTTTGACGCATAAAAAATAACATCCTTCCAACTAGCATTCATGTCTTTTAAAGCAACAGCGGAATACCGTTTTATTTAACTATAAAAATAGTCAATTAGAATAATATCATAACCATTATTGATTGTAAAGGTCTATTATTCTTCCTCTATTTTTACTTCTGCTAATAATTTTTTCTGTAAATCAGTTAATTTACTATAATCGATTAAATCTGGTCGACGTTTGTATGTCTTTCTTAGTGATTCTTTTTGTCGCCATTCTTCAATTTTTTGGTGATTCCCACTAGTTAATACTTCAGGAACTTTCATACCTCTAAAGTCAGCTGGTCGCGTATACTGTGGATACTCTAACAGTCCGCTAGAGAAAGAATCTCCGGGTGCCGATTCATCGTTTCCTAATACATTATCCAGCAATCTAGCAGTAGCATCAATCATTACCATTGCTGGTAATTCTCCACCAGTAAGAACAAAATCGCCTAAAGAATATTCATCAGTAACCAATGACTTAATTCTTTCATCATATCCTTCATAATGACCACAAATAAAAGTCAAATGGTCCTCTTTCGCTAATTCTTCAGCTTCATTTTGGTCGAATTTTTTCCCAGCAGGATCTAACAGAATAATTCTTCCCTTTGATAAACCACTTTCTTGTGCTTTATTTTGAGTTGCTCCTAAGGCATCAAAAATTGGTTGGGCTTGTAATAACATACCAGCACCACCACCAAAAGGATAATCATCCACATTGCCATGCTTATTAGTCGAATAGTCCCTAAAGTTAGTTATTTCAATATCTAAAGCACCTTTATCTTTGGCTTTTCCTAAGATTGAATCACCTAATGGACCCTCAAACATATCAGGAAAAAGGCTTAAGACATCAATCTTCATCATCAAGTCCTCCAGGAATTTCAACAGTAATAACATTATCATCTAAATTAACATCTAAGATAACTGAATCAATCTTAGGTAATAATAAATCAGATTTGTTATCACGTTTTACCACCCACACATCATTAGCCCCTGGTGATAATATTTCCTTAACAGTACCTATCTTATTTCCATCAGTATCAACCACATTTAGACCAATGATTTGGTGATAATAATATTCACCAGGATTTAGGTCATCAGTGTCTAGTTGATCTTCAGCAATTTTCAAAATTGATGGCTTTAAATATTCAACATCGTTAATGGTAGGCTTACCTTTAAAATGAAGTAATATAAAGTTTTTATGACTTCTAACACCATCTATTTCAAGTTTTTCGCTTTTATCTTCGTTTAAAAATGCATAAACCTCATTACCAACTTGAAAACGTTTTTCTGGGAAGTCAGTAATTGACATAACTCTTACTTCACCACGTAGTCCTTGAGTATTTACAATTTTACCAATATTATAAAAATCCATTGTAATTCCCCTTTTTATGTTAAAAAACTCTTAAACAAAACACCAAGGTTTCATTTAAGAGTTTTTATTTTTACTATCGTCAATAATTAATCTAACGCGCTTTTCACCTGAAACACGAGCACTATAAACAATCGTACGAATTGTTTGCGCTACATGGCCCTTTTTACCAATAATTCTACCAACATCAGCAGAATTAGTAATTAGATGATATTCATAAAAACGATCAGATTCACTATGTTCAATAGCAACATCCTCTGGATTTTCCACCAGTGGTTTTACGATTTTTTTAATCAGCTCATCAAAATTAGTCATAACTCGATATCACTTATTTCTTAGAGTATTTAGCTTCATGATATTTCTTCATGATACCAGCATCAGATAGTAAGTTACGTACAGTATCTGAAGGTTGTGCACCCTTGTTTAACCATTCGAAGATATCTTCTTCTTCTAGTTTAACAGTACTTGGTTGAGTTAATGGGTTGTAAGTACCAACAGTTTGGATGAAACGACCATCACGAGGGCTACGTGAATCAGCAACTACAACACGGTAGAAAGGACGTTTCTTTGAACCCATTCTCTTCAAACGAATTTTAACAGACATTAATAAACACCTCCTGTATTTCTTTTAACGATATTAAATATAACAGTTATTTTGATGCTTGTAAAGGTTTTTTTCTTTACACCATCATTTTTTTACTAAAAGTGATAAAATTAACGCTTTTTGTTTCTCTTGCGTCTATTTTTATTCATCTTCTTGCTAATCTTACGGCTCATTCGTTTCATTGCCATTTCAGACAATTTACCACCAATTCCGCCACCCATACCAGGCATTCCAGGCATATTTGGCATTCCACCCATATTACCCATCATTTGTTCCATTCCTGACATGTTACCGTTAGACATCTTATTCATCATGTCTTTCATTTGATTAAATTGTTTAATCATTCGGTTAACTTCTTGAATTGGACGTCCACAACCTCTTGAAATTCTTCTTCTTCTGGAAGGATTTAATAAGTCTGGGTTATTACGTTCTTCGTATGTCATTGAATAAATAATCGCTTTAATATGTTCTAAATCTTTAGGATCCATATTAACATTCTTCAAAGCCGGATTATTAGCCATCCCTGGAATCATTTTCATAATTTCATCCAAAGGACCCATCTTTTGAATTTGTTCTAATTGATCAAGAAAATCTTCAAATCCAAAAGTGTTATTTTGCATTTTTTCAGCTAATTGTTTAGCCTGTTTTTCATCATAATCATTTTGTGTCTTTTCGATTAATGAAAGAATATCTCCCATTCCAAGAATACGAGATGCCATTCTATCAGGGTGGAATACATCTAGAGCTTCCATCTTTTCACCTTGACCAATAAACTTAATTGGCTTTTGGGTTACTTCTCTAATAGAAAGAGCTGCCCCACCACGAGTATCACCATCTAACTTAGTTAGTACTACCCCGGTGATATCTAGTGCTTCATTAAAACCTTCAGCAGTATTGACAGCGTTTTGACCAGTCATTGCATCGACAACTAATAAGATTTCATCTGGATTAGTTAGCGCTTTAATTTCTTTTAACTCATCCATTAATTTTTCATCGATTTGAAGACGACCAGCCGTATCAATTAAAACATAATCATTATGTTCTTCTCTAGCTTTAGCCATCCCGTTTTTAACGATTTCAACTGGATTAACATCTGTTCCTTGTTGGAAAACTGGAACGTTAATTTGTTTTCCGACAGTTTCTAATTGATCAATGGCAGCAGGACGGTAAACGTCGGCTGCAATTAGAAGTGGACGTGCATTTTCTTCTTTTTGAAGTTTCAATGCTAATTTACCAACTGTAGTAGTTTTACCTGCCCCTTGAAGACCGGCCATCATAATAACAGTTGGAATCTTATCGGATTTATTAAGAGGAACAGCTTCTTCCCCCATAGTCTTTGTTAATTCTTCATTAACAATCTTAACAATTTGTTGTGCTGGATTTAATCCTTCTAAAACTTCAGCTCCACGTGAACGTTCTTGTACTCGTTTAACGAAATTTCTCACAACAGTGAAGTTAACATCGGCTTCTAAAAGCGCTAGTCTAATTTCACGCATTGTTTCTCTTAGGTCAGCTTCTGAAACTTTCCCTTTTCCACGTAAATTACGCATCGCTTTTTGAAGTCGTTCTGTTAATCCTTCAAATGCCATTTATTTCACCACTTTCATCTTTCTTCTGTGTTTTCTAATTCATCAACAAGTTGATTTAATTTTGCATCATCACTATATTCTTTTCTAACGTAATTTCTGATTGCGTCAGTTTGTTGATTTCTCTTTTGAAAATCAGCATATAAATGTAATTGATCTTCATATTTTTCCAGAATAACTTCTGTTCGTCTTATATTATCATAAACCGCTTGTCGGCTCACATTAAACTCTTCTGATATTTCACCTAAAGAATAGTCATCAGCATAATAAAGTTGAATATAGCTATCCTGTTTACTAGTTAGTAACGGTCTATAGAACTCAAATAAAGAATTAATCCGATAATTTTTTTCGATTTCCATTAAATCAATCCTTCCGAAGGACTACTTAATTAATCCTTTAAATAATCCGTAAATAAAATCATTTGCGTCAAACTGTCTTAAATCAGTAACTTTTTCACCCAATCCAACATATTTAACTGGTAGGTGCAATTCGTTTCTAATTGCTAGAACAATTCCACCCTTAGCAGTCCCATCTAACTTAGTTAAAACAATTCCAGAAACTGCTGTGGTTTCTTTAAATAACTTAGCTTGGCTAAGTGCATTTTGGCCAGTAGTTGAATCTAAAACTAAAAGAACTTCATGAGGGGCATCAGGAATTTCCCTAGTTAACACCTTTTTCATTTTAGCTAGTTCGTTCATTAAGTTAACCTTATTTTGCAATCTACCAGCAGTATCAACGAATAAAATATCATAATTTTCATCTTTAGCTTTATGAACAGCTTCATAAACAACAGCTGACGGATCGCTTTGTTCTTCTTTTTTCACGATATCAACGCCGTCTCTTTTAGCCCATTCATCAAGTTGTTGAATTGCTCCTGCTCTAAATGTATCTGCCGCAGCTAACAATACCTTTTTACCAGCATTCTTATACATGTTTGCCATTTTACCAATAGTGGTTGTCTTTCCAACACCATTAACTCCAACAAATAAAATGACAGTTGGACCTTCACTTGCAAAATGAATATCAGGATTTTCATCATTACCGTTTTCATCATAAATGTTAATCATTTTTTGAATAATAACATTTTGAACTTCATCCCTACTTTTAGCATTTTGTAACTTAACCTCATCTCTCAATTGATCAGTTAAGTTAACAGCCATTTCATAACCAACATCTGATTCAATTAAAGTGTCTTCTAAATCTTCGAAGAATTCTTCATCAACACTTCTAAAATTAGCAAATAATTGGTTTAAACGGTCACCAAAGGTAGTTCTTGATTTCTCTAATCCATCTGTAAATTTTTCTTGTGATCCATCCGCATCTTCTTGAACTTCAGTATCTACTGAACTAGTTTCATCAGGAGTAACTTCAGCATCTTTTACGATGTCTTGATTTTCATTTACATCATTTGTTGAATCTTGAATCTTTTGTTCATCATTACTTTTTTTCTTAAAAACATCAAATAATCCCATTGGTTATCCCTCCGATGCATTGTACTTGTTAAGATTTGCTGTAACTACTTTAGAAACACCTGAGTTTTGCATAGTTACACCATACAATGTATTTGCATAAACCATTGTTTCTTTTCTATGGGTAATCACGATAAACTGTGTTCCATCATCCAATTTCGTCATGTAATGTGCGTATCTATCAACATTTTCAGCATCTAACGCGGATTCTGCTTCATCCAAGATACTAAATGGAACTGGTTTTACCTTAAGCACCGCAAAAAGTAACGCAATTGCAGTTAATGCCTTTTCTCCACCAGACAATAATGACATATGTCTATACTTTTTGCCAGGAGGCTGTGCCATAATCTCAATTCCAGTTGTCAAAAGATCATTTGGATTGGTTAAAACTAGTTTAGCTTTCCCACCACCAAAAATTTCATTATAGACTTTTGAAAATTGATAAGCGATTGCTTCAAAGGTTTCTGAAAACTTCTTTTCAACTGTTACGTCGATTTTATTCATCGTATCAGTTAATTGTTGACTTGAATTCTTAAGGTCATCAGATTGTTGAACCAAAAATTCATAACGTTTAGAAACTTCTTTGTATTCATCGATTGAAGAAACATTAACAATTCCCAAACTATCGATTTCTCGCTTCAATTGTGCAATTCTATTTTTAATATTTTCAACACTATCATCGATGACAATATCATCAATATCTTTTATGTCTACTTCATATTTACCAACCAACTGTTGTTTTAAATTAGCAAGTTGACCTTTTAATTGATCAAACTTATTGACTTGCTTATTTAAATAGTTTTGTTGGTTAATAGAATCTTTACTTAATTTATCAATCTTTTCTTCAACTTCTTTGATGCTATTTTGATGTTCATCAATTGCAGATTTACATTGTTCTAAATCTTCTTGAGTTGATTGAATGCTTTCATTAACCTTCTTAATCTCACTATCCTGGTTAGCAGATAACATATTATTACTAATAGCTTCATTTAACTCATCAATAGTTTCTTTTTCATCATCGATTTCAGAGCCAAGTCTATCGAATTCTTCAATTAGATTAGCTTTTTGATCTCTCAAATTAGAAAGTTTTTCCTTTTGAACAATTAATTTTTCCCTAGTACTTTGAATTTCAGAAACGTTAGATTCTTTCATTTTTTCAAGCGTTTCAATCTTTTCAGATACATCACGAGATTGTGATTGATTGTTTAATAAGTCTAAATTCAATTGTTCTTTTAGTTTTTCATTTTGTTGTTTCTTTTCTTCAATATCATCTTCAAAAAGTCCACCAATTGATAGTTTAACAGCTTTTAACTCACGTTGCTTTCTTTCCAACGTATCCTTAGCAAAGCTAACTTTATTCTTGCTAATATCGACTAAACCAGCGGCATCCCTTTGTTGTTGATAATATTGTTCAATTTCATCATTGATTGATTGTAGTTTTGCTTGTGCTTCATTAAGTTCCTTTTCAAGACCTTCAGCAATTGTTTTACCTTTAGCGAATTCTTTTTCTAATTCAACTAAATTGTTTTTTTGCGTTAAAACGCCGTCGAATTGCTTCTTATTCGTACCACCAGTAATAGAACCACCAGCATTAACCAATTCTCCATTTAAGGTAACAATGCGGTTAGAATGTCTGATTTGATTACTAAGTTGAGTGGCAGAACTTAAGTCTTTAGTAACAATTAAATTACCAAGAAGGTGCGCAGTAACTGCATCTAATTTGGAATCAATTGAAACCAATTGGTTACCAATGCCGACAAAACCATTATTTTGCTGACAAGCAGCTAAAACATTGTTATTAACGCTTCTTCTACTAATTTCATTAATTGGTAAAAAGGTAGCACGTCCTAATCGATTATCATTTAAAAACTGAACCGCATTTCGAGCAGCTTGATTATTAGCCACCACAATTTGTTGTAATTGATTTCCAAGCGCAGTTTCAATTGCTTTAGTATATTCAGCTGGAACTTTTATAAAATCAGAAACTGAACCCAAAACTCCGCTTAATTTATTTTTGTTATTTAGAACACTTTGCGCACCTTTAAAGAAATTACTGTGATCATTTTGCAGATTGTTTAAACTGTTGTATTTAATCTTGATACTTTGGTTTCTTTCAAGTGCTTTATACCAATTATCTTGAATTCTAGCGGCATCATGTTTTAATTGAACTTGTTCTTTATGATACTTATCAACCACTTTTTTGCTATCTTCATATTTGGCCAGGTTATCTTGGTACTCTTGATTCAATGAAGAAAGATTTTCTTCTAATTGATTAATTTCATCATTAATGCCTGCAATCTTTTGTCTATTAGTATCACTTTGGACATCAGCTTGCTTTTGTGTCTTTTCTAAATAAGTACTTTCATTATTAACGTTGGCAATTTTTTGCATAATAGCAACGTATTCGCCACGAAGAGATTCATATTCATCCCTCTTATCTGATATTGATTTGTTAATAGTTTCTTCATCTAACGATCCTAATTTTTCATTGATAATTGAAATTTCACTATTTACCTTTTCAATTTCAGCATTAATTTCTTTTTCTTTTTGTTCTAAACCACTCAATTGTGCCTTCAATTTATTTAAGACATCTTTATGTTCAACCAGACTACTTTTCTTAAATTCAATTTCTTGTTTAGAAAGGTTTTGTTGTCCTGAAAGTTGTTCAATTTTCTTAGTGTAGTTTAATAACGCATCTTGTTGTTGTTCTTTTTTGGACAACAATTCAGATAATTGAGTATTAAGATTTTTCTTTTCAGTACTTAATCTATCTAAATCAGTACTGATAGTTTCAGCATTTTGTTCTTCTTCTTGAATGATTTTCCCAGTAGCATTAAATTCAATTCCTAGACTATTTAATTCAAGGGCAATTCGAGAAATATCATATTGTTTCAATTCCTTTTTCAAATCAAGGTATTTAACTGCCGTAGAACTTTGTTCTTTTAACTGATCATTTCGATCCTTAAGTTCAAAGATAATATCTTCAACACGATCTAAATTTTCATGTGTTTGTTGTAATTTAAGGTTAGCATCATGCTTTTGTTGCTTATACTTATAAACTCCTGCTGCAGTTTCGATAATTGATCTTCTATCTTCAGGCTTGCTGTTAAAGATGTCTTCAACGCTTCCTTGAGAAATAATGGAGAAAGATCCAATTCCCATCCCAGTATCCATAAAAAGATTATTGATGTCTTTTAATCGACATTCTGAGTTATTAATTAAGTATTGGCTTTCACCAGAACGATATAGTCTTCTAGTGATAATTATTTCTGAATAAGGACTATTGATGTATTGATCTGAATTATCTAGAGTTAATTTAACTTCTGCACGATTTACTGGATTATGTGTACTTGAACCTGAAAAAATAACATCAGACATTTTAGTACCACGCAGTGTTTTAGATGATTGTTCACCTAAAACCCATCTAATTGCCTCAATTACGTTACTTTTACCACTACCGTTAGGTCCTACAATTGCAGTTAAACCATCAGTGAAACTAATTGTTGTTTTATTTGCAAAGGACTTAAATCCAGCAATTTCCAATGATTTTAACTTCAATGTATTTTCTCCATCCTGTTTTATTCTGTGAGTTTATTAATCGCTTTTTTCGCAGCTCCTTGTTCGGCATTCTTTTTAGAATGTCCTTCACCGACACCTTTTTCAACCCCATCAATGGTAACTGAAACCTTAAAGCGACGATCATTTTCAGGTCCGTTTTCATCGAGTAGGTTATATACAATTTCTACTGGTCCGTTTGCTTGTGCCAATTCTTGTAATTCTGTTTTGTGATCAAAGAATTCATCAAACCATCCCTCATCTAATTTAGGAAAAATTACTTGATGACAAAACTTAACTACTGGTTCCATTCCTTGGTCTAAGTAAACCGCACCAATGAAAGATTCAAAAATATCACAAAGCAAAGAATCACGACTTCTTGCTTGTGCTTTTTCTTCACCTTTACCTAATCTAATGTATTTATCAAAATGACATTCTCTGGCAAAACTACTAAAACTTTGCTCATTCACCATTGCAGCTCTTAGTCTAGTAAGTCTACCTTGTGGTAAATTAGGGAATCTCTTGTAAATATATTCTGAGACAACTAGTTCATACACAGCGTCACCTAAGAATTCGATTCTTTCATAAAACTTTAGATTTTTGCCTGGATGTTCATTAACGTATGAGGCTTGTGTAAAAGCTTCATCTAATAATGATTCATCCTTGAATTTTATATTAAATTTTTTCTCTAATAGGTCATCAAATTCTTTTTCCAAACTAACTCCTCCAGTTATTAATACAACAAAAGACGATTACTATTGAGTAATCGCCTTTTTAATTATTTGTTATCAGCGTTAGACATAACGTAGTCTACGGCTTCATCAATAGTTTTAATATTTTCAGCATCTTCATCTGAAATATCAGTACCAAATGCACTTTCTAGAGACAATACAAATTCAACGAAATCAATTGAATCAGCATCTAAATCATTTTGAAAGTTTAAATCACCTTTGATGGTAGTTCTATCAATTCCAAATTGTTCAGCTACTAAATCAGCAATTTTATTAAATACTTCTTCTTTTGTCATAACTTATCTCCTTCAAATCGTAAATAATATAATTAATTATAACAGATATTTAGTTGTTTTTCGCGTTTTGTTTGATTTGTTGCATATCATCAGCATGCTTATCAAAATATTCAACAACATTATCGATTGTCTTTGAATCAATCATTGTCTTGATTTGGAAAATAGTGTTCTTAATGGTTACTGCTTCACTACTACCATGAGCCTTAACAACAGGTGCTTTAGTACCCATTAAAACAGCTCCACCGTATTGTGAGTAATCCATTTCCTTACCAATCTTCTTAAATGTTGGCTTAAGCATTAGAGCACCAACCTTTGATTTAAGACCACCTGACATGATTTCACCTTTAATCAAAGTAAGAAGTGATAATGCAGTACCTTCGATAGCTTTTAGAGCAGCGTTTCCAGTAAATCCATCGGTAACAACAACATCAGCAGCACCATTTAATAGTTCTCTTGATTCAACGTTACCAATAAAGTTTAAGTTCTTGTCATTAGCTAATAATTCGTTAGCTGCCTTATGTAAAGAATCACCCTTGTCAGCTTCAGTACCGTTATTTAATAATCCAATACGTGGGTTTTTGATGTTTCTAACGTTTTCTGCATAATACTTACCCATGAATGCATATTGGTAAAGGTTAAATAGTTTAGATTCAGCGTTTGCACCTACATCTAACATTACAAAGTTATCATGTTCTTCATCATTAATAATTGGTAAAGTAGTTGCCAAACCTGGACGGTCAATTCCTTTAATTCTACCAATAATAAATAAACCAGCAGCTAAAATTGCACCAGTGTTACCAGCTGAGAAAAAGGCGTCTGCTTCTTTATCCTTAACAGCTTGAGCAGCCATATCCAAACTAGAATTTTTCTTTTTCATTACTGCTTTAACAGGTTCTTCACCCATTTCAATAACTTCGTCAGATTGAATTAATTCAATTCTTTCGTTATTTTGGATTAAAGGTTTAACCTTATCGATTTGACCAAATAGCTTAAATTCAATATCAGGATATTGATCTCTAGCCATTTCTACCCCTTTAACTACTTCTAACGGTGCGTTGTCTCCACCCATAGCATCAATTGCAATTTTCATCTTATAAAACTCCTTCTTAGTCAAACATTTTATTATTATTTTTTTGTTGAACGTAACTATATAATTTACTATATTCTGATTCGTTTTGCCAATTATTAGTATTAACCACTAAAATGGCTTCTTGTTGAGCGATGCTCAACATCTTCAAATCAGCTACCGGATCACCAACTTTAAATTCAGGTAGTCCAGATTGCGCTTTTCCCATAATATCACCTGGGCCACGTAATTCCAAATCTTTTTGTGAAATCACAAAGCCATCATTACTTTGTACCATTACGTTCATCCTCTTAACTCCAGTTTCAGTTTTTGGATCAGATACTAACAAGCAATATGACTGACTACTTCCACGACCAACTCTTCCTCGAAGCTGATGAAGTTGTGCTAATCCAAAATGATCAGCGTTAAATACAATCATCATGGTTGCATTACTTACATCAACCCCAACTTCAATAACCGTGGTTGAAACTAATATTTGAAACTCGTTATTTTCAAAACTTCTCATGATAGTATTTTTTTCATCATCTTTCATTCTACCATGAAGTAAACCGACTTTGAAATCAGGCTCAAATAACTTCTGAAAGTTTTCATATATGTTGACAGCATTTTTCATATCAACAGCTTCAGATTCTTCTACTAAAGGCGTTACAACGTAAATTTGTTCACCGCTATTTAGTCGATCCTTAATAAACGGAATCGAATTTTTAAATTGACCTTCTTTAATCCAAGCCGTTTTAACCGGTTGTCGACCATTAGGCAATTCATCAATAATTGAAACATCCATTTCACCATATGATGTAATTGCCAACGTTCTAGGAATTGGTGTCGCTGTCATTGCTAAGACATTAGTCCCATCATTTTTTTCACGCAGAATTTTTCGTTGGTTAACACCAAAACGATGTTGCTCATCGATGATTGCAAGTCCTAAGTTATTATATACCACTGTATCTTGAATTAGTGCATGCGTACCAATAACCAGGTTAATTTCCCCAGAAGCAATTCTAGGTAATAGTTCCTTCTTCGCTGCGGGCTTAGTATCACCAGTTAACAAGGCTACATTTACCTTAGTGTTTTCAAATAACTTAGCTAACTTATTTGCATGTTGTTCTGCTAAGATTTCAGTTGGTGCCATTAATGCGGCTTGATAACCACCATCAATCGTCGCAAGAATAGATAATGCAGCAACGATTGTTTTTCCAGAACCAACATCCCCCTGCAATAATCTATTCATTTGCCGGCTGGATTTCAAATCTGCATATATTTCCTGAACAACTCTTAGTTGTGCTCCTGTGAGCTCAAACGGTAATTCTGCAATAAAATTTTCCATGTCAGCAGCAGAATAATTAATTTCAATTCCCTTATCTTTTTGTTCAGCCATCTTAAGAGATTGTAACTGCATCTGAAATAAAAAGAATTCATTAAATTTAGCTGTTCTTCTAGCAAGCATCGCATCCTGTGTATTTGTTGGGAAATGCATATCATGAATGACTTTAACTTGCTTTTCCAACTTATATTTATCAATAATTTTATTTGGAATAATATCATCAATTGCATCTTTATATTCATCAAAGGCTAATTTAACTAAATCGCTGATAGTCTTTTGACGAATATGCTTATTGGCAGGGTATATCGCATTCATTTCATTATTATCAACAGAAGACAATATTTTGATTCCAGCAAGTGATGCTTTGGCTTTATCAAATCGACCATGAATCAGTACTTCCTTGCCAACTGGTAGTTGTTTCTTTAACCAAGGTTGATTGAAGAAAGTAACCTTTATAACATCGTTATCCACCAATAGTCTTATATTTAAAATGTTTCTTTTACGACCAAAGTGGGCGATAACTGGATCAGCAGCAATTTTTCCTTTTAAAGTTACTTTTTCTTGATCAACAATTTGGGTCAAATCCTTAACTTGAAAATCATCATATCTAAATGGGTAATAAGTTAATAAATCATAAATACTCTTGATTCCAAGTTCTTCCAGTGCCTCAACCTTTTTTGGACCAACGCCTTTTAGAACTGAAACCGAATCATACAAATTTTTCAACATATCACCTCATCTCAAAATATTATTAAAATAAAAAAATCGGAACTATGTCCGATAAATTTATTCGACAGAAATTAAGTATGGATAAACTGGTTGACCACCTTCGTGGACTTCCACTTCTAATTCGTCATCAATAGCTTCTACTTTTTCAGACAAATCATTAGCTTCTTCTTCAGTGATTCCATCACCATAGATAATGGTTACTACTTCACTGTCTTCATCTATCATTTCTTTAATCATTTCGATAGCAGTTTCTGTTAAATCTTTTTTAACAATTTGAATCTTACCATCGATGATACCCATAAAGTCATCTTTATTAATTTTGACACCATCAATTTCTGTATCTCTAACAGCGTGTGTTACATCCCCACTAATTACAGTATCTAACATATCTTCCATTTCAGAAGCGTTATCTTGTAAACTAGCATCAGGATTGAAAGATAACATTGAAGTTAAACCTTGTTGAATCGTTTTAGCATGAACGATTTCTACAGGAATTTCAGCAACGTCAGCGGCCTGTTGAGCTGCCATAAAGATATTTCCATTATTAGGAATGATTAAAGCATTCTTAGCATTGCTGTTGTTGATTGCATCCAAGATATCTTGGGTGCTAGGGTTCATAGTTTGTCCACCCTTAATAACATCAGTAACACCTAAACTAGTGAATAACTCACCAATTCCATCCCCTGAAGCAACTGCAATGATTGCAATGTCTTTAGGTTCTTGCTTAGTGTCATCATTTTCAATGATTGTTTCTTGTTGAAGACGCATATTATCAATTTTAACGTTGGCTAAATCACCAAATTTTTGTCCCCATGAAATAACTTCACCTGGTTGTTCAGTATGAACGTGAACTTTTACGATTTCATCATCATTAACAACTAGTAATGAATCACCGATACCAGCTAAATGTTCATAAAACTTGTCATAATCAAAAGCATATTCAACTTCTTTACCACGACCAATTCTAACCATAACTTGAGTACAATAACCATATACAATGTCATCTGGATTCAACTTACCTTGAGCACTTTCATGACTTTGCTCATGACTTGCATCAATCATTTGATCCATTTCACCAGTATTTGGTTGATGGCTGGTTTCAATTTCTCGACCATTTAAAACATCCGCAAAGGCTTTAATTACAAATACCAAGCCTTGTCCACCAGAATCAACAACACCAACTTGTTTTAAAACTGGTAATAAATCTGGAGTTGATTGAAGTGCCTTTTCTGCAGCATCATATAATGAATCGAATAGTTTTGCTAAATCATTTACATCAGAAGCCTGTCCAGCTTCAGAGATCCCTCTAATTACTGTTAAAATAGTACCTTCAGTAGGTTTCATCACTGAACCATATGCAGTTTTTTCACTATTTTGAAAAGCTTCTACGATATCTTTACCACTTAGAAAATCTTTGTCCTCAACTGATTTAGAAAATCCTCTAAAAATCTGAGATAAAATAACCCCTGAGTTTCCTCGTGCACCCATTAACAATCCTTTAGCTAATGATTGCGCTAATTTACCTACAGATTCACTTGTATCTTTATTTACGTAATCCGCTCCACTTTGGAAAGACATGCTCATGTTAGTTCCTGTATCACCATCTGGGACAGGAAAAACATTTAAAGAATTAATAAACTCTGCATTACTATTAAGGGTTGTAGCAGCGGCTTGAACCATTTGATCAAATTTAGAACTATTTATATTTGAAATAGACACTAAAATGAACCTCCTTTTAATCTAAAACTCTTACTCCTTGAACAACTACATTCACGGAACTTGCGGTAATACCCAGCATTGTTTCTAAATTATACTTAACCTTTGATTGAACATTTTTACATACTTCAGAAATTTTTGTACCGTAGCTAACAATAATGTTAACTTCAATTGCTACATCGTTATCATGTTGAGTAACAACTACACCACGTGAATAATTATCTTTTTTTAGTATTTCATTGAAATTATCTCTAATTTGATTTTTGCTTGCCATTCCGACTACACCATAGTTATCTGTGGCAGCACCACCTACTACGGTTGAAATGACATTATTATCAATATCAATTAATCCATATTCTGTTTTCATTTTTACGGCCATAACAATAGCCTCCTTAAAAGATAGATTTCTTAATATATTCGTAATATAATATTACCACATGTTAAATAAAAGCTAAAGTATTGTTATAATTAATGTTTGAAGCTGTCAAGTATATTCACTTGAAAGAAAACCATTGCAAATTCGGCTTTAATATGCTAAATTATTAAGGTGAGATGTAATAAAAGCAACGCTTTTGATTAGAAATCATTAAAAAGGAGGAATTTCCAATGGCTAAAGATTTTATCAATGGTAAAAGAACTCATTTTGGTAACAAGCGTTCACACGCTTTGAATTCTTCACGTCGTAGCTGGAAGCCAAATCTACAAAAGGTTCGTATCCTTGTAGATGGAAAGCCTAAAAAAGTTTGGGTTAGTGCCCGTACTCTAAAATCAGGTAAAGTTACTCGTGCCTAATTATATTTAAGCTCAACTTACTTATAGTTGAGCTTTTTTTATACGAAAAAAGAGATGACCATGATATTGGTCATCTCTTTTTATTTTTCATCTTTACTTTGAATTACACATAATATTCCTTCATCAAACCAAAAGTTACATTCATCTGTAACGAATTGATTACTAGAATACGCAAAAGCTCTTGGAACAAAATGATTATCCAATGTATATTCTGCATCGTAAATGGATAGATTCATTTTATTCAACGGAATAAAAGCAAGATAATGTTTATTAGCTTCTTTAATTACCTTTCCATCACCGGGAGTGTAATAAGTGATGGTGTTTTGCTTATCGATAATTCTTAACTTAGGAACTATACTCTTATATTTAGGTTCTGTTGCCATTAAGAAGTTAGAGATAAAATGATCAATTCTACCACCTGTCGCACCATAAATATTAATGATATCGGCATTTAACTCTTGATCAGCAATCGTAAGAGCTAACTGGGTATCAGTGTAATCTTTATGTGGATCGAAGGTTCTAATATCGCTAACATGACTTGAAACAATCTTTTGTTCATCAGAACTCATAGAATCAAAATCACCAATCGCTATAACTGGATCTTTGCCTTTTTCGATTAGCCAAAGATTGCCACGATCAACTCCAATCCATTCACCATCGATATCCATATTATTCATTTCATCTGGCCATAAGTCAGTTGGTCCACCAAGTAATAAATTGATTTTTTTCATAACTATTTAGTAGCTTCTTTCATAGTTTGAATTCTTTCGGCTGGGTTATCTGCACCAAATACATAAGAACCAGCAACGGCAACTGTAGCACCTGCATTGGCAGCTGCCTTTACAGTTTCGTTGTTAACCCCACCATCAATTTCGATATCAAAGTCATAGCCTTCAGCTTTTTTAATATCATCTAATTGCTTAATCTTCTTAACAGTTTCATCTAAGAACTTTTGACCACCAAAACCAGGGTTAACAGTCATCACAAGAACTTGATCAACCATGTATAAAACAGGTTTGATTGCTTCAACAGGTGTACCTGGGTTGATAACAACTTCAGCCTTAACACCTTTGTTTTTGATCATTTGTAGGGCACGGTGAATATGTGGAGTGGCTTCAACATGAACACCAATAATATCTGCACCTTTGTCTGCAAATTCATCAACAAATCTTTCTGGATTTACAACCATTAAGTGAACATCTAAAACAAGATTTGAGATTTTTTTGATTTGTGAAACCCAGTTAGGTCCATAAGAAATTGCTGGTACAAATGAGCCATCCATTACATCAATATGTAATAGTTCTGCATCTGCTTCAACCTTAGCAATATCTCTTTCCAAATTTAAATAATCTGCGCTTAAAATTGATGGTGCTACTTTAATCATCTATAGTTCCTCATTTCTTTTTATTATAAATTGGTTTTTTATTTTTTAAAATGTCATACAACTGAACGTAATCATGATAACGTTCATGGGAAAGCTCGTCATTTTCCAACATAGATTTAATTGCACATCCCGGTTCATTAATATGAACACAACCACGGAATTTACATTTATTAGCATTTTCCCTAAATTCTGGGAAGTAATCTCGTAATTCTTCGGGTTTAATATCAAATGCTTCATATGATGAAAATCCAGGAGTATCTGCAACCAACCCATTATTTATTTCAATAAAACTTACTTTTCTGGTGGTGTGTTTCCCTCTATTTAGAGCGGCTGAGATTTCGCCGGTAGCTAGATTTAAATCTGGAGAAATTTTATTTAGAAGTGTAGACTTTCCTGCACCAGTTTGTCCCATAAATACTGTTTCTTTATGTGCAAACAAGTCTTTAATTTCTTCAACAGATTTATTATTATCGCCTTGATTACTAGGTAAAATAACTTTATATCCAGCATTTTCATAAACAGATTTTACTTCCTTAAAATAATCAAATTGTTGATCATCTAATAAATCAGTCTTAGTGAAATAGATAATTGGAGTAATCTTATTGATTTCTACAGCTACTAATTGACGGTCTAATAGATTGTATGAAAAGTCAGGTTGAACAGCTGACGTTACTACAACCGCTTGGTCAATGTTAGAAATTGGTGGTCTTACTAAAGAATTTTTTCGATCAAAAATCTTTAACAAATATCCTTCTTTCGGAGTAGTAGATTCAAATTCAACATTATCACCTACTAAAGGAGTAATCCCTTTCTTTCTAAAATTACCTCTAGCCCTTGTCCTATATATCTTTCCGTCACTAATAATATCATAAAATCCACTTAGGGATTGGAAAATTTTTCCTTCAGCCAATATATCACCTCGACAACATTTCTATTATTATTATACAATTCATTACTTCATTATCAACTGACCATCTCTATATACTTTATATTTAGCATGTTGATGCGCCTTTAAACTATAAGGAATTGTTATTTTTGTACTTTGTTTAATATAAAAGGTTCGATAGACCTTTTCATCTTCGCCATTTTGATTAGCAAAAATGGTTATTTTATTTTTACCGTTTCCATTATCCTTAAATGGTATCGTTAAGGTAACGTCAACGCTATGGCTTAAATTTTTACTATTTTGAATTCCTTTAGAAATCCAAATTTCAATGTTATCACCATACTTAGTTTCTAGTCCCGTCGTAGGATTTTGTTGATAAACTCGTCCTGCTTTTTGACTATTACTCTTTTCGTAGAAATACTTAGCGTTTAAATTGTTTTGTTTAACATATCTTTTAACTTCTGATTCAGTCATACCAATCAAGTTAGCCATTTTAAATGTCTTGGTATTAATTGATACAGTTAAACTAATAGTATCTTTTTGTGGGTTAGCCACAGTCCGTGGTTGAATGCTTTGTTGTAAAACAGTCCCAGACTTAAATTCAGTAGAATATCGATAAGATTGTTGAACATGAAAACCTAATTTAGCTAATCTACCAGCAGCTATATCAATTGACTCGCCAACATAATTATCAACCTTTACTTTTTTATATCCACTACTAACAGTTAGTGCGATACTTGAATGATTGATCATTTTGGTTCCAGTACCAGGATTGGTTGAAATAACATGATTCGCTTGCACTTTACTATCATAAACATATTTAATTTTGCTTACTAATAGATGTGAGTCTTTAAGCTCTTTTTTGGCTTGATTTAAAGTCAGATTTTCAACATTAGGAACCGATACCCTAGTAAAGAATGTGTAGTTAAAGAACAGAAAAATCCCAGATAAAAATATTAAAAGAACTATGATTAACGATAGTTGTTTTAACATCATATGATTGTTGTTACTGTTATCTTCTTGATAATCGTCATCTTTATATTTCTTTAAATCGTTTAAGTTCAACACTTTAGTTTCGCCATTATCGATTTCTCTTTTTGGTGAAATAAAGTGTAGCTTGGGTTCATCAATTCTATCCTTATTCATCGATGTTAGTAAATCATTTTTCATTTCTAAAACATTATTATATCGATCATCTAGTTTTTTAGCTGTCGCTTTAATAACAACATTTTCCAATGCCTGACTAACATTATGATTTTGTTCAATCACTGATGGAATATTTTCATCCGTATGCATCATTGCAATATTTAATGGTGATTCGCCATCAAACGGAACTTTTCCAGTTAGTAATTCATACAAAATAATTCCTAATGAATAAATATCAGATTGTTTGGTGGCTTTCTTTCCTAGTGCTTGTTCAGGAGAAATATAATGTATTGATCCAACTACAGCATTAGTTTGAGTAAACGGAATCTGATTTTCAATTAACGCAATTCCGAAATCAGTAACCTTAACCACTCCATTTTTATCAATTAACACATTTTGTGGTTTTAAATCGCGATGAATAATGCCATGTTGATGAGCTTCATTCACAGCATCAATTAGCTGACTCATAATGGAAATAACTTCATTAGTAGAAATAGGATTGTTTTCTTGAATGTATCGTTTTAAATCATATCCTTCGACATATTCTGTTACTAAATACTGAATATCGTCAGAACGATCCAAATCATATACTTGAACGATATGATCACTATTCAGTTTATTAATCGCTAATTTTTCAAACTTAAAGTGGCGTTTAGCCTTTTGACTTCCCTGGAAATCAAGTCTAATAATTTTGATAGTAACTAATCGATTTTCTTTCAGGTCTTTTGATAAATAAACATTTACCATCCCACCTTCACCAATTTTATCAATAATTTCGTAGCGATCACTTA
>NZ_JAMBKT010000001.1:119138-263737 GCF_025290035.1 Apilactobacillus sp.
ACATTTACCATCCCACCTTCACCAATTTTATCAATAATTTCGTAGCGATCACTTAGAATAAATCCTTTTTTCATAGATGATCACTTCCTAACAAATTATTAATTACAATTGCTGATATATTATCCAATCCACCGTTATCATTGGCTTGATTAATAAGCATCTCTAGCTTTTGCTTAGTAGGAACCCTACTTTGCAATATTGACTGAATTTTATCGTTATCAATCATTTTAGTTAGCCCGTCACTACATATTAGCAACTCATCATTTGGTTTTATTTGAATCGTGGAAATATCAACTTCGGCGTTGGAAGATACACCTAACCCCTTCACAATTACGTTTTTCATTTCTGAACTAGCAGCTTCTTCGGGATTAAGTTCACCCTTTTCCACTAAGAAGTTTACATATGAATGATCAATGGTAAGTTGTTGCAATTGTTCATTTCTAAGTAAGTAACATCTACTATCGCCTAAATGAGTTAGCATAAATTGGTTACCAAAAAACAAAGCAACTACAAGTGTTGTAGCCATTTTGCTTAGTGTTTCATCATGCATCCCAATTTCAATAATTTGACTATTGATGTTCTTAATAACATCGCTAAGCCATTCTTTAGTTTCATTGATTGATTTTATTTGATAATTTTCAAACTGATTACCAATATAGTCAACCGCCATTGATGCAGCAATATCGCCACCGTTACTTCCACCAACACCGTCAGCTAAAATTGCAATCATAGCGTTTTGACTATTATAAAAATAACCAATGTAATCTTCATTAGTTGTTCTTTGCTTACCAATAACTGAATTTGCAGCAACTTCCATTATCATTCACCTCCAGTTTTAACTAAATTACATACAAAGAATCCATCTGAATTAAAATCATCAGGGAAAATTCTTAAATAATCATCACTTAATTTTACATCCATTTTAGATACAACTGGTACTTTTTTAAAATTACTATTTTCAGATAAAAACTTATCAATCACATCTGAATTTTCTTGATTTAAGATTGTACAAGTACTGTAAACTAACTTGCCACCAATCTTTAGTTTCTTTGCAGCTGAGTTTAAAATATCAATTTGAATAGATGCTAACTTATTAACATCATTAATTGTCTTTTCATATCTAATTTCTGGTTTACGACGAATTAATCCGATTCCAGAACATGGTGCATCAATTAAGATTTGATCAAAAAAATCGTCTTCATAAAAGTCGTCTAATTTTCTTGCATCACACGCTTTAGTTGATAGAACATCATTAACAGCTAGTCGTTTAGCATTCTTCTTCACTTGCCTTAATCTACTGTCATGTAAATCCAAAGCAGTAACGTTTCCACCATCATCAACATTTAAATGTTCCGCTATTTGAGTTGTTTTTCCACCCGGCGCAGAACAGGCATCTAAAATATTATCGCCTGCATTAATATCCATTGATTCAACCGGAAGCATGGCACTTTCATCTTGAATAGTCATTTCACCATCTTTGAAAGTTTGACTATAACTTGCAGACTTCTTAGATAAAATCAATCCCGACTCCACTAACTTACTATCTTCTACTTCATAACCTTCATCAGTTAATTTTTTAACTAATTCTTGCTTAGTTATTAATTTAGAATTAAAACGAACTGATTGTTTAGAAGGTTCGTTAATGCTTTCTAATATTGATAAGGCTTTGTCTTTGCCAAGCTGATCAATTAGCTCATTAATAATCCATTCAGAAACACTATACTCAATTGAAAGCTTTTCAATTGGATCTTTAATCTCGTTAAAGCTAGGCAGACCATTTCTTTGAATTTGATGCAATACACCGGTAACAAGTCTTCTAATTCCATCATGGCCCATTTTTTTAGCGATCTTAATTGATTCATTAAAAACCGCTCTATCGGGAACTCTATCTAGATACTCCATTTGATAAATGGCTGAATACAATAGTTCCTTAACCCAATCATCAACCTTATCAGCATTTTTTAAGAAGTGATTTAGATAATATTCTAATGTTAATCTATGTTGGATTACCCCATAGACAATGTTTGTTAGTAATCCAATATCTTTTGAAGATAAATCACTATTTTCAATTACTTGATTCAATTGTAGGTTTGAATATGCACCATTAGATATTTTACTAAGTGTTTTAACAGCTAATAGTCTTGGATTACTTGTTGGCATCGGTGATCACCATATCTCCTTGTTTAATTGATTGTCCTGCTCCATTTAAGAAAGCGTTGATTTCTTGCTTTGGTTTACCTGATGGTTGAAGTTCTAATATTTCTAAGACAGATTCATCCCCACAAGCAATTTTTAATGTCTTTTTAGTTTTCTCTACAACAGTACCTGGTTGCAAATCAGTTTTTTCATCAGTTGGCTTAGTTGCCCAAAATTTAGTTCTAACGCCATTTAAAATTGCGAATGCATTAGGAGATGGTCTTAACGCTCTGACCTTCCTATCAACTAAAAATGCTGACTTATTAAAGTCTAATTCTTGTTGTTCTCGAGTAATATTTGGAGAAAATACCACTTCGTCTTCGTTTTGAGGAACAGGAGTAATACTATTGTTGGCTACTTTAGGTAATGTTTCTAATAATAAGTCTTTACCAATCAGACTTAATTTATCAAATAATGATTGGGTATCATCATCTGATTCAATCTTTAATGATTGTTGACTTAAAACATCCCCTGCATCCATTTTTTTAACCATATACATAATAGAAATACCAGTTTCTTCGTCTCCGTTGATTAATGAATATTGAACCGGTGCTCCACCACGGTATTTAGGCAATAATGAACCGTGTACATTAACCGCTGCGATTTTAGCTGCTGCTAATAATTTTTCTGGTAAAAATTGTCCAAAAGCTGCGGTAATAATATAATCTGGTGCAATTTCTATAATTTTAGCCATTTCGTCGCTACCGCTTATTTTTTCTGGTTGTAAAACTTCAATCCCTAGTTCAATGGCAGCCTCTTTAACAGGAGATGGTTTTAAAACTCTTTTTCTACCAAAAGGTCTATCTGGTTGAGTGACTACTGCTTTTACTTGATATTCATCACTGTCATTTATTCCGTTTAAAATTGGGACCGCAAACGAAGGGGTTCCCATAAATACAACTGTTTTCATTAACTATCGACATCCTTACATAAAATTCAATGGATCTGGATCAATATTTACATACAATCCTTTTTGAGCATCTTTTTGATAATGGTTCAAAATATAATTTAAGCATTCGCTTAAGTTTGGCTCATTTTTATATTTAATAATTATTTGATAATAGTACTTATTTTTTAACTTTAAAATTGAACTAGGCGATGGTCCTAGCATTAACGCTTTATCACTTAACTTGGCCTTTAAAATCTTTTGAATTTCAAACATTTTGGCTGCAGCCTTAGCTTCGTTAACATCAGAAGCTGTAATCTTTACTGTAAAGAAATATGGCGGGTAATTAGTTTGGTGCCTTACTGACATTTCCTTGCGATAAAACAATTCATAATCTTGTTTTTGGGCTAATCGAATTGCATAGTGATCAGGATTAAATGTTTGAATATAAACTAGTCCTTCTTTATCAGCTCTTCCTGCGCGTCCACTTACTTGAGTTAATAAGTTAAAGGTTCTTTCACTTGATCTAAAATCTGGTAAATCTAGTGAAGTATCTGCATTTAAAACACCAACTAAAGTTACGTTTGGAAAATCTAAACCTTTTGCAATCATTTGAGTTCCTAATAAAATATCAGCCTCATGGTTACCAAATTTTTGTAAAATTTTTTCATGGGCGCCTTTTCTTCTGGTTGTATCAACATCCATTCTTAAAATTCTAGCGTTGGGAACCAAGTTTTGTAATTTCTCTTGTACCTTTTGGGTTCCTGTACCATAATAGCGAATCTTTTTGCTACCACAGTTCTTACACTTGTTAGGAATTGATTCTTCATGACCACAATAATGACACTTCATGGTTTTACTATCCATATGTAAAGTTAGCGAAATATCACAATTAGGACAGTGCAATACAAAACCACAACTTCTACACATTACAAAAGATGAATATCCACGTCTATTCAACATTAAAACGATTTGTTCATGCTTTTGTAATCTATTATTCATTGCCGCTAAAAGTTCTTGAGAGAAATCTTCATCCCCTGTGGTTTTTATTTCTTCCTTCATGTCAATGATTCTAACTTCTGGAAGAGATTGATTATTAATTCTTTTTGGTAACGAAAGGAGCTTATAAACACCTTTAGTTGCCCTAGCTCTAGATTCTAAACTAGGTGTTGCGCTTCCCAGAACCAATGGACAATTATGATAGTCACAACGCCATTTCGCCACATCTCTAGTATGGTATCTAGGTGCATCATCTTGTTTATAGCTCGCCTCATGTTCTTCATCCATGATAATGATTCCGATATTGTTTAATGGAGCAAAAATGGCTGATCTAACCCCAACCACTACATCTGCTTCGCCATTATTAATTCGACGCCATTCATCATATTTTTCACCACTTGAAAGTCCGCTATGTAACATTGCAACTTTATTACCAAATCTACCCTTAACTCGCTTAACCATTTGTGGAGTTAAAGATATTTCAGGAACCAACATTAATGCTGTTTTTCGATTTTCTAGTGCTTTTTGAATAGCTTGTAAATAAACCTCAGTTTTACCTGAACCAGTAACTCCTTCTAGTAAAAAGACGTCACTTTGGTCATTAGTTGTAGCTTCACTGATTGCATCGACCGCTTTTTGCTGATCATCATTAAGCTTTAAAGGATAATTAGGTTTAACTTCTTGTTCGTATGGATTTCTATATTCTTCTTGCCAAAATCTAGTTAACCATTCTTTTTCAATTCCCGATTTAATAGTCGCTTCTGGAATATTGAAATCATTTACTAATTTTCTTTGCGGAATCGATGTCTCATTATTATTAATAATATAATCTAGTAATTTAGCTAGATTTTTAGAGTTTTTTCGGAGATTACTTAATTCAGTTTCAGCTTCGTTTATGCTGATAATCGGCTTAACAGCGTAAACCTTTTTCGCCTTAGCTTTATCATTCACTTTATATCTAACGATTAATTTACCTTCTTTTCGATATTGAATGATTCTTCTTAGCATACTGGAATTAATATCTTCAACTTTAAAATCAATTGAATCGGATCCATCAAATAAACCTAAAACCTCATCATCGATTCCTTCATTATCATTGATAATAAGTTCTTTTTCATATTTAGCCCGCATAACACTTGGTAACATCGTTAAAATACAGCTAATTTGAAAAGAATAGGTCTTTTTAGCCATCCATTCAGACATCGACAATAACTCATCATTTAATGCTGAATCTAAATCTAACAATCCATCGATTTCTTTTAACTCACCATCAAAATCACCATTATGGTCAATATCAGCAACAATTCCTTGGATTTTTCTACCACCTGAACCAAACGGAACAACTACCCTCATTCCATTTTGGATTTTATCTGCTAGTTCATCCGGTATTAAATAAGTATATGGGTCATTAGTTTGCATGGTTGGCACATCAACAATCACTTTTGCTAAATTCAAGCTAATTCCCCCTCTACTTTAATCTAATCTTTCGCTTAAAATTTTTACTAATTTACTTGAAATAGACGCTTTCGATTCAATATTGGTTTTTGCAAAAACCCCATTTTTATCAATAAATGAGATTTGATTATTATCACTACTAAAACCAATATTATCGTTACTTACATCGTTAGCTAACAATAAATCTAATTTCTTTGTTTCTAACTTTTTAATTGCATTAGCTATTAAATCTTGTGTTTCAGCAGCAAATCCAACAATAAATTGATTACCTTTTTGTTTGGTTACTTCTTTTAAAATATCTGGTGTTTTCTTTAGTCTGATTTCTAAATAATCGCCATTCTTCTTAATCTTTTGGTCACTGACAACTTCAGATTTATAATCTGAAACAGCGGCAGCCATAATTAAAACATTGATACTATCGAAATTATTTTTTACAGCATCCAACATATCGTTAGATGTTATTACTCTTTCTACTTCGATATTTGGATTTGAGACCTGCATATCCGAAGCCGTGATTAATTTCACTTCAGCACCAGCATTAGCACACGCCTCAGCAATAGCGTAACCCATCTTTCCTGATGACCTATTAGTAATGTATCTAACTGGATCAATTGGTTCACTCGTTCCACCAGCAGTAACTAAAATCTTTTTTCCAGCCAATACTTCAGATTTTTTCATAATTTGTTGTACTTGTAGAATAATTTCTTCAGGTTCAATCATTCTACCTTTAGCTGCATATCCTTCAGCTAAGAAACCATCAGTTGGATATAAAATATCAATTCCATCATCTTCTAATTGTTTAATGTTACGTTGCGTTGCTAGATTATCCCACATATTGTTGTTCATTGCTGGAACAACAATTTTTTGAGTAGGAGTAGCTAAAAGCGTGGTTGATACAACATCATCAGCAATGCCATTTGCGATTTTTGCAATTGTGTTTGCTGTTGCTGGAGCGACAATAGATAAGTCTGCCCATGTTGCGATATCAATGTGTGTTATTTCTTTTGGATTAGGTTCATCAAATGTATCAACAAATACATTATTTTTAGTTAAAGTTTGAAATGCAAGTGGAGTTACAAATTTTTGTGCACCATTACTCATCACAACTCTAACATCTGCACCATTTTTAACTAATAGTCTTGCTAACGTAAGTGATTTATATGCAGCAATGCTACCTGTAACATAAAGAGCAACTTTCATGTTTTTCATCTTGTAACCTCCTATTTTCTCATAGTTTCTAATAAGTATATTGTAACAAAAAAACAAAATAAAAACCTTTGCACTGCTGCAAAGGTTTCAATTAATTATTTTTTATCTCTAGTTAATTCAACTTTACCATCAGCAATTTCTTCAAAAGCTTTACCAACAGTTTTTCTTGATTTGTATTCATCCAAAAGTAATGGTGAACCTGCATCAATATCATGTGCGCGCTTACTTGCTAACATAATTAAAGAATATCTTGAATCAACTCTTTCAAGTAGTTTATCTACAGATGGGTATAATAACATTAATCTTCTTCTCCTAACATTGATAAGTAATCCGGCATAACACGGTTAACTTTAAGTCTTTCACTATTTACAATAGTTTTAATTCGATCAACTGCATTTTCAACTTTATCGTTTAATACAGCATAATCATAATTTCTCATCATTTTAATTTCTGAAACAGCGGTTTGAATTCGTTTATCAATTACATCCATGTCATCAGTACCACGACCGATTAAACGATTCTTTAATACCACTAAATCTGGTGGGGTAAGAAATACAAAAACTGCTTCTGGGCAATTTGCTCTAACTTGCATTGCACCATTTACTTCAATTTCTAAAAAGACGTCATGTCCTTCGTCCAAAGTTTGGTTAACATAGTTCAATGGTGTACCGTAGTAATTATCAACATACTTAGCATATTCAAGCATTTCACCATTCTTAATGTGGTCTTCAAATTCTTCTTTAGTAACAAAGAAATAATCTTTTCCATTTACTTCACCTTCACGAGGCTTTCTAGTAGTCATAGAAATTGAGTATTTGAAGTCTACATCTTCTTCATTAAATAAGGCTTTTCTAACAGTTCCCTTACCAACACCGGAAGGACCTGAAAGAACAATTAACATTCCTCTTTTAGCCATTCTAAAACCCCTCAAAAATTTATAATACTTCTATTATGGTCTATTTTTACGAATTTTTCAAACTATTTTTTTGTTTCATCAGCCAATTTAAGTAATTCATTTGCATGTTGTAATGTTAAATCGGTAACTGTTGTTCCAGATAACATTCTTGCCAACTCTTGAACTCTTTTTTGTACTGATAATTTTACTATGCTTGTCATAGTGCGATCTTTTTCAATCTTCTTTTCAATAAAGTAGTGATGATCAGACATTGCCGCCACTTGAGGTAAGTGCGTAATACATAGCACCTGTGATTTTTGAGCAATTTTACTTATCTTCTCAGCGATTGCTTGAGCAACACGACCTGAAACACCGGTATCAACTTCATCAAATATAATTGATGTTACGCCTTGGACACTTGTAAATAGTGTCTTTAGAGCTAACATAATTCTTGAAAGTTCACCACCAGAAGCAATTTTAGCTAGTGGCAACATCGCTTCACCAGGATTGGTTCTCATATAAAATTCAACTTTTTCATTTCCATATGAATGGAATTCGCCAATTGGGAGCTTTTCAAAGTTAACCTTGAACTCTGTCTTCGCCATATATAAATCAGATAATTGATCATGCACTGATTTTTCAAGCTTTGTGGCAACTTTATGGCGTTTAACATTTAATTCATCAGCTAATGATGTCAATTGGCTTAAAGTTGATTCATACTGTTCATTTAGATTTTCTCCAGTAGTTTGGTCGGCTTGCATTGTTGATAGTTCTTTAACAACATTTTGGTAATGGTTTAATATCTGTTCGATTGAATCTCCATACTTACGTTTTAAAACATAAATAGTATTTAATCTTTCTTCAATTTCTTCCAACTTACCTTGATCAAACTCTTGTAAATCTAGTTGATCAGAAATATTATCGGAGGCATCTTGTAATAAATAAAAAGCATTCTTAATATTATCTGATATCTCTCTAAATTGAGGATCTACTTCTTCAATTGATTCCATTGAATTTTTAGCTTCACCGATAATATCTAATGGATTAATATTATCGTCACCGTTAATTGCACTAAAGCTTAAGTTAAGTGCATCTACGATTTTTTGGTAATTTAATAAATGATCTCTTTGGCTAACAAGTTCCTCTTCTTCACCGATTTGTAAATTAGCGTTGCTAATTTCATTTTCTTGAAATTCAAGCATATCTAATCTTTGCGACCATTCTTTTTCATTACTTCTTTTTTCGTTAATTGACGCTTTTAGTGTTTGATAATGTTCAAAAGTTTCTTGGTATTGGTTCAATAAGTCTTTAATTTCTTTCTTACCAAATTCATCCAGCAAGTGAACATGCTTTTCAGGTTGCATTAACTCTTGATGTTCATTTTGACCATGAATATCAACAATGGTTTCTCCAACCTTTTTTAACATTGCAGTATTAACAATCATTCCATTAACACGACAAATGTTTCGACCATTTCGATAGATTTCACGTTGTAATATCACACTGTTATCACTGTGTTCGATTCCCATATCATCTAAAACTTGATATGTTAATCCATCTTCTGGAAAGACAAAAAGGCCTTGGATCAGAAGCTTGTTTCTTCCAGTTCTAATAAAGTTTTGTGATCCTCTTCCACCAGCTAATAAGCCGACAGCATCTATAATGATAGACTTACCTGCACCAGTTTCACCTGTAAGCACTGTCATCCCATTTGAAAAATCAATTTCTAAATGGTCGATAATCGCAAAATCATGAATTGATAAGTGTTCAAGCAATTAGAAGACTTCCTTTCGTTACTTTAATTCTTCGGCATTTTTAATTGTTTGTTCAATTGAAATGTCCGGATTAATTGATGGATTGTCAACAGACTTTAAATCAACTAAGAATTCAATGTTTCCTTCTCCACCAGTAATTGGTGAAAAATCAAGGCCTTCAACAGAATAACCACTTTTGACAGCGAACTTGATAATATCATCTAATACTTCAGCATGTACTTTAGGATCTCTAACTATTCCATGCTTACCAATCTTATCTCTACCTGCTTCAAATTGTGGTTTTATTAGTGCTGCTACGTGACCATTTTCAATTAGAATATCTTTTAAAACAGGTAAAATCAAGTGAAGTGAAATAAATGATACATCAATTGACGCAAATTCTGGTTGTCCATCTTTAAAATCTTCGAGTTTAGAATATCTAAAATTAGTGTGTTCCATCACAACGACTCTTGGATCTTCTCTTAATTTCCATACTAATTGGTTGCTTCCAACATCCAAAGCGTAGCTAATTCTAGCTCCATTTTGTAACATTACGTCAGTAAATCCACCAGTTGATGAACCAATATCCAGAACTGTTTTTCCTTTAACATCCAAATTGAAAACTTTTAAAGCCTTTTCAAGCTTTAATCCACCTCTACTAACATATGGCATTGGTTTTCCTTTTAAATGTAACTTTGTGTCAACTGGAATTTTAACGCCTGGTTTATCTAAACGTTCTTCATTTTTTCCTAGTACTTCACCTGCCATTACAGCTCTTTTAGCTTTTTCTCTAGTATCAAAAAGGCCTTGTTGTACCAGTAGAACATCTACTCTTTCTTTTTGCATTGCTAAATTACCCCTATTTTTCGATATTAAAATAATCTAGAAAAGACATTAGCAATGAAACATCAATACCATTTAAATCACTAATTTTATTTAGAATCATTTTACTATGATCTAATGTATCTTCTAAATATTCATATGCCTTATCCAAACCTAATTGGTTAGTATAAGTGTTTTTTACGCTATCTTGATGGACTGGCTTGCCTAAATCTTCTGTGTTAGAAGTAACGTCTAAAATATCGTCATAAATTTGGAAAGCTAATCCATAGTCTGCCCCGAAATTATCTAAAAGTTTAATAACTTCACTTTCGCAATCAGACATGATTCCTCCGGCAATTAATGCGTATCTGATTAAATCACCAGTTTTTTGTTCATGTAAGTGCTTAATTTGATCAAGTGTTAATGGTTTATTCTCATTAAGAATATCAATTGCTTGTCCAGCAACCATTCCCGAAGGTCCTGCTTTTTTAGATAATTCCAACACTAATTGAACCTTTTTTGCATCAGATAAATTATTATCAGTTAACCATTGAAATGATAAAGTTAGCAGTGCATCCCCTGCTAATGTGGCTAATCCTTCACCATATACAACGTGATTCGTTGCTTTTCCACGTCTTAAATCATCATTATCCATAGCAGGTAAATCATCATGAATTAAAGAATATGTATGAAGAAGTTCCAGCGCACTGGATACTTTTAATTCATCCTCGTCGATATTGTGATTGAAAGTTTTTAAAACAGCTAATGTTAATAACGGACGTAATCTCTTTCCACCAGCTTTCAGAGAGTACAACATGGACTCTGATAAGTCACTTTGACTAACGTCCTTCAAAACTTCTTTTTCAATTGTTAATTCAATTCTGTTTTTATATTCATTAACAAAATCTGTTAGAAAAGTAGAATCTTTCATTACTTTTCATCACTTTCTGACTCTTCAAAAGCAACTTCTTTATCATCATCAGTTATTTCTTTTGCTAATGTCTTTTCAGCATTTTTTAAAGTATCTTGTAGTTCTGCGCTTAGCTTTACTCCTTTTTGAAATTCACTAAGTGCTTTTTCCAAAGGTATATCTCCTTGTTCTAATTCAGAAACAATCATTTCTAAATTTTTCATATTTTCTTCAAAACTTACTTTTTCAGCCATTATTTATTCTCCTTTATAACCTCGTTAATAGTTGCTTTAGCTGTCCCATCAATTAATTTAAGCTTAATCTCATCATCTTTTTTTACATCCGAGATTTTTTTAATCACGTTACCTTCATTATCAGTAGTGTAACTGAATCCTCTAGACATAACCTTTAAAGGACTTAAATGATCTAAAGAACTAATCAATTGATTTACTTTATTATTCTTATTTTCCAAAAGTAATGATATATTTCTCAACAATTGTTTTTGTTCAACTTTTAAAACTTGTTTCTGTTCATTAATCCTATTTTTAGGAGAATTAATTTTCAAGTTATAAATTAAATCATTAATTCTTTTATCTGCTGCATTAATGCTTTGTTGAAGCGCATTATTCAATCGTTCATTTAACATATCAATTCTTTGAACATAAGAATCATACAATCTTTCGGGTTGTTTAAAGATATAAGAACTAGTGATCTTATTTAACCTTTGTTGTAATTGAATAATCATATTTTTGTATGCATTAACAATTCTAATTTCATTATTTTTAATATCAGTAATAACATCTGTCAAAACAGGAACCGCTAATTCAGCAGCCGCAGTTGGCGTAGCTGCTCTAACATCAGCAACTAAATCTGCAATTGTAGTATCAGTTTCGTGACCTACTGATGAAATAATAGGAATTTTACTATTAGCAATTTCTCTAGCGACTATTTCTTCGTTGAATGGCCATAAATCTTCAATAGATCCACCACCACGTCCAATAATAAGGGTATCATAATCGCCTTTTTGATTTACTCTTCTAATTTGTCTAACAATATCTTCTGCAGCTGCAGTCCCTTGTACTACTGCGGGGTATAAAACAATTTGAGCAATCGGATATCTTCTTCTTGCTGTTGTAATAATATCTCTAATAACAGCTCCACTAGGAGAAGTTACAACTGCGATTTTTTTGGGATATTTTTCAAGACTTCTTTTAGGAGCATTAAATAATCCTTCAGCTGATAACTTCTTTTTTAATTGTTCGAAGGCTTGGTATAATGCCCCCACGCCATCTGGTTCCATACTTTCAATATAGATTTGATAATTACCAGTTGCTTCATATAGTGATATTCTTCCGGTTACTAAGACTTTCATTCCTTCTTCAGGTTTGAATTTAATCTTACTAAATGCAGATTTAAACATAATTGCGCTAATTTTAGCATTATCATCTTTCAAACTAAAATATTGATGGACTGGTCTTAATCTGAAGTTGGAAATTTCCCCAGTTAAATAGACCTTCCCTAAATAAGGATCTCTATCAAATTTCTTTTTTATATAGTTTGTTAAATCTGTTACCGTAAGATAATCATTATCCATTAATATCACTCCATTTAGCTAACTCAACGGTTTGTCTCATTAAAGTAGCGATGGTCATTGGACCAACTCCACCAGGTACTGGTGTTATGTATGATGCTTTTTCTTTGATTGAATCGTAATCAACATCACCAACTAATTTGTTGTTTTCATCAACATTTTGACCTACGTCGATTACTACAACACCTTCTTTAACATCTTCAGCCTTTAATGTATGTAGTTTTCCGGTTGCTGAAACCACGATATCAGCATCCCCAGTATATTCTTTCATGTCATCAACATAGTGATTAAGCACTGTAACCTCTGCTCCTGCATTAATTAATAATGCTGCCATTGGTCTACCAACGATTGTACTTCTACCAATCACTACTGCTTTTTTCCCTTTTAGTTCAATATTGTATTCAGCAAACATTGTCATAACACCCTTTGGTGTACATGCCACAGGATAATTACTTTTATCGTTTAAAAATAGTTTTCCAGAATTAATAACTTGGAACCCATCAACATCTTTATCTGGATTAATTTGGCTCATAACGAATTTTTCATTAATATGTTTAGGAAGTGGTGATTGAATTAAAATCGCATCAATTTCTTCACTATTATTATATTCGTTTAAAATACCTAATAGTTCTTGTTCTGTTGTTTCTTTTGGTAATTCTTTTACGATTGACTTAATACCTAGTTGTTGTGCCTTTTTATGCTTGCTACGAACATATCTGTGACTAGCTTGGTCATCACCAACTAGTATTACAGCTAAACATGGATCAATTTCCTTACTATGTAACTCTTCAACCATAGATGCAGTTTCTTGATTAACCTTTTTTGCTAATGCTTTTCCATCAATAATGTTGTCCATCGTAAAAAACCTCCAAAGAATTAATTTCATCTTTATTTTAGCATACTGATAAGATTTTATGTATCAAAAAAGGATTTGCAACATTTGCAAATCCCCTTTTTTAAACAATGGTGTTTGATAAAACTCCATTAACAAATTTTCTAGAGTGATCATCACTATATTTCTTTGTTAATTCTAATGCTTCGTTGATAGCTACCTTAGCAGGAACATCATCAACGTAATTAATTTCGAAAAACGCAAGTCTTAGAATCGCTAAATCAGTTTTAGCAATTCTATTAATTGACCAACCGGAAACAAGATATGAGATGATACTATTATCCAGACTATCTTTATTTTCGATGACTCCATCAACTAAAGTATTGTAGTATTCAGGAATATTTTCATCTTCATCTGTTCTTGAGATAGCATGGAAGAATAATTCTTTATCGGTTGTATCATTCGCATTAATAGCAAACAATGTTTGAAATGCATACTCTCTTATTTTATGTCTTGTAAATTCCACTATTTTTCACCCTTATCGCTACTGTTGCTATTCAATAAATTATTAGAGTCAGTTTTTTTATCAATTCTTTCGGGAACAATCCCTTCTACATGAACATTAACTTCACCTAAATCAAGTTCAGTCATAAATAGAAGTTGTTGTTTAACTTGTTCTTGAATTTCTAAGGCAACTTTAGGAACGGAAACTCCGTAGTTTAAGTATACATAAACATCAACGATAAGTTTATCATCCTTAAAGTTTAATTTAATACCTTTACCAAATTCCTTACGTCCAAATAATTCATTGACACTAGTTGCTAATGAACCTCGCATACGTTTTACACCGTTAACTTGAACAGATGCAATACTAGCAATAATTTCTAATACGTTGGGTGAGATTTTAATATCTCCCAGTTCGGAACTAGCTTTAATTAAAGAAACATCAGTTTGTTCTGCCATAGAATTTCCCTCCAATCGATAAAAACAGATTAATAATTATCTATTAAGCTCTTGAAATGTATGATGCATCACTAGTGTTAATAACTAGCTTGTCACCAGCATTAACGAAGAATGGTACTTGTACAATTAAACCAGTAGTCATAGTAGCAGGCTTGCTTCCACCAGAAGCAGTGTTACCCTTAATACTTGGTTCTGTTTCTGAAACTTCTAGAGTAACAGTGTTTGGAACTTCGATACCGATAACTTCGTTTTGGTATTGAACGATACTTACATCCATGTTTTCTTGTAGGTAGTTCAATGCATCTTGGATCTTGTCACCAGGAACAGTAATTTGTTCGTATGATTCCATATCCATAAATACGTAACCAGCACCATCTTCATATAAGTATTGCATGTTGCTAGTATCGATTTGTGCTTGTTCCATCTTAGCACCCGCACGGAATGTCTTATCTTGAACAGCACCAGTTCTTAGGTTCTTAAGTTTAGTACGAACGAACGCACCACCCTTACCTGGTTTTACGTGTTGGAAGTTAATGATACGCCAGATTGCGTTATCAACTTCAATTGTTAATCCTGTTTTAAATTGGGCAGTTGAAATAGTTGCCATAATTAAAACTCCTCCTAATAATATTAATTACTTGTAATCACAATCATATAATTGTAATTCTAACTGTTATATATATTGTATCATGTAAAATTTAATTAAATAAGTCTTTGGTAATAAAAAAAGCCTGAAATTAAATCAGGCTTTTTATACATTATTCACTAATTACTTAGCAACTGCTTCAGATACTGGGTATACTGAAACTTGGCGCTTGCTGCGGCCCATACGTTCGAAACGTACAACACCATCAACTAAAGCAAATAAAGTATCATCACCGGCACGCTTAACGTTTTTACCTGGGTAAATGTGAGTACCACGTTGACGGTAAATGATTGAACCAGTAGTAACTTTTGATCCATCAGCAGCCTTTGTACCTAGACGACGACCTGCAGAGTCACGACCATTGGCTGTTGAACCTCCCCCTTTATGGTGAGAGAAGAATTGTAAATTCATTTCTAACATAGGAATTACACCTCCGTACAATTTAATCTTTAATAATATCTAATTTAATATAATCAGCATAACTTTGAGAAATATCTAGCATTCCATTTTTAAATGTTAGTAAAATTGCTTGAGCAGCAATTTCATCTTGTTCTGAATTAGCTTCTGGTACAGAAACTTCCATGTACCCGCCATCGATATCATTGCTGTCTACTTTAGGAGAAACATGGGCAACCACGTCTAACCCGTTAACAGTAGAAATCGATAATACCGACACTGCAGCACACACAATGTCTTTACCATACTCACCTGAGTCAGCATGACCAGTAATACTGAATCCAGTAATTCGATCATGCTTATCATGATTAATACTTGCTAATATCATTTCAATTTCCCTTATTAAGCTTTGATTGAGTCAATCATAACCTTAGTGTATGGTTGTCTATGACCCTTCTTAGAACGAGAACCCTTCTTAGGCTTGTAACGAAGAATAGTAATCTTCTTACCACGGCCTTGCTTTTCAACAGTACCTTCAACTGAAGCACCGTCTACAAGTGGAGTACCAACCTTAGCTGAGTCACCACCAACGAAAACAACTTGGTCAAAAGTAACCTTTTCACCTTCGTTTGCGTTTAGCTTTTCAACGTAGATTGCTTCACCTTCAGCAACTTTGTATTGCTTTCCGCCTGTTACGATAATTGCGTACATAATGTGCACCTCCTTGAATAATATGCTTAGACTCGCCGAAATTAAGCGCTCATGTAGAGACTTAATACTCATTTCGTGCGGTTGTAGCTGTGAAAGTCCACAAATACAACAAAGTAAGTATACATAGTTTTAAAGTTTTAGTCAAGAAAAAAAGACATATCGAAATGATATGTCCCCAACAATTTATTCTAATGTCGCGAGAGAGATTCGAACTCTCGACCTACGGTTTAGAAGACCGTTGCTCTATCCAGCTGAGCTATCGCGACATCAATAATCAACAAAAAATATTATATCTAATTATAAACAACGTGTCAATATGATTTTTAAAAAATAATATTAACTATCTTATGTCACTGAATTTTTCGAAGTTCTTAACCAACTCATTCATATCGACATTAAAGTCTACCAAAATAAACTTTAGAAGCATTTTCCAGAAGAATTTAAAGTCATTTTTGGAGTGATTATAAAAAGCATTAAACATCATTTTTTTGATTGATAAGTAAATTTGATTAAAATCACTATCAGGTCTTAGATTTGTAATCTTATCAATATCTTTTTGGCTATCAATAATTATATCAGACAAGTTGCAAATATTTGCATACAACAAAGTAAAACTTAATATTTCAACTGCATCTTGAAGTAAAACTTTCTTGTAATTGTTTGGATCTATTTGTCCCTGCTCATATGTATAAACTGAAAATCTTTTTGAGTCAGTCGCCAAAGCTGATAAACCTGTATCGATTTTAATAAATATTTTTTGTTTTTTATTATTACCATTAATCAATAACTCTCTCTTTTGACCCATATAATTAAATCTAGTTATTGATTGTTGCATCATTTTTTCTAAGTTTAGCAATTTAAACACCTCTCATAAGATTTTATCATTTCGATATCTTATTGAAAACAAAAAAGCCGGAATTAAAAATTCCGACTTTTTTCGTTAGTTATTAGTATTTTTCCATGTATTGGTTACGTTCCCAATCAGATACTTGGGCTCTGTAAGCATCGTATTCTAGATGTTTAGCAGCCAAGTAGCTGTTAAAGATCTTAGTTCCTAATGCCTTCTTCATTGTTTCATCAGATGATAATTCTTCTAATGCATCTAATAAATCATCTGGTAAGTTAACAATTTCATTTTCTTCTCTTTCGTCTTCGTCCATTCTATAAATATTTCTATCTACACTCTTAGGAGGAACGATGCCATCTTTCAATCCATCTAAACCAGCTTCTAGAACTGAAGCAATAGCTAAGTATGGGTTAGCAGAAGCATCTGCACTACGAAGTTCTAGTCTAGTAGCTAAACCTCTAGCATTTGGTACTCGGATTAATGGAGATCTGTTTGAGCCTGACCAAGCAACATATACTGGAGCTTCATAACCAGGAACTAGACGTTTGTATGAGTTAACTAGTGGGTTACAAATTGCTGTGTAACTCTTAGCATGTTTGATTAATCCACCTAGGAAATGGTAAGCAGTTTCTGATAACTTTAATTCACCATTTTCATCATAGAATACATCACCATCATCATTAAATAATGACATGTTTAAATGCATCCCTGAACCATTGATACCACTTAATGGTTTTGGCATAAAAGTAGCATATAGTCCATATTTTCTAGCGATTGTTTTAACAACTAATTTAAATGTTTGAATATTGTCAGCAGCATTTAATGCATCTGCGTATTGGAAATCAATTTCATGTTGACCAGGTGCAACTTCATGGTGAGCTGCTTCTACGTCAAATCCCATTTCTTCAAGAGTAAGAACGATTTCACGACGACAATTTCCACCTAAATCAAGTGGTGCCATATCAAAGTAGCTACCTTGGTCATTTAGGTTAATTGTTGGTTTTCCGTTTTCATCCATCTTAAATAGGAAAAATTCGGGTTCTGGTCCAATATTAAATGAAGTAAAACCAGCTTCTTTCATGTCTTTTAGAACACGAATTAAATTATTTCTAGGGTCACCTTCAAAAGGTTCTCCAGTTGGTTTATAAACTTCACAAATCACACGAGCAATTCTTCCACGTTCTGTGCTCCATGGGAAAATCATCCATGTAGTTAAATCAGGATGCAAATACATATCACTTTCTTCGATTCTCACGAATCCCTCAATAGAAGATCCATCAAACATAATTTTGTCATTTAATAAATCATCTAGTTGACTAATTGGAACTTCAACATTTTTTAATGTTCCTAAAACATCAGTGAACATTAAACGTAAAAACTTAACATCTTGTTCTTTCACAATTCGACGAATATCGTCTTTTGAATAATCATGCTTTGTAGCCATATATACCTACTCCTAACGTATTCAACATTAAATTAGTTAAAAAGAATTATTTTCAGCATCTTTGGAATTTAATCCTCCGATGTTTAAAAGTTCGTCAGATAAAATCTTACGCGCTTCTTGATCAGATAATTCCTTAGAATTACCATTTTGCTCGTTACTTTCTTTACGCTTTTTGTAAATATCTTGAATTTTAGAAATATTCAAACCTTCATCTAAATAGTCCTTAATTTCAAGGATTACATCAATATCATTCAAAGAATACATACGACGGTTTCCATCATTTCTTTCAGGAAATACCAATCCTTGTTCTTCGTAATATCTAATTTGTCTAGCGGTCAAGCTCGTTAACTTCATAACGGTTCCAATCGGAAGAACTGAAAGCGAACGTCTTAAATCTTTTTCTTTCATATCTAACTCCTTCTAACAACATAATAATAACATTATTTAAGCTAATGTCAATACGTTATGTTATAACTTCTTACATATTATTTATATTTTTATTTATTTAACCAGTTTAAAACATCTTTTTCTATCTTTTTTTCATCTTCCATGTCAGAAATTATATCATACCATGTTACATTCATTTTATTTCTAAACCATGTTAGCTGTCTCTTAGCATAATGTCTTGAATCTTGTTTTATCGAATCAACAACACTCTTTAAATCTTTTTGATTATCAAAATATCCTGCAAATTCCCTGTATCCAATTCCTTTAAGGGCAGGCAAATCATCACTAGATTGCTTCCATAACCATTTTGCTTCATCAATCAAGCCATTTTCAATCATCAAATCAACTCTTCGATTAATCCGATCATACAATACTTGTCGATTAGTATTAAGTGCAATTACGTATGCATCCAACGTAACTTCTTTATTATTCTGTTCTGAGAATAATTTACCAGTATGATGATAGACCTCAAGTGCTCTAATAATTCTTCTTTCATTACTTTTGGGAATCTTAGCAGCAGCTTTTGGATCAATATCATTTAATTTATCCCACAATAGTTCACTACCATTATCGAGAGAAAATTGATGTAATTTATCTCGATAAGCTGGGTCACTATCGAATTCTCCACCTAATACTAGACCATCTAATAAAGCTTGAATATAAAAACCAGTACCTCCAGCAATAATGGGTAATTTACTTCTTTTAGTAATATCTTCTATCAGAGAATTAGCAGACTTAACAAATTCAGCAGCAGAATAATCTTGATTGACATCCAATATATTAATTAAATGATGTGGAATTCCTTCCATTTCATCTTTAGTGACCTTTGCGGTACCAATATCAAGTTTTTTATAAACTTGCATCGAATCACCAGAAATCACTTCACCATTTAATTTTTTAGCTAATTTAATCGATAAGCTGGTTTTTCCAACCGCTGTTGGTCCAACAATCACTAATACTTTATGCATTCTATATCCCACCATTTCTGCTTATCTTAGTTTAGCATATAAAATATTGAATTAAAATATAATAAAGACTGGATAAATGAAGTAAAAAAAAGCATAATATAGATGTATATCAATAATTCAATAGGAGGCTTTGTAATGAAAAAGTTTGCAAAAGGATTTTTCGTTGGTGCTTTAGCAACATCAAGTGCCGTTGCGGGAGCTTTATTCTCATTCAAGAAAAAAGTTGTTGACCCAGTTGAAGGTCAAGCTGACAAATTAGAAGAAAACAGAAGAAGAGTTGTTCGTAAACAACGTTCTGCTCATTTAAACTAGCAATAAAAAAACACTTTGCATTTAGCAAAGTGTTTTTATTTTACTTCTTTGTTCTTCCATTCCAATTTCTGAAACCAGATTTCAAAATGTAAATATCCTTGTATCCATTTTTTCCAAGTAAAATAGCAGTTTTAATGCTTAAAGTTTTGCCTTGGTCATATAGATATACGGGCATATCTTTACGAATGTTTTTGTAGAACATCTTAATTGTTGAATAAGGAATACTTCTTGCACCAAGAATATGTCCTGATTCGAAATCTCGATTTTCTCTTAAATCAACGATTTGACCTCGATGACCGCCTTCTTTAAATTGAGCTTCATCAACAAAGGTAGCAACTCTATTAGCTCTGATTCTAGTAATTAAGTTATATACAAGAATAGCAGCTAATATGATAATGATTAAAATCATGGATGAAAACATTTATAACAACGCCCCTATTTATATTATTTATTGATATTTCTTAATGCTAATGATCCTGCACCAATTACACCAGCGTCGTTTCCTAATTGAGCTAAACGAATCTTAGTAGAATCTCTAACAGGTCTAAATGCATTTTCTTGGAAATACTTAGTAGTTGGTTGTAGTAAAGTGTTACCTGCGTTAGAAACACCACCACCAATAACAATATTATCAGGGTTTAATGTGTTACCAACGTTGGCTAATGCTAAACCTAAGTAGTAACAAACCTTGTCTACTACTTGGTTAGCAAAAATATCACCGTTATCAGCTAAGAAGAAAACTACTTTAGAAGTAACTTCTTCACCACTGTTAATCATTTCTTTTAATCTTGATTGTCCAGTGAATTCTGCTGAAAGATGCTTAGCAACTTTAACAACTCCAGTAGCTGAAGCGTATTGTTCTAAACAACCTTTCTTTCCACAAGTACATTCAAATCCACCTGGTTCTACAGTAATGTGACCGATTTCTCCGGCACCACCATTTACACCATGTGCTAGTTCACCGTTAACGATAACACCACCACCAACACCTGTTCCAAGTGTTACGAATACAACGTCTGAGTCCTTGCTTCCGGCACCCTTCCAGTATTCACCAAGTGAAGCTACGTTTGCATCGTTATCCAAAGCAAATGGTAATCCTAATGACTTTTCAATTTGATCTTTGATATGTTGAGTTGTTTTCCAGTTAAGGTTGTATGCACCAATAACTGTTCCATCTTCTCTATTTACTGAACCTGGGGTTCCCATTCCAATACCGATAAAATCATCAATTTTATGATCAGAGTCCTCCATCTTTTTAGTGATAGAGTTAATGATATTTGGAACAATTTTTTCACCGTTAGCGCTTACATCAGTGGTAATAGCCCACTTGTCTAAAACTTCACCGCTATCAGTTAAGAAAGCCAACTTAGTTGTTGTACCTCCTAAATCGATTCCGATTAACTTACGTACCATTTTAGTTTCCTCCTAAAAATTGTTTGTTATTTATTTTCTTCAATAGCATGTTCATGCTTTAGGACTAGCTTAGCCTGAATGAATTCATCTTTAGATACTAATCCAGCATCATGTAAATGATCTAATTCAAGTGCCATCACTTCAATATCCCATTTTCTTTTTCCAACATAAACATAAATTCCAAACTTTTTTAATAATTGTTGAACATCGTACAACGTTTTCATTTTCCCACATCCTAACGAAAATTGCACTAATTAATTTAAAATTTAAACAGTTTTTAAACAAATAATCGCAAAAATAATTAGAACTAACAGTGCCATCAATCGTTTTACCATTGGAACCTTATATCCTGATGGTAATCCAACTACATAAGGAACTAAAAATCCAGCAATTAAACCACCAATATGTCCTGATAAATCAATATCAGGTGATAATAAGTCAAATCCAATATTTAAAACTAGTAAGAATAAAAAGCTTTGCGACATTCTTCTTACATACATATTATCATGAAATGTTTCACCCAACATTAAAAATGCTCCAATCAATCCAAAGATTGCTGTACTTGCACCTGCACTTGCCGTTGTAGAAAAAGCAAAACTTGCAATATTACCAAAGATTCCTGAAATCATAAAAATTGCAAAGAATCTTAAGTGACCGAAAATCTTTTCTAATTGGATACCAATGTAATACAAACTAATCCCATTCATTAAAATATGAAAAATTGATAAATGAATAAAGATAGGAGTAATAAATCTCCACCATTGGTTATACATCGTTACCAATGGTCTATACATTGCTCCACCATCTATAATCGCGTTACTACTATTTGTAAGAATTCCGAATATGTATACAAATACAATTAGAACTAGCAGCATTTCTGAGATATATGGCGTTGCATCTATTCTTCTGTAAAATCTTGTGCTTTGTACATTAGAATATAATTCTTTTAACTTTTTGATCAAAATCATCTACTTCCCATATTGATTTTTCAAACTTACTAATACTATCGGATAATGCGATAGTGTTGCCAGGATATTCTTTTAATACTCTATCGTAATATCCTCCACCAAATCCAAGTCTATCTCCAGTGGTAACATCAAAAGCTAGTCCAGGAATAATTAATAAATCAATATCATTAACATTTCCGACTCTACCGTTCTCGGGCTCCATTATACCAAATTTGCTTTTCTTCATATTAGTCATTTGATCAATAATTTTGAATTCCATTTCGGTTGAAGAAATAACCTTAGGCATAAAAATTGTTTTACCTTCTAATTTGGCTTTTTGAATTATTGGATTTGTATTAATTTCAATTTCTGTACTAGCTGTAATGCCAATTGATTCAGCTTTTTGCCATTCAATAGAATTAAACAGCTTTACATATAAATGTTCATAATTTTCTTGTTTTCTGGTAGTTTTAACTTTTTCAATAATTTGTGTTCTAACATCTTTTTTATTCACTATAAACACTTCCCAGGATATAAAAAAAGGATTGGGCCTTTTTTATAAAACCCGAATCCTTATTTTGTTTCACGATGTAATGTAACTTTTCTTTCACGTGGACAGTATTTCTTTAATTCCAAACGATCAGGGTTGTTACGACGACTCTTAGTTGATAAGTAATTACGTTCGTGACATTCTGTACATTCCATAGTAATGTGTACTCGCATATTAGTTACACCTCCAAGTTAGTTGTATTTTAATTTTATATAAACAACTTTCAACTCTTAATATATTATCATTTTTTATTTGATTTGACCAGAGTTTATATAAATATTGTTAAGCAAAATTACTTAACAGCATTATTTTAAGCCACTATCGGACTGAACATACTTCCAATATGCTTGATAAATTTGTTCGGCCAAATTAACATTATTACTTTCTGCGTCACTTGGCAAGTTAGGAATTGCTACAACTACAACTACTTGTGGGTTCTTTGATGGTGAGAATGAACCTAAACTCAAAGTAACTGTTTCAACCGGTTTTGAACCTTTTTTACCACTAGAGTAGAATGTTTGGGCTGTACCAGTCTTAGCTGAAATAGAAGGTCTTACAGTATTTAAAGTAATCCCTGTTCTGTATTGGCTAGTTCCATGAACAACCTTATAAAAACCATCTGTTACAACTTTTCTTTGAGCATCAGTCATATCAACCTTATTCAAGACAGTTGGTGTAACTGTGTATTTAACTCTACCTAGTTTACCGTCTTTATTAGATTCACGAATACTTTGGACAATATGTGGTTCAATTCTATATCCACCATTGGCAATAGTAGAAATATATTGTGCTACTTGAATTGGAGTGTAGGCGTCATAATTTCCATAAGATAAATCAAGCGCCTTACCAATGTTGGCTGATCCACCAGGACCTTGAATCCCTTTTGTTTCACCAGGTAAATCAATTCCAGTTAAAACGCCTAATCCAAATTGGTTAAAGTATCCACGCATAATGTTAAATACATCAGGATTCATAGTAAGTGGTGCTCCTGAGTAATAATTAAATTTAGCTTCTTTCATAGCTAATTGCATCATGTATGAGTTTGACGATACTTCAAGCGCTGTTGATGCATCTAAAGAAATATCGTGATTTCCATCTTGGTTAAACCAAGATGCTTTTTTAATTCCACCAGTAATAATTGGTTTATCAGTTAAAGTTGAATTAGTTGGTGTGATTACCTTATCCATTAACGCACCAGAAACCATTGCACCTTTAACAACTGATCCCATTACTATAGAACTATTAATAGTTCCCAAAGCATTAGGAGTCATCTTACCGGTTTCCGGATTACGACTAACCCCTGCCAAACCAATAATTGCACCATTATTAGGATTCATTACAACAGCATATGCTCCTGTTGAATTACCAGTGTTACGATCGGCATTTTCCACTAAACTTTGAATTTTCTTTTCAAATTCAGAGTTAATAGTTAATTGTAAGTTATCACCTTTTTGACCACCATATTGCTTAATAGCCTTATCTAAACTACCACTCTTGATTAATGTTTGAGATTTAGAACCACGTAAAGTAGATTCATATTTGGCTTCCAAATAACTTTGTCCAACACTATCGTTTCTTGAATAACCTTCAGCTAACAATGTATTGATACGATCACTTGGTAACCCAACTCGTTCTGAAGAAACTGTTCCAACGATACTTTGAATTGCATCCCCATTTGGATATTCTCTAGTCCAACTATCACCAATTTGTACCCCTGGCATTTCAGATAGATGTTCACCAACTTCTGCCAATTCCTTGGTAGTAACGCCTGATGATTTAATATATGTGGTAGACAATTGATATGAACCACTCATCTTTTGGAAAATGGCAGCTGCATTACGAGTCTTCTTATCAGTGCTATATAATTTTTCTTTAATTACTTTTGCGAGTTCTTGAATGTATTGATCACTTGTAGAAGTACCCTTAGCAAAAGTCATGCTATCAATCACTTTTTGTAAATTGTCTGGATTAGATAAATAAAATTCAGCTTCTTGTCTTGGAGTTAAGGTTGAATAATCAACGCTTAAGTATTCTCCAAGTTTATTAGCGATTTTATATAAAGTAGCACTTGTAACACTCAAGCCCTTAGTGTATTGAATAGCTTGATGCGCTTTATTTCCAACCAAAACACGGCCAGTAGAATCATATATCATCCCTCTTTGGACATTTCCTAATTTAACCGAATTGTCCGAACGACTAACTTCTGCTTTATATTGGTTTCCATTAACTACTTGCAAGTAAGCCAATTGGATAACTAAGATTGCAAATAATACCCCAACAACCGTTAATATTATATTTAATCTAAAAGGAACTTTTGTATCTGCTCCACGATCCCTATGATGGAATATTTTTTGTAAAAAACTATTCAAAACAATCTAACTCCTTATATCTTATCTGTTTAACGTTATTTTAATCTGTTTATTGTATACTATTAGTTAGTTAGTATTGAAACAAGGATGTGCTTATTATGATTAATAAATTAAAAACATTTTATCAAAAACACTACATATATCTCCTAAGCTTCTTTATACCATTTACAATTATTACATTTTACTTTGGATATCGCAATATGTTTCCCTTTGGTAATAGTAGTATTCTTACAGTAGATTTAGGACAACAGTATATAGATTTTTTTGCATACTTCCGTAGAACCCTATTAAATCACAACTTCAGTGAAATACTTTACTCATTTTCAAATGGATACGGCGGTGAAATGATTGGAATTTGGGCATACTATTTAATGAGTCCTCTTAATTTAATCTTGCTCATTTTTCCTGCTAAATTTATAAACGCCGCTGTTTTATTAATCACGATTATCAAATATGCACTAAGTGGTTTAACGTTTTCAATTTTTTTGAAAAATCAAAAAGTTAAAAACAACATTTTAATAATTACTCTATCTATTGCGTACTCAATGAATGGATGGATGATTGCAAACCAACTTAATATTATGTGGCTTGATGGTGTAATTCTACTTCCACTAATAATAATGGGCATTGATAAGATATTAAACAATAAAACCGTGACTTTGTTTATTGTTTCCTATTCTGGAATTATCATCATTAACTACTATATTGCTTACATGATTAGTATCTTTATTGCTATTTATGTAATATTCAGTTTATATATTAAACACATCAATTTTAAATCAACCTTAATCAAGTTCGGTAAAATTACAACATCAATAATTGTTTCAATATTATTATCATCATTTATTTTAATTCCTAATTTAATCGAACTTAAAAGTGGAAAGGCATCATACACACTTTTAAACATGAAGACCACCATTGAATATAATCCGCTATTCATGATAACGAAGCTATTTAATGGTTCTTTTAACTTTTCCCAAATGCCAAGCGGATACCCAAATATCTTTGTCGGTTCTATCGCAATTGTCGGATTTTTGGCATACTTTGGAATTTCAAGCATTGGTTTAAAAAAGAAAATTGCCGTCTTAGTAGTGACCACCTTTTTATTATTTTCCATGGTGTTTCAACCACTTGACTTAATATGGCATGCATTGCAATTTCCAATCTGGTACCCATATAGATTTTCATTTATAGTTTGCTTTTGGATTATTTATATTGCTGCCATTGGATTAAATAATTTAGGAAATACCATCAAAATAAAAACAATAATTGTTTCAGCACTAATAATTATTCCAGCATTTATATATACTGCCATTGAAATCAACAAATTCAATTACATGAACATTACTAAGTACCTCATTTCGCTTTCCTTCATTGCCATCAGCTTTTTAATCATTCATTTGTCAAATAAGCGAAGTATTTATTATTTCATTTGCTTATTAATAATTTCAGTTGGTGATATGGGAATGAATATGTTTACATCCCTAAATAGCATCTCTTATGTTTCCAATGATGACTACATTCGATATACATCTTTGCTAAACTCACACATTGATCCAATTAAGAAATCCGACTCATCTTTTTATAGAATTAGCAAAGATTTTTACAGAACCAGAGATGATTCAATCGAGTCAAACTTCTTCGGTGGTTCCGCCTTTTCTTCTACCATTCAAAAAGACACCACTGACTTTAATAGCAACATCGGTAGTGCCTATACTTCTGGATCAATCGATTATTCAAATGGAACGTTAATTACCGATTCAATGCTGAACTTTAAGTACTTCATTAACACATCAACTTTAAGGCATCAATATTCGATGATTCAAAAATCAAGTAATCGAAATGATATATTGAAACATGACCTTCAACGAATTGATGTTTTTCAAACTTATAAGTCTAACAGTAATTTGCCAGTTATTTATTCAACAAGCAGCAAGGTATTTAGTTCAATTAATGCGATTGATCCAATTGATTATCAAAATAAAATGGTTAAAAACATCTCTTTAAATAACACGACCGTATTTAAGGATATCAACCAATACACTATTACATCACAAAACACTAATAAAATAACTTCAATCAACAATCAGGTTATCAAAAAGAATAACTTGTTGAAAGAAGCAGTCATTACTATCAGTTACAACGGTCAAAAGAATAAGGTTCCGTATCTTTTGATTCCATCAAATATGAATCAAAATAACGCATCAATTACCATGAATAATGAAGAACTATATTTACCAGATAAGTTTGATAGCAGTTTTGTAGTTAGTCTCCCTAACAATAAACGCAACCAAATCAAAATCAAACTTAACACTAATCAACTTTTCACAGGTAATTTTAAGTTAGTAAATCTTAACTTTAAAACATATTTAAATGATACTAAATATATCCGTGATCAGAATAATCACATTAACTTTAAAAATAATACATTTAAAACAGACATTATTACTACAAACAAAAACAACTCAATTTCAACATCCATCCCTTATTCTAGCGGATGGCATTTAACAATTGATGGTAAAAATTATCCCATCAAGAAAATTGATAACCAATTTATAGGTGCCGACAATTTAACCTCTGGTAACCATAAATTAGTTTTATCATTCTACCCTAGCGGTTTAAACCTAGGTGTCATAATTAGCTTAATAACATTAATTATTCTAATAATAATATGGATGCTTAGACACAAAAAAAGAGAATCGTAATCGATTCTCTTTTTATTTAACCTTATTTAACTTCAATAATTTTAACTTTCATATCACCAGCTGGGATTGAAATAACAACTTCTTCATTAACCTTGTGTCCCAATAATGCTTTAGCAATTGGTGAATCATTAGAAATCTTACCAGATAATGGATCTGATTCAGCGGAACCAACGATTTGGTAAGTTTCAGGTTCTTCATCAGGAAGTTCTTTGAAAGTTACTTCTTTACCAACGTTAACAACATCATCTTCTAATTCGCTGCTGTCTACAACATCAGCGTATTGAAGCATGTGTTCAACCTTAGCAATTTCACTTTCTAACATACTTTGTTCATTTTTAGCGGCTTCATATTCAGAATTTTCTGATAAGTCACCATAACTTCTAGCAATCTTAATTCTTTCAATAATTTGAGGACGTTGATTTAATCTCAAATCTTCTAATTCAGCTTCCAGGTTCTTTTTACCTTCAGCTGTCATAGGAAAAGTTTCGTCTTTTGCCATTTTGTAATTCTCCTTTTAACTAAATTGTTGTATCAATATTATCTAAAACTTTATTATTCCCGTGTTTTACTAAAATTGATTGAATCTTTGTAGTTAATAAATCAATTGCAACTTGGTTTTTTCCACCTTCAGGAACAATAATATCAGCATATCGTTTACTTGGTTCAACAAATTGATTATACATAGGTCTAACAGTTTCTAGATATTGTTGAATAACTTCATCTAATGTACGACCACGTTCCTTAGTATCTCTTTGGATTCTTCTTAAGATTCTAATATCATCATCTGTATCAACAAAAACTTTGATATCCATTAAGTCTCTTAAACGTTTATCATCCAAAATTAGAATTCCTTCAAGAATAATAACATCTCTTGGTTCTTGTGTCACTGTTTCAGTACTACGATTCAATTGAGTATAGTCATAAACTGGCTTTTCAATTGATTCATAGTTTAATAGTTTATTTAAATGTTCTAACAATAAATCACTATCAAAAGCTAATGGATGATCGTAGTTAGTTTCTTCTCTTTCAGCCATAGTCTTATGAGATTGATCCTTGTAATATGAATCTTGTTGTAAAATCATAATTGAATGACCTAATAATTGATTAAAAATGGCACGACTAACTGTGGTCTTACCACTACCTGAACCACCTGTAACTCCAATAACAACGGGACGCTTTTTCTTTTCTACCATAATATTCTCTCCATAAACCGATTTATCTCATAACACTATCATTATCAAACAACAAATTAGTACTTACATCAGTATTATAATATTTAACTTTTTTATTGCTAGTATTTACACTATATGCAAAATACGACTTTACCATATCTCTTGGATGCAATACAGCTACTAATGACTTAATCGTTGGATTGCTTATTGGACCAGGGCCCATTCCAGTATATTGATAAAGATTATAAGCAGAAGTACTATTGTAATCTTTTTTAGTAAGCACTTGAACTGATGATTTACCATTAGCATACTTAATTGCTGATTTTACATCAAGTGGTAAATTACTGTTCAATCGATTATACAATACTCCAGCCATTTTTTGTCTATCAATTTTTCCCACATGATTAACTTCGATGAATGAAGCTAATGTTATTGCTTCATCGACAGTTAAATTCTGTTTCTTTATTTCCTTGTAATAAGGACTCACTTCTTGATTCGTCTTTGCAATCATTTGATTAACGAGTTGCTTCAATGAAACATTGTTTTGTGAATTATATGTGGCTGGATATAAATATCCTTCCAAAACATATTTTTTATTTTTAGATTTAAAAGCAGAATTAAGTAGTTGTGGGTACTTAGCTTTTAATTCTTTTAAATATGATTTATCACTTATCAACTTCAAGAAATCATCGCTTGAGAAACGGCTTCGTTGTTGTACAGTCTTAGCGATTTGACTAATTGTATCACCTTCACGAACTAACATGCGACCATATATTCCTTGTAATGGTTGATCAGAACCACCCTTGGTTAATCTATCAGCAATTGTTTGTAAACTCATTGAAGGAGATAGTTCATAGTATCCTGCTTTCAAGTCAGCATAATTATGACTATTAACAAAGTAATCAAAAACCAATCCGCTTTTGACAATCTTGCTATCTTGCAATATTGAACCGATTTTCTTATCAGAAGCACCCAAAGGAATTTGCACTTGAATCAAATCATTACTTTTAGGATTAAGTGGCTTTAATGACTCTTTTACGTACTGGTGACCAACTATAAAAATACATGTACCAAGTACAACCAAAATCGCAATGATACTTAGTGAAATCTTTTTACCTAGATTTGAATGCTTCTTCTCGAAATCATTTGTCTTTTTATCTTCGTTCAAAATAATTCCCCCATCTAGATTCTAACGAATTTCGACATTGAATTCTTTTTCAAGATTTCTTTGTACTTTTTCCATAGCACTGTTAACGTCTTCATCAACTAATGTATCATGCTTGTTTTGGAATGTTAATGAGTATGCTAATGACTTTTTATCATCGGGAACATGTTCACCTTCATATAAATCGAATAGCTTAACATCTGTAAGATATGCTCCACCACGTTTAACGATCACATCAACAATGTTGTCATTTTCAACATTCTTATCGATCAACATTGCAATATCTCTCTTAATTGATGGATATTTTGATACTAATTCATAGCTTTGTTCTTGTTTTGGTAATTCGATAATTGTCTTTAGATTCAAATCAAAGACGTAAGTGTCATTAATTTTGAATTCTTTAGCAACCTTTGGATGTACTTGTCCAACAAAACCAACGTAGTGACCATGAACATATACATCAGCAGTTCTACCAGGATGCATTTCATTATAATCGCTGTTTGCTTTATAAGAAATTTGACCATCAAATCCAATTGTTGATAAGTATTCTTCGACAATTCCCTTAATTTGATAGAAATCAACTTTTTGTTCTGGTTGATTCCATGATCCTTCATTCATTGAACCTGAAATTGCACCCGCAATATGTTCAATTTCATCAGGTCTAACTTGGCTATCATCTTGTTTATAAAATACACGACCTTGTTCGTATAGAGCAACGTTTTCAACTTTTCGTGCTTGATTATATGCAATATCATCTAATAATCCAGAAACTAAGTTCATTCTTAAGGTAGTATGATCACTACTCATTGGGTAACTTAAATCAGTTTCACTTGATGAATCCATCATAAACATTTTAGCTTTATCAGCAGTTGTTAATGCATATGAAATCGCATGAGTTAAGCCGAATCCTTCAAGTAATTTGCCAGATTTTCTAATTAATAATTGTTCTTCATTTAGTCCACCGGTTGTCATTGTGGTTGTAGGTAAAGTACTTGGTAAATTATCATATCCATAAATTCTGGCAACTTCTTCAATTAAATCTGCTTGAATATGAATATCACCACGTCTGGTTGGAACAATAACATGCATATTATTATCAGTCACTTCAACTTCGAAGCCTAATCGATTGAAGATATCTGTAATGTCTTCAACAGAAAGTGAAGTTCCTAATACGTGATTAATTCTTTCATCAGTAATATCGATTTCAACTTTTTTAGCTTCATACTTACTACCTACTAATGTATCACTTGTTACTTCACCATTAGCAATAGTTCTTGCCATTTCTGATGCAGATGAAAGTACATCTTCAAGTCCCATTGGGTCAACGCCTCTTTCAAAACGTTGAGAAGCATCAGTATGAATGACATGTTTTCTAGCCATTTTTCTAACCTTGATTGGATCGAAAACAGCACATTCAAATACAACATTCTTTGTTTCAGCCGTAATAGAAGAGTCTAGTCCACCCATTACACCAGCCATAGCAATTGCACCATTATCATCAGAAATAACGATATCATTGCCATCTAATTCAACTTCGTTTTCATCTAGAGTAGTAATTTTTTCGCCATCTCGAGCATAACGCACTTCAATAGTACCAGCTAATTTATCTAAATCATAAGCATGCATTGGTTGTCCAAATTTCAACATACTGTAGTTGGTAATATCAACGATATTATTTACCGGTTTAATTCCAGCATTCCATAATCTAACTTGCATCCAAATTGGACTTGGCTTAACTTCAACATTGTTAACTACACGGTTTAAGTAACTCCATGCAATTTCGTTATCAACCTTGCTGTTAATTTGATCACTGGTCTTCTTGTCAGAAGTTTCACTTACTTTATCAATATCAAATTTAAATGGCTTATTGTAGATAGCAGATAGGTCTCTAACAGAACCGTAAATACTTAACATATCTCCACGATTTGGAGTTACATCTAAATCGATTAGAGCATCATCCATACCTAGGTACTTAAATACATCATCACCTAAAGTAGCATCTTCAGGTAAGAAGTAAATTCCATCTGCCCATTCCTTTGGTACAACGTCTTTAGGATATCCAATTTCGTCCAATGCACATAACATTCCGTTTGATTGAATTCCACGCATTTTTGATTTTTTAATCTTCATATTGTCTGCAACTCTTGCTCCAGATAATGCAGCAATAACATTTTTCCCAACTTGGGCGTTAGGTGCTCCACAAACAATTTGAACAGGTTCATCTTCGCCAACGTCTACTTGGCAAACGTGTAAATGATCTGAATCTGGATGGTCTTCCATGTCAACAATCTTTCCTACAACGATTTTCTTAAGTCCTTCGCTAGGTTTGATTACTGAATCAACTTCTACAGATGAACGTTCAATTTTTTCTGCTAAGTCATCAGCTGATACATCTAAGTCGATATATTCCTTTAGCCAATTGTATGAAATTTTCATTAGTATCTCTCCTTAATTAAATTGCGATAAGAATCTTACATCGTTCAAATAAAAATCACGAATGTCATCTACGCCATATCTCAACATTGCAAAACGGTCTGGTCCTAATCCAAATGCAAATCCACCATATACATCTGCATCTACTCCAGCCATCTTTAATACGTTAGGGTGTACCATTCCGGCACCTAAAACTTCAATCCAACCAGAATGTTTACATACGTCACAACCCTTACCATCACATTTGAAACAAGTAACATCTGCTTCAACTGAAGGTTCAGTAAATGGGAAATAACTTGGTCTTAATCTGATATCATATTTATCACCAAATAATTGGTGTAATAGGTATTCAAGAGTTCCCTTTAAATCACCCATTGTAATGTTCTTATCGATTACAATTCCTTCAACTTGATGGAATTGGTGTGAATGAGTTGGGTCATCAGTATCTCTACGATAAACCACACCTGGTGAGATCATCTTTAGAGGACCTTTAGAGAAGTCATGATTTTCTAGAGTTCTAGCTTGCATTGGAGAAGTTTGAGTTCTCATTAAAATTTCTTTTGTAATGTAGAAAGTATCTTGCATATCTCTGGCTGGATGATCCTTTGGAAGGTTCATCATTTCAAAGTTATACTTATCTTCTTCTACTTCTGGACCGCTTTTAACTTCATAACCCATTCCAATGAACATATCACAAATATCATCAATAATTGATTGAATAACATGTGGATGTCCCTTAGTTACAGGTGTACTTGGTAAAGTAACATCAATTTTTTCAGCAGATAATTGTGCTTCTAGCGCTTTTTCTTCTAATTCAACCAATTTAGTATCTAACGCATTTTGAATATCATCTCTGATTTGGTTTGCATAGCTACCAACTTCTGGTCTTTTTTCTACTGGTAAGTCCTTAATTCCTCTTAACGCTTGAGTAATAGGTCCTTTTTTACCAAGTAGATTTACTCTTATTTCTTTTGTTATTTCGTTAACATCAGTTGCTTCTTGAATTTGTTTAATTCCGTCATCACGCAACTTGGTTAAATCATCTTCTAAAGACATAAAATTCTCCTCTCATTTCAACAAAAAAAGCCTCATCCCAAAAGGGACGAAGCTTCGCGGTACCACCCTAGTTTATGAATAATACTATAAAAATTATCCATACACTTAAGTTCCATAACGGTGGATTACCGGATTATTTTTCGTTATTAATTAACTCCCAACATCAGTTCAGAAAACGAATTCGGCTAATAAGGTGATTACTCTCAACAATATGTAATCTTTCTGTCAATCTTATCAATTAGCTTACTACTTTTTCTTCAACACATTTATCTAAATAATAGCTTAATTTCGGCATTTGGTCAAGCCAATTTGAACTAATCAGTCCATTCATCAGACCATTCATGAATTTGTTCCATAATTGGTCCTAATGCCATTCCCTTTTCAGTTAATTCATATTGAATTAATGAAGAATCACAGAATGTTTTTCTTGTAATAATGCCATTTTCTTCTAACTCTTTTAGTCTTTCAACTAAAACACGGTCACTACATTTTGATACGACTTGAGCTATACATTTAAAACGTTGTGGACCATTAACTAGTAAAGTTTCAATAATCAATCCATTCCATTTTTTTCCTAACATTTGAAAGGTTCTTTCAAATTTAGGACACAAATGAAAATCAATAGTTGTTTTTAAATCTGAACTTCTTTGCATTTTTAACATATACCTCCAATCCTATAAAGCGTTGCGTTTTATTTTATTCTTAAGCGATCGATACTTCGGTGTGATGTATTCTCTTACAGCATCGTAATCATCAACCAAAGCAACGATTACACTTTCAGCACATTTAGGCTTACTCAATGTTAATCCCCACATATGCTTAGTAATAATATCTTTTTCTTTATCATTTAAATTAGTTATCTTTTCAGCGTTTCTTAGTGCAATTCTAGGATGCATATAAGCATGTGATCCTAAATTAAACTTACTAGTGCGCCAATCATAATAAAATAAATCGTGTAATAAACCACCACGAGATATTGATTTAACATCTAGATTCATTTTCTTTGCAACCAAATAACTTTCGTACGAAACGTTAATGCAATGCTGTAATCTTGTTGATGAATGGTGTTGTATATAATTATCCAATCTTTTTACTTCTGGATTGTTTAATAAATCCGATACATAGCTTAAATACTCTTGATCATGCTGCCATGCGTCATTCTTCATTTATATCTCTCCTTTCATCAACTTTAATAATTATTTATTTAAATGAAACATTAAAATTCCAGCTGCAATTGCAACGTTTAGTGATTCGGCTCTTCCTTTGATAGGAATATATATATTTTTATCAGTTTGGTCAAGTAATTCATCTTGCATTCCATTACCTTCATTACCCATTATAAGTGCAACGTTCTCAGTAGGATCAACATCCAAGTATCCAACTGCTTGAGGATTTAACTCAGTTCCATAAACTGGAACATGATTAGCTTTGAAGTTACTAATCCATTGATTTAAATCACCTTCAAATATGCTGACATGAAATTGACTGCCTTGCATAGATCTTAATACTTTAGGATTAAATTGACTAGATGTTCCTGTTCCAAATACGACCCCTTTAAAACCAGCTGCATCGGCTGTTCTAACCATCGTTCCAATGTTTCCAGGATCTTGAATTTGATCTAATAACAACCATGCACCTGAATAATCAATATCTTGCTCTTTAGCATCATTATCCAAATTAACGATTCCAAATATTCCTTGTGGAGTCGATGTAGATCCTAATGCCTTCGCAACATCTTCACTAATTTCAATCACTTCACCCGAAAAATTATCGATATCTTCTTGGTGTAATTCATATTGTTTATCAGTTGTTAGGATAACATTAACCGTTTGATGTGCATTAATAGCTTCTGAAACAAGGTGCCAACTTTCTAATATATATTGATTGAAAGTTGTTCTTCCCTTTTTAGTTTTTAATTTAACCCATTTTTTTACTCGCTCGTTTTTAGCAGAAATAATTTGTTCCATTCCAGGTTTAATGCCCCTTTAAAAAATTATCTTTACTATTATTTTAGCATAATATAGTAATAAAACATATATGTTACTATATACATTAATAAATAAATGGAGAGGTAATCTTATGAACGACAAAAAATCGTTAGAAATAATCGTAAGCGGAAAAGTTCAAGGGGTTGGATTTAGATTTTCGACTAAAAAAGAAGCTGATAAATTAAATTTAAATGGTTTCGTCACTAACTTAAGCAATGGTAATGTTTTAATCAACGTTTCAGGAACCGATTCTGTTGTAGATAAATTTATTAATATTATCAAACAATCACCTACCCCATTCGGACATGTTAACAACATTGAAATAAAAAATATCGAAAATCTAAAAACAACTGGTTTTATGATAAAATAATCAAGTTGGATATTTTAAAAATATTCAATTCTGTTATCATTAAAAATGAATTTACATGAAAGGTTTTTTAAAATGAAAAAAATTAAAAAGTTTAGTGCCTTATCAATAATTGGGGCTTTGGCACTTGTCCTATCAGGATGTGTACGTGTTGACTCAAATGGAAAACCATATGGATTAACCTATCAATACTTGGCCTTACCTGGTCAACACATTCTTGATTTCATTGCTAAGTTTGTTGGTGGATACGGATTAGCAATCATCATCTTAACAATTATCGTGAGAATGATCTTGCTTCCTGCTATGATTAGTCAAACAAAGAAATCAACATTAATGCAAGAAAAAATGAATTTCATCAAACCAAAAATGAAGGAAATTCAAAAGAGACAAAAAGAAGCTACTTCACAAGAAGAACAATCCAAAATTCAACAAGAAATGATGAAATTGTACAAAGACAATGATATTAACGTTGCTGGAGGAATCGGTTGTCTTCCTCTATTAATTCAAATGCCTGTCTACATCGCTTTATACAATGGTATTCGTTTCTCACCTGAAGTTTCACATACTATCTTCTTAGGTGTTAAACTAGGAGATCGAAGCTTAGTTCTAGTTGTTCTTTCATTCCTTGCATATGTTATCCAAGGATACTTAATGACCCAAGGACTTCCAGAAGATCAAAAGAAACAAATGAAGATGGTTTCATACTTCACACCAGTTTTAATTGCAGCATTCACTTTATCAGCACCTGCTGGATTAGGAATTTACTTCTTTATTAGTGGATTGTTTGCATGTTTACAAACATTCATTATTAATCTATACCGTCCAAAGATGAAAGCTGAAATTGCAGCACAAGCAGCTAAACAAGCAGAAGATGCAGATAAAAAGATTTTAACTGAAGTCGAAGAAGAAGATATCACACCAGATACTGAAGATACCAATTCAAAAGAAAATAACGTTAATCATGATGAATTAAGAAAACGTAACTCTGGAAAACAAAATAGATAAAAAAAAGACCTTTGAATTTTATTCAAAGGTTCTTTTTTTAGAAAAATAATAAATCGAATTTAGCTTCGAAATCTTGTCCATTTTCAATTCTATTAATACCAATCTTATTTTCAAGTTTTCCATCGCTATTAATACCGTCAGTTATTCCCCACCATGGTTCTAAACAGACAAATGGAGCATCTTTACTGGACCAAATTCCACCATATTCAGTGTTATATGCTGTCATTGAAACGCCGCGATCAGTTTTATCACTGCTTAACATACTAGTGATTTCTTCATCGTTGATTTTAAGAACTTTTGCATCATCATAAAACATTTCATGAGATAGGTACACCGGTTCCATTAAATTAATTCGTTTTACATTATCGAAGTCAGCATAAGGAGCCTTAAAGAAAATTTCGTCATATGACTTTTTATTCGCTAATTCGACTTTGTAATCACTGTATTGGCCTACACCGTCAAGCGGAACGTTAAAAGCTGGATGGGCCCCAATTGAGAACAACATTTCTTGTTGCCCTTCATTATAAACATGTAAGTTAGTTTTTAATTTGTGATCAACTAATTCGTAGCTAACTTCTAATCTAAAATCAAAGGGATAAACCTTTTTGGTTTCACTATTGGCTTTTAACTCAAATGTAATTGATGATGAATTTTCATTAACTACATCAAATTCCATATCACGAGCAAAACCATGTTGTCCCATATGGTATGTTTTACCGTTATAAGTATATTCGTCATTTTTCAATCTACCGACAATCGGAAATAAGATGGGCGCATGACGTTTCCAATACTTTTCATCACCATTCCAAATATAGTCGACACCTTCATTGCTTAAAACACTTGTAACTTCAGCTCCAAGAGTATTAATGTTAACTTTTAAATAGTCATTACTAATCGTTTTTATCATGTTATCACCCCTAACGAATTTATAATTTAATTCTACAATAAAGCGCTTTCATAAATCAACTATTATACTACGAACGTGGGAAAAATTTATTATAATCCCTTAATAAATGTTCATTAGTAACGTGTGTATAAATTTGCGTTGTTGATAAACTACTATGACCTAATAGTTCTTGAACTGTTCTCAAATCAGCCCCATTGTTCAACATTTGAGTAGCGAAAGTATGTCTCAACATGTGAGGATGGATGTTAGTAGTCAAAGAAGTTCGTTTCACAATATCATCTAGAATATATTCAATTCCTCGACTAGTTAACTGATCTCCATGCTGATTAATAAAAACAAAATCATGATTTTTATTATATTTATTCATGATTTCTCGTCGACATCCCTTTTCATACTCATCCAATGCCTTTATTAAGTATTTACCAAATGGAAGGTATCTTTGTTTATTCCCTTTACCAATTACATTTATGATTCTATTATCAAAATCAATATCCTTATACGAAAGATTAACGCATTCACTAACACGCATCCCCGTATCATACAACAATTCAAGGATAGCATAATTACGAAGTGCTAATTGGCTATTTTCACCATTTTTAGCTGACTTGAAAAGCTCATATAATTCCTTTTCATAAAAGAATCTTGGTAAATGATTTGGATGCTTTTTTAAATTAACATCATCAAACGGATTGTCTTCTAATTCATTATTTCTATTTAGAAACTTGTAGAATGATCTTAATGATGAAATTTTTCTGATGATGGTATTTCTACTTTCGTTTTTCTTCTTCAGAATTGTTAAGTAGTTGCTAACATCTAGATCATCAGCTTGATGGAGACTTCTATTCTCATCAGCTAAGCTCTCCTTAAAATCTAGAATATCTGATTTATATGCCAATACTGTATTGTTAGAATATTGTCTTTCATCAAGCAAATAATCCATGAACCAATTAATTAATTCAATGTCATTATCTTTTTGCATTTTTATCACTCTTCATCATATTTACAATAATAGCCCTTAAAATACAAAATATTTTAGGGGCTATTTGTTTTATTTTTGAACTGCTTCCTCATAGTCTCCATTAGGACAAACAACTTGTGTTCCGCCCTTAATTTTCTTTTCAACTAAGAAGTTACCGTCTTTAGGACAATCCCTACCGACTGGTTTATCCCATGTAACAAAGTCACATTCAGGATATCTTGAACATCCATAGAAGATACGATTCTTCCTGGATTTTCTTTCAATGACGTCACCTTCCTTACACTTAGGACAAGTAACATCAATTTTCTTAACAATCGCTTGAGTATTACGACAGTCTGGGAATCTAGAACAAGCGTAAAATTTACCGTATTTACCCATCTTAATTACCATTGGGGCTCCACAAATTTCACAGTTGTATCCAGCTGGTTCGTCTTTGATTTGTACATCTTCCATATTCTTTTCAGCATTTTTAACTTCTTTTTCAAATGGTCTGAAGTACTTATCAACTACCTTAACCCAGTCTTGTTTCGATTCTTCAATTTCATCCAGATTATTTTCTAAATCCGCGGTGAAATCAACATTAATAATATCTGGGAAGTATTCTTCAATAATATTATTTACAATTTCACCAAGTTCTGTTGGTTCGAAACGTCTACCAACAAGCTTAACATAGTATCTTTTTTGAATAGTACTTAAAGTTGGTGCGTAAGTAGAAGGTCTACCAACACCATTTTCTTCAAGGGTTCTAATCAATTTAGCTTCACTGTATCTAGCAGGTGGTTGAGTGAAATGTTGGTCAGGGTTATTCTTACTCATCGTAATTGAATCTCCCTTAACAAGATCAGGTAAAATATTATCCTTTTCCTTGCCCTTGTTATATACCTTTAAAAATCCTTCGAACTTAAGTTTAGAACCATTAGCTCTGAAGTTAACACCATTTTGTTCCATATCAACAGTCATAGTATCCATAATGGCTGGAGTCATTTGACTCGCCATAAATCTAGACCAAATTAAATTATATAATTTGTATTGATCGTTAGTTAAAAATGGTTTTAAAGCTGCCGGTGTTCTTTTAACTGATGTTGGTCTAATTGCTTCATGGGCATCTTGAGCCCCTTCTGGCAATTTACCTTTTACAGGCTTAGTAGCAGCATATTCAGCACCATATTCATTATGAATAAATTCAGAAGCTTCATGCTTTGCTAGCGCTGAAATTCTAGTGGAATCAGTTCTCATATAGGTAATCAATCCTTGGTTACCTTCTTTACCGATATTAATTCCTTCATAAAGCTGTTGAGCAGCCATCATGGTTTTTCCGGTCTTGAAGTTTAACTTAACATTGGCATCTTGTTGCATTGTACTAGTTGTAAAAGGTGGTTGTGGTTGTCTCTTACGTTCTTTCTTTACAACACTTGTAATGTCAAAAGTTTTCTTTTTATCAAACTTGGCTAAAACAGTTTGAGCTTCTTCATTACTATTAATTTCAGTCTTTTTACCGTCAACGCCGTAAAAACTTGCTTTAAATGCATCCTTACCCTTCTTCATATCAGCATCAATTGTCCAATATTCAGTAGGTACGAACTTCTTAATTTCACGTTCTCTTTGAATAATTAACCAAAGTGCAATTGATTGAACTCTTCCGGCACTAAGGCCTTTTTTAACCTTTTTCCATAATAATGGTGAAATTGAATAACCCACAAGTCTATCTAAGACACGTCGAGCTTGTTGTGCATCAACCAGGTTCATATCAATTTCACGAGGGTTTTTGAATGCTTCTTTAACCGCATCCTTAGTAATTTCGTGGAAAGCAACTCTATTCTTATCTTCTTCTTTTAAACCAAGTAGATGAGAAATGTGCCAGGCGATAGATTCTCCTTCTCTATCCGGGTCAGATGCAAGGTAAACATTTTTAGCTTTTTTAGCTTCAGCTTTTAGTTCCTTAATTGTATCTCCCTTACCACGAATAGAAATGTAGTGTGGTTCAAATTCGTTATCCACATCTACACCCATTTTACTCTTAGGAAGGTCTCTAACGTGCCCCTTACTTGCAATCACGCGGTATGTTCTACCTAAATATTTTTGAATAGTTTTTGCCTTTGTTGGAGATTCGACAATAACTAACTTCTTTTTAGTCGACTGTTTCTTCTTTTTTGTGGTTGATTTTGTAGTAGTCGCCATCTGCATCCCTCATTAAAATTTATTTTCGATTCTCCCAAAGGCAAATATTAATAATAATATTCTTCTAAAATATCCTTGGAAGTTAGTACTGGCTTTGCACCAGCAGAAATTAATTCATTACAACCTACGGAAAGGTCACTATCAATTCTCCCCGGAACTGACAGTATGTTTCTGTTATTTTGTAATGCTAAATTTGCGGTAATTAAACTTCCGGATCGATACTTAGCTTCTGTTACCAATATTGAGCTAGCCAATCCAGCGATAATTCGGTTTCTTTCAGGAAAATGATGTTTTGCTGGAGTTACTCCGACCGGATATTCACTAATCAGTAAATCCCTTTTAGCAATCGTCCGTTGTAAATCTTCGTTTTCCTTTGGATAATACTTATCTAATCCAGTTCCAATCACAGCAATAGTTCGCCCACCACATGAAATTGCGGCTAAATGAGCCAAACGATCTACACCTTTGGCCAATCCAGAAATAACGGTAATTTGATTATTAACGATATCTGGCATTAATGCTTTTATAACACTGACAGAGTATTCAGTATTATTTCTGGCACCAACTATTGCTAAATTTTTAGTTTTTAATAATTCTAAATCACCAAAGTAAAATAATACGATTGGTGGCATATATGCTTCTTTTAAAGCTTCTGGATAAATGTCATCCAAAATGGTAAACCACTTAACGTGATTAATATGGTGATTCAGTACACTATTTAATTTATCACTATTATATGAATTAATAAACGTTTTTGAATTATTTTTATTCAACATTAGTATTTCTGCAATTTCTTCTGCTGAAATATTGATGCTTTTTGGAATCGTTTTATATCTGTCTATCATCCATTCGTAGAACCGATATTCAGATTTAATTCCAATTCCTGCACATAACTTAAGCTTTAATAATAAAAATCTCGTATTCATTTTCAATATACCTCCAATTAACTAAAGGTATATACGAAAAAATTAATTAATTAAATCTGTGACAGGTTTAAAAGTTTTACGGTGAATTGGTGTCGCACCGTATTTATAAAGTGCATCTAGATGTTTTTTTGTGCCATATCCAGCATTATTAGCAAAATCATATTCCGGATATTCTTTGTCATATTGTTTCATTAAATCATCTCGGTATGTTTTAGCTAGAATACTAGCAGCTGAAACACTGGCGCTTTTGGCATCCCCTTTGATTAATCTTAGTTGATCAATTTCCACAGGGATTTGCATTGCATCAACAATTAATTCATCAGGAGTTTTCTTCAATCCCATGACTGCTTGCTTCATTGCTACACGAGTAGCTTCATAAATATTAATATCATCTATTAACTTATTATCAGCTATTCCATAACTGTAATCTAAAGCATTTTCTTTTATCTTGCTAGCAAGTTCATATCTCTTTTTTTCAGAGAGCTGCTTAGAGTCATTTACTTCATAAATACTGAAATCTTCTGGTAAAACGACAGCACATGTCACAACTGGTCCCGCTAAAGGACCTCTGCCAACTTCATCGACACCAGCAACAATTTCAACGCCTTTCGACCAAAAGTCTCTTTCAAATTTTAATCGTTCTTGAAATGAAGCTTTTTGGTTTTCAAGCTTTTCAATCCTTTTTTTAGTTTGACTAATTAGCTTTTGCACTCCAGTTCTGCTGTCATCACAATACTTAGCAATTAGATCAGAATTGATGTCGTCAACCTGGCTTAAAATTTCTTTAATTTCTTTAATTGATTCAGTCATCTTTTCTATTCGACCTCTTCATTATCCAAATCACTAACCGCGTCTAATGTAAAACGACCAATTTTGCCTTTTCTAGCATCCAATATTATTCTCATTGATGCTCGCTCATAGTCATCATGCATCCCTAATTTTTCAGTTATTTTCAATAGCAGATCAACATCAGATAAGTCCATATCATCTTCGCTTAAATGATATCTATTCATTAGTTCTTCACCATTGAATTCTCTAAAGAAATGTAGTGCAAATAGTCCAACGTCATCACTGTGGTAAATACTATCTTTAATCGCACCAGATAATGCTAATTTATTAGCAATTTCATCATTTTGGAATTTAGGCCATAGTATCCCTGGGGTATCTAATAGTTCCAATTCATCACTTGAACGTAACCATTGTTGTCCCTTAGTAACACCTGCTCGATTTCCAACTTGTGCTGCACGGCGTTTTACGATTTGATTTAATAATGTTGACTTTCCAACGTTCGGAACACCTACACAAATAGCTCTAATAATTTTTTTATCAAAGCCCTTCTTTTGTGCTTCATCTATCTTATCTGCTAACAACTCTTTAACAACCTTAGTAATGTATTTACCAGTCGTATTCTTCTTGGAGTCAATCGCTATTGCGGCATATCCTTGTGCTCTAAAGTATGATAGCCATTGATTTGTGATATTAGGATTTGCTAAATCAGATTTTGTTAAGATCATTAATCTAGGTTTATCCTGACTAATTCTTGCTACCTCTGGGTTAATTGAACTATATGGGCATCTTGCATCTACCAATTCAAAAACAATATCAACTAAGTGAATATTTTCTTCAAATTGTCTAATGGCTTTTGCCATATGTCCTGGGAACCATTGAATCATATTTATCCGCTCCTATTCTATATATTTTAATTGTACTATATTAATAACCAAAAAATGAACCTAATTATAGGTTCATTTTAATGTTTGTTGTTTTTGTAGTTTTCCCAAGCTTCATCAAATATTGTCATACTTGGTAAATATGACGCATTTTCTTCTAAATACTCAGATATTTCTTCATACTCATTTGATTGTTTTGGGAACGATTGATCATAAAAAGCATTATTAGCAAATTGAGCAATTGCATCAGTACTTTTTGGATTTCTTTCTGTCATTAAAAAATGATAAAAACTATTCATTATTTCTCCTTTTATTGGTTAGGAATTAGAACCTTAAAATGAAAATCTCCATCACCATTCATATCGATTTTTTGGGCTTGATAAGATAGTTCATTTTTTCCACCAAGCTTATTAACGTGTAATATGATTCTACTATTGTGACTATCTAATTCAACCCATTTAGGGATTTTGTAATGTTTTCCAACATAACCAATTACAAAATTGGCTGGAATATCTAACTTACCAACTTCCAATTTACTTGCATCTAATTCGATATCACCATTACTTAACAAATGTGGATCTAAGCTTAATAAATAACCAACCTTAGAACCTAAGATAGTTATCTTACCGTAAACATATGCCTGGTTTCCCAACCAGAACTTATAATCCATGTTCTTATTCTTCTTTTCAAATTTTTGTAAATAATAACTGGAAAGTGCGTTTACTTGTTTTTTATTTAGTTGCACTGATATTGGTGTATTGTCCTTATTTACTTTACCACTTTGTGGGTTAACAACAGCGCTATGCATTTGAACCCAAACGTAACCCGCGCTTCCAATGATTAACAAAGCTAATAAAATAAATAAATATTTAAATAACTTTTTTTCTTTCTTCTTTTCCATTGCTAATAGCCTCTTATTTAATATCATTATTCTTTTTCATTGCGTTTAATAATTGACTAGTCATAAAATCATAACCTTTATCGTTAGGATGAAAATGATCATCTGGTGAAATATAGTTATTTATTTCGCCTTGTGAACCATCTAATTCAATTAAATTGAACGGATTGATTGAAATGGTTTTATTGCTATTTTCTAACTTTTCCCTTTGGTCTTTTGTTTTGAATTGACCATATGTTAAGGCACTAATGTCAACAAAATGCATTTTTCGATATTGCTTAACTTTATGACTTGTAATGACATTAAATTTATCCACATATTGACTAATCTTAGTTACGTTAGGAAAGTATACATATACCGGATTATAAATTCCATAAACGTAAGTCGGTGCAGTTGCATTCACTCTTCTGACATGACTTAAAAGTGATTGTAAATTATTTTGGTATGTTTTAATAGCAACATCCATATTTTTTTCAAATGCAGAATCGCTACTTATTAATGCATTTTTCTGTAAACTTTGAAGTAAATCGTTTCCACCAACGGTTATTACGATTACATTTGCTTTTCTTAATTGATTAGTAAGCTGATTTTTATTTTGTTGAATTCTGGCATTGATTTGGTCACTTCTTTGACCAGCAATTCCGTAATTATAACTTTGAACGTTTTTATAACCACGTTTTTGCAATTGCGTTTTTATTCTAGAAACATATCCACCTGATTTTTTGGGATCTCCGACCCCTTGGGTAAGAGAATCACCAAGTGCGACAATATTAACTTTAGCATTTTTTGACAAGTTAACACGTGAATTGTTTGAATTAAGTTTCTCTGACATCACAGTAAAACTAATTCCAGCAATGCAGCCAATTAACAATAAAAAGAGCAGACATTTTAATATTCTTTTCAAACTAAAATCCCCCATAAAAAGAGGTTAGGAATAATCCGTAACCTCTTTTTTTATTTTCGTTCATAAACTTCGAATCGGTGTGGATAAATATTCTTATCGTCTAAGATTCCTTCTTTAGTTGATACTAAATTAAAGTCATTATAATTTATTTCTGGCATCTTTGTATCACCATCAAAATCATAATCAATCACAGTTTTATATAATCTATCAACATATTCGGTTAGTTCACTAAATATTTTAGCACCACCAACGACAAATATTTCTTTATCACTAAATTTTTTAGCAAATTCTAAGAATTCACTTAATTCATTAAATACAACAACATCATTAGGATATTCTGATTTGTCATGACTTGTTAATACAGTATTTAATCTATTTGGTAGCGGTCTTTTAAAGCTTTCATAAGTAGTTCTACCGGCCATAATAATTTGATGAGTAGTAGTTTCCTTAAAATACTTCATATCGGCAGGTAAATGCCATGGTAAATCGCCATTTAATCCGATAATGTGATCGTTTGATTCAGCCCAAAGAAAAGAAATCATAATTTTTACCCCTTTTTATTTTATACAGCAACTGGTGCTTTAATAGGATCGTGATGCTTATAATCGATTACTTTAATATCTTCCATATCGTAATCAAAAATACTGCTTTTATCAGGATTTAACCAAAGTTTTGGTGCTTCATATGGTTCTCTTTGTAATTGTTCTTCAATTTGATTTACATGATTAGAATAAATATGAGCATCCCCTAAAGTATGAATAAATTCACCCGGTTCTAGTCCACATTCCTTAGCGATTAATGATGTTAATAATGCATAACTAGCAATATTAAATGGAACACCCAAGAAGATATCACCTGAACGTTGGTACAATTGACAGCTCAACTTACCATCGGTTACATAGAATTGGAACATTGTATGACAAGGTGGTAGAGCAACAAATGGAATATCTTCTGGATTCCATGCTGAGACAATCAATCTTCTTGAATCTGGATTACGTTTAATTTCATCGATTACATTTTGGATTTGATCAATAGTATCTCCAGTAGTGGTCTTCCACTTACGCCATTGACTACCATAAACCAATCCTAAATCACCATATTTCTTAGCGAAATCATCATCTTCAACTATTCTTTGACAAAACTTCTTTTTTTCATCTAAATATACTTTCTTAAACTCATCATCTTCTTCAGCTCTTAGTCCAAAATCTGTCATGTCAGGACCATCATATTCATCAGATTCAACCCAGTTCTTGAATGCCCATTCATCCCAAATGTGGTTTTTGTGTTTTAGTAAGAATTGAATATTTGTATCTCCTCTTAAAAACCATAGTAATTCACTTTTAATAAGACCAAATGGTACTTTCTTGGTAGTTAAAAGTGGGAATCCCTTGGATAAATCAAAACGCATTTGGTATCCAAAGGTACTAATTGTACCTGTTCCGGTTCTATCTTCTTTACGATGACCATTTTTTAATACATCACTAGCTAATTTTAAATATGCATCCTCTAACATAACGTTCCCCTATTCTACGTATTCACTTAGGTATTCCCATCTAGCGATCTTTTCATCAGATTGACGAGTTAATTCATCAATTTGAACTTGTGTATCTGCTAATTTATCGTAATCATTACCTAAGTGCGTCATTTCTTCTTTTAATGTGCTAATTTGACTATCTAATTCGTCAATTTCTTTTTCTAAATCATTATACTCAATTTCTTCAGCATAAGTTAGTTTCTTCTTCGTCTTTTCATCCGAAGTATCATTTTGTTGTTTCTTTTCAGTTATATGTTGTTCATGATTTTTCTTTTTCTCAACTTTTTGGTTATCCGCAGACTTTCTTAAGTAATCCGTAAATAATCCAACATAACTTTCAATTTGGCCATCACCATTAAAAATAAGCAATCGACTTGCCACTTTATCCAAGAAATATCGGTCATGTGAAACCGTTATTACCGTTCCACTAAAGTGAGAGATATAATCTTCTAGCACGGTCAAAGTAGATATGTCCAAATCATTAGTTGGTTCATCCAACAATAATACATTAGGTTGTTGCATTAACAATTTAAGTAGGTACAGTCTTCTTTTTTCCCCACCAGATAGCTTTCTAATTAATGTTCCATGCATAAATTTAGGGAACAGGAATTGTTCCAATAAATCTGTAACACTAATCTTATTACCGGTATTATCAGTAACATGTTCACCAACATCTGTTAAGTAGTTAATAACACGTTTATCGTCTGGAATTGGCTCAGTTTGTTGGGTGTAGTAAGCCATCTTTACAGTTTCACCAATCTCAATGGTACCACTATCCAGTGGTAACTTATCGGCAATAACGTTTAATAATGATGATTTACCCGCACCATTTTCACCTGAAATACCAATTCTTTCATTTCTTTGGATTAATTCACTAAAATGACTCAAAATAATTTTATTATTTAAATTTAGACTAGCATCCTCGATTTCAATAACCTTTTTACCTAATCTTTGTTGACCTAGGTTAATATCAACATCTTCTTCAGTTTGAAGGTTACCAACATTTTCTTTTAAATCATTAAAACGATTAATTCGAGCTTGTTGTTTAGTAGTTCTAGCTTTGGCACCCTTTTTCATCCAAGCTAATTCTTGCTTATACAACTTTTGTTTCTTATGTTCTGCTGCAACTTCAAGATCAACTCTTTCGGCTTTTTGTGCTAAATAATCTTGATAATTACCTGTATATTCGAACAATTCTCCAAATGATAATTCCCAGATTTTATTTGCAATTTGATCTAAGAAATATCGATCATGCGTTACAAATAATAATGCACCTTTATACTTGGCTAAATATTCTTGTAGCCATTCGATGGAATCAAAATCCAAATGGTTGGTTGGTTCATCTAAAATTAACAAATCTGGAGATTGAATTAAAACTTGTGCTAATCCAACACGTCGTTTTTGACCACCAGATAACGTACTAACTACTTGATTTACATCATCAATTTTTAGTTGCGTTAAAATCGTTTTAACATCACTTTCCGCATTCCAAGCGTCATCCTCATTCATCTTAGCTTCAGCATCTAAATACTGTCTTTCGGCTTTTGGATCATCTGGATGATTAGAATAATTTTCCAATGTTTGTTCATAACGTCTGATTGTATTAAATACATCTTGGCTACCAGCAAAAACCGCTTCTAAAATTGTAAGTTCTTCATCCAATTTGGGTTGTTGTTTTAGGTATCCAATTGTATAAGTCTTAGAGGTTACGATGTTTCCGGTTGAATCAATATCTTCTTGTGATAACACATTCAATAATGATGATTTTCCGCTACCATTGGTACCAATTAATCCAATTCGATCTTGTTCATTAATTATGAAATCAAGGTCTTTAAATAACGTTTTTTCACCATATGTTTTAGTTAATGCTTCTGCACGTAGGGTTTGCATTTAATCACTCTCTCAAAAATTTTTAGCGGCTTCTATCAACGATTCCTTGTCATTATCTATCTCATTACATACCAGTGCTTTTTCTAGTTTGAACAAGATTTTACCCATTTCTGGACCTGGCTTAACTACGCCTGATTTTATCAAATCGCCACCGTTAATAGCCATTTCTTTCTTATCTTTAATATTAAGATGTTCATATTTGCTAATTAGATCTGATTCATTTTGTTCAAAACCATATAATTTAGCGATATGGTTGGCCTTTATCAACAAATCTTCTCCCGTTTGATACATTTCCCATTCATCTAATCGGTCTTGCTTAATATTATTAATAGCGTCAACACATTGTTGAGTATTTTTAATAATGTCATTAGATGCTTTCCATTTTTTTAGCATTGAGCTAATTTCGTTTCTATTCATTGCAAAATTAAATGCGATAAATGACCAAACTTCAATTTCATCCAATAATGTTAAATTATCAACTTTAGTAATCGCTTCTAATTGCTTTGGATAATTTCCAAATACTGGTACGTATTTATACATGTCTGTATTGAGCATGTCAGAAATTCCTTGCTTAGGTCGATTAGCCATCATCATTTTCACAAATTCAGTGTAAATTCTTTCGACTGCAATTTTATCTAATAAGTGACTGTTTTCTTTAATCGCGCTCATTGTTTTTTCTTCGATGTCGAAGTCCAATTTGCTGGCAAATCTAACGGCTCTCATCATTCTCAATGCATCTTCATTAAATCGTTCGTTAGGATTACCCACGGCTCTAATTAAGCGTTTTTGAATGTCTTCTAGTCCATCAAATAAATCAGTAACTTCACCATTTTCTCTCATGGCAAAAGCGTTAATTGTAAAATCACGACGTTTTAAGTCTTCGTCTAAGGATCTCACAAATTCTACTTTATCAGGTCTTCGATAATCTTGATAGCCAGATTCAGTTCTGAATGTTGTAATCTCATAACCTTTTTTATTGTATAAAACCATCACTGTTCCGTGTTCTATTCCAGTATCAACGGTTTTCTTGAATATTTGCTTAATTTCTTGTGGATAAGCACTTGAGGCAATATCAACGTCATGAATTGGTAACCCTAAAATAGTGTCACGCACGCTACCGCCAACGAAATAAGCTTGGTAGCCACCTTCTTCAATTTGTTGCATTACAGGACGCGCTTTTTCAAATTCGTTCGGTAATTTTTCGATTTTCATTTTTATACCTACTCTCAATACAATCTATATTAAATATTAACAGATTAATCCCTCAATTTACAGATTGAAGTTTAACAGTTTTAGTGCTGTAATATATTCATATAAGAAGGAGTGATTTTAACTTGTCAGCTAAAAATAATTACCCTTATCAAGATAGTTTTACAAAGCATTTATCATCTAAAGATTTATCTGAAGTTACAATTGATGAATATAACAAAATATTAACCGAATTATTTAATTATTTATCTGAGTTTAATAAAGGATATCAATCAGATCATCGTGTTGAAAATCTATTCAACCGAGATATTGAGGAATATTTAAATATGCTATTAAATAATCGCCAAATTAGTAATTCGACCTATAACAAAATTTTATCGCACATCAACGTCTACTTTAATTACCTTTTCACACATAATTTGAACTCCAATTTACCTACAATTGAATTAAAAGGCTTAAAAAAGACATCTAAGGAAGATGTCAATGTTAAATGGATAAATGAACTAGACTCTATTTTAAAGAACAATAACGTTCATTTTTATGCCCGTATGACAATGTTGTTAACTAGCAAGGGATATAAATCCGAAGAGTTTCTTCAAACAGGATTTTATAAACAACTAGACTCTATTAATTTCACTGAAAATGAATTAATTTTCAAAACATCGTTCGATGAATTTATTAAGCCCATCCAAGAAAAGCAACGTTCTTCTGATATTTTTTTGAAACAAAGATTATCTAAGCAACCCAACATTACAATTCAAGGGCTTCATAAATACCTTAAACCGAGTGAAGATGTTTTAAACATGTCACTTAATCCTTCCACCTTATTTCAATCCTATATTGTTTTTTACATTCAAAAAAATCCAAACCTAAATGATATAGACTTATCTACACATTTAAATTTGGATTTATCCTCAATCAATTATTATAAACAATTAGCAGCTAAATTAATCTAAATACTCTTCTAACATAAATGCAGCCTCTTCATCATTAGGTTGCATTTTTACATATCTGCTCAATAATTCGTATGAATTATCCTTATCACCATATTCCCTAAAGAATAATGCAGCTTCCTTTAAAAAGTCGGCATTATCTTCAAAATATGGTTTAGCAGCTAAATAATTTTTATGCGCTAATTTTAAATTGTCTAACTTATCATATGAAATTGCTAAATTCCAATAAAATTGTGGATCGAGTTCATGATTTTCAATATAAGTATTTAATAACTTTACATTTTCCTCAAAGTCTTCTCTAAATACAAATAAGTTAGATAATTCCAATACGATTTCAATATCATCTGGATCAATCTTATTACCTTCTTGAAGGTATTTTAGTGCGTCATCAGTTTCAGATAATTTAAGCGCTGCTCTAGCTGTAGATAAATACAATTTTTCATTATATTGATCAACACTCAAACCTTCTTGAAGTACTTTATAAGCATCTTCAATTTTATTAGTTGCTTCGAGTGCTTGACCCAAGTATGGATATAAGGTCGCGTACTGTGGATCGCTATCACGTAATTCTTTAAAGATATCAATTGCTTGATCGTATTCTTTCAACTGAAGGTACGTAAATGCAGTTTCAAACTTAACATCGGATGACATATCAACTGTCTTAATTTGCTTTAAATAACCAATTGCATTTTCAAAATTACTGTCATTAGCGTATGAAATTCCAACTCGTTCAACCAGATTAACTGCGGATAAGTTCATAATTCCTTTTTTAATTAAAGTTAAATATTGAGGAATTGCTTTATTGTATTCCCCCATCGTATAGAACAATTCAGCCAATGCAAATGTAATTACATCTTCATCTGGCTCTATTTTTTGGGCTTCTAATAGCTTTTCTCTACTGACCTCAAATAATTCTTGAGTTTGGTAAAGATCAGCTTGCACCATTAAAGATTGAAGATATGCAGGTGAATCTTTGCCAATCTTACTTAATTGTTCAAGTGCTTCATCTGTATTACCTTCACTGATTAAAATATCAGCAATGTCTGTTCTTAATTCGTCTTCATCGGGGAATTTTTTTAATAACTTTTCATATAATTCTTTAGCTTGGTTGGTGAAACCATAAGAATATAACTCCTCTGCGAGTGAATAAACCATTTCATCACTATCATGATGAAGTGCCAAATTATATTGCTTATTAAATTCTTCAATATTTCCGTCTTCCAGAAAATCTAATGCCTTCTGCGAATAACTCAAATTTATCACTCCTATGATTAAAATAAAAAGGCCGGTTCGACATTTGTCGGACCAGCCTAATTATAAAGCAAGCTGTTATTATTTAACAGCATCCTTTAAAGCCTTACCTGGTTTGAAAGCAGGTACTTTACTTGCAGGAATTTGAATTTCTGCACCAGTTTGAGGGTTACGACCCTTACGAGCAGCACGTTCACGTACTTCGAAGTTACCGAAGCCGATTAATTGTACCTTTTCGCCCTTAGCTAAACTACCTTGGATTGATTCAAAAACAGCATCAACTGCTGAAGTTGCATCCTTCTTAGTCAAACCAGTTTTAGTAGCTACGTCGCTTACTAATTCTGCCTTATTAGCCATGTGTTTCACCTCCCACAATGTTCGGAAAACAATAATGCTTTTCGACTTATGTAATCACAACAAATTAATGTCATTACATTTATTCAAGATATCACATAAACGCCTACAATTCAACGATTTTATTATTTTTTTCACATAATTTATAAAAAAGTTAGAATTAATAGTTACTGTCTACTTGCGCTTTCTAGAAATTATTTTAATAGGGGTCCCAGAGAAATCAAAATGTTCTCTAATTTGATTTTCAATATATCTTCTATATGAGAAATGCATTAAATCTTCATCATTTACAAAGATCACCAAAGTAGGTGGTTCACTCTTCACTTGAGTTGCGTAGTAAATTCTTAACTTACGACCATTAATACTTGGAGTTGGTGTCATTGCAATTGCATCCATCAAGACATCGTTAAGCATAGATGAAGAAATTCGCTTAGCATGGTTATCATAAACACGTTTAATCAATTCTGGAATTTGATTTAATCTTTGCTTGGTAAGTGCCGAAACGAATAGGATTGGTGCATATGAAAGGTATTGGAATTGACTTCTTATCCCAGCTTCAAATTCTTGTTGAGTTTTGCTGGTCTTTTTAAGTGTATCCCATTTATTAACAATGATAATGATTCCCTTACCACCTTCATGGGCATATCCGGCAATTCTCTTATCTTGTTCTCGAATACCTTCTTCAGCATTCAAAACAATTAGCGCTACATCACTGTTATCAATTGCTTTCATTGCTCTTAATACTGAGTAGCGTTCGGTATTTTCATACACTTTACCACGTTTTCTTAAACCAGCAGTATCAACCATTGTGAATTCTTGGCCATCTTGTTCGAATTCAGTATTAATGGCATCTCGAGTGGTTCCAGCAACGTTAGAAACGATAACTCTTTCTTCACCCAAAATAGCATTAACTAATGATGATTTTCCAACATTTGGTCGACCAATCAAACTAAAACGAATTTTATCGTCATTTTCTTCTTCTGTTTCTTCTTTAAAGTGTTTGATAACTTCATCTAATAAATCACCTAGACCTAATCCATGGGCCCCAGAGATTGGATATGGGTCGCCAAAACCTAATGAATAAAAGTCGTAGATGCTTGATCTACTTTCGAAATTATCAACTTTATTAACAGCTAATACGATTGGTTTGTTAGTTCTGTATAAAATTCTAGCAATGTTATCATCAGCGTTGGTAATTCCTTCTTTACCATTAACCATAAAGATAATTACATCAGCTTCTTCAATTGCTATTTCAGCTTGCGCGGTAATTTGTTTAACAAAAGGTTGATCACCGATTTCAATACCACCTGTATCAATCATACTAAACTCGTGACCTAACCATTCACCGTGAGAATAAATTCTATCACGGGTTACTCCTGGAGTATCTTCTACAATCGAAATTCTCTCACCGGCAATTCGGTTAAAAATTGTTGATTTTCCAACATTTGGTCTTCCAACAATTGCAACTGTAGGTAAACCCATTAGCATTCACCCTTTCCTTACTTCATTAAAAAAATATCCTTCACCAAAAATGAAGGATATTTTTAAAGATTGAAAATATTATTGATTATCTTCGTCTAATCCTTTACCAACAATGTCACCTAAAGTGAATCCATTTTCTTCTTCAGGAGCATTTTCAGTAGCATTATCAGTAGCTTCGACTTGTTCGTTTGAACCTTGTGCATTTTCTGGTTCTGGTTCAAGAGCTCTTAATGATAAAGCTAAACGATGTTCACTAGGGTTAACATCTAATACTTTAGCATCAACAGTTTCACCAACTTTAAGTACGTCTGATGGCGCATTAACATGCTTGTGTGAAATTTGTGAAATGTGAATTAATCCTTCGACACCAGGAATTACTTCAGCAAAGGCACCAAAATCAACGATTCTCTTAATAGTTACCTTAACAGTACTACCTTGAGGTGCTTTTTCTTCAATTTCATCCCATGGTTGAGCTTGAGTTTGTTTGATTGAAAGTGAGATTCTGCCACGTTCTTCGTCCATAGCAATAACCTTAACTTTTACATCTTGACCGTTTTCAAGAACATCAGCAGGTTTGTTTACACGATCGTATGAAATTTCTGATACGTGAACTAGTCCATCAATTCCGCCTAGATCAACAAATGCACCAAAATCAGTCATACGTGCAACTTTACCTTCAACAACGTCACCAACGTTTAATTTACCCATAACTTCACTACGTGCTGCTTCTTGGTTCTTAGCAACGACATCACTATGTGATAGAACTAAACGATTCTTTTCAGGTACGATTTCAACAATTTTACATTCGAATTCTTGACCGTTATATTGACTTAGGTTTCTAACAAAATGGTTAGTAATCATTGATGCAGGGATAAATCCGCGTACACCAGCATTTACTACTAAACCACCACGAACTGCGTTTTGTACAGTAACGTTAATTGTTTCATTGTTTTCAGCTTTAGCTTTTAATTCATCCCAAACCTTACGTTCTTCTAAACGACGGATTGATAGAAGGAAGCTTCCGCCTTCTTTATCGTCACCAATACGTGAGATAACAACAAATTTACCTTTGTCTCCAACTTTAAATTTGCTTTCTACATCTTCAACAGGTTGAGATGATAGTTCACGACGAGGAACAACCCCTTCAACCCCAGCATTATCGATACCAATAATTAATTGATGATCCTTATCAAAGGCTAAAATTTCACCTTCAACAACATCGTTGATATTAACTTGGTCCACGCTATCCAAGGCTTCTAATAAATCTTTGTTTGTTTGTTCATCTGATTCACTCATGTGATATTCCTCCTTGAGACTACTATAATTATTATTTTAGACTATGTTATTAATAAAATCTAGTTTATTGACTAATTTATAGTGATAGTTTTTTATTAATTTCATCAGAGATGGCATCAACTACTTGATCAATTGACATTGATGTTGTATCAATTTCAATAGCGTCAGCAGCTTTAGTTAATGGTGATACCTCTCTATGCGAGTCTTTGTAGTCTCTTTCTTCGATTTCTTTCTTCAATTGTTCTAGTGGAACATGAATACCTTTTTCTTCGTTATCTTTGAAACGACGATCAGCTCTTTCTTCCACACTAGCAATTAAGAAGATTTTTACTTCTGCATTTGGTAACACTGTTGTTCCGATATCTCTACCGTCCATAACAATACCACCTTTAGCAGCAATTTCTTGTTGTCTTTCAACTAATTCAGCTCTTACTGCTCCTAAACTAGCAACAGTGGAAACGTTATTAGTAACATCTTCTTGTCGAATATCATTAGTTACCTCATTACCATCTAAGAAAACTTTTTGTTGTTTTTCACCTGGTTCAAAGGTAATTTCTGTATCATTCAACATTTTTAAAATAACTTGTTCATCATCTAAAGGTAAATTGTTTCTAATTGCCTTTAGAGTTGTTGATCTATACATTGCACCAGTATCGCAATAAATATATGAAAATCTTGTTGCGACTAACTTGGCAACTGTACTTTTTCCAGCAGATGCTGGTCCATCGATTGCTACTTGTAACTTACTATTATCCATAAAATTTAACACCACTTAATTATCTTACTCTGATTTTTTGGTTGGCAACCACTTTGTTAGCATCAGTGATACCGTTTAGTTTCATTAGTTGTTGAACTGAAATGTTATAACGTTTAGAAACTTGATATAAGTCTGTCATTCCATTTTGACCAATTACAACATAACTATTATTAGTTGTAGCAGCTTGTGATTGACTAGTTGTGCTTGCTGAACTACTTTGCATGCTAGCTGATGAGCTACTGTTACTACTTGCATCGCTACTCATTGAACTGCTCATTGATGAACTACTCATTGAGCTTGAAGATGACATTGAGCTTGATTCTTCTTTTTCTTTCTTCATCTTATGACTACTTGAAGAAACACTTGTGGATGTTGATGTAGAATCAGTTGTACTATCGTTACTTGGGCTACTAATCATACCAAATACTAATGCACTTAATCCAATTACTACAAGAATTGTAATTAAAACGATTGCAATGGTTTTGTGACCACGATGCTTTCTTCTAGCTTCTACTCTTGAATATGAATTGTTATCGTCGTTATTATTCAAAATAATGACCTCCTATTTATTTCTTATGTCTTAATTATACATGAATTTAACTAATTAGAAAAAAGAGATTGTATAATATTCTGCCATTTTTCTCTTTTCTGATTAGTTTCCATATCTTTATTAATGGAAATCAAATCCATATGGTCTAATTTTAATTCCGTCTGCATTCCATTACAACATTGATTATCATGATTATTGAAATTTTCGTTAAAATGATGCAATAATTTCTCTCTATAACAGCCATTTGAATGAACATATTCTACGATGTCGTTTAAGGATGTAATAAGTTCATTTTTTCTGCTAAAGAAAATGAACTTGGTTTCTTCTAAGTCATATCCCTTTTCAAAATAGTAGCGAACTAACTCTCCTTTTTCATCCAAACTAGCTTTTAATAGTTTTTCACTATTATGGTAAAAGAAATCAATCATATCTTCTGTCGGAATAGCTTCATCAATAAATCGATATTGTAGTACTTCATCTTTTTCTCGATAAAGAATATAAGATATGCTTTGTTGACCATCCCTACCTGCTCTTCCCATTTCCTGGACATAAGATTCTAGGTTTGATGGCATATGATAATGAATAACAAATCTAATATTATCTTTATCAATTCCCATGCCAAAGGCACTTGTGGCGCAAATTACATCAATTTTATCATTGATGAACTGATGTTGAATTTTATATCTACTATCATTATCTATATCAGCATGATATGCCTCCACAGATAAATTAGTTTGCTCATTCAACCATCTACAAACTGAATTGGCTACTTTTTTACTAGAGAAATATATAATTCCTGGTTTTTTAACTTTATTAACTAGAGATAATAAGCGTTCATTTTTTTCATTTTGATCATCAATAATTTCAACATCTAATGCAATATTTGGCCTATTGGCAGAATATTTAATCACGTTTAAATTCACAATTCCGATTTTATTCTTTATATCGTCAATAACTTCATTCGATGCCGTGGCTGTTAATAATAGCGTTAGAGGTGAATCTAAAAATGATATGATTCTTTTCAAATTTAGATATTCCGGTCTAAAATCTGGTCCCCATTGATTAATACAATGCGCTTCATCGACAACAAATAAACCAATGTTTATCTTTTTTAAATTAGCCAAAATTTCATCATTTGATAACATTTCTGGAGATACATAAATATATTTATAATTTGCTAAATTTTGAGTGATTTTTTTCTTTTCATACCAATTCAAACTAGAATTTAAGGCGATTGTTCTCTTTTCTCCTAAAAATCGCATTCTATCAACTTGATCTTGCATCAAAGATATTAACGGAGAAACAATTATCACTGTACCTTCACTGAACTTTCCCATGTATTGGTATATCAGCGTCTTTCCGGTTCCTGTCGGTAATACCGCTAGAGTGTCTTCTTTTTGAATCAGCGCTTTAATCACATCTAATTGTCCGGTTCTAAAAGAATCATAACCAAACCATTTCTTTAAATTGCTTTTTAAACTAATATCATCAATCATTTGGCTTACTCCTCATAATTTGATAGATTCTGAATTCAAAAAAAGAAAACTCTTGATTGCTAATATTTTCATTATATTGCCAATCATCAATATTATTAGCTTGATAATATTGATCTAAAACATTTTCTTTTTCTTCACTAATAATCATTTTATATGGAAATTCTTTTTTGGGCATCCAAATTGCACATTCTAACAGATGCTCTCTAATAGTAGAATTTCTTAATTTATTATTTTCGGCAATTTCTCGAATGGTTTTACCATGTTTAAATTCATTATATGTTTTTAATGCATGTTTATTAGTACGCAGAACTTTTATATCAACTAATAATTCTTTTAATAGGTCATCATCATCATTTTCGATATATTCAATCAAATCGACTAATAAATCATATTGAAAGAAATATTCTTCCAAAGCGCTGAGGTTCATCTCATTGGCTATCTGTTGATTGGTCATCCCATATCGCTGATATCCGACAAACATATGCGCAAATATGTTAGCGCGATTTTCATCGATTGAGGCCAGATAATTAGTTAAGTATTCTTTCATTCGATCTGGCAATGCATTTTTATGTGTTTTAAACCATTTTTTTACTAATGATGCACTTTTGAAATCTGTTGTTACAGGATAATAATTGCTATTTTTATAACTGTATTCAGAAGCTACTTGAATTGCTAATAATAACCTTGATTTGAAAGCTATGACATCATAATCATAATAGTTCAATTTTGTCTTTAATATGTAAAAGGATTCTAAAATAGAATCCTTTTCTTTTTGACCTTTTGTAGTCAATATATATTTATATTCATCAACCTGTTCAACATAGCCCTTTTGTATCAGCTGATTTAATTGAGCAGGCATTTTATCTAAATTAAAGTTCTTTAAAATTGCTGAATATTCTAATAATCCGTATCTCATTCCCCAAAAAAGAGTAGAAACGGTTCTCTTCCCAACCAATAGATTTTGAATTAACTTTTGTCTTCTTGGTTGCTTATTTGATAGACACAATATTAAGAACTTTATATTCATTAGATTATCTCTTTTCTTTATATTTTGACCAAGCATTGCTTCTGTTATAAATGATAACAAAAACAATCCCTACAAATAAACCTTTTAGTAAATTAAATGGTGCAACTGTATATATAATTGAATCTAATAAACTAAAGCTCAATTTGAAACCTGCCAAACTTATATATAGTGGTGTAATAATCAAATAGTTTAACAAACTCATGACAATCGTTAACATCAATGTTTCAATCAAAATCATCGCAATATATTTTTTCTTGCCTTCGAACATTTTATCAGCAACTGTAACTGATAAAACAATCGTAATACTTGCGATTAATAGTGCCATAACCCCAATCAAACTAATTAAAGATGGACCCGTAAAAATAAAGTACAATAATGCTCTTAATACGGCTACGATTAATCCACTTCTTGTTGAAATTAAAACTGTGGCTAATAATATTGGAATGTCACCAAAATCTAACTTCATGTAAGGTGCAATCGGAATTAAAGGTACCGATAAATAAGTTAGCAAGTATGCTAAACCACCTAAAACTGAAACTTGAACTAAGTTTCTTAAACTAAAACTACTACTACTTCTTCTTTCCATAATAAATCCTCCAATGAGGAATATCTTCAAAAAAAATCCCGTTAACCTTTTACAGATCAACGGGCATTTGTGCATACTCAAAAAGAGATCTTCTTTATACCAGACTATACTGTCGGCTTTGGAATTTCACCAAATCAACTATCATTTAGATAGGTAGCGGGCTATAACCGCCGGTCGGGAATCACACCCTGCCCTGAAGATAAACCAATTTATTAATTTTCAAAAATAATAATATAAAATTACCAAACAAAACACAAGTCTTTTTATCTTTTTTCTGTAATTTCGTATAACTTTTCAACCTCGAACTTTTTAAGTGGTCGATAATCACCTGGTTGTAACCCTCTTAAATTCAAGAACGCAAAAGATTCTCGCTTAAGCTTTTTAACTGGGTGTCCAACAGCCTTAAACATGTTCTTAACCTCATGGTTTTTTCCTTCATGAATAGTTAGTTGTACCACTGCAGTTTTCTTACTTGTATCAGTTTCTAACACATTAGTTTTAGCTGGACTAGTCTTATGACCATTTACTACAACCCCAATGCGAAGTTGTTTTAATTCGTCATTAGTAGGAATTCCTTCCACTTTAGCAACATAAGTTTTTTCTACTTCATATTTCGGATGAGTAAGACGATTGTCTAAATCACCATCATTGGTCATTAATAATAGACCTGAAGTGTCATAATCAAGTCTACCTACTGGATAAATTCTTTGTTCAACATCTTCAAAGAAATCTAATACTGTTTTACGTGACTTTTCATCAGAAACTGAAGTAATAATACGACGAGGTTTATAAAATAAGTAGTAAACAGGTGCTTCTTTATTGATTGGTAAACCATCAACTTGCACTTCATCTGACACCTTTACCTTTGTACCTAGTTCAGTTACTACTTGACCATTTACTTTTACTCGTCCTGCTAAAATAATTTCTTCTGACTTTCTTCTAGAAGCAACTCCGGCCTTAGCCATTATTTTCTGAAGTCTCTCCGCCATAATCTTCCTCCTTGATTAAAATCTCATTTTCTATTTTTGGCAATTCGTCTAACGATTTAATTCCAAATAGTTTTAAAAAGTTATCAGTTGTTTTATACAATTTGGGATGTCCTGGAACTTTTTTGTATCCCGAAGTTTCAATCAATCCTTGTCTCAATAATCTTTGAACTGTCTTGCTACTGTTAACTCCTCTAATATCATCGACTTCAACTCTTGTAATTGGTTGGTTATACGCAATAATTGTCAAAGCTTCTAATGCAGTTTGGGTTAAAGAAATACTTTCATCACTCTTCAAATATTCCTTCATCAAATCGTCTAATTCTTCCTTGGTTGCTAATCGATATTTATTAGCATATTGAATAATTGTAAATGCTGATTCATCACGATTAAACTTATCAGATAGTTGATTGATGAGTTCGTGCAAATTATCAGCATCTAGCTTTAGCATTTCAATTAGTTGATCTTCACTAATTCCATCTTCTCCGGAAATATATATTAATCCTTCTAATTTGGCTAACTTATTAACCACTTACTCATCACCTACTTCAACTTGTTCTAAATAAATTTTATCATCGACTTGACCAACACTAATTTTATGTTCTTTAACCAACTCTAATAACGATAAGAATGTAGTTACCACCATCTCAATATTATTAGTATTCTCAAACAATTGATCAAATTCGACATGTTTTTGCTGTGATAATTTTTCCATGACAAATTCAGATTGTTCCTTAACTGTAAATTGCCATTCTATCACTGAATGCACATATGGTTCATTTGCTTTAATTTTATCAATAACTCTATCAAAAGCTTGTTGAATAAGTCTAACATTGAATTTATGATTGCCATTAAAATCAATCATTTCATCAACGGTTGGTAAAGTTGGATCAACACTATGATACTTTGCACTTTTAGTTTCCATCTGTTTTAAAACTTTAGAAACTTCTTTATATTCTTGATAAATTAACAATTGATTAACTAATTCATCACGTGGATCTTCATAATCATCATTTTCATCAATCTCATCGTTTCTAGGTAACAATAGCTTAGACTTAATTGCCATTAGATTTGAAGCCATCACAAAATATTCCCCAGCAATATTAACGTTTAGGTTTTCCATTTCAGTTAGATAACCTAGATATTGCTCAGTTATTTTTTCAATCTGAATATCATAGATATCCATTTCTGATTGCTTTATTAAATGTAAAAGTAATTCTAAGGGACCATCAAAATCATCAATATGAATATTAATATTATTTGAATTATTGAATTCTGGTTCCATTACGTTTCTCCCACAGTTCACAGATTGATGTTGTATCCATTGTTCCAACGATTTTTTGATCCATAAATAAATTAGATAAATCATCTAACATGCTGCAACAATTATTCATACTCCAAGAATCAGGAGTCAAAACAATTCTTCTAAGAACTAACATGCTACCTTTATCTTCAACGGCAATTAATCCGGCCCAATTATCATCTTCATTTTTCCATAAATAAATAATGCGGTTGTCATTATCTTCGTACCAATTCATTTCATCTTCTAGATGGTGTCCTTGGTTCATACCGGGTAGTAACGATAACATGTCCATTGCAATTTTTTTATATTCTAGACGATATTTAAGTAGCATATTAATTCCTCCTAAATTTATTAGGCATGTGGATGAAATTCATCAAAAGCCTTATTAAGATGTTCATGTGATACATGTGTATAGATTTGTGTTGTTGAAATATCAGAATGACCTAAAAGTTCTTGGACAATTCTTAAATCAGCACCATTCTCTAAGATATGTGTAGCAAATGAGTGTCTAAGAGTATGGGGAGTGACATTCTTTTTGATGCCAGCTAAAGCAACATAGTGTTTTAATTTTTGCCAAATACTTTGTCTACTAATGCCACCACCATGTGCGTTTAAAAACAAATATTCAGATCTTCTTTTTTTTAGTAATAAAGGACGACTATTTTCCATATATTCGTATATCCACTTAATCGCTTCAGTCCCAATGGGAATAATTCTTTCTTTATCACCTTTACCGATTGTTTGAATAATTCCCATTTCCAAATGTAAATTATCCATTTTAAGGTTAACTACTTCACTCACTCGTAACCCGGTCGCATACATAACTTCTAATATCGTTCTGTCCCTTATTCCATATTTATCACTAACATCTGGCATTGTTAATAATTTATCGACTTCATTAACAGTTAAGACATCTGGAAAATGACTAGCGCTTTTAGGCGTATCAACATTAACCATTGGATTTTCCATAATGTAATGATATTTATGCAAATAAGAAAAGAACTTTTTCATACTAGAAACAAAGCGAATTACAGAATTTCTGGCTTTGCCCTCGTCCTTCATTTGCTTCATGTATTCTAGAATAGTTTTAGAATCCACTTGCTTAAATGAATCGACTTGTATATCTCTCAAGAAATTAACAAATCCCACAATATCTTGACGGTAACTTTTAATTGTATTGTCAGATAAACCTCTTTCGATCACAAGGTAGTGTAGATAATCTTTAACTTGTTCGTCCATTTAATTCACCAAACTTACTCTAGTTCTGTTTCATTACCTTTTTCAGTTAACTTCATTTGACCATCGGTTTGCTCGATTAATCTATTCTTTAATAAATTACCAACGGCTCTTTTAAATTGACCCTTACTAATTCCAAAGAACTCTTTAATTGATTCTGGTGTGCTCTTATCTGTATATGGAATTGAACCAGATTCAGATTTCTTTAAAACTGTAAAAATCATTTGAGAGTCATCGCTAATCGCTTCATATCCACGTGGTTTCATTGATAAATTAAGTGTTTTGTCCCTTAAAATTCCAATTACTCTTACATCAACATGTTGACCTAATCTTGGTTCTAATTCACGTTCACTAGGATGAATAAATCCAATTCGATAGTCATCAGTAATAACTCTAGTTCCAGCTAATTTAAGACGATAAGTAGTCGCCTTTAAATTACGGTTTTTCATTTTTTCATTGGCAGGAACTGACAAACTTTGGAAAATTTCTTCGTCCGCTAACTCTCCCCAAATACGACCTTTTTTATCAATTTTCAAAGCAATCATTAATCGATCACCATGTTGAGGCCATAACTTTGTTAGTTCAGGTAAATCATCGATAGATACCGCGATATCTTTGTTTGGTAAACCAATGTCGACAAAAACACCTAGTCCAAATTTGCTTTGGACTACAGTACCAAAACCGTAGTGATCTACTTGAACATCCGGAATATTTCTAGTAATTTGCATTTTATGGTCTTCGTTTTCATAGGTAAATCCCTTGAAATTACTTCCAATTTTTAAAGGTTTTTCAATTTCTGATTTATCTAATGAAAAAGTTGTACCTTCAATTTGTACAAAATAACTCTTATCATTTTCATCTGTCACTTTTCCGGAGACAACTCGGCCTAAATATTCGTTCATTAATATTCCTCATTTCGAATCTGTATACCTTAATTCTACACTACTTTACATAATATTTCGATAAAAAAAGAGGATGCATTAAATGCATCCTCTTTAAAACTATTTATTATAGTGAGTTAGCGGCACCACTGTAAACAATACCTCTACGTGAATCAACTGTAATAGTTTGACCATCAGAGATGTTTTCAGTAGCTCCCTTAGCACCAACAATAACAGGAATTCCTAATGAAATACCTAGAACTGCAGCGTGTGAAGTCATTCCACCATCTTCTACAATAACAGCACTTGCCTTCTTAATAGCTGGCAAGAAGTCTTTGTTGGTATTCTTTGCTACCAACACGCCACCGTCAACAGCTTTGCTGTTTGCGTCGGCAGCGTTACTTGCTAAAAAAGCCTTACCGATAACAGTCTTGTCACCAACACCTTGGCCTTGAGCAAGTTCTGAACCAATTAATTTAACGCTCATTACGTTAGTAGTACCTTTTTCGCCAACAGGTAAACCTGCAACTACAAGGATTAAGTCGCCTTCTTTAGCTAGGCCAGTTTCAACAGCTTTCTTAGCTGCGAAATCAAACATGCCATCACTGTTTTCAGGCTTGTCTACAACGATTGGGTGAACACCCCAGTTAACCATTAAACCACGACGTACGCGATCATCGAAAGTTAAAGCTAAGATGTCAGCATTTGGATGGTATTTTGAAATCATACGAGCTGAGTAACCAGTTGAAGTAGTAGTTACAACAGTCTTAATGTCAAGATCTCTAACCATGTCAGCAACTTGCTTACCGAATGCTTCAGTAACGTCACCGTTCTTGAATTCAGGACGTGGGTCACCGTATTCATCGTAGTGGCTTTCTGCCATTTCATCAAGCTTAGCCATAGTAGCAACAGCTTCAGCAGGGTAGTCACCGTTAGCACTTTCACCTGAAAGCATAGTAGCGTCAGTACCGCTTAATACAGCGTATTCAACGTCTGATGCTTCAGCACGTGTAGGACGTGGGTTTTCTTGCATTGAGTCCAACATTTGAGTTGCAGTAATAACAGGTTTACCCATTTCGTTACATCTGTGGATTAAGTGTTTTTGAACGATTGGAACATTTTCTGCTGGAATTTCAACAGCCATGTCACCACGAGCAATCATTAAACCATCAGAAACCTTCATAATTTCTTCGAAGTTGTCGATACCTTCTTGTGATTCAATCTTAGGGAAGATTTGAACGTCTTCTTTGTGTTCGTCTTCAAGTAATTTACGGATGTCTAAAACATCTTCTGGTTTTCTTACAAATGAAGCGGCAATAAAGTTAATGTGCATTTCTGAAAGACCGAAACGAATATCGCTTGAATCTTTTTCAGTGATACCTGGTAAGTTAATTGATACACCAGGAGCAGTAACAGTCTTACGTGAACCTAAAACAGCATTGTTTTGGGCAGTAACAACTAGTTCTTTGTTTTCTTGGTCAATTTCATCAATAACTGAGTCTAGGATACCATCATCATATAAGATGTGGCCACCAACATGAACATCAGCTAATAGGCCTGGGTAAGTAACGGCGATTTTTTCTTTAGTACCTTCTAAAGTATCGTCCATTGAAATTCTAAACTGGTCACCAGTGTGGAATTCAATCTTACCTTCTTTTTGCTTAGTAGTACGGATTTCAGCACCCTTAGTATCAAGCATAAGACCAACTGTCTTACCGGTTCTCTTTTCAGCTTCATGAACTTTGTTCAAACGATCAAAGTGTTCTTCATGGTCACCGTGTGAGAAGTTAAATCTGAAAACATTAGCGCCTGATTCGATTAAGTTAACAATAATGTCAACATCAGTACTTGCAGGTCCTAATGTACTTACGATTTTTGTTTTCTTCATAAGTAAAAATCTCTCCTTTTATTTTGTATGGTAAATCATTATTTTGATGTTCCATACATAACTAGGTTTCACACTATAGTGTATCACTTTTTAAAATTTATGTCTTTTATTTTTATAGTTTTTTTCACAATAAAAAATTATTTATATACTACATTACCATTACCTAACAATTGAATAAGTTTACCGTATAATTCTTTGCTACTATCCATACTGTATTTACTTGCTAATTCTTTTTTAGAATTATTAGTTGAATTATAAATAACAACTTTATTCTCACCATGGTTAGTCTTCATTAGTTCATACAACTTGATTGATGTTTCTTTATCGTTATGAGCTGCATCAATCTTTAGGTACCATTTTTTTAATTGTCTTTTCTTATTAAAAGCGCTTTTGACGTTTGCAGCTGGCAGAATTTGATTAGCAATTACTTGGACTTCATTATTTCTAAAATCCGTTTTACCGGTAACTAACAAAACGATTCCTCGTTTAAGTAAATTAGCAAATTTCTTAAATGTTGAAGGGAAAACTGTGACACTGATGTTTCCCACTATATCGGTTCCGTTAATAAAGGCCATCTGTTCGCCCTTTTTGGTTTTTATTTCCTTAACGTTTTCAACATATACCAATGTATTTATATTTTCATCCTTGCTGATCATTTGATCAGAAGTAGTGATTTTCATTTCTTGTTTTAAAACGTCATAATCTTCAACCGGATGTCCAGAAAGATAAACCCCTGTGTATTCCATTTCCAAGCTTAACTTCTCTTGTAGGGTCATATCATCACGACGCTTTATTTTCGGTTTTAATGTACTAAATAATTCCTGCGAGGCTCCACTTAAATTAATCGATGATATAAATTCTTCAATTGAATCTGCTAGTTCAGCTCGGTTATATCCAAATTCATCAAAAGCACCCACAAAAGTAAGTGATTTTAACAAATCAACATCACGGAACTTTTTAGGCATTCTATATATGAATTCTTCTAGCCCCTTATATTCACCATTAAGATTACGTTCTTCAATAATCGCTTGGATAAAATCTTTTCTTAGTCCTTTAACAGCAGCTAAGCCAAATAAAATCCTTCCATCCCTTTCAGTAAAATAAGTCTCAGACTTATTAATATTAGGATGTTCTATTACAATGTTTCTTTTTTTAGCTTCAACGACATATGTGTTCGTTTTGTCATTATTATTTAACACTGAATTTAAGATTGCTACAAAGAATTGCAAACTGTAATTAGTTTTTAAATATGCTAATTCAAATGCCATCTTACTGTATGCCACCGCATGAGATTTATTGAAACCATATCCTGCAAACTTTTCAATATAATCAAATATTTGAACAGCTAATGCCTCACTATAGCCCTTATTAATCGCTCCAGATACAAATTTGTTCTTTAATGCATCCATTGTGCTCTGTTTTTTCTTACTCATTGCACGTCTTAAATTATCAGCTTCTCCTAGTGTAAAGCCACCCATTACGGAAGCGACTTGCATAACTTGTTCTTGATAAACGATGATTCCATAAGTTGGCAACAAGATTGAATCTAGATTAGGATCGAATCTATCAACAGGTTCTTTTCCTTCTTTTCTGCGAATAAATGAATCAATATTTTGCATTGGGCCTGGACGATATAATGCGTTTACAGCTGAAATTTGTCCAAAGTTGTCAGGATGCATTGCCTTTAGCACTCGTTTTATTCCGTTGGATTCAAATTGGAAAACCCCATTTGTATCTCCGTCTTGGAATAACTTTAAAGTTTTGGCATCTGATAAATCAATTTTTTCAATATCAAAATCTGCATCCACATTTTGACGAACTAACGCTACAACTTCTGCTAATATTGATAGGTTTCTTAATCCCAAGAAATCCATTTTAAGCAAACCGATTTGTTCAACATAGTCTTTCGAATATTGTGTCAATAATAGCGCTTCATTCCCACTCTTTAATGGTGATGTTTCGACTATTGGTGTATCACTTAAGATAACTCCAGCGGCATGTGTTCCGCTATGTCTAGGTCTTCCTTCCAATTTAATAGCGGTATCAAACATCAACTTATTCAATGGATTGTCGTTAACTAAATTTTGTAGTCTTTTAGATTCTTTATAAGCGTTGGTTAATTTTATTCTTAATTGATTACTAGGAATGGCTCGACTCCAGTCACTTTGTTGCACTCGACTTAAGCCAAAAGTTCGTCCAATATCTCGAATAACTTGTTTAGCAGACATCGTATCGAACGTCACAATTTGACTAACATGTTCATCACCATATTTATCATGAACATAATTCAAAATGACATCCCTCTTATTATCCGGAATATCTAAATCAATATCCGGCATTTGGCGACGTTCTTCATTCAAAAATCGTTCAAACAACAAATCATATTGGATAGGATCAACATCTGTTATAAATAAACAAAATGATACTAATGAACCTGCCGCAGAACCTCTCCCAGGTCCTGTCATAATATTTTGAGAATGAGCATAGTTAATCACATCCCACACAATTAAAAAGTAATCGTTAAAGCCCATTTTATCAATTACTGATAATTCATATCCCAGCCTATCAATGTATGTTTGCCAATTATTTTTGTCTATTTTTAATTTTGCGACCCTTTGTCGTAATCCTTGCACACAAAGTTTCTTTAAAAATTCCTTTGAAGATAATCCTAAATCATTCACATAATGTGGTAAGACCGGTTGCTTTTTATCAATGACAACATCTGTACTATCAGCTATTTTTTGATTATTTAGCAATGAATCTTCTAATCCAGCATCTATGTAACGCTTGATCACTTCATAACGATGGTCTAGCCATTTGTTAGTCTTTTCATGACTAGCATTTAGTGGATTCGGAAATTTTTCGTTTTGGTCAATCTTTTTCATAACTTGTAACGCAAAATAATCATCCTGATTAATCAGTTGTACTTTAGAAGAAGCGACTAATTGAATATTCATGGATTGATTGATATTAGTTAAGTAGTTTCTATATTCAACGTTGTTGATATTATCTTCACTTAATCCCATAAATATCGCTTGATCATCTTTATGATCAGCTATTTTTTGAATAGTTTCTTCTAATGTTTGTAAATCTCCGTTATTAAACAAATCTATCCATTCACCATAATCAGGGATGATTACAATATTATGGGCTAAGTATGAGTAAAGATTGTCTAATTCAATTTTTTCAGATTCACTTGTCATTATCAAAGTTGATAATTTCATCAAGTTTTTATATCCGTCGTTATCTCTAGCGATCAATACCAATTGATTTCTACTGTCATTAGTTGTGATAGCTGCTAAATCAATCGTTAGTCCGATGATGGGATGAATATCTTCTTTTATACATGCGTCATAAAACTCAATAGCACCATACATATTATTTTCATCAGTTAAGGCTAGTGACTTGTATCCTCTTTTTTTTGCTGTTGAAATTAATTCATCTATTGAAATCGTACTATTCAATAAACTGTATGAACTCATTAAGTTAAGTGGTGTATAATCCATTAAATCATCCCTTTCCTTAAACCAATTATAACAAAAATACATATGAACTGAATTATTTATAACTGTTTTTTCAATCTTAACTGTGGTAAAATTTCTATGAAATGTGAGGTGGATATGATGAAATTCATTATTTCAAATCTATTGGTGATCTTTTGGGCATTTATTTTCGGTGAAATCATCGGATACATTGCTAGCCAATTAACTCAGCTAACATATAACACAACTGAAATTGGTATCGTTTCTGCAGTGGTTGTTGTAATTACAGTCAACTGTGTATCACTAATTTCAAAACATTCAGTTAAATAACAAAAGCTCAAGTAAATTACTTGAGCTTTTTTATTTTATTTAAATGTTAGTTTGTCATTATTTAATCCAATGTTGATGGTATCTTTAGGTTTAATATCACCTGCAATTAGTAATCTTGCTAACGGTGTTTCGACATTTCTGGTAACAAATCTTTGTAATGGACGACCACCATATTGTGGATCATATCCATTATCTGTGATCCAGTCTATTGCATCATCAGAGATGTTAATTGTAATTTGTTTGTCGTTTAATCTATTGCCTAATTTTTGAATTAATTGCTTAACAATTTCTCTCACATCTGATTTTGATAATGGTTTAAAAGTGATGATTTCATCAATTCTGTTTAAGAATTCCGGTTTAAAACTCTTCTTCAACAATTCTGAAACTTGTTTTCTTGCTTTTTCAGAGATATTTCCATCCTTATCTAAACCATCCAATAAGATGTCAGAACCTAAATTAGAAGTCATTATTAACAAGGTGTTTTTAAAATCTACAGTATGACCTTGTCCATCTGTTAAACGTCCATCATCTAAAACTTGTAATAAGACATTAAAGACATCTGGATGAGCTTTTTCGATTTCATCAAATAATACAATTGTATATGGATCTCTTCTAACTGCTTCAGTTAGCTGTCCACCTTCTTCATATCCTACATATCCCGGTGCAGCACCAACTAATCTAGATACCGATTCTTTTTCCATATACTCAGACATATCGATTCTTACCATATGTTCTTCAGAATCAAATAAGTTTTCAGCTAAAGACTTGGCTAATTCTGTCTTACCAACACCTGTTGGACCCAAGAATAAAAATGATCCCAATGGTTTACTTGGATCTTGTAAACCCGCTCTTGAACGAAGAACGGCATCGGCAACAGATTCAACAGCTTCATCTTGTCCAATCACTCTCTTATGAAGATTGTCATCCAAGTGAAGTATTTTTTCTTTTTCGCCTTCCATTAGACGAGCTACTGGAATTCTAGTTTCACGACTTAGTACTTCAGCAATTCCATCTTCAGTTACTGACTCACTTACTAACCAGTCATCATCATGATCTTGATTTTCCATCTTAGCTAATTCTTTTTCTAATTCTGGAATTGTACCATGTTGTAAAACTGCCACCTTATCTAAATCATAGTTACTTTCGGCTTGTTGTAGTTCATTCTTAGCTTGATCTAATTCCGCTTTTTTATCGCTTAATGCTTTGATTGAAGTCTTTTCCTGTTGCCATCTAGCGTTTAGTTTATTAACTGTTTCTTTCAAGTTAGCCAATTCTGGTTCTAACTTAGCTAAACGTTGCTTAGATTCATCGTCGTCTTCTTTCTTTAACGATGCCTCTTCAACTTCAGCACGCATTAATTTACGATTAGCTTGATCTAACTCAGTCGGATTTGAATTCATTTCAACTTCAATTGTTGATGACGCTTCATCAACTAAATCAATTGCCTTATCTGGTAAAAATCTTTCTGGAATATATCTATCAGCCAGTTTAGCAGCTGCAACTAAAGCGTTGTCATGAATTCTGACCCCATGATGAATTTCCAAACGTTCTTTAATTCCACGCAAAATCGTAATTGTATCATCCACAGAAGGTTCTTCAACATTCACTTTTTGGAATCTTCTTTCTAACGCTTTATCCTTTTGCATGTATTTACGATATTCATCGACGGTAGTGGCACCAATTAGATGAAGTTCACCTCTAGCTAACATAGGCTTTAAGATATTACCAGCGTCCATGCTTCCTTCTGTCTTACCAGCACCAACAATATTGTGAATTTCATCAATGAACATAATAACTTGTCCATCAGATTTTTTAACAGCTTTTAAGACTGCCTTTAGTCTTTCTTCAAATTCACCACGATATTTAGCCCCAGCGATTAATGAACTCATATCTAATTCAAATAATGACTTGTTTTTTAGATTTTCAGGAACATCATTCACAGCAATTCTTTTGGCTAAACCTTCAACAATTGCGGTCTTACCTACACCTGGATCACCAATGAGGACAGGATTGTTTTTTGTCATTCTAGAAAGGATTCTAATGACATCAATTATTTCTTCATCCCTACCAATAATAGGTCCTAGCTTTCCAGCACGTGCTTCTGCAACTAAATCAACTCCGTACTTCTTTAAAGCTTGAAAATTATCTTCTTGATTCTTTGAAGTCACCTTTTCTCCTCCTCTAATTTTATCAATTGCCTTTTCGACCATATCTTTTGAAACATGATTTTCTTTTAAATAATCAACTAATTTATTGCCACTAGTATCCATTAGCGCTAATACTAAAGTATCAACAGCAATATATTGATCGCCCAACTTATCCTTTTCTTTTTGAGAAAATTGAATTAATGACAACATGTTAGAAGAAATGTTTTGTCCGTAGCTAACGTTACTTCCTTCAACTATAGATATTTCATCTAATTCTTTATCTAACTCTTGTTCTAAATCATCAACATCTAATCCAACTTCTGAGAAAATTTGTCTAGCTAATTCTCCTGGTTGAACTAACACTTTAAATAAATGTGCGATTGTGATTTCTTGATGTTTTCTATTAGTTGCTACCTTTTGCGCTTCTGAAAACGATTGGGTAACAGCTTCGGTTAATTCTTCTGGATTCATTTTTTCACCTGCTTAATAAAAAAATACCTATGAGAATACTTCTCATAGGTAAATTTTACCAAAAGGTCTTTTATTTTCAAATAATTTGACCTTTATTGACTATTATTTTTCAACATTTAAATTAGCGATAGCGATAATAACATCACAAGCCTTTTCCATTGTTTCAACAGAAACATATTCAAAACGACCGTGCATGTTTTCTCCACCGGCAAACAAGTTAGGTGTTGGTAAGCCCTTAAATGAAATTGTTGAACCATCTGTTCCACCACGAACTGGGAAAATATCAGGAGTAACATCAACGCTGTTCATTGCTTCTTTTGCTAAGTCAACAACTTCCATGTTCTTTTCGATTACTTCTGCCATGTTGTAGTATTGATCTTTTACGGTTACTTTAACTCTATCTTCTCCAAATGATTTATTCATTTCTTCAGCGATTTTTGCAAAGTATTGTTTTCTAGATTCGAATCTAGCTCTATCATGGTCTCTGATAATGTATGACAATTTAGTAAAGTCAGCAGTTCCATTCATTTCAATTAAGAAATAGAAGCCTTCCTTACCGTCAGTATATTCAGGTCTTTCATATGCTGGTAATTTAGCATTGAAATCCATCCCTAAAATTGCAGCGTTCACCATTACGTTCTTAGCTTCACCTGGGTGAACGTCGGTTCCTTTAATTTCAACAGTTGCTGACGCAGCATTGAATGTTTCGTATTGTAATTGACCCTTAGCTCCACCATCGACAGTGTAAGCCATGTCAGCACCGAAATCTTGAACGTCAAATTTAAGTGAACCTGTTCCAATTTCTTCATCGGGACCAAATCCAACTTCAATTTCACCATGTTTAATTTCTGGGTGATCAATTAGGTACTTCATTGAAGATACAATTTCAGCAACTCCTGCTTTATCATCTGCACCTAATAAAGTATTACCGTCTGTAGTAATTAAAGTATTGCCTTCATATTTATGTAAGCTTTCAAAAACATTTGGATCTAGGTTGTATTCACCATTGCCTAACGCAATGTTTGATTTTCCATCGTAATTTTCGACAAATTGAGGATTTACATTTTCAGAATTAAAATCTGCTGTATCAATGTGTGAAATAAAACCAATTTTCTTTACATCTTCATCAACATTAGAAGGTAAAGTTGCAAATACATATGCACTTTCTTCGTTGGTTCTAACGTTTTCTAGTCCAATTTCTTTTAATTCATCTTTTAATTTATTTAAAAAATCAATTTGGCGACTAGATGATGGGATTGTGGCACTACTTTCATCCGATCTGGTATTTTGTTTAACATAATTTATAAAACGTGGTACTAAATCTTCGTACTTAGACATAATAATGTACACTCCTTAAATAAATTGATATGGATCAGTGTTTATATTAGATTTTATCACATCTATTGGCCAATCAAACTCTTTTGACCACTCTTTGAGCATTTCGCATAAATATGGCTTACAAATACTTTCAATATGATGTCCCGGATCTACTACAGACATGTTATCTGCAATCATATCATGTCCAACATGATAATACACATCTCCTGTTACATAAACATCAGCGCCTTTTTGTTGTGCGATGGAATAAAACTTGCCTCCATCACCGCCTAAAACAGCTACTCTTTTTACTTTATGATTATCTTGATGACTAATTAATCTTAATCCATCAACATTGAAAAATTCTTTACATTTTTGGGCAAACTCATAAACGGTGGTTTCTTCCTTTAAATCACCAATTCTACCCATAAAGTATTCGTTATCATTATAAATTCCTTGACTAACTAAGCCTTCAACGTTTCTTAAATCCATTGCTTCAGATAACCAGTCATTCATTCCACCTTCAGCATTATCCAAATTAGTATGAGCGGAATAAACTAAAATATTATTTTTAATTAATTTAGCATACATTGCATTTTGAGGAACTGATAAATCCATGTTTTTTACCGGACGAAACATCGCTGGATGATGTGAAAAAATCATATCACAATTATTTTCAATGGCTTCGTCAACTACTTCAGGTCTAACATCCAAAGTCACTAAAACCTTATGAATATCCTGGTTGATATCACCGATTTGTAATCCGATTGGATCATGGTCAACCGCGATATCTTTCGGAGCAAACTTTTCAAATTGTTCAATCAATTTACTAGCGTTCATATTTATAACACCTCTTTAATTGAGTTAATGTCATCCTTCATTTTTTGAATTTTTTCAATTGGTTTCTCTTTTTTAGCTTGATTCATTTGATCAATTACCATTTCAATACGGTTAATTTCATTCTGCCACTTTTCTACAAAAACTTCAGAATGTTGTTTTAATAAGAATGGTCCAAATTGCAATTCTTGTTCAGAATATTCAACATCATGGTTTACTTTTTCAGCCACAATTATTTCGTAAGTATGACCATCTTCTCTTAAAATAGTTTCATCTTTAATTTCATAATGATTATTCATCAGCCATGTTCTTAGTCGATTTTCACCAACATTAGGTTGTAACACTAATACTTCATTACCACTTAGATGATTTTTTCCATTTTCAAGAATTTGACGAATTAATGTTCCACCCATTCCTGCAATGGTAACACAATTTATATTATCTTCTTTATTAATTGATAGCAGTCCATCAGCTAGTCTTGTATCTATTTTATCTGAAAGCCCTTCTGATAAAATTTCTTGTTTGGCATTTTCAAGCGGACCTTTCGCTACTTCACTAGCGATACCAAATTCGATTTGATTTTGTTTCATTAAGTAAACTGGTAAATAAGCATGATCAGAACCAATATCAGCTACTCTACTATTTTTTGGAACAAAGTCAGCTACAGTTTTTAGTCTTTGTGATAAATTATTTGCGTCCATAAAAGCACCTTTTCTACTTATATAATTACTTATATTATAACTGGAATTATAAATAAAAAACAGATAGCATCGCTATCTGTTTTTTGATTATTCAAGAAAATCTTTTAATTGTTTACTTCTAGATGGGTGGCGTAGCTTTCTTAGTGCTTTCGCTTCGATTTGTCTAATTCTTTCACGAGTAACACCAAACACCTTACCTACTTCTTCAAGGGTTCTAGTACGTCCATCGTCTAAACCAAAACGTAATCTTAGAACATTTTCTTCTCTATCAGTTAATGTATCTAATACGCCTTCTAGTTGTTCTTTAAGCAATTCATATGCAGCATGGTCAGCAGGACTAGTTGCATCTTGGTCTTCGATAAAATCACCTAAATGTGAGTCATCTTCTTCACCAATTGGTGTTTCTAAAGAAACTGGTTCTTGAGAAATCTTTAGAATGCTTCTAACCTTTTGAGTTGGCATATCCATTTCGGCACCAATTTCTTCAGGTGTAGGTTCACGACCTAAATCTTGAAGTAATTGACGTTGGATACGAATTAACTTGTTAATGGTTTCAACCATGTGAACAGGGATTCTGATTGTTCTAGCTTGATCGGCAATTGCACGAGTAATCGCTTGTCTAATCCACCAAGTTGCATAAGTTGAGAACTTGAATCCTTTACGGTAATCAAACTTTTCTACCGCTTTCATTAATCCCATATTACCTTCTTGGATTAAATCAAGGAATTGCATCCCTCTTCCAACATAACGCTTAGCAATTGAAACTACTAATCTAAGGTTGGCTTCAGCTAATTCTTGTTTAGCTTCTTCATCGCCTTCTTCAATTCTAAGGGCTAAGTTAACTTCTTGTTCAGCGGTTAAAAGAGGTACTCGACCGATTTCTTTAAGATACATTCTAACAGGGTCATTAATCTTTACCCCTGTAGGAGCAGAAGCTGTATTCTTTAGTTCTGTTTGAGTAACTTTCTTTGCAGCTTCTAGCGCTCTTGGATCTGGTTCACCATTTTCGTCTACGACACTAATCCCTGCATCTTCAATTTTTTCTAATAACTCATACATATCAGTCTTAGATAATTTAAAAGGAACGGCAATTGTGTCATTAACATCATCATATGTTACATGACCAATCTTTTTTTGCTTTTTGATTAAAGCATCAGTTGATTCCTTTAGTTCTTTTTTGGTTAATTTCTTTTCAGCCATTTATATGCCTCCTATGATTAAGCACGACCGCCTAGGTTCTTTTGTTTTTGTAACTGGATAATCTCCATCGCTATTTCAGTTTGTCTGTCTATATCGCCAAGCTGTTTAGCTTCATTTAATTCGATTTGCTTTTGTTTCAATTGTGAATCAATCGGAGCTTCGTTCATTATTATATTAACATAGTCATCCACTTCATCAACAGATGGTGAATCATTTATTTGTAACATTTCAATATCAATCAATAATTTTCTAAGCTTTTCTTCTTTAATAAAATCTTGAAATTCTGCCGAATTATACTCATCATGTGTGGCCATATATTCTTGTGCCAAGTTATATAACAATTGATAATCAACATCAACAAATGCGAATCCATCGACACTCATTAATCGTTGCCATAGTTCTTGTGACATTAATATTCGATTTAACAAGTATAATTCAGCCATTTCAACTTTAGATCTATATCTAACTGATTGAATAGGCGCAATCATCTGAGCATTATTATCATTCTTACCATTTCGAGAATAATTAACTCGGTTGACCGCGTCATTTTTTTGAATGAACGAATTCATTGTCATCGTTAAATCGTTTTTATTTAGATTAAATTGATCCGCTAATTGATTTATATAAAGATCTCTTTCAATTGGTTGGTCAACCTTGGCAACTTCTTTTAATACATCTTGGATGTAACTAAATTTATCGGTTTCGTTATCTAAATTACGATTTAACTTATAGTATCTCATCTTAAATGCTATAGGAGATTCTATTGACTTACTCATATAATCAGCAAATTTTTCTTCGCCAAACTGCTTACGATATTCATCAGGATCAATACCCTCTGGCATTTGGATAACTCTTAACGTTAGGTTTGAATTTCCTAACAATGAGAGTGCCCTATTAATCGCATTTTGACCAGCAGCATCACCGTCATAACAAACATATACGCTGCTACAATGTCTATTAATTACTTTGATTTGGTCATTAGTTAAACTAGTTCCCATCGAAGCAATTCCATTTTCAATGCCTGATTGATAAGCAGAAATAACATCCATAAAACCTTCAAACAGAATAACAGCATCATTTTTTCTAATTGCCGCTTTTGCGTTTGATAAGTTAAACAAAACATCCCTTTTATTAAAAATGTCTGTTTCTGGACTATTTAAATATTTTGCTGTTGAGTCTTCCTTGTTTAGAACTCTTCCAGAAAAACCAATTATAGATCCAAATTCATTTTTAATTGGAAACATGATTCGATTGAAAAATCTATCTCGCAATTTACCTTCGTCATCTTCAAGAAACAATCCAGACTTCCGCATGTCTTGATATTCAAACTTTTGTTCAACTAAAAAACGATTGATAACATTATTGTTAGGTGCAAAACCAATTTGATAGTACTTAATTGTCTCGTCGGTTAAACCTCGATCATGCAAATAGTCCAACGCTTTTTGGCCTAATTCAGTATTCATTAAAATATGATGATATACTTCAGTCGACTTTTCATGCATCTCAATCAACTTAGTTTCAGTTGAATTCATTTTAGGCTTTTGACTATTGCTTTGTTTATATTGATCAGATATTTCAATTCCACTCATGTCAGCGACCTTCAAAATCGCTTCTGGATATGTTAGATTTTCTAGTTCCATCATAAAAGTGAAAACATTTCCACCTTTTCCACAACCAAAGCACTTAAATAATTGTCTATCTTCATTCACAGAAAATGATGGACTGTTTTCATCGTGAAATGGACATAATCCCATTAAATTACTACCTGATTTTCTAAGAGCAACAAATTGACCAATAATATCAGCAATATTGGTTTCGTTCCTAACTTGTTCAATTACTTCTTCAGGAATCATTGGCATCATATCTCCTTTTCACCCATAAAAGTCGCACCACTTAGTGCGACTTTTATTTTAAACATGGAAAACTATTATACAACATTTTAGCAACGCATAATAGCATTGTCTATCAATTTTATTTAACGATAAGTTGATTAAAGTCAGCGAACCATTTAATCATATTAGATAGCTTAGTTAATTCACGTAAATGGTTATTCTTAACAGCTTCGTTATCTGACATAACCATTGTTTGATCAAAGTATCCTTCGATATCATTCTTAAGGTCAAATAGCTTAGTGTATTCATCATTAGCACCTAAAGTGTAGAAATCATTTTTAATTGATTCTACAGCAGCATGTAATGACTTTTCAGAGTCATTTTCGAAAAGTGATTCATCAATGTTTAAATCATCTTCTGCAAAATCACTCTTTTCAGAAATTCTAAGAACACGAGTTAATGCTTCAACTGATTCTTTAAATTCTGCATCATCTTTATGTTGTTCTAACACAGCTGCCACATCAAAGATAAATTCAATATTGTAATTTTGTGAATTTCCAGCAGCATCAATAATATCATGTCTGATATTTTCTGATTTCATTTGTTTGACAATTCTATCTTTAATAAATGATACAATTTCTGGAATTTCCTTGGCTTGGTCTAATTCCGGAGCAACATTAGCATCTTTTTCTGCACTAATTAATTCATTCATTAATTCAGCAAGATTAAAGTTTAATTTTTCGTTTTTAACGATTCTAACAATTCCGTTAGCTTGTCTTCTAAGTGCGTATGGGTCATTTGAACCACTAGGAATCATACCTGCAGCAAAGAAAGTTAAAATACTGTCAAACTTATCAGCTAATGATAGGACAGCCCCAACCTTAGTTTCTGGGAGGTCACCACTAGCCGAAATTGGCATGTAGTGTTCTCTAATTGCAGTTGCAACAGATGCATTTTCGCCTTTAATTAAAGCGTATTTTTCACCCATAACACCTTGTAGTTCAGAGAATTCTCCAACCATTCCAGTAACTAAATCGAATTTGTAAATTTGTGCAGCGCGTTTCACATCTGTCAATTCTTGATCAGATAGGTTTGCCTTTTTACCAATGATTGATGCGATTTGTTCTACACGTTGCATCTTTTCAAAAATAGTTGAAATTTTATCATGGAAGCTAACCTTCTTAAGTTTGTTAACATAAAAGTCAATATCTTTAGCTTGATCTTCTTGGTAGAAGAACATTGCATCTTCTAGTCGAGCTGTAAGAACTTTTTCATTTCCAGCAATAACGTTTTCGATAAAATCTTTATTACCGTTTCTAACTGAAATGAAGTAAGGTAAAATTTGATTTTCTTTATCAGTAACGTAGAAGAATCTTTGGTTATCTTTCATTGAAGTAATTAATACTTCTGATGGTAATTGAAGATACTTTTCTTCAAACTTACCAAAGAATGCAGTTGGCCATTCTACTAAGTTATTAACTTCTTCTAGTAGTCCTTTGTTAATGTTAATTACCCAATTGTTTTCATCTTGAATTTGCTTAATTTGTTCAACAATTGTTTCTTTTCTCTTATTAGCATCAACGATGACAAATTGTTCTCTTAATTTATCTTCATATTCATCAGCAGAATTAATTGTAGTGTCACTACCTAAGAAACGGTGTCCACGACTTACGTTTGAAGCTGCAACATCCAAAATCTTAATTGGTAGTACTTCATCATCAAGTAATGCAACCATCCAACGAATTGGACGAATAAAGTCTAAACGATAAACGTTCCATTTCATTAAAGTTGGGAAGTTCATGCTTGTAACAACATCTTTTAATCCCATTAAAACTTCTTTAACATCTTTTCCAGCAATATGCTTTTCAACAAATACATATTCTGTTCCTTTAATTTCCTTAAAGGTAATGTCATCGGTACTTACACCTTGTCCCTTGGTAAAACCAATTGCTGCCTTAGACCAATTACCTTGATCATCTAAAGCAATTTTCTTAGCAGGACCTTTAACTGTTTCGTTAATATCTTCTTGCTTATCAGCCAATCCAGTAATTTGAATTGTTAATCTTCTAGGAGTTGAATAAGGCTTGATACTTTCAAAGTCGATTCTTTGTTCTTTCAAGTATTCTTGTGTCTTTTTAACTAATTGGTCAATACTTGGTGTTACAACATGTGCAGGCATTTCTTCTAGACCAATTTCAAATAAAAATGTATGATCCATTATTTTTCCTCCTTGTTTTCATCATCTTGTAGCAGTGATTGTCTTAATTTTTCATCTTTAATTAATGGGAAGCCAAGCTTCTTTCTTTCAGCAATAAATGCTTTAGCAATTTCTCTAGCCATTCTTCTAATTCTTGAAAGATAACCGGCACGTTCTGTTACAGATACTGCACCACGGGCATCTAAAAGGTTAAAAGTGTGACTACATTTTAGAACATAATCATACGCTGGATGAACTAATCCGTTAGCAATTTGCTTTTTAGCTTCTTCTTCAAAATCATCAAACATCTTCAAAAGCATGTCTTGATTACTTTCTTCGAAACTGTATTTTGAGTGTTCAAATTCTGGTTCTTTGAAAATATCACCGTATTTAACACCATCACTCCATTCAAGTTCGAAAACATTGTTAACATCTTGAACATATGAAGCTAGTCTTTCAAGACCGTATGTGATTTCTGAAGCTACCGGATTCATTTCTTGACCACCTACGATTTGGAAGTAAGTAAATTGAGTAACTTCCATTCCGTCAAGCCAAATTTCCCAACCAACACCGGCACAACCCATTGAAGGATTTTCCCAGTTATCTTCAACGAATCTAATGTCATGTTCTTCCGGATTAATTCCTAATTCCTTTAAACTATCTAAGTATAATTCTTGAATGTTTTCAGGAGATGGTTTCATAATTACTTGGAATTGATGATGTTGGTATAAACGGTTAGGGTTTTCACCATATCTACCATCAGCAGGTCTTCTTGATGGTTCTACATAAGCAGCATTCCATGGTTCAGGACCAATAGCTCTTAAAAATGTGTATGGACTCATAGTTCCGGCACCTTTTTCAGTGTCGTAAGCTTGCATTAGCATACAACCCTGTGATGACCAGTATTGTTGTAGTTTTAAAATAATATCTTGCATTGACAACTTATCTGTCATTTTATTTCCTCCTAGTAAAACGAATGGCATAAAAAATCCCTATGTAAAAAGTATATAAAATACCAATTACATAGGGACGATTATTCGCGGTTCCACCCTACTTCTGAAATTAATCAGCAGCTTGATTTGTTTGGTTCCAAAAGTGCCAATTACTAAAGTATTGAATAGCTTCCACCAATCTATTCTCGCTGAAAAAATCTTAGTAACATTCTTCTGTCATTACCATTCGTATTTAATTAATTTAATTATAGTTTAGTAAATCCAAAAAATCAATTCTATAATTTCAAATCATTAATTTGATCCAGAAACTTTTTACTCTTTAAATGAATTCCAACTGCGTCAGAATATATTTTATCTAGTAATTTACGTAAATTAACCTTAGTGGTTTCATTGACATTAACGTTTCCTAAACGATTTAAATCAACAATTGAAAATCTTCTTAAGTAATAAATTGTTTTTTGATCTAAATGGAGCCTGTTTTCGTCTAAATGAAAATGATTCTGACATATTAATCCACCATATGCTTCAGAATAATCAAAATTCAAATTCGTTCTACCGCAAACGCTACATCCTCTTAATTCTGGTTTAACACCAAATACATCTAACAATTGGATTTCCATGATGTTAGTGATTACTTCAGGATCTACTCCATTATCGATAAACCTTAATGCTGCGAACAACTGATTAAACCAAAATGGAATCGGTACAGAATCATCAAAAGCTGTATCAATTAAAGACATAATATAAGTAGCATACGCATTAAGAAAAATGTCTTCACTTATATTTTCATAGTGGCTGGTATCTAACCCGCTGTATATATATGAGAGATTATCGTTATTAATTTTTCCAGAATATGTCCCATAAGTGAATGGTAAAATATCTGCCATCATTTTGAAGCCTCTTTTACGGGCTCCTCTAATGAAAAACATCTTCTTACCAGCTTCTGCTGTTAGAAATTTAACAAGCATGTCATTCTCTTTATAATCACGCCTATATAATAAAATGCCATGAAAATTCATGTAAGTTTGTGAATCCATTCTGTTCACCAACCAATTTCTTAGTAGTTATCTTTCTTGTATCCTAATGACTTAAGAACTGAAGATTCATTTCTCCATCCTGGATGAACTTTAACCCAAAGCTTTAAGTAGACTTTACTGCCTAATAAATCTTCGATATCTTGTCTAGCTAATGTTCCAATCTTTTTCAACATTGAACCTTGCTTACCGATTAAAATACCTTTTTGTCCAGGTCTATCAACTAAAATATCAGCTTGAATGTCAACATTACCATGTTCATTTGTCTTCATGCTTAAAATATCAATAGCGATTGAATATGGAATTTCATCTCTAGCTAACATTAATATTTTTTCTCTAATTAATTCAGCAACAATAAAACGTTCCGGATGATCAGTCACTTCATCTTCAGGATAGTATTGTGGCCCTGCTGGTAATAGCGCCTTTAAATTAGCCATTAGTTCATCCACATTGTTTCCTTGAAGAGCAGAGATTGGAAATACTTCTTTCCAATCTAATGCCTTTTTATAAATATCCATAATACTTAGTAATTTATTAGGATTAATTTCATCAATCTTATTAATGATTAAGTAAACGGGCTTATCAATTTCTTTTAAGCGATTGATAATAAAGTTATCCCCCGCTCCCCTTGTTTCTGTAGCACTAACCATGAATAAAACGGCGTCAACTTCCTTTAATGCAGAGAAAGCTGATTTTTCCATAAAATCATCTAGTTTATTAATTGGTTTATGAATTCCTGGTGTATCTAAGAAAACAATTTGTGAATCATCATCTGTATAAACACCTTGAATTTTATTTCTAGTAGTTTGTGCTTTGTCACTCATGATGGCAATTTTTTGTCCGATAATTCGGTTTAAAAATGTTGATTTTCCAACGTTTGGTCGACCAACGATTGCGACAAATCCTGAGTGAAAGTTTGGATCAAATTCCATAATATTCCTCCATAAATTACAATTCCAATATTATTGGGATATAAACTATACATCCTATAATAATTGCAAAGATTGATGCAATCACAACTCCTGCAGCTGCAACATCCTTTGTTTTTTTAGCTATCTTATTATACTCTTGCCCAACAATTAAATTAACTATTGATTCACATAACGTGTTAATTACTTCTGAAATTAAAACAATAAAGATTGCTAATAAAATCCATATCCATTGCTCTAATTTAATCTTTAAAATAATTGATAAAATAATTACGACTACTGATATCAAAAGATGAATTCGAAAGTTACGTTCTGTTTTGCATAAAGTGATTAAGCCATCAATTGCATGCTTAAGCGACTCGATAAAATTACGATTTTTACTAGGCACTTTTTTATCTTTCAAGGCCATAATCATCCATTATCTTTCTTTGAAGTGGGAACATAACATCCTCATCTTCTTGTTTCATATGGTCGTACCCGTTTAAGTGCAAGAAGCCATGCACAACTAAAAATCCTAATTCTCTTTCATAAGAGTGATTTAGAAATTCTGCTTGTTCGGATACCTTGTCAATTGAAACAAAAATGTCTCCAATATTTTCGGGTATTTCTGCTGCCATTTCTTCATCCATAATTAATGGGAATTCATCTTCTCCATCTTCGATTGCAAAACTAATAACATCAGTGGCACGATCTACGCCCCTGTACTTACTATTAATTTCCTTAATCTCATCATTATTAACAAATGTTACTGACATTTCAGTATTATCCTTTAAGTTCAATTGCTTGCTTGCAAACTGAAGAACATTTTGTACCAACTCGACGTGTTTTTCGTCCACACCATCTTTAGTCTTATCGTAAATTTCTAAGTCCATCTAATTACTCCTGTTTGATTAATTTTTTTGATATTCAGAATATGCATCGATAATTCTAGCAACTACCGGATGTCTAACAACATCTTTTGAATCAAATGTTACAAATCTAATTTTATCAACGTTTTGTAAAATAGTTTGTGCTTGCACTAGACCGCTACTTGCATGCTTAGGCAAATCAATTTGAGATATATCACCATTAACAATCATTTTAGAACCGAATCCAAGACGTGTTAAGAACATCTTCATTTGTGCCGTAGTAGTATTTTGAGCTTCATCTAGGATAACAAACGCTGTTTCTAATGTTCTTCCACGCATATATGCTAACGGAGCAATTTCAATTACTCCTCTTTCCATCAATCTAGCAGTATGTTCTCTACCCAAAATGGAGTGAAGAGCATCATATATAGGTCTTAAATATGGATCAACCTTTTCTTTTAAATCACCTGGCAAAAATCCTAAACTTTCTCCAGCTTCAACAGCCGGTCTAGTTAAGATAATTTTTTCTACATCACCGTGTTTTAACGCAGCAATGGCCATAACAACAGCTAAATATGTTTTACCAGTTCCGGCTGGACCAACCCCAAATGTTATGTCATTTCTTTTTACTGACTGAACATATTGACGTTGTCCAAAGTTTTTAACCCTTACTGGTTTACCTTTAAAGTCTTTGATTAATATTTGATTGTATAGATCCTTAAAATAGCTTAGCGTATCATTTTTCGCCATATTCATAGCTGATACGATATCGCTACTATTTAAAGTAACTCCATTTTGAATTAAATCCATTAAGTTTTTAAAAATTGAGATAACTTTATTAACATCGTCCTCGCTTCCGGACACTTTAACATTTGTCCCAAAAGCATTAATAGAAACATCCATACCCTCTTCAAGAATTGTAACGTATTTATTTTGTGCGCCTAATAGCTTAGGTTCAAAATCTAAATTATGAATGATGAATTCTTTGGTTACTTCAGTATTTTCTGTCAATATAGCGACTCCTTTTTATCATTTTTATAATCAAATATTAGCACAACTTTTTAGTTTAAAAAAGTTATTAATATGTATAAAAAAGCATGATTAAATCATACTTTTAGTTATTTCTAGCTTAAATGAGCTTTAACTGATTGATTTACTTCGTTTCCATCAGCTTTACCCTTAACCTTAGGCATAATAGCACCCATTACTTTTCCGAAATCAGACATTGCACTTGCGCCAACTTCGTTGATAGTTTCTTCAACCACTTTATCAATTTCTTCTTTTGACATTTGTTCTGGAGCGTATTTGCTTAGAACTTCTAATTGTTGTTCTTGTTCAGCAACTAAATCGTCTCTACCACCGTTTTTAAATTCAGCGATTGATTCTTTAACTTGCTTAACTTCTCGAGTAATAACAGTAAGTTCTTCTTCGTCAGTTAAATCATGACCTACAGAAACCTTTTCGTTAGTTAAAGCTGTTTTCAATGATCTAATTACGTTTAGAGAAACCTTGTTGTGTTCCTTCATTGCAGTCTTCAAATCTTCAGTTAAATTATTAGCAATACTCATTATAAATTCCTTCTTTCGATTTTTTAGCAAAAAAAACGCTCCTGAAATAACAGGAACGTTTTTAGTAATTAAAAGCGACGGCTTTTTTTCTTGTTGTTGCGCTTTCTTGCTGCTTCAGATTTTAATTTACGTTTAACACTTGGTTTTTCGTAGAATTCTCGTTTACGGTATTCACGTAAAGTACCGTTCTTAGAAACTGTACGTTTAAATCGACGAAGAGCATCATCAAGAGATTCGTTTTTACGAACGACTGTTTTTGACATATGAAAATTCCCTCCCTCCGAGCTCGAAATACAACAGTTATCTTTTATTTTTTAGTTATTAAAACTGTTCTTAATAATTATACAAAACAATATTATTAACGTCAATATTACATTTTAATTTCTAGCATACTTTTATCATATAATCTTGATATAATATATTTGAATTATGAAGGAGTGATTAAAAATGAAGCATATTAATATTTTTGCTATTTCTGATTCTAGTGGCGAAACTGCAATGCAGGTTGCAAAAACTGCTGGAGCGCAATTTGATTCTGCTGATATATCTTATGAAAGATATCCATTTATAACAACTGAATCTATGCTAGCTGGAATCTTAAAAATTGCAAAAGAAAAAAATGCTGTTATTTTCCATACTCTAGTTAATGCTAATCTAAGCTTACTAATAGAAGACTTCGCTTCTGAAAATAATCTTCAAAATGTTGATTGTGTACAAAGACCAATGAAAGCAATTAGTAGTCAACTGGGCAGTAATCCAGAAAGAGTATCAGGTCTTGTCCATGACCTAAACGATGAATATTTCAAAAGAATTGAAGCAATGGAGTTTTCTGTTGAAAATGACGATGGAAGTAACCCACAAAATTTAACCAAGGCAGATGTCGTGATTCTTGGTATTTCCAGAACTTCCAAGACACCCTTATCTTTATATCTTGCAAATAAAAAATTAAAGGTATCAAATGTTCCAATTGGTCCAACCCTTCAATTACCAAAAGAAGTTTTCGATGTTGATTCAAATAAGATATTTGGATTAACTAGTGATACAGCAGATATTCAAAAGATCAGAAAAACCAGAATGGAATCATATGGAATCGAAGAAGAAACACCTTATTCAAGTACCGATAATATCAATGCTGAATTAGATTATGCTGATAAGCTATATAAACAACTTGGATGTTTAATTATAAACGTTCATGATAAATCTATCGAAGAAACAGCTACAATTATCATGGAAAGTCTTAACATTGATTCATATAAATAAAAAAAGAGCTTACGCTCTTTTTTTATTGGTTTAAGATATCATTCATTAATGAATCATTGAATTTTTGTTCTTTTAACATTTTAACTTCGAAATAATGTGGAGATACTTTTTTCTTAGTTCCTTCGATGGCAACAGCTGGTGTTTCCATTACTTTAGGAACATCCACAAGAGCTTCGTGATGAGCAATGTAATTAAGCGCATCGAAACCGATTGTTCCTAATCCGATAATCTCATGTCTATCTTTATGACTACCAAAATCATTTTTTGAATCATTCAAATGAATTACTTTGATTTTGTCTAAACCAATAACATGATCAAATTCATTTAATACTCCATCAAAATCATTTTTGACATCATATCCTGCATCATTAGTATGACAGGTATCAAAAGTAACTGATAGTTTATCATTTAAAGTAACTCCATCCATAATCTGAGCAATTTCTTCAAATGTTCTACCAACTTCTGTCCCTTTGCCAGCCATGGTTTCTAATGCAATTTGAACTTTTTGATCGGGTTCAATTACTTCATTTAGTCCTTTAGCAATTTGCGCAATTGCTTTATCGGCACCTTCACCAACATGAGCTCCCGGATGCAATACAATTTGAGATGCACCAATAGCTTCAGCTCTTTTTACTTCATCGTGTAAAAATTGAATTCCAAATTCAAAATTTTGGGGCTTAGTAATATTTCCTAGATTAATAATGTATGGAGCATGAACAACTGTTTCTAAGATGTCATGTTCTTTCATGTATTGTTTTCCATCGTCAGCACGTAGTTCTTCGATTGGCTTTCTTCTAGTATTTTGTGGTGCACCAGTGTAGACCATAAATACATTTTCGCCATAGCTATCAGCCTCTTTAGCAGATCCTAAAAACATAGTTGATCCGCTCATACCTACATGTGAACCAATTAAAAACTTACTTTCCATTATTAATCCCCCTCATGATTTTAACAAATTCTGCTGAAGAATTTTCGGATTCCCATCCACAGAATTTATCATAAAATTTATTGTATTTTTCTACATAATCTTCGTATTCATTATTTTCAGTAAAAACATGAATTTGATTATAGAAATCATTTTCTTTTTCTACAACAGGGCCAGGTAATTCACTTCTGTAATCGAAGTAAAAACCTCTTATGTCATCTTCATAGTGATTTAAATCATAAGCATAAAATAACATTGGTCTCTTTAAGTTTGCATAATCAAACATTACAGAAGAATAGTCAGTGATTAATAAATCAGTCATTAGATAAATATCACTCATATCTTCTTCTACCATGATAAATGCACGATCTTCATAACCAGTAATGTCAATAAAGTCTTTTACTAGATAATGTGGACGCAGAATTAGGAATGTATTTTCATCAACATTGTTGAAGAATTCTTCCAAGCTGAAAGGTAATTCAAAATTATAAACTCCTTTACGCTTATAGTTATCATCTCTCCAAGTTGGAGCATAGGTAATAACTCTTACGTCATCTCTACCTAAATATTGCTTTTTTAACTTACTGATTTGTAACTCATTATTATCATAATAAAGAACATCATTACGAGGATAACCAATATCTAAGAACTTGTTGTTAAAACCAAAAGCTCGTTTAAATATATCCTTAGAGTATTGATTTGGAGCGATTAAATAATCCCAACGATTAGCTTCTTCAGTAAAATTCTTTTTATATCTTTCTGTATCAGTTCCAGGCATCATCACATTTTCAATGTCTGTTCCTAACTTTTTCAAAGGTGTTCCATGCCAAGTTTGCATGTAAACAGTTCCCTTGTTTTTATTCCACCATTTAGGTGTTCTTGAGTTAAACACCCAGAAATTAGCTCTAGCCATCGCCCAAACCCATCTTGGCATAAATCTTTTTACGATTTTTACATCAGGGTACAATTTACTAAAAGTCTTATATTCAGACTTTCTAACTGTAAAATATGCGATATTTTTGTATTCAGGATATAATTCAACCCATTTTTGATAAATTGCCGCTGGATTATCATTTATATCTTTGCCTTGAAAACTCTCAAAAACTACAGAGTTTTTCTTAACGGGGAAAATAATCAAGAAATTATTAATAAGAATCAAACATCTTCTGATTGATTTTTTTATTAATTTAACTATTTTCTTTTTAAGTTTCATCATAAAAAACGTTCAATCCTTTTATATTAAATATAATCAACGAATCTTGCTCTAAACTTGTAATGTAAATGTGATCCAATTAATAGGAAGAATAATACCATTAACCAGAAAATAAGCATTAACATAGGTTTTTGCCAGAACCAATCTTCACCTAACATTGATTCTCTAAATCCTGAAACAATGTAGAAGAATGGGTTTAATTGTAAGAATCTAACAAAGAATGCTGGGAAAGCATTAGTTTCAAAGTTAAATAGCACACCAGACATGTAGAATAGAACTCTCATGATTGATTGTAAGAAAATTCTGTAATCACGAACCAAAATAGTTACCGTAGAGTTAAAGATTCCAAATGCCAATAACCAGCAAATCATTGCAAAGAAGTAGTAAATCCATTGAATCCAGTATATGTTAGGTAATACTCCACCCTTTAAGTATCCAAGAATAATTGAACAAGCAAGCATTGCCCAGAAAGAACTTAGGTTAGTAAGAATCTTAATTGAAGGTAATACACTTACAGGGAATTTCATTTTTGATACCATTCCCACTTGTTGATAGATACTCTTAGAAGCGTCTAAAGTTACACTGTTCATGTAGAACCATGGAGTGATACCGATAACCATCCAAGTTAGGTAATCAACACTTCCAGATGTTCCCTTTTTCAATCCAACCCCGAAAACTAACCAATAAATCATGATTTGGATAATTGGGTATAGGTATGCCCAAATAATTCCTAAATAATGACTTTGGTAGTCAGATTTGTCTTCATATTTAGATACTCTAAACATGATTGGTAAATTTTCAATTTGTTCTTTAATTAATGTAATGACTTCCTTCAAGTCGATCACACTTCCTTTACTTTAAAGTTTTTATATATTTATCAATAACTCTGGTTGTAGCAAAACCGTCATTATATTTGTTCCAATGATTATTAAAATTAGTAAAATCTGTTTTTTTATTTTCACTAATTGCTGTTTTCAATTCATCCAATGTTTTAATTGGATTTGTTGGTAACCAATTTAACAAGTTCTCTTGCAATCCTGGCTTTTGTTTGTATTGTTCAATATCAAACATAAAGAATAACAATGAATGTGCATTAGGTAGCAATGAGTAATCAAAAGCCACAGAAGAATAATCAGTAACTAACGTGTCTGTTACTGCTAGCAAATCAGTTGTTGAAAGTTGGTTACAGAATAAAACGTTTGGACATTTGGTTTCTTCCTGTAACTTACTTTCAATGTCACGCAATAATGGATGTAATTTTATTACCACCATTGCATTTTCATCGTTAGATAATGCCTTGATTAATCCCTTAGGAGGATTAAAAGATTGTCCATCATCTCGATACGTTGGTGCATATAAAATAACACGTTTATCCTTTAATTGTGGTGCGAAACTGTAAACTCTTCTTCTGGCAATTTGAAGCCATTTATCTTTAAAAAGTCTGTCTGATCGTGGATATCCCATCATTTGCATCTTATCAAATGAAACATGATAACTTTCTTCAAATACGTGTCCCATGGTTTCAGATGCAACAACGTATTCGTCAAAGCTATTATATACTTTTTGGAACCTTCTCTTATCAGAATTACTTCTATCTTTAGTTGATGGGTCTTGCCAGCCAAATTTCTTAATGGCACCATTTGCATGCCACAACTGAACAACCTTTAGTTTTTTAGATTTAACAATTCCTCCCATAAATGGAAAGTAATTATCACAAAAAACAACATTACTTGCCATTATTTTTGGAATTAAATCCATTATTAGCTTAAGGCCTTCTTGAAATTGTACTGTTTTAATACCATATGCTGCTAAGTCAGTAGCAGCTGCTTCATTTGAAGCTTCATAATAAACATAAAGGGTCTTATCTTTTGGCATTTTTCTTGCCATTGATTTAATTAATCCTAAATTATTATCAAAACTCATTATGTAAATTACATTTTGCTTTTTCTTAAAAAAGCAAATTAACGAAACCAATCTAATTAAACATATATATATGACTTTCAAAACATATCCCACCAAAATTTTAATAAAACTATCACACAATCCAGTATTATAACATAATTAATAATTAAAATTTATTTTATTATTCAAGTTTATGCTCATAAAAGTGACCCAATATAGTAGAAGCCTCTGTCACACTAGCAAATGCATGTTCATCAGATTCATCCAGTGCTTCTTGCAATTCGGACATTTCATATCTAGAAATTGTTGTAAATAAAATGGTCTTGGTGTCATGTTGGTAAGCACCTTCTGCACCATGAATGATAGTAATTCCTCTAGGAATATGATTTTGTACACTATCAATAACCGTTTTAGGATGATCTGTAACAATTAACACTTGCATTCTTTGCTGTCTAGTATATGCAAAATCGATTGCTTTAGCGTTAACTACAATCCCAATCGCTGAGTAGAAAGCATATGGCCAACCATAAGTGAATCCTGCCGCGGTAATAATAAAGATATTGAAAGCAATGTTAATTGTTCCAATACTTCGACCTGTTTTTCTTCGAATAACAATTCCTAAAATATCTAAACCACCGGTTGAAATCTCATTTTTCAGACTCATACCGGTACCAAAACCATTAACCACTCCCCCAAAAATTGCACATATCATAGGATCATTGGTTAAATAAACTGGATGAAGTGCTTTGATCATAAAACTGGCTAGAAAAACAGTTAAAATGGTAAAGCAGGTAAACTGATGTCCAATTTGCTTCCATGCTAGTATAAAGAATGGAATGTTTAAGCAGAACAAACCAATTGATGGCGATATCGCAAATGGTAAAAATCTTTCTGAAAGTGTATTAATTAATTGTGATAACCCGGTAAAACCAGATGAATAAATTTTTCCAGGTGTCCAAAAAAAGTTCATGGCAATGGAAATCATAATTCCATACATGAAGGCTGTTGAAGCTTTTGCTAAATATTGATGTCTTCTCCAAATCCTTTGAACATCGTCCATATGTCTCATTACCTCTCATTTAATATGAAAATAGTATAACACAAATAGTGATTAAAAAAAGGCTTCCCTATTGGGAAGCCTTTTTGATATTAAATTTCGTCTTCGCTTTCTAAACCAAGATCATCTAATTGTTTCTTAGATACAGGTGCAGGAGCATTTGTCATTGGTTCAGTTGCTTTAGAATTCTTAGGGAATGCGATAACATCTCTAATGTTTTCAGTTTGTGCCAATAATCTAGCAAAACGGTCAAGACCAATAGCTAGTCCTCCATGAGGTGGGAAACCGTAATCTAATGCATCTAAGAAGTAACCAAATTGTTCTTGAGCACTTTCTCTTGTAAAGCCTAAAGCTTTCAACATCTTCAATTGTAGTTCTTTAGTATGGATACGGATTGATCCACCACCAAGTTCTAGACCATTTAGAATAATATCGTAGCTTTGTGCGTGAGCTTTATGTGGATCTTCGCCATCATTTAGGTAATGTTCATCACCTTCATTTGGCATTGTGAATGGATGGTGAGCTGGAACCCATCTGTCAATTCCTTCATCATATTCAAACAATGGCCAATCAACAACCCATAGGAAGTCGAATTCGTTTTCAGGAATCATGTCTAGTTCTTTTGCGATATCACATCTTAAGTAACCAAGTGTATCTGCGACAACTTTTTCACGATCAGCAGCGAATAATAGTAAATCACCAGATTTTGCTTCAGTAACTTCTAATAATTGAGCAACAACTTGATCATCAGTAAAGAATTTAGAAATTGGACCAGTTAAACCTTCGTCAGTAACCTTCATCCATGCTAATCCCTTAGCACCAAATCTTTCAATGTATGCAGCATACTTATCAATATCTTTTCTAGAATATTTATCTGCACCACCAGGTACTGCGATTGCTTTAACCTTGCCACCATTTTCAATTGCACTGCTAAAGACCTTAAAGTCAACATCTTTAACAACATCTGACAAGTCTTTTAATTCCATACCAAATCTAACATCTGGTTGGTCGGTACCAAAACGGTCCATTGATTCTTGCCAAGTAATACGCTTAAATGGCGCTTTAATATCGATATTTAATGTATCTTTCATTACCTTCACAATTAGACCTTCAGTTAACTTTTGAATGTCTTCAGCGTTTAAGAATGAAGTTTCCATATCAATTTGAGTAAATTCTGGTTGACGGTCACCACGTAAATCTTCATCTCTAAAACAACGAGCAATTTGGTAGTAACGGTCGAAACCAGAACCCATTAATAGTTGTTTAAATAATTGAGGTGATTGAGGTAATGCGTAGAATGAACCATGGTATAAACGTGATGGTACTAAGTAATCACGTGCACCTTCAGGTGTTGAAACAGTTAAGTTTGGTGTTTCAATATCCACAAATCCATTTTCATTGAAGTATTGATGAACCGCTTGGGTAATCTTACTTCTTAAAATAATACCCTTTTGTACTTCTGGTCTTCTTAAATCAAGATATCTATATTTTAACTTGGTTTCTTCAGACGCAGTAATATCATCCTTAATATCAAATGGAGGGTTTTCTGACTTGTTTAGAATTTTAACATCAGAAACTGCAATTTCAATTTTTCCAGTGTTGATTTCGGTATTAATTTCTTTTTCATTTCTGGCAACTACAGTTCCCTTAACTTCGATAACATATTCGTTTCTTAATTGATCAGCGATTTCTAGTGCTTTAGCGCTATTTTTGTCACTGAAAACCAATTGCACGATTCCTTTTGTATCTCTTAAATCAACGAAAATTAATTTTCCTAAATCACGGCGTTTAGCAACCCATCCATCTAAACACACTTCTTGGTTCAAGAAGCTTTCATCTACTAAACCACAATAAGTTGTTCGGTTCATATCATATCTCTCCTTATTTTATAAATTATCAGAATCAAATTCATTTAATAATTCTGCAAATCGAGTTTTAACATCATTAATTCCAACAGTTATTTCTTTTCCATCTGCCATATTCTTTAAATGAATGGTATTATTTTCTAATTCTTTTTCACCTAAAGTTAAGGTGAATTTGGCATTTAACTTGTCAGCACTCTTAAATTGCGCTTTTGGCTTTCTATCTAGATAGTCTTTATCTGCAGCGAAACCATTATCTCTTAGTGCTTGCACAACCTTAAATGCTTCTAAACTAGCTTCTTCACCAATACCAACTACATACGCATCTAAAGCATTAAAGTTTGGAAATACAAATTCTTTGGAATTCATTAGTAATAGTAGTCTTTCAACTCCTAATCCAAATCCAACTCCTGGCATTTGTGGTCCACCCAATTCTTCCACTAGTCCATCGTAACGACCACCAGCACAAATTGTTGTGTATCCTTCACCTAATTCTTTAGCATTAGCCATAATTTCGAAGATAGTGTGGTTATAGTAATCTAGTCCACGTACCATTGTATGGTCAACGTCATATTTGATTCCTAAACCATCCAGCATTCTGGTTACCTTATCAAAATGATTTTGAGCATCATCAGTTAAATAATCCAAAATTGATGGAGCACCATCAACAATTAGTTGATCTTCTGGAGCTTTACTATCTAAAACTCTTAATGGATTTTTGTGTAATCTTTCCTTTGAATCATCACTTAATTCTTCAAAATGAGGTTCTAAGTAGTCGATTAGCGCTTGACGATAGTTTGCTCTAGTTTCTTTATCACCTAGGGTATTAATTGCAATTCTCAAATCATCGATTCCTAAGTGTTGTAAGTAATCAACAGCCATTGAAATAACTTCAACATCTAATTGTGGTGATTCGCTTCCAAAAGCTTCCACTCCAATTTGATGAAATTCTCTTAGTCTTCCAGATTGTGGACGTTCGTATCTAAACATTGGTCCCATGTAGAACATCTTAACTGGTTTTGGTGTGTCTGGACCGAATAATTTATTTTCGACAAATGATCTTACGACCCCTGCAGTCCCTTCAGGTCTTAAGGTAATATGACGATCACCTTTATCATAAAAATCATACATTTCTTTTGTAACAATATCAGAAGTTTCACCTGATGTTCTAGAAAAAACATCGAAGCTTTCAAACATTGGTGTTCTTATTTCTTGATATCTGTAATCTGAAAAAAGCATTCTTGCTGTTTCTTCAACAAATTGCCATTGTTCTGATTCACCTGGCAAAATATCTGCGGTTCCTTTTGGACGTTGATATCGCATGTTAATCCCTCCGATAACGTATTTATAAACTGATAAAAAAAGCCCTTGTCTAAAAAAATATTTAGACAAGGGCGCAAAAGCACGGTACCACCTTTTTTTAACTCTTATGTAACGTATAATAACGAATGGTATAAGACCATTAGCCTAAAAAGTGTCTTTCCGAACTCAATTCGTCGTTATTTCACCAAAACTAACGCTCTCTTTTTTCGAAATAAATCCGTACTTTTCTTTTCTTCATCAGCAACTATTCTATTCATGTTTCAGATTAATGTAATTTAATAAAAAAGTCAAGAACTCAAATGTTTACGAAGCAAAAAATAAATTGTACAATGCCCTCGAGGTGATATTAATGAGTAGATTATCAAGTGAATGGTTGAAAAATTTACCATTTCAAAACGTTTCTGAAATTTCTTCGGTTAGTGGCGGTGATATAAACGAAGCTTATTCAATAGTAGCTGATAACAAAGAATATTTTATGAAAGTTCAACCAAATAAAGGAAAACAATTCTTTGAACATGAAGTTGAAGGAATTAATAAACTTAGCGAGAGATGTTTAACACCTCAAATCGTTACTTATGGTGAAATTGATGGTGATGGTTATCTAATTCAAAATTGGTTAGATTTATCCCACATTGGTGATCAAAATAAACTAGGTAAACTGCTTGCAAATGTCCACCATGAAATTGGTCCGAATTTTGGTTTGAATCATAATTTTGATTTAGGTAAGATTCCTAAAAATAATCATTGGCAAGATAGCTGGTCATCATTTTTCATTGACCAAAGATTAGCTCCTCTTATTCAAAGGGCAATCGATCAAGGATTAATTAATAATAATGAGCTGGATAAATTTAACAATGTTATCAACTCTTTTAAAATTGACATGAAAAGTCACAAAAGTGTTCCATCCCTCTTACACGGTGACCTTTGGAGTGGTAATTTTTCTTTTGTTAATGGTGAACCAATTTTAATTGACCCTGATGTTTTCTATGGCGACAGAGAATTTGACATCGGGGTTAGTACAGTTTTCGGTGGATTTAATTCAGAATTTTATGAATCATATAATCAAAACTTTCCACTAGATGAAGGTTGGCAACATAGAATTAAGTATTATCAACTATACTATTTAACTGCTCATTTAGTTATGTTTGGCCAAATGTATCTTCCATCTGTAATTTCAATACTAGATCAATTCTGAATTTAATAAATCATAGTAGTTATTAAAGTTAAATTCTGGGTCCCCTGTTGAATTAATCATTGCATCAGGATCAAATAAACATCCCTTGATTCCAGCATTATGTGCCGCATCTATATCTAATTTACGGTCTCCAACCATAATCGTATTTTCTCGATTTAAGTTGTTATTGTTAATAAGGTAATTTAAAGATTCAGGATCTGGTTTACGCTTAAAATTATGATTCTTAGTAACTATCTCAGCAAACAACGTATCGATAGAATGTTTTTGCAATAATTTAATTGCTGTATCATCACGATGTGTAAGAATAAAATTCTTCCCACCGTCTTCGATATTCTTAGTTAACACCTGTTTTATGTTTAAAAATAGATTAGCATCCACTATATTCTCGCTCTCATTTTTACGATAATATTCAGATAAAATTGATTCACTTAGGTTAAAGTGAGCTGAATATTTTTGTAAACAAGTAGCAAGGGAATGTCTTCTCATAATTTGATTAATTTCATAGTCGTCAATTTCAAAATCATCGACCTTGAGTTGAACTAATGAATCTACAAACGCGTCAACCATGATTGGATATGTATCCATTATGGTTCCATCAAAATCAAAAATCATATTCATATAAAATAATCTCCTAATTAAAAAAGAGCTTTAATAAGCTCTTTTTATTTGTTTTCAGTGTCAAAAAAGATTGTAAATGGTCCATCATTAAGTAGCTGAACTTGCATATCAGCACCAAAGCTACCAGTTTCAACGTGGTTACCAGCTTGTCTTAATTCTTCATTAAATTTATCATACATGTCTGACGCAAAATCTGGTTTACCTGCCTTTACAAAAGATGGACGATTTCCTTTCTTAGTATCTGCATACAATGTGAATTGCGATACAGATAAGATATCTCCATTAATATCCTTAAGGCTTAGATTAGTTTTACCTTCATCATCAGCGAATATTCTTAGATTAGTAATCTTTCTAACCAAGTAATCAATATCATCTTCGGTATCAGTGTCTTTAACACCCACTAATAATAAATATCCTTGGTTTATTTCACCTATACATTCTTCGTCGACTGAAACGCTTGCATTCGCAACTCTTTGTAGTAAAACTCTCATCTAAACTACTCCTTACATAAATGGTCTTTTTACAACGTACACATCCGCAACATTTTTCAAGTGATCAATAATCATATCAAGCTGTTCTAAGTTTTTTACCCCTAATTTCAAAGAAATAGTAGCTGTTTTATCATGATCAACTTTTCCTTCAACGGAATTAAGTTGCTTGCAAACTGTACTTACCTTTTTAATAACATCATTTAAGATATTGCTTCTGTTGTATCCTTGAACCTCAACGTTAGCATTAAAGAAGGCATGGTTATCTGGTGAAATATTCCAAGTAACGCTAACTAATCTTTCATCATCATCATGAATATTCGGACATTCACTTCTATGAACTGATACTCCGCGTCCCTTAGTAATATACCCAACCACTTTATCTCCTGGCACAGGTGAGCAACAATGACTTAGTCTTACCAGTAAGTTGTCTACTCCTTCAATTACGATTCCATCCGAAGGCTTTTTGTTTTTACTCGTTTTGTTACTATCATCAGTTGAATTATCAATAGTTTGATGATTTTCTAGAATGTCTTTTTGTTGTTGTTCGATTCGTTGACGTTCTTTTTCATCCCTAATATCAGATGTTAAGACATTAACGATTCCATTAGGTTGTTTGTTGCCAAAACCAACTTCCGCATACATATCATTAACTTGATTGTAGTAAGTATTTTTCAATACTCGATCTAAGTTCTCTTTAGTTAAAACGCTGTTAACATCGAATCCAGCGTCACGGATTGCTTTCATCAATATTTCTTTTCCAGCGTTAACGTTTTTCTCGCGATCACGAGATTTAAAATATTGTTTAATCTTATGTTTAGCACGGCTGGTAGAAACCAAATTAATCCAATCTTGGCTAGGACCAGCAGAACTTGTGGATGTCATAATTTCGACAATATCTCCTGTTTGAATCTGATAATCAAGTGGTTCAATTTTCCCATTAACACGAGAACCCACTGTATGGTTACCAACATCGGTATGAATTAAGTAAGCCATATCTAATGGTCCAGCACCCTTAGGTAGTTCCAAGACATCCCCTTGTGGGGTAAATGCATAAACATGATCTCCAAATAGGTCTCCCTTAACACTATCCATGAATTCAGAAGCGTTATCGGTGTCTTCTTGAAGTTCGATAATTCGTTTAAACCAATTCAAACGGTTATTATCAGTAGATTCCTTAACTTCATCAGTCATACCTTCTTTGTAAGCCCAATGAGCGGCAACCCCATATTCAGCAATTTGGTGCATTTCTTTAGTTCTAATTTGAACTTCTAAAGGTCTACCACCTGGTCCCACAACTGTAGTATGAAGAGATTGATACATATTAGCCTTAGGCATTGCAATATAATCTTTAAATCTCCCTGGCATTGGAGACCATTTAGTATGAATTGCTCCTAAGACAGCATAACAATCCCTAATAGAATCCACGATGCATCTAACAGCTAATAGGTCATAAATTTGTTCAAATTGCTTTTTCTTGGTAACCATTTTTCTGTAAACAGAGTAAAGATGCTTGGGTCTTCCATATACTTGGACATTCTTTAATCCCATTTGCTTTACTTGTGAGTTGACTTCATCAATTGCCTCAGTGATGTATGAAACTCTTTCATTTCTCTTTGAATTCATTAAATGGACAATTCGATAGTATTGTTGTGGGTTCAAATATCTTAGTGAGATATCTTCTAGTTCCCACTTAATTGTACCTATCCCTAAACGATCAGCTAATGGTGCATAGATTTCTAGGGTTTCATTGGAAATACGACGTTGTTTTTCTGGTCTCAAATGTTTTAGCGTACGCATATTGTGTAATCTGTCAGCAAGCTTAACAATCATGACACGAATATCCTTACACATTGCTAACAATAATTTACGATGATTTTCTGCTAGCTGTTCTTGATTTGATTTGTACTTAATTTTACCTAACTTTGTGACTCCATCAACTATTAGTTCAATATCATTGCCAAATAATTCACCAATATCTTCTAGTGATGCGCCCGTGTCTTCAACGACATCATGTAGTAATCCAGCACTAACGGTTTCTGGATCCATTCTCAATGTTGCAAGAATGCTTGCTACTTGAATTGGGTGGACAATATAAGGTTCACCGGATTGTCTAAACTGGTCTTTATGACAGATTGACGCAAATTCATATGCTTTTTTTACAATCGCTACATGCTTTTTATTCATGTAGCTGGAAATTTCATTAAATAGATCTTCCTTAGACCAAATCTTATGTTCAGACATTTCCAAAACCTTCTTCCAATCGTTTATTTCATTTATTTTATCACTAATTATATAAATTTAGTTCCTTACAAACTGATAATGCTGATAGAAAATAAAATGGTGCGGTTTCAGTTCTTAAAATTCGAGGACCTAGACCACAAGTTTGATAACCCTTTTCACTTAGAAAACTAACTTCTTTAGGAGAAATTCCACCTTCGGGTCCAAAAAACATCGCGATAGATTCTCCATCCTCAGTATTTTCAAGAGTTTTAATTAAATCAGATTTTTCTCCTTGCTTAGCTGATTCTTCATATGCAATTAATTTATGGTCGAATTCAATCTCACTTAATTCTTTTAACGAATTAATGTATTCAACAACCGGAATCACATTTCGATGTGATTGTTCTGCAGCACTTTTGGCAATCTTAGCTAATCTTTGAATCTTTTTGTCAGCTTTATTTTTCCACTTTGCAATAGCCCATTCCGTAGGAACAAAAATAACTTTGCTAACCCCTAACTCTGTTGCTTTTTGAACAATCAACTCTGCCTTTTCTTTTTTAGGTAATCCACAAACAATTGTTGCTTGAATTGGTAGCTCAACATCACTGTCAATTTGACTAATTACATTCGCAATATTATTTTCTTGATCAACAATTTCAGCAATATAAAGTTTGTGACTATCATCTACAATCTCAAATTGATTGCCCTCGCCAGATCTTAGAACTGACATAAAATGATGTGCAATATCATCACTCACTTGAAAAGTTTGATCAACGTTTAAATTTTCATTAGTGAAATAGTGTTGCATAACTTATTCGTCATCCCTTCTTAAATGAGCAATAATTCCTCGCCAATCACCTAGAGTAGTTACTTGGTCTATTACGTATTGATTGTTTTCTAAAGTTTCTAATGTAATTGATAATTTATCTTTAATAATACCAGAAATAATGATCTTCCCGCCTTCATTAAGGTTGTTAGCAGCCTGTGGAATTAATGGTAAAACCGCTTCTGGTAGCATATTTGCTAGAATGATATCTGCTTTCTTAGATATACCATCTAATAAACTGTTTTTATCAACAAAGATGTCATTTTCAAATCCATTTAAAGCGACGTTTTTCTTTGCAGAATCGACAGCATCGTCATCATAATCATAAGCACTAATTTCTCCAGCACCAAGTAATTTAGCAGCAATACTTAAGACCCCAGAACCAGTACCGACATCTAGGATACTTTCATTTTCACGAATTGCTGATTCAATCGCTTGTAAACATAATACAGTGGTTGGATGCACACCGGTTCCAAAAGCTTTTTTAGGATCTAATTTTATTACTAATTCACCATCAAACTCTTTCACATAGTTTTCCCAAACTGGTGAGATAGTTAAGAATTTAGTAATTCTCTTAGCATGATAATACTTTTCCCATTCTGAACTCCATTTATCATCATTCAAATTCTTAGTAATCACCTTGGCTTCACCTGGGTTCAAGCCAAATTCTGCCAATTGTGAAACTCTTGATTGGATTGCTGGAACCTTTGATTCAATATCAAAATCCTCTGGAAAATAAGAATTAATACTTAAAGTATCTTCATCAATAGTATCAAGTTCAACTCCAAGTGATCCAAACTCCATTAAGATATTGATTACTGCATCTTGTGATTCATCATTAGTTAATACTGAAATTTCTGTCCATTCCATTGCCATACTCCCCTGTTAACTTTTTACAAAAAAAGTGCATCCATATGGACACACTCCGTTAATTTAACTTATTACTTAGACTCAGCTTGTGCCTTTTGCAGCTTAAGTTGTTTCAATTTTTCCTCATGTTGTTGTAAGTGTGATTCTAAGTACAACATTAGTGAATTTTCGTCTTTGAAAATACGAGGATGTTTTTGTTTATGAAGTCTTAAGTCAATTTCATTAATTTTTTGTCTACCAGTCCATTTATGACCGTATCTAATGATTAGTCGATTATCCAAGTTTTTCTTTCCAAATCTAAACACATAAACATTATCAGGAGTAAGCAATGGTCTAATATAAGTCTTTTTGTAATAGTATCCATTATCTCTCAAAAACTTTTTTGTACGATTAAGCATTATTAACACCTCCATTTTCGTATTATTTATTTAATAAAGCATAAATCTGTCCATAAATCATTCTATATAAATTTTATATTAAGTTTGACCAATTGTCTACCTATAAAAGCATAAAGAAAAGCGCTGAAATTTCAATATTTAGAAAGAACTCAGCGCTTTACGATTTTATTTTACGTCACCAACATCAATTGCTTGGTGTTTTAAGTTTTTAAAGATATGTTTATCAGCAATTCCAGTAATTCCACCTTGGAAGAAGAATGCAAAGATTGTTCCTAATCCAAAGTTATTAAATTGATGAGTAATAATAATAGCAATGATTGCCATTAATGTTGGTGGAATGTATGAGAACCACATTGCCTTTGAAGCATTTCCATTGCAGTATTTAAATCTTAAAATTTGCATTAAATCATCTGCAGGATGTAAAGCAATGTTAACACGTTGGTAAATTGAAATTGCGATTGCAATAAATGAAACACCAACGAAGTTTAATAGAACATATAAAACAGTCATTAACCAACCGTGTGCATCAGGTAACCAATTAGTAACGATTCCGTTAAAGTAATTAATTAGCAATGAGAATGGTCCTAAAAACGCAGCATTTCCAAGAACTCTACTCCAGCTCCATTTACCAACTAAAATAGAGTTTAATACAGTAATCAACATTCCTAATCCAAAGAATGCCCAGAATAATACCCATTTACCATTACCTAAAACCGCAAATCCTAGGTTATTTTCAGCAGCAGTCCAATATGCTGATCCTAAGAATGATGGGTGAATCTTAGCACTAGTTACTAATGTTAAAACATTCCCCATTGAATTAATAACCAAAGATACTAAAAAGTAGATGATAGCACTAGTCCATGAAATAGTTCTTTTAGTTTTGTTAGCACTTCCATTAATTTGCATGATAACAATACCCCTTTATCCCTAAATAGTTTTAATTTGTGAAACTTTTATCTATTATTAATATATATAATGTCCACCTATAACTTAGTTAAATTTAGCACAAACTTTTAAAAGTTGCTTAAACCCTCTTTAAAAGTAAGTTTTCATAAGATATTTAAACTAATATTTATAAATATCATAATCTGATATTACTTAGTTTGTACATAAAATAACTTATATTTAGTTTGTGAACTTTATAACAAAATAAATTATAAACCATTTTCTATATAAAATAAACCCCTTTTTAATATTTTTTCAAACAAAAAAGCATTGAATATTATTCAATGCTTTTTCCTATTTTGTTAAATCAAATATGTTTACCCAATAAGAGTTACTGTTTAATCTAATCAATGCAAATGAGTCACCCACTTGTTCATTAAAGTGAGAATCGATTAAATGCATTTCCTTAAGCACTTGCACTTTTTGATCGCCATCAACATTCTTTGCAAATTTTATATCCTTAAAGTCTGCGAAGTCTTTTTCAGGCTCCCATAATGCTGAACCATCTTTTACAATCATTGTCTTTTCTAAATTGTAATCTGAAAGATTATCATTCTCAACTGGTTCCAAACTATGCTTGCTTAACATCTTTTCTACTGCTCGTTTAGATGCATTTCCATCCATCCATGATGCATATTTATCAAAGAATGCCATGTACTTTTCGTTTGGTTGCCAATCATCTAAAATCTCTTTTAGATTGGATACAACATCTTGAGTTGTTTTAACCATTGGTCCAGGAGCTTCTTTAACGAAGTCAAAATAGAATCCACGAATTTCATTCGCATATGCATCTAAATCATACGTGAAGAAAATCATTGGTCGTTTCAATGTTGCATAATCGAACATTACAGAAGAATAATCAGTAATTAAAACGTCACTAATTAAATATAAATCTGCAATATCTGGGTATTGACTTACATCCAAAGCGATATCAGTATAACTTGATAAGTCTAGATTGTTTGAAATTAAGTAATGTGTTCTAACTAAAACTAAAACATCACTACCAAAAGTATTCTTAATTTGATCTAAATCAAGATGTAATTTAGCTGTAAACTCATCATTTTTAACGTACTCATTATCGCGCCATGTTGGTGCGTACAATACAACCTTTTTATTGCTATTGATATTTAGTGATTGTTTAATTCTTTCAATATCATCAGTTGTATGATTAATTAATACATCATTTCTTGGGTATCCATCTAATTGCATTTGATTTGCTTTCATTCTAAATGCTCGTTGCATAATCTTAACTGAATACATATTAGGAGCAATCAATCTTGACCATCTGTTATCATCTTTAAAAACATCTTTATGATACTTTTGTGCATTCATTCCTGGCATTGTTACTTTCATAACATCAGCTGCCAGTGTTTTTAACGGTGTTCCATGCCAAGTTTGTAAAACAATAGTATCTTCACTAGGTTGCCATCTAAATGGTCTTCTAACATTGGTTACCCAATATTTAGCTCTAGCTTGTTTCCAAATACTACTAAACCCAAAGCGAAGAATATATGGAATTTTATTATCAATGAAGTATTGCTTATCTTCATTATTAACATTCCAATATAGTTTATATTGTGGATAATTATCCCTCATGTATTCATAGATAGCTTTAGGGTTATCTGAATATTGAGTTCCAAAGAAACTTTCAAAAATAACAATGTTCTTCTTTGATAATTTCTTGGATAACCAATTTAAAATTTCCGCTTGTAAATAATTAGTATTAAAGAAATGACCAATTTTTCTAGTAATCAACTTATCATCAGGCTCTTGATCTAATTCAGTATCGTTAGTATTTAAGACGGTTTCAACAACTTGCTTTGTTGCTGTTCCTCCATCCCCATATTGTGCGAACTCTGTATAGAACTGATCTAATTGTTCTTTATATTGGTCATGAACACTATTTAAATTAGCTAAGCTATCAATTAATTTATTTTCATCATAAACAATTGGACCAGGCATTTGTTTATCATAATCTAGATAAACACCACGATTTTCTTCATCTAAATACCAGTCTTTATCATATGCATAAAAAATCATAGGTCGTTTTAAATGAGCAAAATCAAACATAACTGATGAATAATCGGTTACCAACGTATCAGCAATTAGATATAAGTCATTAATGTTGTCATAGTCACTAACATCATAGACAAATCCAGGATTAGAATAAAAACTATTTGAGTGTGCTACAAAATAATGCAATCTAACTAATAATACATAATCATCAGAAAGTTTTTCTTGTAGTTTATCTAGGTCCAATTTAAAGTCAAATCCAGCATCCGCTCTATAGGTTGGAGCATATAAGATAACTTTTTTATCTAACGGAATACCAATTTTATTCTTAATTTGATTACAATAATCAACATTGTTGTTGGTATACAATTCATCATTTCTAGGAAAACCAGATTTAATAATCTTTTGACTATAATTAAATGCCTTGCTTGCAGTTCTTGCCATATAGTCTGATGGAACAACTAAATAGTCCCAACGACGATTACGGCTAGCAAAAAGGTTTTGAATCTTCTTTGTTCCAAATTTAAAGTGTGGTTCATCATAACCCATGTGCTTTAAAAATGTTCCATGAAGAGTTTCTACTTCAATTTGTCCCTTTCGCTTAGCATATCTATTTGGCATATTTGTATTCTGAATAATATATTTAGCAACCGCTAAGTAATACCAATATTTAAAGCTATTAACCTTTACTTTATCAGCATTCCCACTGATTTTTGTTTCAACGTTATTGAAAATCCAAACAGTTTTTATTTCAGGATGCTCTTTAACTACATATTCATACATCAATCTTTCATTGCTATCGAATTTAGAAGACCAATATGAATCGAAAATCATAATTTTTCTTAGCGGTAGAAATCTCATTAAAGGATATAGCAATGAGTATGATAGTGATCTAAGTGATTTTTTAGAATCAATTAGTTTAAAGAATGGCTGGTTAATACATAATAAGATGTTTTTATCAGCATCTTTTTTCACTTCATATTTAACAACTGTTTTGCCTTTGAAAGGTAAATCAGTTAACCCAATCTTGGCTTTTTTCGCATACTTAATTCGATAAATATCTACTCGATTTTCATTATAGATGTACGCCTTAAATTGATAATCTCCGCTTAAAAGATTTAGCTGCGTTTTTTGATCGTTGGTTAACTCGTAATTGAAAGATAAAATACCTTCATTAAATTTCAAATCGTTATTATCTTTATTAAGAACAACTCTGGTTTGCTTATCCTTACTAATCATTTCAACACGACTATTATTAATATTAACGTTCTTTAAATCACTATAGTTTTTTAACTTAGCTTCTACCTTTAAGACGTTGGAATTATTAATCGTCATTTTATTGATGACAAAAGGAGTTCTTTCATATGTCATTTCCATATGATTGGGGTCACCATAATACATTGATAATGAATAATCATTAGATAAATTAATTTGTTTATGCATCTTTTCAGAGAAGAATGAATATCCGACTAATGCGTTAGTAACTGTATCACGAATAAATAAGCCGACTTTTTTATTTACAAATAGCTTATTGAAATCACCCAATGCAAAAATAAAGCCACCCTCATGATCTTGCTTCGCAATAACTTGATTGTGTCCATCTGACATAACCATATTGTAATCACTGGCAGTTGCATTAGCCATATTGAAAATAACGTGTTCTTCATCCTTAACGGTTGGAACACTAATTATTGGATCATGGCCTTTTTTAGCTTCAATACTATCAACATCAAATACTAATGTTCCAACACTGTTGTATCTAGTAATAACCTTAAACCCGTCTCTTTCAAACGGCATTAATTTCTTATCAGCTAACTTAGCGGTTGGATTAGTTGCTACATCGTTAATAAAATACTTATTGCTGATTGAATTACTAATTTGTAATTTCCATGTCCCAACACCTAGATGTTTAATTGCTTTTGGAATACTAAAGACAACTTCGTATCCAGCATTATTGTACTTACCCTTAGGCTTCATAATACGTTTTAATAATACTGTTGGCTTTCTAATAATATTTACGCTAAAGGACTTATTATTTTTTATATTAATTAATTTGGCTGTAATGGATTCACTTGAATTGGATTTCTTGAACCATTTTTTTATTAATTTAATTCGATTGAATTTAAAAGCACCACTGATTTCAAAAGTACCCTTCTTAATATCTCTATATTCAGCCTTACGAATTTTTTGATCAATTTTACAATTATTGTTATCTAAAATTAGCTCTTTAATTAGTTCTTTATCATCACTAATTTCTGGCAATCTTAGTTGGTACTTTTTACCATGGAAACTATCTTTAAATTCACCTATCACTTCATTGTAAGTAAATGAATTAATCAAAGAGATGTCATTTATTTGAAGAGCATGATACATTATTTGGTGCTTAATTGGCAGTTGCTTAAATATATCTGCATTCCATAATTCCCAATCTCTTAGGAAAACATAAACCATTTCTTGGACTTTGTATATATAGTCTTCTTCATTATCACCAAGGTTTTGGATAAAAATGTATATGTCCAAGAATAAAACCTTATACATAAAATCGCTGATGATACTATCGTCCTTAGTAAAACCAGCATCCAATAACATTTTATATGCAATATTTAAAGCATCCAAACGGTTTTGGAAGTTAGAAAGCGCACTTCTTGTTTGAGTAATTGAATCTGAACTTTCTCGCCATCTCCATTTGTAGACAACATCTTCAATAATGGATGTCTTTTTTGATTTCAAGTGCACATCTAAAGTGAAGGGAATATCTTCGTAAATCATCCCTTCAATGAATTGAATATTATTTTCCACTATAAAAGAACGCTTGTATAACTTATTCCATACAGTAGTATCATATAGCAAATCATGATTATTTCTAATATCAGTAGAATTATAGTCATCATGCACAGCAAATGAGTGCAGATATGAATTAGTTAAACGATATTTATCAAAACGTTCTACGAATCCAACAACAACATCAGAATCGTTTTGACGTGCTTTATAAGTTAAATTGGAATATGCATCTTCTGGGACAATATCGTCACCATCAACAAATGCGATATATTGCCCTCTAGCATGCTTCATCCCATAATTTCTAGTGGTACTAATTCCACCGTTAGTCTTATGTAATGCTCTAAAGAAATCATATTTTTCAGCATATTCATCAATAATATCTTTTGTTTTATCTGTTGACTCATCATCAATCATCAATACTTCAAGGTTATCCTTGGGAAAAGTTGTATTTGCAATTGAGTCTAAACATCTTCTGATATAATCTTCGACGTTATAACAGGCTACAATCACAGATAAATATGGTTCTCTCATTGTTATTACATCTCACTTATCTTTTTGTTTGTTATAAATATTGAAAATAAAAAAATACCGATTAAAAATTCGGTCAATTGGTGCAAAGTAATATAGCGATTACTTTGAATGATATAGCTAAATTATATCATTAATAACTTCATTTTTAATTGGTATTTTATTAATATTTATTCATTTTTAGGTAATACTAAATTCAATATTACTCCTAAGATTACTGAAACAGCTAATCCGTTTAAAGGTAATGTTCCGATTTTTAACATGAATCCACCAACACCGATTACTAAGATAGTTGATATGATCATTAAGTTTCTCTTCTTAGCTAAATCAATTTGGTTTTCAATCATGATCTTAATCCCACTAGAAGCAATAGTACCGAATAGCAAGAAACTAATACCACCAATTACAGGTAGTGGCATTTGCATTATTAGTACGTTTAACTTATTAATAAATGAGAATAATACGGCGAAGATTGCAGCTCCGATTAAAACATAAACACTATGAATCTTTGTAATCGCCATAACTCCAATGTTTTCACCATAACTTGTAACGGCTGGTCCACCAAATAATCCAGCGAAGACTGATGCTAATCCGTCCCCTGTTAAAGTTCTGTTTAGACCAGGGTTTTTAAAATAATTTCTACCAGTTAATTCATCTAAGACCATTAAGTGACCCAAATGTTCAGTAATTGTCACAAAGGCAATTGGTGCGATTGCAATAATTGCTCCCCATTCAAACTTAACGTTGTATGAAACAAATGGAATTTCAAATTTAGGCATTGCAAACCATGGTGCATTTGCAATAGTAGATAGATTTACTAGTCCCATTGCGATTGAAATTACATAACCGCAGATGATTGCTAATAAGATTGGCATAAAGCCAAGGAAGCCTTTTACATACATATTAAAGAATATTGCTAATAATAATGTTACAAGCGAAACGATAACGTATTTGTAGTCATAGTTACCATTATTTAACATTGCATCGTTGGCAGCACTTCCTGCTAATGATAAACCAATTACAATAACAACTGGTCCTACCACTACGGCTGGCAATAACTTATCAATCCATTCTGAACCAATCATGCTGATCAATAGAGCGACAATTAGGTAAATAACCCCAACAGCGATCACTCCTTGAGCGATTCCAGGATAACCTGTCACTTGCATCAAATATTTCATTGGAACAATGAAAGCAAAACTAGATCCCATGTATGCGGGAATTTTCTTTTGTGTCACTAAGATATGAATTAATGTTCCTACACCTGATGTAAATAGTGCAATACTTGGACTCAATCCAACTAGTAATGGCACAATTACTGTACTCCCAAACATTGAGAACATGTGTTGTAATGATAAACCAATCCATAGCCAGAATCCCGGTTTGTCATTAACATCTAAAATAACATCTTGCTTTTTATCCATAATTCTTCCTCCCAAAAACTTAAGAGCTTTAATTTAGCAAAAAAGGTCTATTTATCCCGAGATAAATAGACCTTTACAAATTTTAATTAAATTCGTTCAATCTTTTCAGCCTCACGGGACTAAATTAAAGACTCTATATTTTTATTAAATAATACTTAGATTAATAAGAAATGTCAACTACTTTTTATCAGTTTCTTCTTCATCTGTTTGTAGAACCGCCATAAATGCAGCTTGTGGAATATCAACTTTACCAACTGCCTTCATACGCTTCTTACCAGCCTTTTGCTTTTCAAGTAGTTTCATTCTTCTAGTTCTATCCCCACCATATAGGTGCGCAGTAACATCTTTTCGATAAGCTTTAATATTAGTTCTAGCAATAACTTTAGCTCCAATAGCAGCTTGAACTGGAATTTCAAAGTTTTGTCTAGGGATAATCTTTTTAAGCTTTTCAACAATAATTCTGGCACGACTTGCTGAGAATTGTCGATGTGAAATAAAACTCAATGCATCAACCTTTTCACCATTTAACAAGATATCAATCTTAACTAAATCAGATGGCTTGTAGTCACCTAATTCATAATCAAGTGACGCATACCCTCTGGTAGTTGATTTCAACTTATCAAAGAAATCAAAAATGATTTCTGATAGTGGAATTGAATACATGATATTAACTCTATAATCATCAATATATTCCATTGTATCAAACTGACCACGTCTTGATTGGCAAAGTTCCATTACCGCTCCAACATAGTCATTTGGCACCATTACGGTTGCATTAACATATGGTTCTTCAACTGACTTAATTTCGGATGCATCAGGCATTTCTGATGGGTTTTCCACATCTTTACGATTACCATCTGTTGTGAACACATGGTAAGTAACTGATGGAGCTGTTGTAATAAGATCTAGATTAAATTCTCTTTCTAATCTTTCTTGAACAACATCCATGTGCAACATTCCTAAGAATCCACATCTAAATCCAAATCCTAGCGCTTGTGAAGATTCTGGTTCAAATTCTAACGCTGCATCATTAAGCTTTAGTTTTTCTAGAGATTCTCTTAAATCTGTGAATTTGGCGTTATCAGTAGGATACAATCCAGAATAGACCATTGGTTCCATTTCACGATAACCAGGCAAAGCTTCTTCTGCAGGATTATTAGCATTAGTTACAGTATCCCCAACCCTAGTTTGGTTAATATCCTTGATACTTGCGGTAATGTATCCAACATCCCCTGCCATTAAATATTCTCTTTGAACTGGATGTGGAGAGTTAACACCGACTTCGGTTACTTCATATTCACTTCCACTGTTCATTAATCTGATTTTATCGCCGGGCTTAACGACCCCATCTTCTAAGCGAACACTAAGAACAACTCCACGATAGTCATCATAGACTGAGTCAAATACTAATGCCTTTAGTGGCGCATCTAAATCACCAGTAGGTGCTGGAACTTCTTCGACAATTCTTTCTAATAAATCTTCAATTCCAATTCCCTTTTTAGCACTAGCTAGCACAGCGTTATCTGCATCAATTCCAATGATGTCTTCTACTTCTTTTTTAACCATATCTGGTCTAGCAGAAGGTAGATCAATCTTATTAATTACTGGAACAATTTCCAAATCGTCATCAATTGCTAAGTAAACATTAGCTAAGGTTTGAGCTTCAACACCTTGGGCTGCATCAACAACTAATACAGCACCCTCACAAGCTGCCAAACTTCTTGAAACTTCATATGAAAAATCGACATGTCCAGGTGTATCGATTAAGTGAAATTCATAATCATGACCGTCTTTAGCATGATATTTTAGTTCAACTGCATTTAATTTGATTGTGATTCCACGTTCTCTTTCAAGTTCCATATCATCCAACAATTGATTTTGCATGTCTCTTTTAGCGACAGTATCTGTCATTTCCAAAATTCGATCAGCTAAAGTAGATTTACCATGATCAATATGAGCAACAATCGAAAAGTTACGAATGTATTTTTGATGTTCCTTCATTTTTTCTAAATCCATGTTTATTCCTACTTTCAACGTAATATATTAATATAATTATAACAACCGCACACGGTTTGTACAAACTAAATAATATTAATAGCAAACAAAAAAAGAGTCGCTTTAACGACTCTTTTTATTTACTTCTTACCGTTCATAGCGTCCTTCATTTTTTCGAAAAAACCACCATCTTTGTAGTCTTTTTCTCCAGAAGCTTCAGCAAATGCTTTAAGCGCTATCTTTTGTTGTTTATTAAGGTTCTTAGGTGTAACTACCTTAACAGTAACTAATTGATCTCCCTTTGAACCACTGTTAATTCTAGGCATCCCTTTTCCTCTAAGTCTAAATGTTGTATTAGATTGAGTTCCAGCCGGAACCTTCATTTCAACATCGCCATAGACTGTTTTTACCTTAATCGTACTTCCTAGTGTAGCTTGAGTAAATGAAATGTCTTGGTCATAGTATAAATCATCACCTTGACGTTCGAATTCACGACTTTCTTTTACCCTAAAGACAATGAATAAATCACCGTAAGGTCCACCGTTTTCACCAGCTTCACCTTGTCCTTGTAATCTCATTTGTTGTCCGTCATCCACACCAGCAGGAATTTTAACTTCTACCTTGTGGCTTTCGTGCATGTGACCTGAACCATGACACTTGTCACATTTTTCTTTAATTTCTTTACCAGTTCCGCCACAAGTAGGACATGGATGTTGAGTTTGCATTCTTCCAAATGGAGTATCTTGAACACCAGTTACATATCCACTACCGTTACATTCATGACAAGTTTCTGGATGGGTTCCTGGTTTAGCCCCAGAACCTTCACACTTATCACATTTAGCTTCTCTATCATATGTGATAGTAGTAGTCTTACCAAATACTGCATCTTCGAAATTAATCGTCATTTGGTATTGTAAGTCTCTTCCCTTTACAGGTGCATTAGGATCTCTTTGTGCTCTTCCACCGGCGCCACCACCGAAGAATTGACTAAAGATATCATCGAATCCACCGCCACCAAATCCTGAGAATCCACCGGCGCCACCGAAACCACCAGCACCGCCACCAAATCCTCCAGCAGGACCTTCTGCTGAACCGAATTGGTCGTAGTTTTGACGTTTTTGATCATCACTTAGCACTTCATATGCTTCGTTTATTTCTTTAAATTTTTTTTCGGCACCAGGTTCTTTATTGATGTCGGGATGATACTTTTTAGACATTTTACGATATGCTCGTTTGATTTCGTCTTGACTGGCATCTTTTGATATTCCTAATATTGAATAATAATCTTTATCAGCCATTGTTATCCCCCATTAATATTTTTGCAATAAAAGGCCAAAGCCCATCAGTCAGACTTTGACCTTTTATTGAATAATTATTTATTATTTTTTGTCGTCATCGTTAACTTCATGGAAATCGCCGTCAACTGTGTTGTCGTCTTTACCCTTAGCATCTGATGAGTCAGCTGATGCAGCTTGGTCGCCGCCTTGAGCTTGTTCTTGTTGGTATAACTTAACAGCAAGTGCTTGTACTTGTTGGCTCAAGTCGTCTTTCTTAGCCTTCATTTCTTCTAAGTTGTTGTCGTCTTTAGCTTTCTTCAATGCATCTTCAGCTTCTTTAGCCTTCTTGATTTCATCTTCAGAAACCTTACCTTCAACATCCTTTAGAGTCTTATCAGTTTGGAAGATTAATTGATCTACTTCGTTCTTTAGATCTACTTCTTCTTTACGTTTCTTGTCTTCTTCTTCATTCTTCTTTGCTTCATCCATCATACGTTGGATTTCATCATCTGAAAGACCGTTTGAATCTTTGATGGTAATCTTTTGTTCCTTACCAGTACCTTTATCCTTAGCAGAAACATTTACGATACCATTCTTATCAATATCAAACTTAACTTCGATTTGAGGAATTCCACGAGGTGCTGCAGGAATATCAGTCAATTGGAATTGACCTAATGTCTTGTTATCAGCAGCCATTGGACGTTCACCTTGAAGAACATGGATGTCAACAGCTGGTTGGTTATCAGCAGCAGTTGAGAATACTTGTGATTTTGAAGTTGGAATAGTTGTATTTCTATCGATTAACTTAGTGAATACACCACCCATAGTTTCAATACCTAATGATAGTGGAGTAACATCCAATAGAACAACATCCTTAACATCACCAGTTAGCACACCACCTTGAACGGCAGCACCAAGTGCAACGGCTTCATCAGGATTGATTGAGTGGTTTGGTTCTTTTCCAGTCCAGTTCTTAACAGCTTCTTGAACAGCTGGAATACGAGTTGAACCACCATTTAGGATAACTTCATCAATGTCTGAAGTGCTTAATCCGGCATCTTTTAGGGCATTGTCAAAAGCAACTTTAGTCTTATCAACTAAGTCAGAAGTTAATTCATTAAACTTAGCACGTGATAGGCTTGTTTCTAAGTGAAGTGGACCATTGTCACCAGAAGCGATAAATGGAAGACTGATTTCAGTTTCTGAAACACCTGATAGGTCTTTCTTAGCTTTTTCAGCAGCGTCCTTTAGACGTTGTAAAGCCATCTTGTCTTGTGATAAGTCAATTCCGTTTTCGTTCTTAAATTGTTCAACTAAGTAGTCCATGATTCTCTTATCGAAATCATCACCACCAAGGTGAGTATCACCATTAGTTGAAAGTACTTGGAATACACCATCACCTAATTCAAGAACAGAAACATCAAAAGTACCACCACCAAGGTCATATACTAAAACCTTTTCGTCTTTGTCTTGTTTGTCTAGACCATATGCTAATGCAGCAGCAGTTGGTTCGTTAATGATACGTTTTACATCAAGACCGGCAATCTTACCAGCATCTTTAGTAGCTTGTCTTTGTGAATCATTGAAGTATGCAGGAACAGTAATAACTGCTTCACTAACTGTATCTCCAAGATAATCTTCAGCAAATCCCTTGATGTATTGTAGGATCATAGCTGAAATTTGTTGTGGTGTATATTTCTTACCATCAACATCAACAGTGTAACCTTCTTCACCCATGTGACTCTTAATTGAAGCGATTGTGTTTGGATTAGTGATCATTTGGCGCTTAGCTACTTCACCAACTTGTGGTTCGCCATCTTTAAATGCAACTACAGATGGTGTAGTTCTTGCACCTTCAGGATTAGTAATGATTTTTGGTTCTTTACCTTCTAGTACAGCAACAGCTGAGTTAGTGGTACCTAAATCGATACCGATAATTTTATTACTTGCCATAATTTATTATCCCCTTATTATCAAATTTATTATTGTGCTACAACAACCATACATGGTCTGATAACTCTATCAGCTAATTTGTAGCCTTTTTGTAAAATTTCAACAACTGTGTCAGCAGGATGTTCATCATCTGCTGGAACAGTTTGTACAGCTTGACATTCATTTGGATCAAACTTCTTATTTAAAACATCAATTTCTTCAATTCCGTTTTCGGATAAAGCCTTATTAAAATGTTTTAAAACAAGTTCAACACCTTGCTTTAATTGTTTTCCGTTTTCATCTGAAACTTCAACTTGAAGAGCTCGATCTAAATTATCCATTACTGGTAAAACACTAGTGGCTAATTTTTGACCATCATATTTATAAATATCTGCTCTTTCCCTTTTAAAGCGTGTTTGCATATTTTGCATTTCTGCTTCAGCGCGAAGGTACTTGTCAGAGAAATCATCAACTTGTGCTTGAAGTTCTTTAACTTTTTCTTCTAAAGGATTTTTAGCGTCCTTTTTCGCTTTTTCTTTCTTAGTGCCCTTATCATTAGCTACTTTTTCTTTTTTATCAGTAGCTTCTTTTAGGTCTTTTTCATCATCCTTCTTACTTGCCAAGTGAATGCCTCCTTTTACTGATTATATTTATCATAATAATTTCTCAGTTTTTTTGATAACTCATTTCTAAATCCATCCACAATACCAATCACTCTTGAATATGGCATCCTGGTAGGACCTAAAACAGCTATAACACCTTTACCATATGGTCCTACATCATAAGAACCAGTGATGATACTGTAATCCTTCAACAACTCATTACTCAATTCCGGACCAATTTTAACTGATACAGAATTGTCAGAGCTCTTAATGAACTTGGATGCATCATCTTTATCATTAAGTAAAGAATAAATTGGCTTCAAATAACTGACGTCATTATTATCAGTAAAACTCAATAAGTTCAGTTCTCCGCCAATGTAAAATTGGTTAGTAGAAGCTTCAGCTAAAACATCGTCTAGTGTTTTAACTAAATTATCTGGATCACTAACATACTTAAGGATTTCTGGAACGATTTCCTCTTTTAGTTTGATAACCACTTCATCAAGTGGGTTTCCAGCTAATTTATCATTAATCATTCTCACAATTGCTTCCAATCTATCTCCGCTAATATCTCCAGAAATATGGAAAACTTGATTAACGACTTCCTCATTACTAGTAATCAAAATTGCCATTACTTGATGATTCCCTAGTGGAACAAGTCTAAAACTGCCCAAAATAGGAACTGTTTCTTGTTCCGGCTTCAAGGTTAACGCCGTATAATTCGTTAAGTTTGATAGTATGTCAGCAGATTGCTTAACGATTTCATCAATTTGCCTAAAGCTTCCTGATAACGAATTTTGAATTAGCATCATATCGTTATTATCAATGGGATTAGGATTCAAAAGATTATCAACATAATAGCGATAACCTTCAATTGATGGAATTCTACCAGATGATGAATGGTTTTTAGTAATTAATCCAATCTCTTCTAAAAAAGCCATTTCATTTCTGACGGTCGCAGAACTAACATGAATTGGTAGTTGACTGGATAATGCCTTCGAACCTACTGGAACTCCTGACTTAGTGTAATCATTAACGATTACTTTTAAAATCATTTTTTCTCTTTCAGTTAGCATACCAGATCACTCCTTATCGATTAGCACCTTTAGCAGTCAAATACTTTAAGTGCTAACCACAATTTATAATATATCAGATACATCAAAATTGGTCAAGAAAAACGGCCACTACTTTTTAAAATATTCTCTCGTCATTTGTTCGTCGGATTTAAGCTGTTCTATCAGCTTTTCAACACCTTCAAATTTAACTTCGCCACGAAGACGATGTAACCAATCAATCTCTAAGACTTCACCATAAATGTTGTCATTAAAGTCTAAAATGTTTATTTCAACTGTAATTGGATTTTTGTCTCCAAAAGTAACATTTCTTCCAATTGATGCCATTCCGTGATGTTTTTCATCACCAATCCAAACATCAACAATATAAACACCAATTATGGGCAACCATTGTAATTCATCATGGTCGATGTTAGCTGTTGGATAACCTAATTCTCTCCCCCTGGCGAATCCATGGACAACGGTTCCGTTGGTTCTAAAAGGTCTTCCCAGTAGCATATTAACAGTATCAATGTGTCCTTGATCTAAATTTCTTCTGATTCTAGTGGAACTAATTTTAGCCAGATGGTAATCTGCTAGGTCAACTGATACGACATCGAATCTTCCAGATGAGTACTTAGGTAATAGGTCCATTGTTGCGTCTTTAGCACCATATGTATGGTCTGTTCCTGCAACAACTGTGTCAACGTTAAATCTAATTAGATAATTATCAACGAATTCTTGTGGTGATTGGTTTTGAAAGTTAAAACTATAGTTCACTTCAAAAACAATATCAACGCCTAACTTTTCTAACTCTTTAAATTTATTTTTTTGTAGAATGATGTCTCTTTTATCATGTGGTGATAATTGATCATATACAACTGCTGGTTTATGGTCATATGTCAGAACCCCTAAGGGCATCCCCTTTTCATCAGCAATTGTTTTAGCTTGATTTATTACCTTTTGGTGTCCCTTATGAATACCATCAAAGTATCCCATTGCTAGTATGATTTTTTCTTTTTGTTCAAATGATGCTTTTATCGGGTGATGTATATTGATAATTTTCATATTTTAAACCTTCTAAACTTATTGATTACTAAACATTTTTTCAGGCTTATATACCTGTTTGTTTTCGTCATAATAATAAATAGCCTTAACGGCATGTTTATAAGTTAACACACATTTATCATCTTTTGTATCAATAACATTCAGTGATAAAAAGCCCCCATTTTTAACGGTTTCCCATTGTGTATCATTTAATTCCAAATGTTTAAAATCAGATAAAGCAGAATCAATTGATTTCACAATTTCATCAATTTTATCATTTTCTACGGCAGCTCTAATATCGTCCAGTTTGAAAGTCTCATCGATATTGAAGCCACCGCTTTTAATTCTAGTTAAACTAGACATTACGGCAGGCATGTTTATTTTCTTACCAAAATCAACGGCTAATGTTCTTACATATGTTCCTTTTCCACAGCCAACTTCAAAGAAAATAGTTTGTTGCTTTTTTTCTTCGTCATATACGCTTGCTTTAGTTTGTTTAAAGTAGTGAATTTGAACATGTCTCTCTGGTCGTTCAACCGTTTCACCATTTCTTGCGTATTCATAAAGTCTTTTCCCGTTCACTTTAACGGCTGAATACATTGGCGGAATTTGTATTAAGTCTTCTGATACGAAACTTTTCAACAATTCATCAATCTGATCATTGGATAACGGTTTTTCAACATCTTTAGTGCTAACCACTTCGCCATCTAAGTCTTCTGTAGTGGTATCAAATCCTAAAGTAATACTGCCTTGATATATTTTTCCAGAATTCATTAAGTAATCAACTAATTTAGTTGCTTTTCCCAAACAAATGGGTAAGACTCCTTCAACATTAGGATCTAAGGTCCCACTATGACCAATTCTTTTCATTTTAAGAATGCCACGTAATTGACTAACACATGCAAAACTAGTCATTCCTTTTTCTTTATATAATGGGATAATTCCATCCATAATTATTCGCTCCTTGATTACTATTTAACGTAAATTATAGCATAATTGAACACTTTATTTTTCCATCAAAAAAAGCCTGCAAACAATTGCAGGCCTTTTTATTATTTTTATTGTTTCTTTAGTTGATTGATTAATTGATCAATCTTACTTCCATATTGAATGGAGCTATCTAATTTGAAAACTAATTCAGGAGTACGATAAATACTCAAGCGAGAACCAAGTTCACCTCTAATTAAAGATGTAGCTTTATCTAGTCCTTTTTGAGTAACTTCTTCTTCATCACCATTATCTGATAATGTGCTGTAATAGATGGTTGCTTGTTGTAAATCACCAGTAACATCTACCCCAGTAATAGTTACCCCTTGAACACGTGGATCTCTAACTCGTTTTAGTAAAATATCATTTACTTCTTTTTGAATTTCTTGTTCAAGTCTTCCAACTCTGTATTGAGCCATATTCATTCACTCCTTTACTTAGCAGGAACTTCCTTCATTTCGTATGCTTCTACAACGTCTCCTTCTTTAAGATCATTGTAGTTTTCAATTGTAAATCCACATTCGAAACCTTGTTTAACTTCTTTAGCATCATCCTTGAAACGCTTCAAACTATTAAGTTCACCGTTGTAGATAACAACGTTATCACGAATCAATCTAATCTTACTATCACGTTTGATTACACCACTGGTAACCATTCCACCGGCAATAGTACCAACTTTAGAAGCTTTGTATAGTTGTCTAATTTCAACTTCACCAGTAATGTGTTCTTCAAACTTAGGAGCAAGCATACCCTTCATTGCTGATTCAACTTCGTCAATTGCATCATAGATAACTTGATGTAAACGAATATCAACATTATCAGTTTCAGCTTGTGCCTTTGCTTGTGGAGTTGCACGAACGTTAAATCCAACGATAATCGCATTACTTGCCTGAGCTAACGCAATATCACTTTCATTAATCGCACCAACAGAACTGTGAACGATGTTAACTCTAACGCCTTCAACATCAATCTTTTGTAAACTTGATGCTAAAGCTTCAACTGAACCTTGAACATCAGCTTTAATGATAACTTCTACTTCTTTCATTTCTCCTTCTTTTAGAGATTCGAATAAGTTATCTAGAGTAACACTATTGTTCTTCTTACGTTCTTCCATTTGAGCTTCTTTAGCTCTTTCTTCACCGGCAGCACGAGCTGTTTTTTCATCATCAAAGACAACAAAACGGTCTCCGGCTTCAGGAACATCATTTAAACCAGTAATTTCAATTGGTGTAGATGGAGTTGCAACTTCAAGGTCTTCACCTAATTCATTAGTCATAGTTCTAACTCTACCGAAAGTGTCACCAACAACAATTGGATCACCAACGTGCATTGTTCCTTGTTGAACTAATAAAGTAGCAACTGGTCCACGACCACGGTCAAGTCTAGCTTCAATTACAGAACCTGCAGCATGTTGCTTAGGGTTAGCCTTTAGTTCCATAACGTCTGATTCTAGAAGAATCATATCTAGTAATTCGTCCACGTTAGTTCCCATCTTAGCAGATAGTTGAACGAAGATAGTGTCACCACCCCAGTCTTCTGGGATAAGTTCATAACTAGCTAATTGTTCAATAACATGGTTAGGGTTAGCACCCGGTTTATCAATCTTGTTAATTGCAACAATAATTGGTGTCTTGGCAGCCTTAGCATGATCGATAGCTTCGATTGTTTGTGGCATAACACCATCATCAGCAGCAACAACTAAAATGGTAATATCAGTGATATCAGCACCACGAGCACGCATTGCAGTAAATGCAGCATGTCCTGGTGTATCTAAGAATGTAATAGTTTTACCATTTCTCTTTAATTGGTAGGCACCAATAGCTTGTGTAATTCCACCAGCTTCACCAGCTGTGATGTGTGAGTTTCTCAAGTAATCAAGCAACGTAGTCTTACCATGGTCAACGTGACCCATGATAGTAACTACTGGTGCACGATCTTCTAAGTAATCAGTATTTTCTGCTTCTTCATCAAAAATTTTATCGATATCAGAAACGTTAACTTCAACTTTTTCTTCAGCTTTCATACCGTAGTCTTCAGCTAATAGTTCAATTGTATCCTTATCTAGAGATACATTTTGGTTAACCATAATTCCTAATAGGAATAATTTCTTAACAATTTCAGCAGGTTCTCTATGAATAAGCTTTCCAATTTCTTGAGCATTCATACCAACACTGTAAACTAAAGTTTCTGGTAATGGACGTTCTTTTCTTTCTGGAGCTTTCTTATTCTTGTTGTTTTGTCTAATACGTTGGTTCTTAGTGTACATCCCTGCAAACTTGTTGTTTCCACGGTTGTTCTTCTTATTAAACTTCTTCTTATTCTTCTTACCTTTTTTAAAGTCGGAAGATGAATTATTGTTTGTGTTGTTTGTGTTACTAGTGTTTCTTGTACTATTTGTATTGTTATTGTTCATAGATTGTCTTGCCTTATCATTATTATTTTGATTTAAAGTCTTACGTGGCTTTTCGGCAGGTTTCTTAGAATTATTGTTAGCATGTTTAGTGTTTGTGGCTTTGTCACTCTTAGCCGGCTTATTTTTTGAAGCAAAATGATCACGAATAGCTTTTTCTTCATCCGCTGTTAATCCGGACATATGATTTTTAACATCATATCCCTTCTTTTTTGCTTCATCAATTATTGTCTTACTAGCTACATTTATCTCTTTAGATAATTCGTAAATTCTTTTCTTACCCATACCATCACGTTCCTTTACAATTATTTGTCATTTCCTTCAAACGTTTGGCAAATCCATTATCCGCAATTCCGATTATGGTTCGAGGAATTCCAATTGCATCGCTTATGTCTACCTTAGTAAACATTTGATTGGTTGGAATGTTATATGAATTAGCCTTATCTGTAAATTTCTTCAAGCTGGCTTTTCCAGAGTCAGTAGCGATAATCAGAAATTTAATTTTATTCTTTTTTATTGCGTTAAGCAATATGTCTTCACCAGTGGTAATCTTACCAGCACGTTTTGCGATACCAATAAAGTTTAAAATTTGCTCTTTATTTGTCATTTTCAAAAAGTTCTTTTCTGGCTTGTTTATGATCAACGTATGCAATTAATTCATCGTAAAAGTCATCGCTTAGATTAACTGAGAAAACTTCGTTTAGTTTCTTAGAAGCCTTAGCCTTTTCAGCTACTTTTACATCAATTGATACATATGCTCCTCTACCTGATTTTTTACCAGTTTCATCAATAGAAACGTTATCTTCTTTATCTTTAACGATTCTAACTAAATCTTTTTTGGGAGCCATTTCACCGGTGACAACATCTTTTCTCATTGGAATTTTTCTTGTTCTCATTGAACCATCACTCCTTAAGCTGATAATTAGTCGTTATCAATTCCTTCATCATCATCTGTAGCATATTCTTCTACACCATCTGCTTCAGATTCTGATTTAATATCAATCTTGTATCCAGTTAACTTAGCAGCTAATCTAGCGTTTTGACCACGTTTACCAATGGCTAATGATAATTGATAATCTGGAACAATTACTGTACATGCTCTTTCATTTTCTTCATCAAAAATAACGTCAACTACTTCAGATGGATTTAATGAGTTAGCAATGAATTCGGCAGGATCTTCTGTCCATTGAACGATGTCCATGTTTTCTCCGCCAAGTTCATTAACGATTGTTTGTACACGTTGACCTCTTGGACCAACAGTAGTTCCAACTGGATCGATATCTTCACTGTTTGATCTAACAGCTACTTTAGCACGATCTCCAGCTTCTCTGGCAATTGAAACAATTTCAACAGTGCCATCATAAATTTCAGGAACTTCTTCTTCAAATAATCGTTTTAGTAAACCAGGTGCTGTTCTACTAACAAAGATTTGTGGCCCTTTGGTAGCATCTTCAACACGGTTAACATAGACCTTAATTCTATCTTGTGGTCTGTATTGTTCGTTTGGCATTTGATCATTCTTTGGCATTACAGCTTCAACCTTGCCTAAGTCAACATATACAAATCGATCATCTTGGCGTTCAATTTCACCAGTGATTAATTCATCTTGGTACTTACTGTATTTGTTATAAACAATAGTTCTTTCTGCTTCACGAACTCTTTGCATAATAACTTGCTTAGCAGTTTGAGCAGCAATTCTACCAAAATTCTTAGGTGTAACTTCAAACTTGATTTCATCGCCTAATTCATAACCACGGTTTAATTGTAGTGCATCTGCAATGCTGCATTCTAGACGTGGGTCAACTACTTCTTCAACGACTGTCTTTACAGCATATACGTGAATGTTACCCTTCTTTTCATCAAAAACTACTTCCACGTTTTGTGCTTGGTTGTAGTTTCGTTTGTAAGCTGACATTAATGCAGCTTCTAGGGCATCAATAACAGTTCCCTTAGAAATTCCCTTATCATTTTCTAGGGCATCTAATGCGCCTAAAAGTTCTTTACTCATTTTAATATCTCCCTTAGCTAAAATTTAATTGCTAGTCTTGCTTTGGCAATAGATTTTCTTGGTATATTTAAATCTTTAATTCGACCCTTTAAATTAACAGTCAAAATAAGTTCTTCATCACTTAACTCTTTCAATGTACCTTCGTATACTTTTTCACCATTGATAGGTGCATAAAGTGATACATGAATGTATTCACCAACTGCGTTTTCATAATCTTGAGGTTTCTTAAGAGGTCTTTCAGCTCCAGGTGATGATACTTCTAAAAAGTATGCTTGTGGAATTGGATCCGGTTCAATGGTATCTAGTTTTTCACTTAATTCATCTGATACCAAGGCACAGTCTTCAATGTTAATACCACCATCTTTATCAACATAAACTCTTAAATACCAACTCTTACCTTCATGTACGAATTCGATGTCATATAAATAAAAACCATGACTATCTAGAATTGGTGTTACTAATTCTTTTACTGTTTGTGTAACTTCGCTCAATGATACGCCTCCTAAAAAATCCAATAAAAAGAGCGAGCATTTCTGCTCACTCCTTTCTTCTCAGATATAAACTATCGTTATTTTACCATGGATAGTTATTTTAATCAATACATACTACATCATATCGAATAGGCTCAATTGATTTTCATCAGGTAAATTATCAATTACATGATTTTCAGTCATGAACTCAATTAACTTCTTAGATACTTTTCCACGCTTGGCCAAATCTTCCTTTGAAATAAACTCTTTATCAGCTCTAGCAGCAACAATTTGCTTAGCGACGTTTAATCCAAGACCTGGAATAGCGTTAAATGGAGCAATCAATTTATTGTCTTCAATTAACCATTGTTCAGCATCAGATTTATTCAAATCAACCATTTCGAAATCAAAACCTCTTTCTAACATTTCATTAGCTAATTCCAAAACAGTTAATAAATTCTTATCTTTTGCAGAAGCATCATTACCTAAATCGTTAATTTCTTTCATTCTAGTTTTCACAGCGTCTTTACCTCGACACATTGAAACTAGATCAAAATCATCAGCTCTAACTGAGAAATATGCACAGTAATATACTAATGGGAAGTACACCTTAAAATATGCAACTCGTAACGCCATTAATACGTACGCAGCAGCATGGGCTCTAGGGAACATGTACTTAATCTTTAAACATGAATCAATATACCATTGTGGAATATTAACCTCATGCATTTTTTCTTGCCATTCGTCTTTGATACCTTTACCCTTACGGACAAATTCCATAATTTGGAATGATGTTTCTGAGTCTAATCCCCAATTAATTAAATCGGTCATGATATTATCACGACATCCAATAACGTTGGCGATGGTTGCTTTACCTTCTTTAATCAACTCATCCGCATTTCCTAACCACACGTCGGTACCATGGGACAATCCTGAAATTTGTAGTAATTGAGAATAGTTCTGTGGCTTAGTTTGTTCAAGCATCCCTCTAACAAACTTAGTTCCAAATTCAGGAACACCTAGCGTACCTGTTTTTGATTGAATTTGTTCTTCAGTTACACCAATTGTTTCAGTTCCTGAGAATAGCCCCATTACACCCGGATCATCCATTGGTATTGATTGTGGATCAATACCTGATAAATCTTGTAGCATTCTAATCATGGTTGGATCATCATGCCCTAAAACATCCATTTTCAAAATATTATCGTGAATTGAATGGAAATCAAAGTGGGTTGTTTCCCAGGCTGAATTTTGATCATCAGCAGGATATTGAATTGGTGTAAAGTCAAAAATATCCATGTCATCTGGAACGATAATAATCCCAGCTGGATGTTGTCCCGTTGTTCTCTTAACACCAGTATCACCCTGGGCCAATCTATCAATTTCAGCGGATCTGATGGTTTGCTGAGTATCTCTTTCATACGCTTTAACATAACCATAAGCCGTCTTATCTGCAACCGTACCAATGGTTCCAGCACGATATACGTTATTTTCACCGAACAAGACTTTTAAGTAGTTATGTGCAATTGGTTGATAATCACCAGAGAAGTTTAAATCAATATCAGGAACCTTATTTCCACTAAAACCTAAGAAAGTTTCGAACGGAATATTATGACCATCACCAATCATCAATGTGCCACATTCAGGACATTCCTTGCGTGGTAAATCATATCCTGAACCATATTCACCTTTCATAAAGAAATGTGAGTACTTACAGTTAGGACAACGATAATGTGGTGGCAGTGGATTAACTTCAGTAATACCAGACATTGTGGCAACCAAACTAGATCCAACCGAACCACGAGATCCAACTAAATATCCATCTTTATTACTCTTATCTACCAATCTTTTGGCAATCAGATAAATAACTGCATAACCGTTACCAATGATACTATCTAATTCCCTGTCTAATCTTGCTTGAAGGAAATCAGGTAAATCATCTCCGTATAGTTCATGTGCTTTATCCATTGTCGAGTTACGAATTTCATCATCCGCACCCTTCATGTGAGGTGGATATAGTTTATCCAACACTGGATGAATTCCATCATCAACCATATTGGCAATTTTTTGTGTATTATCTACAACGATCTCCTTACTTAAATCATCACCTAAGTAACTGAAGTCATCTAACATTTCGTTTGTGGTTAAAAACGGTACCTTAGGTAACTCATTTCTGTTTAATGGGTTTGCTCCACCTTGAGAATGAATTAATATTTTTCTGTAAATAAAATCTTCAGGATCTAGATAATGAACATCCCCAGTTGCGACAACTGGTATATCCATTTCATGTCCCATATCGATCATATTTTGCATCAATTCTCTTAGATGCTGTTTGCTATGAATAAGTTCAGAATCAATCATTGGCTTATATGCCGCACTAGGTTGAACTTCCAAGTAATCATAAAACTTAGCTTTTTTCTTAGCTTCTTCTTTCCCTTTTTGCAGCATTGCAGTGAACACTTCACCATTAGCACAAGCGGAACCGATTAAAATACCTTCTCTGTATTTTTCTAAGACACTTCGTGGGATTCGTGGAACACGATAGAAGTATTCAACATTAGAAATTGAAATTAACTTATATAAATTCTTCAATCCAGATTGCGTTTGCGCCATTAGAATAGCATGGAAAGGTCTGGCATGCTTATAGGAATCATTATCAGACATATGTTCATTTAATTGTGAAACTCTGGTAATGCCATAATTTTCTTCTGCGTCTTTGATGAAAATATAGTTTAAATGTCCAGTAGTTTCAGCATCATATACCGCACGGTGATGGTGTTCCAATGCTACGTCAAACTTCTTAGCTAAAGTATTTAAACGATAGCTCTTGTAGTTTGGATACAAAAATCTTGCTAATGGCAAAGTATCAATAATCGGATTTTGGATTTCTTCCATTCCGTATCTTTGATATCCAACATTCATAAAGCCGACATCAAAAGTAACGTTATGTCCAACGATAATTGAATCACCACAAAATTCTCTAAATAACTTAAATACTTCTTCTTCTGATTTAGAACCTTTAACCATATCATCAGTAATAGAAGTTAATTCTGTAGTGAAGTCAGATAAATGAAAACCAGGATCAATGAATTCTTCAAATTGATCTAATACGTTATTATGTTGCATTCTAACGGCTGAAACTTCGATGACTTTATCGTAAATTGCTGATAATCCAGTTGTTTCAATATCAAAAACAACATATGTAGCATCCGCTAATTCCCTATCATCTTCATTAAAAGTAATTGGCACCCCATCGTCAACAATGTTTGCTTCAACACCATACAACATCTTAATGTCATTTTTTTGCGCTGCTGTATATGCAAATGGGAAACCTTGTGCAGCCGTATGATCGGTAATTGCTAACGCAGGATGACCCCACTTGCTTGCTCTACTTACATATTCTTCAATACTGTTAGTTGCATCCATTTGACTCATTTTGGTATGCAAATGTAATTCAACACGCTTATCTTCAGATGTATCCATTCTGTCTTCATGATGAAGTGGATTAATGTCGTATGCATTCAAGGTTAGTTCATGACTATAATTATCTTCTTGAATTCCACCACGAACTTTTATCCAATCTCCTTCTTGTAATGCAGCAAAATTGGCTTCATCAGTTTCATTATTGGAGAACTTTTTAACTTCAATTGATGATGAATAATCGGTGATTTCTAACATCATTAATTGTCTTCCAGAACGAAGTGAGCGGATTTCCTTTTTGAAGATATGACCGTTAACAATGACCATTTTTTCTTCTTGCACTATATCGATCATTTTAGTTACATCTAAATCTTCTTTAATTTTCTTACCGATTTGAACTTTTCCCTTAGGAACAGCGTTAGCAGCTTTCTTCTCACGTTTGCTAGAAGATTCTTGAATAGCCTTCATAGCACGTTGTGCTAATTCAGCATCTTTTTTCTCACGTTCGATTTTAAATTGTTTGATTCTTTCTTGAGAAGCTGTTTCATCAATAAAGACATTAATATGAAATTCGGGAAAACCTAAGTTTTGGTAGTTTGCTTCAATTGCTCCTAAAGCTTGGTCAACAATCAAGTTTTTGACAATTTCATTATCTGCAGCTAGTTCTACCTTATTTCCATTCAAATTAGGTTCGCTATTTCTCAATAGTTCATTTCTAATTGAATCTGATAAATCCGCATGCTTTACAACCCATTCCCAATATTGACCTAGGGTCTTATTGTCAAAACTATTATCATTTACCTTTAAACTAATCTTAGTTTCAGCAATCTCATCAAATGTTGCTTGCATACGATTATAAAAATCGATAAAAACATCGTAATTTAGAATCTTAGGTAACATTAAATTAAATTGCCATACTTTAGATTTTTTATGAATATCAATCGATTCAATTTGTCCATCTTTAAAGTCTTCAGAATCAACCTTATCACCCAGTTGAAGTTGATTTAGTAACTTTTTAAACAATTCTTCGTTATTAGCCAACGTCATCCCTCCAATCTTAATCAGCTAAAAAAGGTCAGTACTGGACACTGACCTCTTTTCTATTTCAAATCTTTTAGTAGGATTTCAACTGTATTAACAACTTCTTCTTGTTTTACTTCTACAGTTTCACCTGTTTTTCTAATCTTGATTTCTACGATACCTTCGCTAGCTTTTTTACCGACAGTAACTCTGATTGGTAAACCGATTAGATCAGAATCAGCAAATTTAACTCCTGCTCTTTCTTTTCTATCATCAGTTAACACATCAAATCCAGCATCTTTAAGAGCTGTTTCTAATTCGTCAGCAACACTAACTTGTGTTTCGTCTTTTGTATTTACAGGAATTAAGTGAATATCAAAAGGAGAAATTGACTTAGGCCAGCTTAGTCCATTTTCATCCGCTTGTTGTTCAGCAATTGCTGTTAGTAATCTACTAATACCAATTCCATAACATCCCATAACTACAGGTGTTTGACGTCCATTTTCGTCAAGAACATTTGCTTCTAAATCTTTTGAGTATCTTGTTCCTAACTTGAAAATATGAGCAATTTCGATTCCCTTAGTGAACTTAAGAACGCCTGAACCGTCTGGTGAAATTTCACCTTCTTGAACTTCTCTAAAATCACCATATTTAGCATTTTCAATATCTCTCTTAGGATTTACATTAGCAAAATGGTAGCCATCTTCGTTAGCACCAGCGTATGCATTAACCATATCTTGTACATAGTTGTCAGCCAAAATAGTAACTGATTCATCTAAATTGAAAGGTCCAACATATCCACGAGATGTGTTAGTAAATTCCTTAATTTGATCATCATTTGCTAAATCAAAGAATGAAGCACCTAATTCTGATTTAACCTTAACATCGTTAACTTCATGGTCTCCACGAACTAATACTAAAACAGGTTTTTCATCAGCAATAAATAACACACTCTTGATTACATTACTTGCTATTGTATCTAGTAATTCAACATCATCTTCAATTGACTTAACATTTGGAGTACTAATCTTTTCAAGATCTTTTTGAGTTTCAGTTGATTGATCAGGTACGTACATACTCTTAGCCATTTCTAAGTTAGCAGCGTATTCACTATCATCTGAATATACAATTGTATCTTCACCAACAGCTGCAGGAGCAGAGAATTCAATTGAATCTGATCCACCCATAGCTCCACCATCACCAATAATAGTACGATAATCAAGACCTACTTGATCAAAGATTTTACGATATGCATCTTCCATTTGATTGTAGATACGGTCTAAATCTTCATCGTTAATTGAGAATGAATATCCATCTTCCATAATAAATTCACGGCCACGTAATAATCCATTACGAGGTCTTTCTTCATCACGATATTTTGGTTGAATTTGGTAAAGTACCAAAGGTAACTTTTTGTATGACTTAATTGAGTCACGAATAATTTCAGTATAAGTTTCTTCATGAGTTGGACCTAAAATAAAGTCTGTGTCATGACGATTTTTTAATTGAAATAATGTTGGTCCATATGTTGCTAATCGACCAGATTTTTCCCATAAGTTTGCAGGTAATACAGCTGGCATAAGTGTTTCATTTGCGTCAATTGCATCCATTTCTTTTCTAATGATGTTTTCAATCTTTGAAATAACTTTGTATGCAAGTGGTAAATATGCATACATCCCCGCTGATACTTGCTTGATATATCCCGCTCTAAGCATTAGTTGATGACTAATAGCTTCTGCACCCTTAGGTGCTTCTTTAAGCGTTGGGATTAACATTTTTGATTGTTTCATAAAAAATCTCCTTATACATTATTAGTGTAGAAAATATCTTTGGATATCATTAATTGTCACTAATAGCATTAATACAACAATGATTGCAAACCCTATTAGAGTAACAACTGTTTCTACTTTTTCAGAAGTTGGTTTTCTTCTAATTGCTTCAATTATGTTCATTAATATTTTACCACCATCTAAGACCGGAATTGGTATTAAATTCATAATTGCTAAATTAATAGATAAGAAAGCAATGAAGTATACAACCCCTGCCATCCCAAGTTTAGTTGCCTTAGATGTATTAGCATAAATTGCAACTGGTCCACCTAAATCATTTAAACTAAAGTGACCGCTAACCATATAAGCCAATTGAGAATATAGTGACTTCGTCATATACCAAGTTCTAGTAAAGCCAGATAATAACTTAGCTCCAAACGATGTATCTAGTGTGTTTTCAATCCCGATTAAACCATATTTCTTCCCATTTGATTCTTGTGAATCTGTTTTTAGTTTAATGATATGGGTTTGATTATTTCTTTCAACTGTTAAAACAACGTTAGTATTTGGCTTGCTTTGAATAGCTGAACTTAATTCGTTCCAGTTATCAGTTTTAACATTATCGACCTTGATAATCTTATCACCGTTTTTGATTCCAGCATCTCTAGCTACAGAGTGTCCAGAAGCTGTGTTTACTTTATTTTGTGTGCTAACAACCCCACCTTGTAGGAAAGATAGCAATGAAAATGCTACAATCGCAAGTAAAACATTATTAAAAATACCTGCAAAATTAGTAATCATCTTTTTTAATACAGGTGCATTTTGAAATTGAACGTCTTCAGGAGCAATTTGAACTGTTGTCCCATCAGATTCAATCATTAGTGCATCATGATTAACATTAAAGCGTTTTACATCTTCATTATTGTCTTGATACCCTTCAATCCATAAACCCTTTTGAAGATCAATGTCTGAAACTTCTAATGGTAGTCCGTTAATATTTCTTTTCTTTTGGCTAGTGTTAATTAATGTAACTTCATCTTTATCATTAAATTCAAGAGTAACTGGTGTTCCAGGTTCCAGTTGTTGCGTTTCATTATCAGCTAATCCAGCCATTCTAACGTATCCACCTAATGGTAAAATTCTGATGGTATATGTTGTATGGTTATGACGATAAAAGAAAATTTTAGGACCCATTCCAATGGAAAATTCTCTTACCATTATTCCTGATTTTTTGGCTGCAATAAAGTGACCAAACTCATGAACAAAAACTAATATTCCAAAGACAACGATGAATGCGAGTATTGTCGTAATCATTTTAAAACTCCTTTAGGCTAGATAATGCCGAACAAATGAAGAAGTGGTAGTACAAATAGCAAACTATCAAATCTATCTAAGATTCCACCATGACCTGGCAAGATTTTACCAGAATCCTTAACTTGATAATATCTCTTCAATGCTGATTCTACTAAATCACCAAATTGTCCTGCAATTGATAACACGGCAGTGATAATTATTGCTACCAACATTGATACGTTACCAATTTCAAATGATTGCATCCAAACAGTAGCAACGATAATCGCTAGTACAGATCCACAAATAGATCCTTCCCAAGTTTTGTTGGGACTTACATGTGGAGCTAATTTGTTTTTACCTAATTTTCTACCAAATACGTATGCTCCAGAATCGGTAATCCAAACAATAAATAAAGCATAGAATAAAACAGCAATCCCTGCACCTCTTGCTTCAATAAAGTAATGGAATCCCATTCCAATGTATAACATTGCAATAGTTAATACTCCAGCATCATCAAATGAAAAAATATTTTTTGTAATAACGTTTCTTAACATTAATAACATAACGATAATGTAAAAAATAAAATTAACACTTAAAAAATGTGGTAATGCACTAAACCAATTTGAAGGAGCTATTAGAATACTAACCCCTAAAAATGATAGTAATGCTTCTGGAGAAACTAATAGTTTCTTCTTCATAATTAAAACTTCTGACATTGCTACAATTCCCAATGCAATTGCGCCAACTTCGATTAGAATTCCACCAATCAATACAATTGGCACAAAGAAAGCTAAAGCGATGATTGCTGTTATTACTCTTGTTTTCATATTTATCTCCTAAATTATTTATTTGTTAAACCACCAAAACGACGATGTCTAGATTGGAAAGTTAAAATACAATTTTTCAAATTATCTTCAGTATAATCGGGCCACTTAGTATCGTCAAAAACGAATTCACTATATGCTAATTGCCATAATAAAAAGTTAGATAATCTTTCTTCTCCACTGGTACGAATAAGTAAGTCAGGATTGGCATATTCGCCTAAATCAGCAGTCATTAGATTATCTGAAACAGTTTCTTTATTGATGCTATCAATTGATATTTCGTTATTAGAAACTTTTTCTGCAATGGATTTAACAGCGGTTACGATTTCATCTTGACTACCGTAATTCAAAGCAAAGTTTAAAACCATTCCTGTACAGTCCTTTGTATCCTCAATGGCATTTTTTATAGCAGTTTGTGTTTGTTTAGGCAATTGATCAACGTATCCCATAACGTTAACTTTTACATTATTCTTTACCAAATCAGGAACAAAAGTACTAAAAAATCTTTCTGGAAGATCCATCAAATAGTTAACTTCTTTTTCTGGTCTTTTCCAATTTTCAGTAGAGAAAGCATATAAAGTTAATACCTTAACGCCTAAAGCACTAGCTGATTGTGTGATTTTTTTTACTACGTTCATTCCTTGCTTATGTCCAGCAATTCTAGGTAGGTGTCTTTCTTGAGCCCATCTACCATTACCATCCATGATTATCGCAATGTGATTAGGAATGTTTTCATAATCAAATTCGATAACCTTGCTTTTCTTTTTAAAATTAAACATCATTTTCACCTAATTCATACAAATAAAGGATGAGAATAAATCCTCATCCCAAATTAGTTAAGTTATTTTATTGGATTAATCTCCATTCTCCACGTTTAGCTTCAACTAAAGTTTCAAAATACTTTAATAGTTGGTTGGCTTCATCCGCGTTTTGGTCACCTAACATATTTAGTCCTTCTCCGGTTGGAATAGGATCACTTAAATCTGTTATTTCAGAACCGTTCTCAATGGTAGCCTGTGTAAATGCGACGATCCAGTCATCTTCAATTAATTTAGAAACAACTAAGAAAATGTTGAATTGTTCTTCAACATAAACTGGCATAACAAAAATTCCGTCTTGAATTTCTTCAACTGTATTGCCATTATATTCCAAAGATTTAATAGTTGAATCGTCTAAATCTCCATTTAATTTAAATACCATTTTTGTAAATTGTTCGGTACCTGGTGTGACTTCCATTTCTTCCACGGTGATTCCCCCTGTCCTATCTCTTAACCGTTCATAACTTCTTTTTCTTTGTTATCAACAACAGCTTCTAAGTCTTTAATTTGATCATTAGTAAGCTTTTGTACTTTTTCTTCTAAATCATGAGCTTCATCGTCCGTGAACTCATCATTCTTATTACCTTTTTTAACGGCATCCATTGCTTCTCTTCGCACATTTCTAATAGCAACTTTACCTTGTTCTCCGACGGCTTTAACCTTCTTTGAAACTTCTTTTCTTCTTTCTTCAGTTAATTGTGGAACAATCAAACGAATGTTGTCTCCATCATTAGCTGGGTTAATACCAATATCAGCTTCTAGAATTCCCTTTTCGATATCATCTAAAGCAGATTTATCATAAGGACTAACCATAATAACTCTTGCTTCAGGAACTGTGATTGAAGCGATTTGGTTTAATGGAGTTGGTGCTCCATAGTATTCAACATTAACACCATTCAATAGACTGGCATTTGCTCTACCGGCTCTAATTGAAGATAATTCGTGTTTTAAAGATGCAATTGATTTTTGCATTTTTTCTTTTGCATTATCAAGAATTTCGTTTTGAGTAGCCATGTTTATTTCCCCTTAACTGTAGTACCGATTTTTTCACCCTTAACAACTTTTTCAATGTTGCCGGATTCATTTAAGTTAAAGACAACAAGTGGAATATCATTATCCATAGATAATGAACTAGCTGTTGTATCCATAACTTTAAGATTCTTATTAATAATATCCATTTGAGTTAATTCATCAAATTTAACAGCATCTGGATCTTGATTAGGATCAGCTGAGTAGATTCCATCTACACCATTCTTAGCCATCAAGATTGCGTCAGCATGAACTTCAGCAGCTCTTAATGCAGCAGTTGTATCTGTTGAGAAGAATGGGTTACCAGTTCCACCAGAGAAAATAACAACTCTATTCTTTTCTAAGTGTCTTACTGCTTTTCTTCTAATGTATGGTTCAGCAATTTGTCTCATTTCGATTGAAGTTTGTACTCTTGTTGGAACCCCCAATGATTCAAGGTTTTCTTGCAATGCTAATCCATTCATAACTGTGGCTAGCATTCCAATGTAATCTGCTTGAGTTCGTTCCATGCCCATTTTTGAACCAGCAACTCCACGCCACATGTTACCACCACCGACAACGATAGCGATTTGAATTCCTAATTCATAAACATTTTTTATTTCTTGAGCGATTTTCTTTATCACAGGTGGGTTGATTCCGAACCCTTCGTCACCAGCTAGGGCTTCACCACTAAGCTTTAGGACGATACGTTTATATTTTAAATCAGACATCGAATTTCCTCCATTACAAGTTCATTAACTTAATTTTAGCATAATATGCACCCTAAAAACAGATTATTGCAATAAATATTTGGATAAAAACACATAAAAAAAGGACACAAAATAGTGTCCTTCTTCATATTTATTATTTAATTTGACTATTAACTTCGTCAACAAAGTTTGTTTCTTGTTTTTCGATACCTTCACCAACTTCGTAACGTACGAAAGCTTTTAGTGAACCACCGTTTTCTTTAACAAATTCGCCAACAGTCTTGTCTGAGTCCATAACGAATTCTTGATCAGCTAAACTGATTTCTGAAAGGAACTTGTTTAGACGACCTTCAACCATTTTTTCAACGATATTTTCAGGCTTGCCTTCTTGTAGAGCTTCCTTCTTCAAGTTTTCTCTTTCAGCTTCTAGTCTGTCTTGAGGAACTTCGTTTCTGTCTAGGTATTCTGGTTTTGTAGCAGCAATGTGCATAGCAACATGCTTAGCAACAGTTTCATCTACACCTTGGATTTGAACAAGTGCACCAATTAGACCTTGGTTGTGTAGGTAGTGACCAAAGCTTTCGTCATCAGCTTTGCTTAGAACAACAAAACGACGAAGAGTGATCTTTTCACCAGTAATTTGAGTAGTGTTAATAATCTTATCGTTGATTGTTTCACCATCAACATCAAGAGCTAAAGCAGCTTCTACATCAGCAGGTTTTGCTTCAACAATTTTAGCTGAGATTAAATCAATAAGATTCTTAAAGTCATCGTTACCTGAAACGAAATCAGTTTCAGCATTAACTTCAACGATAGCAGCATCGTTTCCGTGTGTAACAACACGAGTTAAACCGGCAGCAGCAACACGGTCACTCTTCTTTTCAGCTTTAGCAATACCCTTTTCACGTAAGTATTCGATAGCTTTCTTTTCGTCACCATCAGAAGCAACTAAAGCTTTCTTAGCATCCATCATACCTACACTTGTTTTTTCACGTAGTTCTTTTACTTGAGCAGCAGTAATCTTTGCCATTGTTATGGCCTCCTTAATTTATATCATTAAAAAAGGCCGACTCATTCCCAGGCCTTATCGGTCCAAACATGAGTCAGCCTAAGTGTTTAAACAATATTAATATTTAAAATATTACTTGTCTTCACTTTCGTTTTCATCTTTAGTGTCTTCAAATGTGCTTTCGCTAACATTTTCTTCACCTTGGTTACCTTCAATAATAGCGTCAGCCATTTTTGCAGTAATTAGACGAACGGCACGGATAGCATCATCGTTTGATGGAATGATAACATCAACATCATCAGGATCTGAGTTAGTATCAACCATAGCAACGATAGGAATGTTTAATTTGTGAGCTTCATGAACAGCGATTTGTTCTTTACGAGGGTCAACGATAAACATAACATCTGGAACCTTAGGCATATCTTCGATACCACCAAGGAATTTTTCAAGCTTGTCAGTCTTCTTCTTTAGAAGAGCAACTTCTTTCTTAGGTAGACGTTCGAAAGTACCATCTTCAGCCATCTTCTTAAGATCCTTTAGGTACTTAATACGACTTTGGATAGTGTCCCAGTTAGTTAAAGTTCCACCTAACCAACGGTGGTTAACGTAGTATTGACCTGAACGAACAGCTTCTTCTTGGATTGAATCTTGAGCTTGCTTCTTAGTACCAACAAAAAGAACAGTAGCACCTTTAGCAGCTTCATCCTTCATGAAGTTGTAAGCATTATCGATCATCTTAACAGTCTTTTGTAAGTCGATAATGTAAATTCCGTTACGTTGGGTAAAGATAAATTTCTTCATCTTAGGGTTCCAACGACGAGTTTGGTGTCCGAAATGAACACCAGCTTCTAGTAATTGTTTCATAGAAATAACAGCCATTATAATAGCCCTCCAAAAAAAGTTTTTTTCCTCCCCAATAATCATCCCACTTAGAAACCATAATAATGGCACTTACTAAGCAGTCATATTGAGTGTGAATTGGTGATAAACACCGAATATTATTGTATATCAGCACCGGTAAATAATCAAGCTAAAATTTGACTACTTTGTCAGAATTTCCAGTTTTAATTAAATCTCTATTTGCATCCATAGCAAATTCAACCATATTTTGAACAGCTGTCTTTGTATAAAATGCAATATGTGGACTAACTAAAACATTGTCTCTTCCCATCAGATTCTTTAATCTTTCGTCAGGAACAGCTGAAAAATCTTTAAAGTCTTCATTAAACACTCCCACTTCACCTTCGTATGTGTCTAATGCTACCCCTGCAATTTTACCTGAATCTAGAGCTTTGATTAATGCATCTGTATCAATCAAAGTCCCTCTTGCCGCGTTAATAATGTATGAACCATCTTTCATTTCCGATAAAGTTTTTTCATTTACCATGTGTTCGTTTTCTTTAACGGCCGGAACATGAAGAGAAATGATATCAGATTTCTTAAACAGATCATCTGGAGTATCAACATAAACTCCTTGCTTTTCTAGTTCTGGATTTCTAAATGGGTCATAAGCAATTACCTTGGCACCAAACCCTCTACAAATATCTAAAAGAACTCTACCAATTCTACCTGTTCCAAAAATCCCAACAGTCTTTGTATGAAGTTCTTCCCCAATTTCAGGAGCCCATCTTAAATCACCAGATCTTTGTTTGCTTTCAAATCTTTTGGTGTTTCGAAGTAATCTCATAATTTGTGTAATTGCTAACTCCGCAATAGCATTTGGTGAATAAGCAGGAACATTAGTGACTGTAATGTCATTTTTTGATACTGCCTCAACATCAATGTTATCAGTTCCAACATTTCTAAGAGATAAATAGTGGATATTAAATTCACCCAGTTTATCTAGAATTTCCTTTGTGTATGGTTTTTGTTGATATGCGACAACCCCATCAAAACCTTCAGCTTTTAAAACTGTAGTTGAATCAAGCAATTCAGTTTCAACTTTAACTTCAACATCTGGATTGTTGTTTTCCCATTCCTTTAGAAAAGGTAACTCGTCGTTTCTAATACCATATGCAATTATTTTCATTATGAAACCTCCTATTTATATTTACTTAGTCATAAAAACTATAACAGGTGTTCTTTATTAATATCGACACCATGACTTTTTAAATAGTCTATCTTCTTTTTTCTACTTTGATGCTTAAAGTGATATTCAGCACTTAACGCATCATGTTTATTATCAAATTCTTCATGATAAATCATCTCAACAGGCAAGTGATTTTTAGTATACTTAGCACCTTTACCTGATTGATGTTGCTCAAGACGATGCTTTAAATCATTAGTATATCCACCATACAAAGAATTGTCTCCACACTTGAGAACATACATAAAATATCTATTTTCCATATAAAACATTCCTAACATATTCTGTATACTCGTTAGACTCATCTTGATAAACAGTTATTGGTGGAAGAATTTTGGTGCCACCATTTTTACCAGATTTTATTCCTTCAATCAAAACCATGTTAGCATCTTTTTGCTTTCTAGGATGAATAAATTGAATTACTTTTGGCATTATGTCATGCGACTTCATTGAATCTAGTAACTCTAATAACCTGTCTGGCCTATATACGAAAAATACTTTTCCGTTTGTTTTCAATAAATCAGAACACACAGTGTTAATTTTGTCTAAATTGGTAGTAATTTCGTGTCTTGCGATTGCTAAATATTTATTAGGATTTTTCTTGCTATTATCTAAATTAGGAAAATATGGTGGATTACATGTAATCACATCAACTGAATCCTTTGCTAGATAATCCGTAGAATTATCTAAATCATCATTAATAACTTCTATTTTACTCTCTAGATTATTAAGCTCAACACTTCTCTTTGCCATGTCAGCCAATCTTGGTTGCAGTTCAATTTCCCAAATCTTTCCACGGGTCTTATGTGACATAAATAATCCAACTGCACCGTTTCCGCTACATAAATCAACAGTAACGGAAGAATCCTTTTTAGGTAGTTTAGCAAAATCAGATAATAATACCGCATCAAGTGAAAATGAGAACACTTCGGGGTTTTGAATGACTTTAATGTCATTACTGTATAACTGATCAATTCTTTCATTTTCTTTCAAAAGGTTGTTCATTTATATTCATCCCCCATTTTTTCCTTGCATACACTTATAATAATAGAATACTATTAAATAATAAAGTACGAGAGGAGTTAAATAATGTATTCTTTCTTAAAGATTTTATCTAGAATAATTTTATACCCAATAAATGGAACACCAACATTCAAAAACAAACAACGTATCCCTGAGGGAAACTACATACTAGTTGCACCTCATCGTACCTGGTTTGATCCGTTGTATTTTGCATTAGCTGCTAGTCCAAAAGAATTTGCCTTTATGGCTAAAAAGGAATTATTTAAAAATCCAATTCTTAAATTTGTATTAGTACACGCAAACGTTTTAAGTGTTGATCGTGAAAACCCAGGACCATCTGTAATTAAAGAACCAGTTAAAATTCTACAAAATTCAAATAAGTCTCTAATTATCTTCCCTTCTGGAACAAGACATTCACAAGACTTAAAAGGTGGCGCAACATTAATCGCTAAATTATCTAAGAAGCCATTGTTGCCAGCCGTATATCAAGGTCCACTTACATTTAAGAGTCTATTTTCTAGAAAGAGAGCTATCATTAATTTTGGTGATCCAATCTATCTAGATAAAGGTATTAAGCTAAATGAAGAAGGTCAAAAAGCAATTGAAGATCAAATGCAACAAGCCTTTGATAAGTTAGATCAAGAAATTGATCCCGAATTCAAATACGTTGACCCTTCTAAAAAGTAATAAAAAAGACATAATCATTTGATTATGTCTTTTTTTATTACTTGGCGTTAGCCTTCATACTATTCATCATTTGATTTAATTTCTTAGCTGATGGCTTTTGACCCATTTGCAACATCATTGCTCTTAATTGATCCTTGTTAATTGGGGGATTATCTTTAAGATATTTTTCCATGTACTTACGTGCCATGAAGAATCCACCAAATAGACCTACGATTAAAGCTAAAATAATTAGAATAATCCAAAAGAATGGTGACATAATTCTTCCTCCCTCCATTTATTTCTATTATTAATTTTACACAAATTAATAATTAAATTCAAAAGTTTTTTAGTCGTCACGAAGCCCTTTCTTTCTTTGAACTTCTTTAACTTTTTCTGGGGTAACTTCTTTACCCTCTTTATTAAAGATTTGAACCATTTCAATTTGGCTTCTCATGTTTTCTTTAAATCTTTTTAGATATTGTTTTCTAAGATCGGCTCTTTCGGCCTCTTCTTCTTTACTTAATCCTTCATTTTTAGCTTTATGAGCTAATTCGTTAATTCTAGGAATAAGTTTCTTTAAAATTGGATCTTCTGCTTCTGACATTTTATCCTCTCCTTTACGAACATTTGTTTTTATTTGTTTAATATGCTATATTTAAAACATTGAAAATACATATAAGAAACGGGGTATCGATTTGACTTTTTCAAAAGAAGAAAAATCTTCTAAACAATTAGCTATTTTAGAATTTATCTGGAAAAGAATCAATAGTCAAGGTTATCCTCCAACCGTTAGAGAAATTGGAGAAGCCGTTGATCTTTCTTCAACTTCTACTGTGCATGGACATTTAAGCCGTCTGGAAAAGAAAGGATTTATTGTTAAAAATCCTGCTAAACCTAGAGCACTAGAAATTACTGAAGACGGACTAAAAAAATTGGGAGTAAATACTCATCCTGGACAAATCCCAGTTTTAGGAACTGTTGCTGCCGGGGAACCAATTTTAGCCGTGGAAGATACTTCCGAATTTTTCTCTATGCCTGAACAATACGACAATTCTGATGAAATCTTCATGCTTACCATTCAAGGTGAAAGTATGATAAACATTGGAATTTTAAATGGTGATAAGGTCATCGTTAGAAAACAATCAACTGCTAACAACGGTGACATTGTTATCGCCATGACATCAGAAAATGAAGCAACTTGTAAAAGATTCTTTAAAGAATCAGATCACTATCGTCTTCAACCAGAAAATGATAATTTAGATCCTATCATTTTAGATCAAGTTTATATCATTGGTAAGGTCGTTGGTTTATTCAGAGATAGTGTATTTTAAAATACTTCGCCTTCATAGTGATATTCTGGCATCTTTTCAAAGTCAAAGGATTCAACATCACTAACCTTTGTTAAGTATGACTTAGAACCATTTGAAAGCATTAAATTAACAATTGCATCCTTTTCGTGGAATAAAACAACCGGTTTACCAATTGCATAAGCATATCCAATTTCAAAAGCTGTACCGCTATCAACATTATCGTCTACAAAGTCGATAATTGCGATGACGGCATCAGCTTTTTTTATTTCATCGACATCTAGTTGAAATACATCTTTAGACCATTGACTACTACCAATTTCGGCACCATCATTCACATTTGAATTTCTTGGACTAAAGTAATCTGTTACTGTTTTGTTTGCATCTAGTGCTTTTTCAACTCTTTCGATTCTTTCAATCTGTTCGTCATCAAAAAATGGACCTGCCAAATATAATCTCATGTTTATTCCTACTTTCTATCATAAATTCTTTGATGGTTCTTAACACCCTTAAGTGTAAATGTTGCATCATCATTGCTTGTATCAAAACTAAGTTCTTGGTCCTTAATTGGTACCCAATCATTAAAGATACTTTCATATTCAGAAACGGATACTTGTTTTCTGTTTGCGATATCAGAATCAATTTGACTTATCAATTCATTGTTTTTAAATTCTTTACATAATTTCATCGCAAAGAATTCACCTTGAGCTCCAGAACCGTAACTGAATAATCCAATTCTATCTCCAACATTTAACTGATCAGAATTATTTATTAATGACAAGAAGTTTAAATACAATGAACCAGTATAAAGGTTCCCGATGTTTTCATTATATACTTTTCCAAAACCAAATTCTGTTTTTAGTTTATCTTGATGTTCTTCACTAGCTTCATCAATAATCGCTCTTAATGCTTTAATCCCCATTTTTACATATGGTAAATGGAAAGTCATTGCAGCAAAATCTTCTATAGTTTTGCCAGTGATTTGCTTGTATTCATCCCATGTCTTTTTAAAGAAGTCCACATAAACATCATTTGAATAATGACCATCCACAACTGCTTCAGTTCTATATAATGGTCTCCAAAAATCCATTACATCATCAGAATAAAATGTACTTGATCCTTCAAATTCAGCAATTGAAGGATTAGCAGATATAACCATCGCAATTGCACCACCACCTTGGGTTACTTCACCTGGAGTATTAATGCCGTATCTTGCAATATCTGCACCGATAACTAGTGCTTTTTTCTCAGGATTATTTTCTACATATTCTTTGGCCATTTGTAATCCTGCAGTAGCCCCATAACAAGCTTGCTTAATTTCAAACGCTCTACCACTTCTGCTTAACCCCAACATATTTTGCAAATAAATTGCTGCAGATTTTGAATTATCAATTCCAGTTTCAGTCCCGAAAATAATTAAATCGATTTTTTCTCGATCATTATCATCAATTATTTTCAAACAAGCATTTGCAGCCATGGTAACTACATCTTGTGTTTTAGGAATAACCGCCATTTTCTTTTGACCAATTCCAATTAAAAATTTATTAGGGTCTTCATTTCTAGCATGTGCTAAATCCACCATATCAAGATACATGTCTGATGAATAAAAGCTCATCTTATCAATTCCAACATTCATAATCATAATCCACTCTTTCAAAATATATATTATTATAATTGTACTATGAAACTTTTCACTGCTCAAAGATTATAGTAAAAAAAGCGCACTTCAAAAGTACGCTTTACTTATTAACCATTTTTACTTCATATTGATCCTTTGCATTCAAGGAGTTAATTACTAGTCCATCATAGAATGGGCCAGCATAAACAAACCCTTCGTGGATTTGATCAACTGATAAGAATGTCCATTGGATAACTTCTTGTCCAAAACCACCAGTAGGAATTCTAACCCCCGTTAGTTGACCATATGTTCCATCAGATAATTTAATTTGTTGATTACCTTGTTTTGCATTAATCTTTAATTTAAGCATTATTAACTCTCCATAAAATAGATGTTATTTAAAATATACCATATTTTATCGATATAAGGAACTTACTTAGTAAATTTATCTTGGGCTTTTAAAAACGTATCGACATAATAATAAGTCTTATTGTATGTTTGATCACCAGTATATTGGTTAGGATATTCACCCCAGATAGAGATAGCAGCACCAATATTGTTAGCACTCTTTGTAATATCCTTTGTTGATTCATCGTTCCACATATTCATTTTCCATTTTTTGAACTCAGAAGTCCAAATCTTCTTAGATTCACTGGTAAATGATGTTGGGTCAGTAATCATGTATAAATAATAACTATTGTAATTAATCGTCTTAAAACCGGCTTTATTTAATTCTGGGAGCGTTGCTCTCATTCTGATATTATCTTTTCTATCTTTGCTTGAACTAACTTCACCGGTTAAACTCCAGTAATTAATTAAAATATCTTTGTGATACTTGTTCAAAACAGCCTTGTGAAAACTATCATTCCACATTTCAAGTTTTAAATGATTGGCATTTACATAATCATCAATTGCATTAATATACTTCACAACAGCTTCTTGATCGCTTTTATCGCTAATAGTTATTTCATCTGCACCGACAATAATGTGGTATCCGCTAGGAAGCATCCCTACGTATTCACTTAATAACCTCTTAGAAAAATCGATTGTTGCTTGTTTGTTGTAGTACATTTCATTGTAGCCATCTTTATTTTCTAATTCTTTCACTAATTTCTTTCCTTCAGAAGTGTATGAAAGAAGTTTAAAAATAGATTTAGCGTGACCTGGTAAGTCGATTTCAGGAATTACTTCAATTCCATGAGTGTAACCGTATTGAATTACATCTAATAATTGATTTTTACTTAAAAATGCTAGGTGTGTTTTGTTATTGTAGTAAACACCATTTTTAAGTGTTGCATTCTTTGTTGTTTGGCCTAACGTTGAACTTTCAACACCATATCTTTCATTATCGTTTAAGTGTAGTTGAAGATATGTACCATGATCTTTCTTTAATAAATCTATATATTTTTTGATTGTAGAAGTAGAATAATATGTTCTTGAACAATCCAATGATAAACCAATTCTCTTAGACTCGTTGCTGGTATCAGCAAGAGTTTTTTTAGTTAGGCTTCCTAATTGAATAAACATCAAGATTAAAAACAATATCATTCCAACGATTATAAATCGTTTATTTCTCATAATCACCACTCTTTTCTTCGCGATTATTATATTGATAGTATAGCATTAAATTAAAGAAAATCTATTGCTTTTACCATTTGTAATCATTATGAAATAGTTACAAGTTAATAATGCATTTCGAACCTTAAATTAATATAAAAACGCAGTTATCAAATTATGTTCTTATTTGAACGTTTAATTTGTAACTACGTTTTTTTCTTGAAATTCAGTTTAAGGAGAGTACAGGAGTCGAACCTGCCCGCCGGTATTACCGGGTCGTCGGATTTCGAGTCCGATGCATTACCGCTCTGCCAACTCTCCATATCAAGGGGAAGTCCCCCTTATTAATTAGTATTTTAATAAACTAAGAATATCGTAATCCTTAATCTTTTCTCGTCCT
>NZ_JAMBKT010000029.1 GCF_025290035.1 Apilactobacillus sp.
GTTGGAACACCATTCCGATTTCTTTTCTTAATTCAGTCATGTCAGTAGTTGGTGCGTAAATGTCTTGGTCACCCAATCTAAAGCTACCAGTTACTGTTGTATTGTTTCTTAAGTCATTCATGCGGTTTAAACATCTTAAGTATGTTGATTTTCCACATCCAGATGGTCCGATTAATGCAGTGATTTGATTTTCTTCAAATTCCATATCGAAGCCATGCAATGCTTCTTTATCACCATAGTACAAATGAACATTTTCTGTTTTTAAAATGGAAGTCATCTAATTCACCTACCCGAAGTTTCCTGAAATATAGTCTTCTGTTGCTTGCATTTTTGGTCTTGTAAAAATGTGTGAAGTCTTATTAAATTCGATTAAATGTCCTTGGTGGAAAAATGCAGTGTAGTCACTCATACGAGATGCTTGTTGCATGTTATGAGTAACGATGATGATAGTGTATTTTTCTTTCAAACGATTTAATGTGTCTTCAATCTTAGATGTTGAGATTGGATCCAACGCACTGGCTGGTTCATCCAATAGCAATACATCTGGTTTCATCGCAATCGCCCTAGCGATACATAAACGTTGGGCTTGTCCACCTGATAGTGAAAGTGCGCTTTCGTCTAATTTGTCTTTAACTTCATCCCATAATGCGGCTTCTCTTAAACTAGTTTCAACACGTTCATCTAGTTCTTTTTTGTCCTTAATTCCATGCTTTTTCAATGCGAATGTGATGTTATCACGAATTGATTTGGCGAATGGGTTCGGACGTTGGAATACCATTCCGATGTGTTTTCTTAATTCATAAACGTTGATCTTGTCATCGTTAATATTGACATCACGGTACATAATTTTACCGTCAACTGTCGCCACATTATCATTCATACGGTTTATTGAACGTAAGAATGTTGATTTTCCTGAACCAGAAGCACCAATCATCGCAGTTACTTTAAATCTAGGAAATGACATTGATACATCAAAGATAGATTGATGTTGGCCGTATGAAACGTTAACGTGTTTTGCTTCAATCGCGTTTTCAACCGCAAAATCACGCACATATTGTTGATCTAAATTATATTTTTTCATAATTGATCCCTTCCTACTTGCTAGAAGTCATTTTCTTGTATAAGCGATTTCCAATCCAATGTGCTAATACGTTGAATAGTAAGATTACAATGATTAACACGGCTGATGAACCACTTGAAATCGCGTTAGCATCTGGTGTAATTCCTTCTGAGTTAACCTTCCAAATGTGTACTGCTAGTGTTTCAGCAGGTCTTAGTGGATTTAAGAAACTGGTGTCTGAGAAGATGTTCCAGTTACTGTAATCAACGAATGGAGCACTTTGTCCGGCAGTGTAAATCAATGCGGCAGCTTCACCGAAGACACGTCCAGCACTTAAGATAATCCCAGTAATAATTCCAGGAACCGCTGCTGGTAGGATAATTCCAATAATGGTTTTCCATTGGGATAATCCTAATGATAAACCGGCTTCTCTTTGTAAATCAGAAATTGATTCCACTGAAGTTTCGATGTTTCTAGTTAGCAATGGCAAGTTGAAGAATGTTAATGCGATTGCTCCAGATAGAATTGAGAAACCAATCTTCATTTGAACAACGAATACTAGGTAACAGAATAGTCCAACTACCACTGAAGGAAGTGAACTTAAAACTTCAATTGTAGTTTTGATGATTTCAGTAATCCAATTTTTAGGTGCATATTCAGCTAGGTAAATCCCTGCGCCTAATGCTATTGGGAATGAAATAATCAATGTTAGTACTAATAAGTAAATAGAATTAAATAGTTGATCACGAATCCCACCACCTGCTAAGAATGATTGAGATTGTGTTGTTAGAAAATGCCATGAAATATGTGGAACACCAGTTACTAAGATGTATCCAATCAAGGCTGCTAAAATCGCAATTACCACAAGAACTAATCCGTAGATAACTCCGGTAGCAATTTTATTGGCTAATTTTGGATTAATCATTTCAACTTACCCTTCTTTCCAATCAACTTAACTAAGATGTTAAAGAATAGAGACATTAATAGTAGAACTAGTGCTAATGACCATAGCGCATTATTTCCTAAAGTTCCCATAACTGTGTTTCCGATTCCTGTAGTAAGTTGACTAGTTAATGTTGAAGCTGGAGTAATTAGGTTCTTAGGCATTAAGATGGCGTTACCAATTACCATTTGAACCGCTAGTGCTTCACCGAATGCTCTGGCCATCCCAAAGATAACCGCGGTTAAAATTCCAGGAGTAGCTGATCTTAAAACTACTTTGTAAATAGTTTGCCAACGCGTTGCCCCTAGTGCTAATGAAGCTTCTGATAAATGTTTTGGAACAGCATTTAAACTATCAACAGTAAGTGATGTGATTGTTGGTAGAACCATTACAAATAACACCATGGTTGCTGATAGAATCCCAAAACCAGTTCCACCGAATAATGTTCTTACGATTGGTACGATAATTGTTAAACCAATGAATCCGTAAACTACTGAGGGAATCCCTACTAGTAGTTCAACAACTGTTTGTAAGAAACCACGGCTCTTCTTAGGACCGATGATAGTCATGTAAATTCCCACCGCAATCGCAAATGGTGTTGCGATTAATGCGGATAAGAAAGTAACACTAAATGATGTCACAATCATTGGTAGTGCCCCGACTTCTGGTTTACCATCTTTACCGATGGTTGAAGGTGACCAATCTTGTTTACTAATAAAATCCCATAAGTTAACGTGATTTTGAGTAAATGTTGAAACACCCTTTGAAATGATAAAGTATAGAATTAACGCAACTAAAACAACAATTGCTGAAATACTAATAAAACTTAAAGTACGACCAAATTTTTCTTGGCGTGTTTCCTTTGAGGGCATTAATATTTTCTTATTAATTTCCATGATCTTCCTCCGTTTAGTGGACTATTTGATTTTTAGCATCACGTTTAACTTTCATGTTATGAATGCTGATATAACCCAGTTTTTTAACAAGTCCGTCTTGAACTTCTTTTGAGTCAATGTATTCTAAGAATTTCTTGGTATTTTCGCTAATCTTTTTGCTAGTGTACATATGTTCATATGACCAAATCTTCCAAGCGTTTGTTTCAACATTTTTATCTGTTGGTTTTACATTATCAATTGATAATGGTTGAAGTGTCTTATCAACAAATGAGAATGAAAGATAACTAATGGCACCAGGAGTAGTTGCGACGATTCTACGAACAGTTCCGTTTGAATCTTGTTCTTGTGCCTTCACAGCAGTTTCACCATTTAAAACATTACTTTCAAATGTATTTCTAGTTCCGCTACCCTTTACACGGTTGATTACTTCGATTGGTGTATTCTTACCACCTAATTGTTTCCAGTTAGTAATCTTTCCTGTAAAGATTTTACGAAGGTTTTCTAAACTAATGTTTTTAACCCCAGTTTCTTTATTAACAACTGGTGTAATTCCAACTACCGCCACTTGGTGATCCACGATATTTTCAGCTTTAATCCCCTTTTGATTTTCAGCGAAAACATCTGAGTTACCGATAGTTACGGCGCCAGCTTGAAGTTGACTTAATCCAGTTCCTGAACCCCCACCTTGAACGGTTATGGAAAGTCCTTTATTTTTAGCTTGATATGCATTGGCTGCTTCTTCAACCAATGGTTGTAAGGCAGTTGAACCAACAACTGTAATTTTATTATTTGATGCGGAGTTAACTCCACACGCAGTTAACACTGATCCCGCCATTAATACAACGGCTGTCATTAACGACCATTTCTTAATTTTCATCATATTAAAATCATCCTTTTTTAATTTACATATAAAGTATAACAACCGTTTGTAAAGCTATTTTGGTTTTTTTGTAAATTTTATGTAAATTTAAGATTTAATAAAAAAAGCCTAAGTTTAACATTAGGCTTTTTGGATGATTTTTAATGATGAATTTATTTTACGTTGTTGGCACTATCCTTAGTAACCTTCATGTCTTTGATACTAATGTAGCCTAGATTTTTTACCAAACCATTTTGGATTTTATCTGATTGCATGTACTTAATGAAAGCATCTGCTGCTTTACTTGAATCTTTTGGTGTGTACATGTGTTCATATGACCAGATCTTCCATGCATTAGTTTCAACATTCTTGTCAGTTGGTGCAACCTTATCGATTGATAGAGCTTGTAAACTCTTATCAATAAATGAGAATGCTAGATAACTAATTGCACCTGGAGTACCTGAAACAATCTTTTTAACTGCTCCGTTTGAATCTTGTTCTTGGGTTTGAATAGCAGTTTCACCTTTTAATACGTTTGATTCAAATGTGGCTCTAGTTCCACTACCTTTTACACGGTTGATAACATCAATTTTTAGATCTTTTCCGCCGACTTCTTTCCAGTTAGTAATCTTACCTGTAAAGATTTTACGTATGTTATCTAGACTGATGTTAGTAACACCTACTCCTTTGTTAACTACTGGCGCCATTCCAACTACAGCAACTTTGTTATCAGTTAGTTGTTTGGCATCAACACCATTTTGATTTTCAGCAAAGATATCTGAATCACCGATAGAAACGTTCTTTGATTGAACTTGGCTTAAACCAGTTCCAGAACCGCCACCTTGTACTGAAATGTTTACCTTTGAATTTTCATCTTGGTAATTTTTCGCAGCTTGTTCAACTAATGGTTGAAGTGCAGTTGATCCAACAACTGAAATATCTTGATTACTTTCTGAAGAACTTTGTGAACTTCCACATGCTGCTAATAAACCACCTGATACTAAAATAACTGAAGCAATTGATACTATCTTATTCATTTTAATCATATCAATATCTCCTATCCAAAATTTATGTTACAAGCTTAGTATAGAAGGGCTTTGTAAATTTAAAGTTATTTTAAAGTAAAAGTTATGTAAATATAAAAAAGATACTAACCAAAGTTAGTATCTTTTTTTATGACTCCACTCGGAATCGAACCGAGATCAGCCGCTTAGGAGGCGGTCGCCCTATCCAGTTGTGCTATGGAGCCATTAAAAGCAACAAATAATATTGTCGCATTTTAATATTTTAATGTAAAGAAATTATGATTTTTCAGCGTTATTCTTACGCCACTTGTTACGCATCCCTTTATTTTTAGTATGCTTATTCTTCTTTACACGTTTTTTCGGTGCTGGATTAGAAACGACTTTCTTAGCCTTCTTAACATTTGTTTGTTTTTTTGGTGCATCTGAATTTGATTTACTTTCTTTAGTAACCGTTTTTTCTACATTATTAATGGTAGCTTCTTTCGGTACTTCATGCACAATCTTATTCTTATAGAAATGAATTGTTTGAAAATCAAAATCATAGTCAGATAACAGATTGCGTAAATCTCTTAAATCATGGTCATCACCAAAGTTAATCACCATTCCATCTTCACCCATTCGACCAGTTCGACCAACACGGTGAACATAATCAATGGCTTCATCAGGTAAGTCGTAGTTAACCACCGCTGGTAATTTGGCAATATCCAAACCACGGGCTGCCACGTCTGTGGTAAGCAATAGCTTGATACGACCTAAACGGAAATCATCCATCGCCTTTTGCCGTTTAGTTTGGTTTTGATCAGAAGTTAATTTGGCGACTCCTTGATAATGGTTGTGAACAAAGAAACTGTATGTCTTGTTTAAATCAACAGTTTGATTGAAAAAGACTAATGCTTTAAAACCGGCAACGTGTTGTAAACGTGCCAACATCTTATTACGGTTCTTTCGTAACACGTTCATCAATCCATGTTCAACATGTCCTTGAGTTTTATCTTCATCACGCACATCAATCTTTTGAATGTTAGGTTGGTTAAACCAACTTCCTAATTCATCCAGGATTGGTGTGGCAGTGGCTGAGAAAAACTCCAGTTGCACATCTGACATTAATGAACCCACGATTTCTCTAACAACAGTTAGTGTCTCACCTTGTAGTAAATCATCAGCTTCATCAATAATCACAGTTGAGAAAAGATGTGTTTTTAGTTTTTTATCATCAATTAAATTTTTAATTCGACCAGCAGTTCCTACGATTACTTCCGGGTGCTTTTTCAAACGTTCCATTTGGCGTTTAATATTAGCACCACCAGTTAAAGCTAGGACTTTCATACCGCGTAAGTTAGCCCAATTACGCGCTACTTTCGCAGTTTGAATTGCTAATTCTTGTGATGGTTCAATGATAAGTAATTGTGAACCACCTTCTGGTTCTAGAATTTCGATACTAGGAATTAAAAAGGCAACTGTCTTTCCAGATCCAGTTGGTGATAGTCCCAAGACGCTATCGTGATTTTTAATAATTGGATAAACACGTTCTTGAATCAACGTTTGTTTATCGTATCCTAATTTATCGAAATATTTTTGAAATTGTTCTAGCATGTTTTTCCCCTATTTTTTGTTTCATCTATAATATTACATTTTACCAAAGTTATGAGTTAATTACGATTAGCGGTCTTGATTTTTGACTAGGTAATGACGCCAGCCGGCTGTCGTGCCATTAAAGGCGACTTGGTTAACTATGACGTTGGAACCATCTATGTTAATTTTTCGGTTATTCTTCACTTCAATAAAATTAGCTCGTTTATTGTTAATATTCTGACTGAAATATTGCACATCATGAGTAATCTTATCATCTAAATGTGTAAAAATATGATAGCTACTGCGGACAACGACGTTGGTGTCATAATAACGATGTAACAAGAAAATAAAATTAGATAGTTTTTCGATTTGTGATGTTGATAAATCACCTTCAACATCAACCATTGGTGGTAAGGTTCCGTAATCTGTGCCAACTTCTTTGGTGAAGTTCTTTAATTGGTCTTTGATATTACTTTGCGTACTAAAAACGTGATAGGAACCAACCTGTAGTCCTGATCCTTGGCTTCTCTGAAAGTTGTCACTAAAATCATCATCAGTATATGTAGCCCCTTGGCTAGCACGAATGTAAACAAAGTTTTGTCCACTTTGTGCTAGGCTAACGAAATCAATATAGGCATTTGATTGACTAATCATAATTCCTTTGACTTCATATTTATCAATCAAGTAGTTTTGATAGTTTTCATATTGCACATATCCTAAAACACTAATAAACAATACAGCAATGATTGTGATAAGCCATTTATATTTTTTTACCATCTTTTGCCAACTATTATTCTTATTTTGATGATATAAACTCATTCGGGAATCCATTCGATCACCCCTTCGTACAATTATCTTTATTATAATCATAATCGTATCAAATTACTATAAAACATGTTAAAAGACTTGAAAGAACTGGCGCTTTTCCATATAATGTAAGCGGTAACTAAATAAATTTAGTGATGACTTTTTATGCGGATTTTATTATAATAGTTAACATTATTGAAAATAAATTAAGTCTCTCTTTTTAGATTGAAAGGAAGTTATGTTATGAACTACATCATTGGTGTTGATATTGGAACAACCAGTGTAAAAACTGTTTTGTACGATACCGATGGAGAAGTTAAGGGATACTCAAACGATGGTTATCCTTTATACCAAGATACTCCAGATATGGCCGAAGAAGATCCAGAAGAAATCTTCTCTGCCATGCTTGCAGGTTTAACCGAAGTTCTACGTAAGGCAGACCTACAACATGGTACATTAAAGGGTATTTCATTCTCATGTGCTATGCACAGTTTAATTTTATTAGATGAAAACCACAAGCCATTGACTCGTGCTATCACTTGGGCTGATAACCGTGCCGTTAACTACGCTGACCAATTAAAGGAAAGCGGTAAGGCAAAGGAATTATACGAAAAGACTGGTACCCCAGTTCATCCTATGACTCCACTTACTAAATTAATGTGGCTAAAGAACGAAAGAAAAAATGTTTACGACAAGGCAGCTTACTTTGTTGGTATCAAAGAATACATCCTATACAAGCTATTTGGTGAATTGAAAGAAGATTACTCAATTGCCAATGCAACTGGTATGTTCAACATCTTCAAGATGGATTGGGACGATGAAGCACTAGAATTAACTGGTGTATCACGTGACCAACTTCCTGAACTAGTTGACACTACTTACCAATTCAAGGGACTAAACAAAGCTTACGCTAACGTAATTGGTATCGATGAAGATACTCCATTCGTTATCGGTTCTTCAGATGGTCCATTAGCTAACCTTGGTGTTAACGCTATTAAGCCAGGTGTTCTAGCTGTTACAATTGGTACTTCTGGTGCCGTTCGTGTCGTTACTGACAAACCTGTTATTGATCCTAAGGGTCGTGTTTTCTGTTACTACTTATCAAAAGACAAATGGGTTGTTGGTGGACCTGTTAACAACGGTGGTATCGTCTTCCGTTGGGTAAGAGATCAACTATGTGCCCCTGAAAAGGTTACTGCTGAACAAATGCACATGGATTCATACGACCTATTAACAGAAATTGCTTCACAAATTCCTGCAGGTTCAGATGGATTACTATTCCACCCATTCTTAGGTGGTGAACGTGCTCCTATCTGGGACGCTAACGCTCGTGGTTCATTCTTTGGTTTAACTCGTATCCACACTCGTGCACATATGATTAGATCAGCGCTAGAAGGAATCGTATTTAACTTATACACTGTTAGTCTTGCACTAGAAGAAGTAATTGGTAAACCAACAAGCATTCAAGCTACTGGTGGTTTCGCTCGTTCAGAACTATGGCGTCAAATGTTAGCTGATATCTTTGAACAAGATGTTACTATTCCAGAAAGTTTTGAAGGTACTGCTTTAGGTGCTGCTACTTTAGGTATGTACTCACTAGGTATCATTGATAACCTAGAAAAGGTTAAAGACTTCGTTGGTGTAACAAACGCTCACAAGCCAAACCCTGACAACTACAAAGTTTACCGTGAATTAGCTCCTATCTACATTCGTTTGAGTCGTCAACTTCAAACTGAATACAAGAACATTGCTGAATTCCAACGTAAACATGATGTTGAAAACAACGATTAATTTAATTAACGTTATTTAACAAAAGGATGGGCGTCTTATTTTTGAGACCCCTCCTTTTTTTATGTTATATATTTACTAGGAGGATTTCGTCATGCAAAACGAAGAGTTAAAACGTGGAATCGGCATGATGGCTGCCCTATCAACAGTTATGGGAACTGTTATTGGTGCTGGTGTGTTCTTTAAAACCGCTAGTGTTGTTAACAGTACTCACTCATTTACTTTGACTGTCCTAGCTTGGATTGTTGGGGGATTATTAACAATCTGTGCTGGTTTAACTGTTTCAGAATTGGCAGCTGCGATTCCAAAGACCGGTGGTGCAATTAAGTATCTTGATTATACTTATGGTCCCCTAACCGGTTTTTCAATGGGTTGGGCCCAAATCTTGGTCTACTACCCTGCTAACATTGCCGCAGAAGCAATTATTTTCACTACTCAATTAATTAACCTATTCCATTTAGATCCTAAGCTATTAAATCCGGTTGCGATTTTAGTAGCACTAAGTGTGCTATTCATTAACTTCTTAGGTTCTAAGTTCAGTGGAAACGTGCAAACTGCTACTTTAATCTTTAAATTAATTCCAATTTTCTTAATTGCTATTTTTGGTCTATTTATTCCAGGTGCAGTTCACGTTTCATTCCTACCAATTAGTCCAAGTGACCATGCAAATGTTTGGACTGCCTTTGGTTCAGGTTTTCTAGCAACTATGTTTGCTTATGATGGTTGGATTGGGGTTTGTGATGTTGCCGGTGAAATTAAGAACCCTAAGAAGAACTTGCCAAAAGCAATCATTATTGGTTTAAGTGCGATTATGGTAATTTACACATTGGTAAACGTTGCCTTCTTGAAGACATTACCAATTGATCAAATTGCTGGTAACCAAAACACTGCTTCAGAAACTGCCATTAAGCTATTCGGTGAATTCGGTGGTAAGTTAGTTACTATCGGTATTTTAGTATCTGTTTATGGTTCATTAAACGGATACACACTAGCTGGTATGAGAATCCCATATGCCATGGGTCAAACTAAGTCGCTTCCATTTAGTGATTGGTTCTCAAAACTATCCAAGAAAACTAAGGTGCCATACACTTCAGGAATTTTCCAATTTGTGATTGCCATCTTAATGATTTTTGCGGGTAGTTTTGACCTATTAACTGACATGTTAGTGTTCGTTATGTGGATCTTTAACTGTCTATTATTTATCGCTGTGTTCAAACTTCGTCGTAAGGAACCAGAAATGATTCGTCCTTACAAAGTTCCATGGTACCCTATCGTCCCAATTATCGCGTTAGTCGGTGGTATCTTCATTCTTGCTGAAACCCTAGTTACTCAAACTGGATTAGCATTAATCGGATTACTATTAACACTAATCGGTATCCCGGTATACTACCTACAACAAAGACATTTAAAAAACAGTAAATAATAAAAAAGCATTCAATTAATTTTGAATGCTTTTTT
>NZ_JAMBKT010000045.1 GCF_025290035.1 Apilactobacillus sp.
TTTGCTAAGGCGAAAAAATTAACCGCGGTAGAATCTGCGAAATAAGATATAATAAAGCCAAAGCAAAAAAGGAGGCTTGCACTATGAAAATTGCAATCTTAGGTCACGGTACCGTCGGAAGTGGAGTCTTAAAGATTATTCAAGACAGCGCTTTGCATCCATTTGAAAAAGATTTATCAGTCAAATATGTATTTGTTCGTCCAGAAAAAGTTGATCAAAACGAATTATTTGTGGATGATTACGCAACGATTTTAAATGATGAAGAAGTCGATGTAGTCGTGGAAGTACTAGGTGGACTAGAACCCGCTAAGACAATGATCATCGATGCGTTAAAACATGGCAAGAACGTTGTGACAGCTAACAAAGCGGTCGTGGCGAGAAACTTGAAGGAATTTGATGAAATCGCTGAAGAAAATGGTGTAAAGTTCTACTTTGAATCAGCCGTTGGTGGTGGAATTCCTTGGATTATTAATTTGGAAAGAGCACTTCGCATCGACCAAATTGATTCGATTCACGGAATCCTAAACGGAACTAGTAACTACATTTTGGATACTATGACTAAGACTGGTCAAAGTTTCGATAAAGTCCTAAAAGATGCTCAAGACTTAGGATACGCAGAAGCCGATCCGAGTGCAGATATCGATGGATACGACATCGAAAATAAATTATGTATTAGTGTGGACATTGCCTATAACACCTTTGTGAAACCAGGTGACCACCTATTAAAATTCGGGATTAGAAACATTACCGATGAGGATATTAAGTACTTTAAAAAACACAATTTAATCGTGAAATTACTAGGTCGTAGTTTCAAGAAAAACAACAGTTTTAACTTTGTGGTTGAACCAACTTTATATACTCCCGGACAAATTGAAGCCGGAATCCATGATAACTACAATTTCGTCGGTTTACGTGGAACAACCATCGGTAAACTAACCTTTAATGGTCAAGGTGCGGGTGAATTTCCAACTGCCCACGCGTTAGTGCAAGATATCTTAGACTTAAAGGCCAACAATGTGCACTTAAAACGTGATTTTAACGAAGAATTTTCTTTGGATAACACTACCAAGAAAAAGAATTACGTCGTTAGAACCAGTGCAGATTTAGAATCAAAACTACCAGAATATGACATTCAAAAAGACGGTAATTACTACCATATTTCCGAAATTGACACTCAAAAAATTCATGATGTTGTTAACGAATTATCCAGTGATGATAAGGGCATTTTCTTTGCCTGTATCAGTGGTGGAGCATACAATCCATGGATTGAAAAATAAAAAGAGCGCCTATATTAGGCGCTCTTATTTGTTTTCTTATTCAAAATCTTGTAATGCAAGTTCTGCATATGTTAGACGGGCGAAAGTATCATCAGTTGATACACCAGCGTTTTCGAACATGTTTGCGAATAAAACATATTTTGGTTGATCGCTGTATTCACCAGTAATTTCAATCAAACGTTGTAGTTGATTGGTACGGTTTGCTAAATCATCGATGTGGTTTAGTTCCAAATCGTTCTTAGCTGCATCGTAAATAATCTTGTAAGCTTCGGTATTAGTTAATAAATCTAATGCCTTAACTTGTTTCATAAAGTTATCAAATTGTGCATCTGATAATTGTTCTTTAACGTAATGTAAATCAACGATTTCATCGCTAAAGTCTTTTGCCCATTCGTTAATAATAGGTCTTAGTTGTATGTCTGACATTGTTAAAAAATCCTCTCCTAATTCAGATAATGCGTTTAGATTATTCTAGTACAAACATCTAAAAACGTGTGTAGTTTTTTCATTTATAATGTCATTAAATGGGGGTTACAGAAAAAATTCATGTAACACCTATGATAGTATCTCACATAAGGGATACTAATTGCAAAAATATA
>NZ_JAMBKT010000005.1:0-53392 GCF_025290035.1 Apilactobacillus sp.
AATTCTCCAACTTGGACCTGTATATCTAGACATAAAAATATCCTCCAATAAAAATAATTATTTGGAGTAAAATAATCACTGTATACTTAGTATTCGTGCATATTGCTTTGCAATTTTCACCTCAGCAGCCGTGAGGGTACTAGTTGAACCTAATAGGCATCAATATGTTGACGAGCTTACCGTATACTGCTGCATTATTTTACACAAAGATTATTTTATGATTAATAGTCTTAATTGTCAATTGTTATATGGTTTTCGAAGACTTTTACAAATTCTTCTAGTAGTTTTTGATCATCTTCTGAGAAACGATTTAAAATAGGAGCATCAATGTCTAATACACCATAGGAAATTCCATCTTTAGAAATTGGAATAACGATTTCAGATTTACTATTTGAATCACATGCAATGTGACCAGGGAATTGATTAACGTCTTCCACTCTAAGTGTCTTGTTTTCTTTAAATGATGTACCACAGACACCATTTCCAACAGGGATGTGAACACAAGCGACCTTACCTTGGAATGGGCCAAGTATTAATTCGTTCTTATCATCTACGTATGTATAAAAACCTGCCCAACTAACATCTTCAAGTTCTTGCATAAGTAATGCCGAAGCATTTGCCATGTTGGCAACATTATTATGTTCGTCAGTTAATAATGCGTCTAATTGTTGTGCTAACATTGAATTGATTTCCATCTCTGAAAAACTCCTTTATATATTGGTAATAGGTATTTTAATAATTATCACGTATGATATAATTAAATAATGTAAATTAGTTTATTATTAAAACATTAAAAATTCAAACAATTAATACAAAAAAATACAATAATACAAAAATAAGGGGATAGATATAAAAATGATTGATTTGGTAATTCTTGGGATAGTAGTTATCTTGGTTATATTTGTAGCTTCATTTATATACAAAAATAGTCTAATTAAAAAAATAGATGATGTTGAATCACACAAAAATCAAATCGCCGACTCAACAGTAGGGGATTCGCTTGAAGCTACTTCTAAAATCAAGTTAAATGGTGAATCATACAATCATTTTAATCAATATAAAGATGAATATAATAAGATTTTTAACACTGAATTATTATCTATCCAACGTGATTTAGATGAGGCTAGAAGATATGCCAGCAGTTTTAAATTACTATCAGCAAATGCATTAGTTACTGACATTATCGAAGATCTTAAAAGAACTGAACAAGTGATTGATAACGTAGAAAAAGGATTATTGCAATTACAAACTCTTGATTCAGAACATAGAGAAGCAGTTGATAATATTGAATCAACTTTAAGAGAAATCAATCAACAATTGCTAGCACAAAATTATTCATTTGGACCAAGTAGTGAAAAACTTGAAGATAAGCTAAATTCTATCAAGGAAGTATATGACGAATTTGTAGAATCAACTGAAAATGGTGACCAAGACAAATCAGAAAAATTATTGGACCAAATTAACGTTTCAATCCAAGAATTAGATGATTTAATGAAGTTAATCCCTGATACATATGCTGCGCTATCAAAGGAATTCCCTAGACAGTTAGATGAAATTGATCGTGGACATAGTACTATGATTCAAACAGATTACAACTTTATTGATGATGAATTTGAAGAAACACTAAAAGCGCTTAAGGAAGCATGCCAAGATGGATTGAATTCTCTATGTACTTTGGATATTCCCGAAACTAAGAAAACAAGTAGATACATTGAAGATACTATTGACTCATTATATGAACTTATGGAAAAAGAAATCGTTTCAAAACGTAAGGTTAAAAAGAATCTTAGTTTGATTTATGATTACATTTTTCATGCAAAGAACCAAAATAGAATCTTGCTAGAAGAATTAGATGGATTAAGCAAAAACTACAATTTAGAACATAATGAACTAGAAGATGCTAATGAACTATCTGATAAAATTGAACAAATTGAAAGTATCTACAATGAAGATGCTGAAACTATTACTAACAAGAAGGCTGTTTATTCTGTTATTCAAAGACATCAACAAGATGCCAAGCAAGAACTAAGTGCGATTGAAAAACGTCAAAAAGATATTAATGACTCTGTTGCAGATTTGAGTGAAGAAGAAAGAGTAGCTAGAGATAGCTTACAAAAATTTGATTTACAGTTATTAACAATCAGAAGACGAATTGATAACTTAAATCTTCCAGGTCTAACAGAAGATTTCTTGGAACGTTATGATTATGTATATAACGATGTTCAAAAACTTTCATCATCCATTAATCAAGTTAAGATTAGTATGGATGAAATCAACCAAAAACTAGCTAACATTTCTGATTCAATGAATGATTTAATTCATGATACAGATAATATCGTTGATAGTGCCATGTTAGCTGAAAGATTAATGCAATACGCTAATAGATATCGTAATGATAATGCTGAAATTGACGAAGCATGCGCTAAGGCTAAAGAATACTTTGATATTCGTTTCCAATACGAAAAGAGTTTAGCAACAATTGCAGCTGCAATTGAAAAAGTTAACCCAGGTGCATATAAGCAAATTGAAACAGAATATTACGATGAAAAAAACAACACTAAATAAGAAGAAGTAACGCGTTTAGATCTAAACGTTACTTCTTTTTTTCTGTTATAATGTCTAATATAGCTAAGTCGGACAAATAAAAAAATGAAGAAGGGTAATAATGATATACTTTGACAATAGTGCAACTACTAAACCAGATGATTCTGTAGTAGCGACTTATGATAAAGTAAGTAAGGATTTTTGGGGAAATCCATCTAGTTTACATCAATTTGGTGAACAATCATTTAACTTATTGGAACAATCTAGATCACAAATTGCGAAGTTGCTAGGAGTGCTACCTAGTGAAATTTTATTCACAAGTGGTGGTACGGAAGGTGATAATTGGGCCATTAAGGGAACTGCAATGGAAAAAAGAGCTTATGGTAATCACATTATCACAAGCACTGTTGAACATCCTGCGGTTAAAAACTCAATTGAACAGCTAACACAATTAGGATTTGAAGCCACATATCTACCAGTTGATGACGAAGGTCGAATATCCGTAGAAGATTTACGAAAAGCAATTAGACCTTCTACAATTTTAGTTAGCATTATGGCTGTTAATAATGAAATTGGGACTATTCAACCCATTAAAGAAGTCGCTGAACTTTTAAAAGACTACCCTAATATCAGTTATCATATTGATGCCGTACAAGGGATTGGTAAAGGAATCCACGACTTAATTTTTAATGATCGTGTTGACTTTGCGACATTCTCTGGACATAAGTTCCACGCTCCAAGAGGGGTTGGCTTTATGTACAAAAGAAGCGGTAAAAAGATTGCGCCACTTATCACGGGTGGTGGCCAAGAAAGAAACTTAAGAAGTAGTACTGAAAACCTACCAGCGATTGCTGCAATGGCAAGAGCGGTTCGTTTATTACTTGATGATCAAGACAAAAAGGTTGCAAAACAACTTGAAATCAAGCAAAATATTCTAAGTCATATTTCTCAATTTGATAAAGTCAAAATTTTCTCAAAGGATAATACAGGATTTGCGCCACACATTCTTTGTTTCGCAATTTTAGGTGTACGTGGCGAAACTGTAGTTCATGCTTTTGAGAGCTTTGGAATTTACATTTCAACTACAAGTGCTTGTTCTTCTAAAAGACATGTTGCTTCAGGTACCTTATCAGCTATGAAAGTTGATGAGGATGAATCAACAAGCGCTGTTAGAATATCTTTGGATGAACATAATTCGTTAGAAGAAGCTAATAAATTTAACGAAGTATTTGATGAATTATATGAAAGATTTAAAAAGATTAACTCTTAGAAAGGAAATCCGTTAATGCAATACACTGAAATAATGGTTAGATACGGTGAATTATCCACAAAGGGTAAAAACCGTAAAGACTTTATTAAGCAATTAGGTAAAAACGTTGATAGAGTATTACATGATTTTGAAAACTTGAAGGTTTCAGCTAAACGAGATCGTTTACATGTTACTTTAAACGGGGATGACTCTGATAAAGTAATTGAAAGATTAAAAGACGTGTTTGGAATTGAAAACTTCTCACCATCAATTAAAGTTGATAAAGACATTGAAGCTGTTAAAGAAATGGCTGTAAAGATGATTAGTAATCAATTTAAGGATGGGATGACATTCAAGATTGATACTCGTCGTCAAGACAAGCATTTTCCTATGGATACTCATGACATCAATGATGCCTTGGGTGGATATATTTTAGAAAATGTTAAGGGAATTAAAGTTCAAATGAAAGATCCTGACATTAAGCTTCGAGTTGAAGTTAGAATGAATGGAATCTTCTTATCAAGCGAAACAATTCCTGGAGCAGGAGGACTTCCAGTTGGTACTGGTGGACGTGCGACAATGATGCTTTCTGGAGGAATTGACTCTCCAGTTGCAGCTTACATGGGGATGAAACGTGGAGTTAAATTAGACATGATTCATTTCTACAGTCCTCCATATACTAGTGAACAAGCACTAGCAAAAGCAAAAGAATTAGCTGGTAAGTTAACTCGTTTTGGTGGAAACATTCAGTTCATTCAAGTTCCTTTTACTGAAATTCAAGAAGAAATTAAAGAAAAGGTTCCTGAAGGTTACTTGATGACCATTCAAAGAAGAATGATGCTAAGATTAGCTGCTAAGCTAACTTTAGATAGACATTGTAAAGGTGTCTTCACTGGTGAATCACTTGGTCAAGTGGCTTCACAAACATTGGAAAGCATGATGGCTATTAATGACGTTACAACTGTACCAGTATTAAAACCATTAATTTCAATGGATAAGACTGAAATCATCAAGATTGCTGAAAAAATTGATACTTATGATTTATCAATTATGCCTTTTGAAGATTGTTGTACTGTCTTTACACCACCTGCACCAAAAACTAAACCTGATTTGGAAAAGACCAGAGCTTGTGAAAAGTTAATTGATGTTGAAGCATTAATGCAAAGATCATTAGAAAAAGTACAAATCATTGATATCAAACCAGGGGAAGAATTCTTGAATGCTCAAGAAGATGTATTCGCTGAACTACTATAATTAATCAAAAAGCTATCTAATCCTTAGATAGCTTTTTTGCTTGCAATTTAATCGTGTAAGTTGTATTTTATTTAACTAGTAAGTCATAACTAAGGAGAATTTAAAATGGAATTAAAATTTTTAGAAAAACCAGTCCAAACAATTAAAGAACCAATGGAAAAAGGGGAAGCTTTACCAGAATTTACTGTATTAGATGCAAAGGGTAACTCATTTACTAATGTTGATTTTAAGGGTAAACCAGCATTGATTTTAACTGTTCCTGATGTGAACTCACGTGCATGTAGTCTAGAAGCAAAGAAATTTAACAGAAAATCAGATAAGTACGAAAACGTTGATTTTTATACTATTTCAAAAAACACTGTTGAAGAACAAAGCGAATGGTGTGCTGCTAAAGGTGTAGAAAGCATGCATTTACTTTCAGATGCTGACAACGACTTTGGAATGGCTTCAGGAACATATGTTAAGGACATCGACGCACTTGCAAGAATGATTTTTGCTATTGATGAAAACGGCGAAATCGTTTACCGTCAAGTTGTTGAAGAAATTGGTTCACAACCTGATTTTAACGAAGCACTTGATGTAGTTGAAAATTTAAATAAATAGAGTTGACGGTTGGCTAAAAATTGTCTAATATAATCTGTATAGAGTTTAAATGCGAAGATCAAGAGAGTAATCTAAGTTCTGCGATATAGAGAAAAGATGATTAGGTGAAACATCTTTCCAGTAATTTAGGTGAAGGTAACTTGTGAGCATTCATATTGATTTTGATAATTTAGATATGAACGGGCCATCGTTAACTGGTTAAGAGAAAGTATGTAAATACTTTAAATTAGGTGGTACCGCGAGCACTTCGTCCTATTAGGATGAGGTGCTTTTTTTATTTACTGGAGGGAAAGCAAATGGCAAAAGAAACAGAAATGTCAACTAAATATGACCATAATGACGTTGAAACTGGACGTTATGAAAAATGGTTAGAACAAGACGTCTTTAAACCAAGTGGTGACAAAAAGGCTAAACCATATTCAATCGTTTTACCACCACCAAATGTTACTGGTAAGCTACATTTAGGTCATGCGTGGGATACAACATTACAAGATATGTTAATTAGACAAAAGAGAATGTTAGGATATGACACTCTTTGGGTTCCTGGTATGGATCATGCTGGTATCGCTACACAAGCTAAAGTGGAAGCTAAGTTGAGAGAACAAGGTATTTCACGTTACGACTTAGGCCGTGAAAAGTTTGTTGATAAAGTATGGGAATGGAAAGATGAATACGCTGCAACTATCAAGAAGCAATGGGCTAAAATGGGATTATCACTAGATTATTCTCGTGAAAGATTCACTTTAGACGATGGTTTATCTGATGCTGTTCGCAAAGTCTTCGTTGATTTATACAACCAAGGATTAATTTACCGTGGTGAATATATCATTAACTGGGATCCACAAGCTCAAACAGCTTTATCAGATATCGAAGTTATTCATAAGGATGACCAAGGTGCCTTTTACCATGTTAAATACCCATTTGTTGATGGAACTACCTTTGATGGTAAAGACTACATTGAAATTGCTACTACCCGTCCAGAAACTATGTTTGGTGACGTTGCAGTTGCTGTTAATCCAAGTGATGAAAGATATAAAGATATTGTTGGTAAGAAGATTATGGTTCCTCTAGTTAATAGAGAAATTCCAATTATTGCTGACCAATATGTTGATCCTGAATTTGGAACAGGGATGGTTAAGATTACACCAGCCCATGACCCTAATGACTTTAAGGTCGGAAATCGTCATGATTTGAAACGTATTAACACCATGAATGGTGACGCAACAATGAATGAAAATGCCGGTAAATACGTCGGTATGGACCGCTTTGATGCTAGAAAAGCAATGGTAGCTGACTTAGAAGAACAAGGATTTATGCTAAAGATTGATCCAATCGTTCACTCTGTTGGTCATTCAGAAAGAACCGGAGTTCAAGTTGAATCAAGACTATCAACTCAATGGTTCGTTAAAATGCAACCACTTGCTGATAAAGCAGTTAAAAATCAATCAACAGATGACAAGGTTAGCTTTGTTCCTGAAAGATTTGAAAATACATTTACTCAATGGATGGACAACATTCATGATTGGGTAATTTCTAGACAATTATGGTGGGGTCACCGTATTCCAGCTTGGTACCACAAAGAAACTGGTGAAATGTACGTTGGAATGGAAGCGCCTAAAGATGTTGAAAATTGGGAACAAGATCCTGATGTTTTAGATACATGGTTCTCATCAGCATTATGGCCATTCTCAACTTTAGGTTGGCCTGATAAAAATTCAGAAGACTTCAAACGTTACTTCCCAACTAATACTTTAGTTACTGGATATGACATTATCTTCTTCTGGGTATCAAGAATGATTTTCCAAAGTCTTACATTTACTGACCGTAGACCATTTAAGGATGTTTTACTTCACGGACTAATGCGTGATGCACAAGGTCGTAAGATGAGTAAGTCTCTAGGTAATGGGATTGACCCAATGGATGTTATCGATAAGTATGGTGTTGATGCTTTACGTTGGTTCTTAGCTACTGGTAATACTGCAGGACAAGACGTAAGATTTAGCTATGAAAAGATTGAATCTGCATGGAACTTCATTAACAAGTTATGGAACGCCAGTCGTTACGTAATTATGAATTTAGGAGATATGGAAAAACCAGAACTTCCTGATTCATCAGAATGGAACTTAGCAGATAAATGGATTTTAAGTAAGCTAAACAGTGTTGTGAACCAAGTTACTGATCAATTTGAAAAGTATAACTTTGGTGAAGCAGGTCGTGCACTATATGACTTCATTTGGAATGACTTCTGTGATTGGTACATCGAAATGAGTAAAGAAACACTTACAGGTGATGATGCCAAAGCTAAAGACAACACTAGAAACATTCTTGCATACACACTGGACAAGATTCTTAAGTTAATGCATCCAATGATGCCATTTGTTACTGAAAAGATTTGGTTAACAATGCCTCATGAAGGTGAATCAATTGTGGTTTCACAATATCCTGTAAACCATGATGAATTCAATGATGCTAAAGCTGAAAAAGATATGTCTGCTTTGATTGAGTTAATTAAGGTAGTAAGAAATATCAGATCACAAGCTAATGCACCAATGTCATCATCAATTGACTTATTAATTAAGACTGATAATGAAGACTTGAAGAATATCTTCAATGAAAACAAGCATTACATTGATAGATTCTGTCATCCAAAAGAATTATCAATTGGATCAGATATCGTTGCTCCTAAGTTAGCGATGACTGGTATTATTACAGATGCTGAAATCAGTATTCCTTTAGCAGAGCTAGTTGATCTTGATGAAGAAATCGCTAGAATTGAAAAGGAAATCGAAACTTATACTTTTGAAGTACAACGTGCTGAAAAGAAACTATCAAACAAAAAATTTGTTGATAACGCTCCAGAAGACGTTGTTAATGCTGAAAAAGAAAAGCAATCTGATAACCAATCTAAACTAGAAGCTGCAAAACAAAGACTAGAAGAAATTAAAAGTCAAAAATAGAAAAGAGCCGGGAGGATTGATGCCCGGCTTTTTTTGAAAGAATGGTGATTTAACAATGGATTATGAAGATGCATTGGCGTTTATTCATGGTAGATATAAATTCAAAAAACATGCTAATTTAGATACAATTAAAAGACTTTTAAAAGAACTTGGTAATCCTGAACAGAAGTTAAAAATAATCCATGTAGGTGGAACTAACGGTAAAGGATCAACAGTATCATATTTAAAAAACATTTTTATGGCTGAAGGGAAAACGGTCGGAACCTTTACATCACCATTCATAACTAGATTCAACGAACGAATTAGTGTTAATGGTGAACCAATTTCTGATGATGATTTAGTTGATTTAGTGGCAACGATTAAGCCAATTGTTGATAAATTGGATGCAGAACTAGCAGAAGATCGACCAACAGAGTTTGAAATAATTACCGCAATGATGTTTTTATTCTTCTCGCAACAACCAATTGATGTGGCGATTGTCGAAGTTGGAATTGGCGGAATTCTGGATTCAACAAATGTGATTACTCCAATTGTTTCAGTTATAACTACTATCGGAATGGATCACATGCAACTTTTAGGTAATACAATTAGAGAAATTTCTGAACAAAAAGCTGGAATAATTAAAGAAAATCGTGCCGTAGTGGTCGGAAATGTATCAGATGAAGCAATGGAAGTTTTTATTTCAAAAGCAAATAATACAAAATCTTCATTATATTCTTTTGGAAATCAATTCACTATTAGTGACTTAAAAAATACCAATAGATGGACGCAGACGTTTGATTATGAAGATAATCAAATTGTGATTAGAAAATTAGAATCACAATTGTTGGGAGAATATCAATCACATAATGCTGCCTGTGCTATCAAAGCGTATTGCTTGTTTAAAGAATTCGCTAATGAAGATGCAAGCAGGGATGTAATTACCAAAGGAATAAAGAAAACAACTTGGCCAGGTCGATTTGAAAGAGTGAATGAATCACCATTAGTAGTATTAGACGGAGCCCATAATGTTGACGCGATGAATCAATTAAAGAAACTAATTAAAAATTATTTTAATGGCACAGAAATATACATTATTATTGGGATTTTATCTGATAAGAGTTATATGGAGATGCTAAACATTATTGGGTCAATAAACAATGCCCATCTGGTATTAACTAAGTTTGAAGCTTACGGGAGTAGACAAAGTGTAGATGTTGATGAAATCGCTAGTTCGATTAAAGCCAAAAATGATGTACAAGTGATTGATGATTGGCATGAAGCAATTGCGACTGTTGCATCTGAAGTATCCGATGATGACATGATATTGGTTACTGGATCACTTTATTTCATATCTGATGTCAGAAAGTTATTTACAAATGAATAAAAAAATCATTAAAATTGAAAAAGTTTAATGATAAATATTGTAAAATCGTATACACTAGAGGATGTTATTAAAATAAAGAAATAACTATGGTATACTGATAAAGTGAATTTAAATATGTATATTTAAAAAGGTGAAATTAAAAATAGCCAGCCAAATGTATTATGAAGGGATGAAAAACTGTGTTTGGATTTGGAACTAAAAACATTGGTATCGATTTAGGTACTGCTAACACAATCGTCTATGTAGATGGTAAAGAAATCGTGTTAAGAGAACCTTCAGTTGTTGCTAAAAACACAAAAACTGGAGAAATTGTTGCAGTTGGACAAGAAGCTAGAGATATGATTGGTCGTACTCCAGCAAGTATTTCTGCTATTAGACCTATGAAAGACGGTGTAATTGCTGATTATGAAACTACTGTTACAATGTTAAAATACTACATTAACAAAGCTGTGGGTAACTCAGGAAAACCATATGTAATGGTTTGTGTACCCAGTGGAATTACAGCCGTTGAAAAGAGAGCCGTTATTGATGCAACTCGTGTTGCTGGAGCAAAGGATGCTTACGTAATTGAAGAACCATTTGCTGCTGCTATCGGTGCAGGTCTTCCTATTATGGATCCAAAAGGTAGCATGGTTGTTGATATTGGTGGTGGAACTACTGATGTTGCAACAATTTCATTAGGTGGAATTGTTTCAAGTAGATCACTACGTGTTGCTGGTGACCGTTTGAATGATGCCATTGCTGCATACATTCGTAAGAACTACAATCTTTTAATTGGTGAAAGAACTGCTGAAAGATTAAAATGGGAAATCGGTTCAGCTTCAGTTGAAGAAGCTAAGAACATGGAAAATGTTACTATCAGAGGTAGATACCTATTAACAGGTTTACCAAAGAGTATCGAAATTACTGCTGAAGATGTTGCTCGAGCAATTGCAGAACCAATCCAAGAAATTATTGGTACTGTAAAGGAAACCCTTGAAGAAACATCACCAGAAATTTCAGCTGATGTTATTGATCATGGAATTGTTTTAACTGGTGGTGGAGCTTTACTAAAGAACTTACCACAAGTTATTTCAGAAGCTACAAAGGTTCCTGTTTCAATTGCTAATAACCCGCTTGATTGTGTTGCAATCGGAACTGGTGAATCACTAAAGAGCATCGACATTATGAAGAGAAAATAGTTTAGATAAGCGGGGAGGATATCTTCCCGCTTATTTGCTAGTTCGGAGGACTTATTATGCGAAAATTTTTCTCCAATCGAAAATGGATGACATTTGCTGTGATTTTTATTATCTGTTTAGCATTTATTTCATTTTCTGTATCCACTAGAAATAAGAAATCAATGCCACCATTTATTCAAAGATTCGGCAATGACGTGGTTGGAATTGTGGGATGGACTGTTTCAGGACCATCTAATGCGTTAAGACATGCAGGTGAAACTGTTAATAATTTAATTAACACATATAAAGAAAACCAAAGACTAAAAGCACAAGTGGAAACTGTAACTGCTACAAAGGTGAGAGACCAAGCATTACAAAAAGAAAACAGTCAGCTAAAACGTGAGTTAGATATCAAAGATGGATTAACTGACTACAACCCAATTGTTGCTGAAGTATTGGTTAGAACACCTTCTGCATGGCAAAATCAATTTGTAATTAATAAAGGTAAATCTGCCGGTATTCAAAAGAATATGTCTGTGTTAGGTGCTAAGGGACTTATCGGAAGAGTGATTGAAGTTAATAACACTAACAGTAAAGTTGAATTAATCTCAGATACTGTTGACTCTGATGATAAGTTCTCTGTTGAAGCAATTAATTCTAGCGGTCAAGTCGTAAATGGAATTATTAACGGGTATGATCGAAAGACTGGTCAATTAATCATTGGTCATTTGAATACAAAAGTGAAACTTAAAGTGAATGATAAGGTATCTACTAATGGTTTAGGTGGATTAACACCAAAGGGAATTTACATTGGTAAAATTGCAAAAGTAACAAGTGATGATTTTGGAACTGCTACTAAAGTGTATGTAAAAACACCTGCCGATATGAACGATTTAGAAGTAGTTACCGTTGTTAATAAATAAATTTTGAGGTGATTAAGCATGAAAAAGTATTATCCAATTAGATATGTATTTATAATTGGTTTATTCATCGCGTTTTTTCTTGATGGATCAATTTCATTAATCTTTAGTCATCTTTTATTTGGTAATTTTGTTTTTGTTCCTAATCTAACTTTCATTTGGCTTTTTTTTGGAATGTACTTTATAAATAGAACCAATGAGCATATTGAGATGTGGGCAGCTATAATCGGGTTAGTCTTCGATTTGTTCTATACTGGAATCATTGGTGTTAATGTTATAATTTTTCCATTGGCTATTTATATCGGAAAGAAATTATACCAATACTTACCAACAAACGTATTAATGGGAATTTTATCATTTGGAATAAATGTAATTTTGATTAATATGCTTTCGTTTGGTTTAAATCGATTAATGCATGCAACAAACTATTCTGGTAGTTATTTTATAATCCATGCAATGATTCCTACTTTAATATTCAATCTAATTATTTTTATGATTTTATTTATTCCAGTGGGAGTATTGTTCGATAGAATTGAATAATTAAACATGATATAAGAGGGAGTATCTAATTAAATGCAATCAGTAGTACTTAAAGGAACAAAAGATGGATATGAGTTAATTTTAAAAGAAACTGCAAGTATTAGAGAGATACTTGTTGATTTAAAACAACTTTTAGAGGATCTTAGCGAAGAAAGTAAGAAAAACAGTAACAAGCTTAGTTTAAATGTTCAATTAGGTAATAGATTAATGTCAGATGGAGCTAAAAATGATATTATTAAGTTAGTTGAGGAATATGACAATTTAGAAATTGGCAATTTTTTAACTAATGTTATTACCAAAGAAGAATCTCAAAAGATTATGGCGCAAAATAACGTTGATGTTATGAGTAGAGTCATAAGAAATGGTCAAGAAGTAAACATCGATGGTGATGTTTTGTTCTTTGGTAAAATCCATGAAGGTGGTAAATTATTTGCTACTGGAAATATTTACAATATGGGAATTGTTGAAGGAATCGTTCAAGCAGGATTTCCAGATGATGAAAGTAAGCTAATAATTGGTAATTTACATACTGCTCAGCAAGTTCGCGTGGGTGAACAATACGATATTGTTTCTGATAAGCCAATTGAAGACTCTGAAAAAACAGTTGTATATGTAAATGATCTACATGTTTTAAGCTATGGTAAAATAAAAAATCTAAAAGAGATTAATCCTAAGTTCTTTAATCGAATTGGAGGTATTGAGTAATGGGAAAAGCCATTGTAATTACATCAGGTAAAGGTGGAGTTGGTAAGACAACTTCAAGTGCAAATGTCGGAATTGCGTTAGCAATGATGGGTAAAAGAGTTTGTTTAATCGATTTAGATATCGGTTTGAGAAATCTAGATGTTGTAATGGGATTAGATAATCGTGTTATGTACGACATCGTTGATGTGGCAACTGGAAGAGTAAAGCTAGTTCAAGCAATGGTAAAAGACAAACGTTTCGATGATTTGTTATACCTATTACCAGCTGCACAAAATACTGATAAAACTGCTTTAAATGAAGAACAAGTTAAAAGTATCGTTGACGAATTAAAACCTGATTTTGATTATGTATTTATTGATTGTCCTGCCGGTATCGAACAAGGATTTATCAATGCTGTATCAGGTGCCGATGGTGCGATTGTTGTTACTACACCTGAAATTTCAGCAGTTCGTGATGCTGATAGAGTAATTGGTTTATTAGAACAACATCCATTACAAGAAACACCTAAACTAATTATCAACCGTATTAGAAAGTCACTAATGAACGATGATAACTATATGGATGTGGATGAAATTACCACTCATCTTGGAATTGATTTATTAGGAATCATTTTAGATGATGATAAGGTAATTAGTACTTCTAACCATGGTGAATCAATTGTTATGAACCCTGATAATCCAACTGCTCAAGGATACAGAAACGTATCTAGAAGACTTGAAGGAGAAACTGTTCCTTTAATGAAAATTGATGCTTCAAAAGAAAGTACTTGGGATAAATTTAAGCACTTATTTAAACGTAATTAATATAATTATTGATTAAATGATAATTATAAGTTATTCTATTAACATTAAAACTTTGATCAGGAATTCGTTTATGGATGAATCGTAGAGAGCCTATGTAGCTGAGAAATAGGTATTCTACATAAACATTCACGCCTGTGAGTTGTTATTCTGAACGTAATTAGGAATAAACCGGTGCAACCGTTATCTGCGAGTCTTATGACTCATTAAGCTATTTTGTGTGAACAAAATAGGAAATTAGGTGGAACCACGTTTTCAAACGTCCTTTTGGCAAATGCCAAAAGGGCGTTTTTTTATTAAGGAGGATTAAAGATGCAATATATATTAGAAATATTACCTTCATTATTTTCTGGGGTAGTAACTACTTTAGAAATTTTTGTTTTAACAATTGTACTATCAATTCCGTTGGGAATTATTGTTTCACTAGCATTGACTGGAAAAAGTATTATCAAGTTAATCTTTGAATTCTATGTCTGGATCATGCGTGGAACACCGCTATTATTACAACTTATTTTTATTTTCTACGGGTTACCAATTATTGGAATTGTATTTCCTAGATTTGAAGCAGCATTATTCGCATTTACATTAAACTACGCAGCATATTTCGCTGAAATATTTAGAGGTGGTTTTCAATCAATTCCAAATAATCAATTTGAAAGCGCTAAGATGCTTAGATTGAGTCGTTGGCAAACTTTACGCAAAGTAATTATTCCACAAGTCGTAAAAATCGTATTACCATCAATTGGAAATGAAGTAATTAACTTAGTTAAAGATTCATCACTAGTTTATGTAATTGGAATTGGCGACTTATTACAAGCTGGTAATATCGCCACAGCAAGAGACGTTACATTAGTACCGTTGATTTTAGTTGCTATATTCTACTTGGCATTAACTGCGATATTAACTATTGCGTTACGTAAATTAGAACAACACTTTGATTACTGGAGATAGAAAGGGGGAATAGTCATGTTTAAAGTAATTAAATTAAATAAGAGTTTTCAAGGTAAAACAATTATTAAGGATATGGATTTATCAGTAGATGATGATGAAATTTTAAGTATCGTTGGACCTTCAGGTGCTGGTAAAACAACTTTACTTAGATGTATTACTGGATTAGAACAACCGGATTCTGGTAAGTTTATTTTAGATGGAAAAGAAATTGATCCATCAGATTCAACTCAATCTGTTATTGGTGTTGTATTCCAAGATTTTGGATTATTCCCTAATCTAACGGTAATTGAGAATATTATTTTAGCTCCACAATTAGTTTTGAAAAAATCAAAAGATGAAGCTAAAAAAGAGGCTCAAGAGTTAATTGATAAACTAGATTTAACTGGAAAAGAAACACTATACCCATATCAATTATCCGGTGGACAAAAACAACGCGTGGCAATTGTTAGAACATTAGCAATGCATCCTAAGATTATTTGTTATGACGAACCAACATCTGCTTTGGATCCAAAACTTAGTGAAGAAGTTGGAAAGATTATATTAGATTTAAAACAACAAAAAATAACACAGCTTGTGGTAACTCACGATATGTCATTTGCTAAACAAGTTGCTGATAAGGTGAAAGAAGTTAAACCATTTAAAGAGGGGGAATAGTATAATGTCGAAAAAGATAAAATATAGTGGCATATTCACAATTCTTCTGTTAACTATCTTCATCCTAACTGGTTGTTCTTCGGTTACTAAAAGAGCAGATCATTACGATAATTGGAATAGAATTAAGCAAAGCAAAAAGATTACTATTGGTCTAGATGTTACTTTTGTTCCAATGGGGTTTGAAAACAAGAGTGGAAAAATCACTGGATTTGATGTTGATTTAGCTAACGCTGTATTTAAGAAATATGGAATTAAAGCAGTATTTCAACCAATCGATTGGTCCATGAACGTTACAGAACTTCGCAATACAACGATTGATTTAATTTGGAATGGTTTTTCGATTACTCCAGAACGAGAAAAAGTGGTAAACTTTAGTACACCATATTTGTCCAATGACCAAGAATTAGTAACTCTTAAATCTTCTAACATTAATAAATTTAGTGATATGAAGGGCAAATATTTGGGAGCACAAAGTGGTTCGTCCGGACTAAATGATATAAATGATCAACCGCAATTATTGAGAAAGTATATTAAGAATCAATCACCAATTTTGTATAACTCTTTTACTAATGCATTTATTGATTTGAATCACGGTAGAATTAGTGGATTATTAATTGATAGCACTTATGCTAACTATTACATTGCACACCAACCTAATCCAGATGATTACAAGATTGTAACAGGTGCTTTCCCAAGAGAAGAATTTGGTGTCGGAATTAGAAAAGGCGATAAAACATTAAAAAATAAGATTAATATCGCTTTGAAACAATTAGCTAAATCCGGAGAACTTAAAAAGATTTGTGAAAAATGGTTCGGTAAAAATTATAGAACACCACTTTTAAAAATAACTAAGCAAACTAAGTAGAGGTGAATTTGATGAATATAGCGATTAATGATGGAGTGGAATTAAATGTTATTCCTGAGGATAAATTTAAAACTATTTCCTTTACTGTAGACTTAATTGCAGAAAATGAAAAAGAAAATTTAGCTAAACGTGCTGTCTTAGCTGAATTAATGGAAATTAGTAATGAAGATTATTCAACTCAATCTAAATTAGCTAGAAAGCTTTCATCAATGTATGGAGCAACTTTTGGGACTAATGTTTTGAGATATGGAAATTTATCAGTTTTAAGAATTTCATTGAGCATTCCTAATCCAAAATTTTTTGATTCATCAGAAAATATACTAAATGAAGCAATTGAATTTTTAAAAGGTGTATTATTCCACCCGTTAGTTAGTGATGGAAGTTACGATGAAAAAACGTTTGAATTGCAAAGAAAAAATATGAAGAAGTATGTTTCTTCGATCGCTGATAATAAGCGGTTCTTTGCTTCCACTAAGTTAAAAGAATTATTCTTCAAAAATGATATCAATCGCGGGATATTCTTGTATGGCCGAGAAGATGATTATGACGATATCTCAGCTAAGGAAGAGTATGATTATTATCAAGAAGTAATGGCAAACGATAACGTTAAAATATCTGTTATCGGGGATGTTAACGAATCAAATATGCTAGATTTATTTAAATCATTTGAGTTTGGACAAAAGTCATCGATAAGACGAATTATATCTTTATCTGACTTTGCTGTTAATAAAGAAGTTGAAGTTGTCAAAAAACAAATTAATTCTTCACAAAGCTATTTAAACATGGGATATAGACTGCCTGTTTTTTATGATGACGATGAGTTTATGGCGGCAGTCTTATTCAATGCTGTTTTTGGTGGAACCCCACAATCAAAATTATTTAAAAATGTAAGAGAAAAGAATAGTTTAGCTTATAGCGCAAGTAGCAGTTATAGCTCAATTAATGGATTTTTAATGGTATCTACAGGAATAAACGCCAGAAACTATCAAAAGGTTATTGATATAGTTGAGGAACAACTAAATGAAATGATCAACGGAAATATTGATTTAGATACGTTGAACAGTATTAAAGCTGAAATGATAAACGCTAAGAAGTCCGTTTTAGATAGTCCTAGACAAAGTATTGAACAAGAATTTACTAACACTTTATTAAATAGAAAAGTTTCCTTTGCAGAATGGGAACAATCTGTTTTATCGGTTAGCGTTTCGGATATAGCTAGGGTAGCTAGAAAGTTAAAATTAAATTCAATTTTCTTTTTAGAAGGGCGGATTAAAAGTGGAGATTAAAAATTATCAACAATATGGCGATAAAGTTTATATTGATGAATTAGAAAATGGTTTATCAGTAGTGATGATTCCCAAATCTGGATATCATAAAACTTATGCTACTTTTTCAGTCAATTATGGTTCTATTGATACCACGATTAATGGAAAAAAATATCCAGCAGGAATTGCTCACTTTCTAGAACATAAAATGTTTGATAAGAAAGATCATGATTCAATGGATGTTTTTTCTAAATATGGGGCATCATCAAATGCATTTACTAACTTCAATAAAACTAGTTATTTATTTGCAACAACTGATAATGTTCATGACAACTTAATGGAACTTCTTGATTTTGTTCAAGATCCTTATTTTGATGAACAAAAAGTTGAAAAAGAAAAAGGGATTATTGGACAGGAAATAAGTATGTATGATGATAATCCGGGTTCGGTATTATTTTTCAAAACGATTCAAAATATGTATCCCGATACACCACTTAATGTTGATATTGCAGGTAGTCAAGAATCAATTAATAAGATAACTAAAGATGATTTATACGATTCATATAATTACTTCTATCAACCTAACAACATGCAACTTACCATTGTAGGAGATATCAATCCTGATGAAACATTAGGATGGGTCATTGATAATCAAAAGCAAAAGAGTTCTCCAAACGTAAGATCAATTAATAAAACACTAATTGAATCTAACGATATAGTTAAAGAAACCACGCAAGAAATGGATGTTAGCATACCTAAAGTAGCAATTGGAATTAAAGGTAGTAGCGAATTTAATAACGATATCAAATATGAATTATCAATTTCACTATTATTACAAATGCTGCTTTCAGAAGGATCAGAAGTATATGAAAACCTCTATAACAAAGGTATTATTGATGATTCATTTGGCTTCGATTTTGATTGTGAAGATCAATTTAATTATGCAATCTTTGCTGGTGAAACTGATGATATAGATAGTTTTTATCAAGAAATTTCAAAAGTTCTATTTGATTTTGAAGATATTGTTAAAGAATTGAATGATGAATTTGAACTGATTAAGAGAGAAGAAATTGGTCAACATATTTCAATGATGAATTCAATTGAAGCAGTATCAAACAGTGTTAACGATAAGGATCATAACTATCGTAACTTGTATGATGAAATCGATATTATTAAATCTTTGCAATTAAGTGACATAATTTACTATGGTAAAATGTTATTAAAAGAAGAATTTATGGTGAAAAATATCATTTTACCTCAAAAATAAATGATAACGCGGTTTAGATTATTGGGTATGGTATGATATACTATAAATATAAAATAATAAATAAGTGGAGTAATACCTATGCAAAATAATAATGGAAAACAAGTAGAAATTGGTAAATCACTACAAGAATCGCGTATTGCAAAAGATATGTCTATTGATGACATTCAAAAGATTACCAAAATCCAAAAACATTATCTAGAAGCTATTGAGCAAGGTAACTTTGAAGAACTACCTGGGGAATTTTATGTTAGAGCTTTTATCAAACAATTCGCTGATACTGTCGGAATCGACGGAATTGAATTGTTGAATGAACATGATGAAAGCTTGCCTGATACTCAAAGCGAAGAATATGCTGAAAAAGTTTCAAAGGACGATGTAAACAAGAAGGTTGCACGTCGTAGCAAAGCTGAAAGAAAATCATCTTTCCGTAAACTATTACCAACTTTTGGAATCATCGTTGCTATTTTGGTAGTTGTTTTTGGGGTATGGGCTGTTGTTGTTCATACTAATAATTCTTCACAAACAAGTATTAGTAGTAGTTCAGTCTCTGTAACTGGTTCATCTGAATCTTCTGGTTCAGCTAGTTCATCAAGTAAAAAGGCTGATAAGTCAAAAGATGATCAATCAACTGAAACTAAAGTTAAAGAAGTAAGCACTACTAAATACGAAGTTACTGGACAAAAGACCAACAAAATCACTCTTGAAGCTTCTGCTAGAGCATGGTCATCAATCATGGCTGATAACAAGTCATTATTCCAAGGTCTTCAAAACTCTGGGGAAAAGAAAACAGTTGATGTTCCTGAAAACACTTCTAATGTTGTCATTTCCTTAGGTAACGTTAAGGGTTCAAAGATTATGATTAACGGAACAACTGTTAAGCTTGATGAAAAGACACCATTAACTACACAAATTACATTTACTTTTAAGAAATAAAAAAAGGGGCTTATTAAAGCCTTTTTTTATTTAAAAAATGGGGGATAAACATGAATTTACCTAATAAATTAACAATTGTAAGAATTTTATTAATTCCGGTTTTCATTATTCTATTATCATGTTCAATCAATATGGGAACTGTTATCTGGTTAGGAACTAGTATTCAAGTAACAAGAATTGTGGCAGCACTAATATTTGCTGCAGCATGTATTACTGACTTTTTAGATGGACAAATCGCAAGAAGACAACACCTAGTAACCAATTTTGGTAAATTTGCTGATCCGCTTGCAGATAAAATGATTGTGATGTCAGCATTCATTATTTTAGTTTCATTTGGTTTTGTACCAGCATGGGTGGCAGCTATAATCGTGTGCCGTGAATTAGCAGTAACTGGATTAAGACTAATCGTGGTTGAAAATAATGGTGAAGTAATCGCCGCTGCATGGCCAGGTAAGATAAAGACATTTAGTCAAATGATCTCAATCATTTTATTACTGCTAAATGACTTCCTATATGTTCCATTCACAACAATTGGTTTTGGAACAATCATTTTATACGTTTGTTTAATTTTCACTATTTACTCTGGAATTGAATATTTTGTAAAAAGTAGATTTATTTTTGAAGATTCATTCAAATAAAAACAATATTTTTAACGTATCTTTATAATGAAAGGTCGTAATTTTATGCAATTTGACACGTCAGTAATTAATAGATTAATTGAACAAAATAAGTCTATTACAGCAGCAGAAAGTCTCACTGCTGGATTATTTCAAGCGACTCTTGGGGATGTAGCAGGGGTATCTAAGATATTTCCAGGAGGATTTGTGACTTACTCTAATGAGGCTAAAGCAAGTCTATTACAAATTCCGCAATCCATTATCCAAGCTTGTGGAGTTGTTTCTAGTGAAGTTGCAATTTGGATGGCACAACAATCTAAACAAATAATGAAAACTAATATTGGGGTTTCATTTACTGGTGTTGCTGGTCCAGATGGACTTGAAGGACATCTGTCAGGAACTGTATTTATTGGACTAGATTATGATGGAATGCAGTCTGTAAAAGAGTGTCACTTTGAAGGAACAAGACAAGAGGTTAGGGAACAATCTGTTGCTGAAGCACTTGATTTGTTAAAATTACACGTAAAATAAAAATGCGAACTTTTGTTCTTTTTTACTTGCTTTTTTAAAGATAGATTAGTATAGTATAAATATCGAATAGTTATTAAAGGGAGGTCAAATTAATGGCTGATGAACGAAAAGCAGCTCTAGATGGAGCCTTAAAACGAATTGAAAAAGAATTCGGTAAAGGTTCTATTATGAGAATGGGTGATAGAGGGGATACAAGAATCTCAACTATCCCAACCGGATCTTTAGCGTTAGATAATGCTTTAGGTGTTGGTGGATTCCCACGAGGAAGAATTGTTGAAATCTATGGACCAGAAAGTTCTGGTAAGACTACCATTGCACTTCAAGCAGTTGCCGAAGTACAAAAACAAGGTGGTACAGCAGCTTATATTGATGCTGAAAATGCCTTGGATCCAGTATATGCAACTAATCTAGGTGTTAATATTGATGATTTACTATTATCACAACCTGACACTGGTGAACAAGGATTACAAATTTGTGATGCCTTAGTATCAAGTGGAGCAATCGATATCGTTGTTGTCGATTCAGTTGCTGCTTTAGTTCCTAGAGCTGAAATTGAAGGTGAAATGGGTGACGCGCATGTTGGTCTACAAGCAAGATTAATGTCACAAGCTCTTCGTAAACTTTCAGGTTCAATTAACAAAACTAAAACCATTGCACTCTTTATTAACCAAATTAGAGAAAAAGTTGGGGTTATGTTTGGTAACCCTGAAACTACACCGGGTGGACGTGCCCTTAAGTTCTACTCAACTATTAGACTAGAAATTAGAAGAGCTGAACAAATTAAAGATGGTACTGATATTATTGGTAACAGAACTAAGATTAAAGTTGCTAAGAATAAGGTAGCTCCTCCATTCAAACGTGCTGAAGTTGATATCATGTACGGTGAAGGTGTTTCTCAAACTGGGGAACTTGTTGATATGGCCGTAGAACAAGACATCATTAATAAGTCTGGTTCATGGTACTCATATGGCGACGAAAGAATTGGTCAAGGTCGTGAAAACGCTAAGCAATTCTTGAAGGAAAACCCAGATAAAATGGAAGAAATTAACTTAAAGGTTCGTGCTGCATATGGAATGGGTGAAGATGTTCCAGAAACCAGTGATGAATCAGCAGAACAAACTAGTTTAGATACTGGTGAAGAATAAAAAGCCGCGAGGCTTTTTTATTTTTGCCAAAAACAAATATGATGTGTTGACACTTCACTAAGTAAAATTTAAAATATAGTAGTGCACACGTATATGCACTTATAAAAAAATTTAATTAACATTAGATGATGTGGAGGTGTAATAAGCCTATGACTTATTTGTTACCTATAATCCTCGCAATCATCGCTGCTTTTGTGGTGGGAACTACTGTTGGTATCTTTTTTAACAAGAAGATTGTTGATAAGAAATTGACTAAGGCTCACATGAGTGCACAAGATATTTTGGAAGATGCTAAACGACAAGCTCAAACGTCTGCTAAGGAAGCAATTCTAGAAGCAAGAGAAAAGAGTAATCATTATCGTTCTAACATTGAAAAAGAAATTAAGCAAAGACGTATTGAAGTTCAACGACAAGAAAATCGTCTAATTCAACGTGAAGATTCTTTAGATCGAAAAGATGACGCTTTTGATAAGCGTGAAGATTCATTGAACAAGCGTGAAGAAAAGCTTAACTTGAACCAAAAGAAGCTTGAACAAAAGCAACAGCAAGCTGATATGCTAGTTAAACAACGTCAGGCTGAGTTAGAACATATTTCAACACTATCGCAAGAAGAAGCACAAGAGCTAATTATTAATGAAACTAAGCAAGAATTAGCTGATGAACGTGCCAAGATGGTTAAGGATAGTTATAATTTAGCTCGTAAGGAATCATCTGAAAACGCTAAAAATTTAGTTATTGAAGCAATTCAACAAAGTGCTGCTGATATTGTTTCTGAAACTACTGTTTCTGTTGTTAATCTACCTAATGATGATATGAAGGGTAGAATTATCGGTAGAGAAGGAAGAAATATTAGAACCTTCGAAACTTTAACAGGAATTGATTTAGTTATTGATGATACCCCTGAAGCTGTAGTATTAAGTGGATTCGATCCAATTAGACGAGAAGTAGCCAAGATGGCACTTGAAAGTCTAATTAAAGATGGAAGAATTCATCCCGCTAGAATCGAAGAAATGGTTGAAAAGAGTCGCCGTGAACTTGATGAAAAGATTCAAGAAATTGGTGAAGAAACAGTATTCGATTTAGGTATTCATTCAATGAGTCCTGAAATGATTATGATGATTGGTAAATTGAAATTTAAGATTTATCATGGTCGTAATGTTTTAAGTCATTCTATTGAAGTTGCCAAGCTAGCTGGTGTATTAGCCGCAGAACTAGGTGAAGATGTCGTTTTAGCTAAGCGCGCAGGATTATTGCACGAAATTGGTCGCTCTGCTGATAATGATAATGAAGGTTCACATATTGACCTTGGTGTTGATTTAGCCAAGAAGTTTAAGGAAAGTCCAGTAGTGATTGATTCTATTGCATCCGATAACGAAGATAGCGAACCTAAGTTTATTGTTTCTGAATTAGTAAATATCGCAAACAAGATTGCGATTGCTAGACCAGGTGCCAAGAGTAAATCTCTTGAAAGTTTTGTTCATCGTCTTGAAAGTTTGGAAACAATTAGTGATAGCTTTGATGAAGTTAAGAAGAGTTATGCTATTCAAGCCGGACGTGAGATCAGAGTGATTGTTAAACCAGAGAAAGTTTCTGATACTCAAGCTGTTGTATTAGCAAGAGATATTAAAAATAAAATTGAAGAGGATATGGAATATCCTGGTCATATCAAGGTTACAATTATAAGAGAAGTAAGATCAATTGAATATGCAAAATAAAAAAGGCGATAAGCCTTTTTTATTTTGGTTAAAACGGTGTAAAATTGTACATATATAATAACGGAATTGAGGATAGAGATGAGAATACTATTTTTAGGGGATGTAGTTGGTAATTTAGGAGTAGATATGGTTGATCAATATCTATCTAAATTGAAACACGACTTTAAACCACAAGTGACAATTGTAAATGGAGAAAATTCAACGCCAGTAGGAAGAGGAATTAGCTACAAAGTTTATAAGCAATTAATGAATGATGGAGCTGATGTCATTACTTTGGGAAACCATGCGTGGAATAATGAAGAAATTTATGATTTCATTGATGATAGTAAAAATTTAGTGCGCCCATTGAATTACCCGGGAAAAGACGTTCCAGGTGCTGGATATACAATCGTTAATGTGAACGGTAAGAAATTAGCGGTGGTTAATTTACAAGGAAGAATTTTTATTGATCCAATTGATGATCCTTTTCAAAAGATTGATGAATTATTAAACAAGATTGAAAAAGAGGTAGATTATATTTTCGTTGATTTTCATGCGGAAACAACAAGTGAAAAAAAGGCGATGGGTCTATTTCTGACTGGAAGAGCTTCCGCCGTTGTAGGAACTCATACCCATGTACAAACAAATGATAATCAAATTTTAAATAAACAAACTGCGTACATAACTGATGTAGGAATGTGTGGTCCATTTAATAGTGTTTTAGGGATGAAATATGATAGTATTATTCATCGCTTTTTAACTCAAAGACCCACCAGATTTGAAGTGCAAAATGAGGGTGACCAAATTTTATCAGGATGTGTAATTGATTTAAGAGATGATGGAACTGCTAGATCCATCAAAACAATCTTAATTGATCCGAGTCATCCATATAATAGATAGGGGGATTTTAAATGGCTAGTAAAGCTAAACAAACACCAATGATGGAACAATATCAAAAAGTTAAGGATCAATACCCAGATGCTTTTGTTTTTTATCGTTTAGGTGATTTTTATGAAATGTTTAACGAAGATGCCGTTAAAGGTGCGCAAATTCTAGAATTAACACTTACATCTAGAAGTAAAAATGCTGATAATCCAATTCCTATGTGTGGAGTTCCCCATAAAGCTGTTGAAGCTTATATCGATACATTAATCGATAAAGGATACAAAGTAGCGATTTGTGAACAAATGGAAGACCCTAAGACTGCTAAAGGAATGGTTAAAAGAGCTGTTACACAATTAATCACCCCAGGTACAAGAACAGCAATGGGTGCTGAAAATGCGAAGGAAAACAACTACTTAACATCAATAGAATATGTAGATGGTAAGTATGGCTTTGCATATGCCGAATTATCTACAGGTGAATTGAAGACAACGGTCTTAAGCAGCATGGATAGTGTCGTAAACGAATTAATGACATTGCAAACTAAAGAAGTAATTGTTAATTCCGATTTACCACAAAAGGATATTGATATGATTAATAAGCTAGGAATTTTAGTGTCTTACCAAGACAATATGCAAATGTCTGAAGACATGGAATACCTAGTTGTTAATCTTTTAAATGAAGTTGAAAAACAAGTAGTTAGTCGTTTAATTAATTATATTACTGACACGCAAAAACGTAGTTTATCCCATATGAAACCAGCAATCGCTTATCAACCAGCTGAGTTTTTAAAAATGGATCATAATTCACAATATAATCTAGAGTTAACCAAGAACTTAAGAACAAACAAGAAGTCTGGTAGTTTGTTATGGTTATTAGATGAAACAAAAACTGCAATGGGTGGTAGAAAGTTAAAGGAATGGATTGATCATCCTTTAATTAACCAATCAGAAATTAAAAATCGCCAAAACCAGGTCAATGATTTATTAGATCATTACTATGAACGTAGTGAAATTAAAGATTTATTGGTAAAAGTTTATGACCTTGAAAGATTGGCTGGAAAGGTTTCATTCGGTTCTGTTAACGGAAGAGATTTAGTGCAATTAAAGACATCACTACAACAAATTCCTAAAATTAAATATATTTTGGCTGAAATGGAAACTAAATCATTTGAACAAATTGATAATGATTTAGATCCAGTCGAAGAAGTGGCTGAATTAATTGAACAAGCCATCATTAGCGAACCACCAATTTCGGTAACAGAGGGTGGCATTATTAATGAAGGATATAACGAAGTGTTGGATCAATATCGTGATGCAATGAATAATGGAAAACAATGGATTGCTGAACTGGAAAATAAAGAACGTGAACTAACCGGCATCAACAACTTAAAAATCGGTTATAACCATGTTTTTGGCTATTACATTGAGGTATCTAAAGCTAACTTAGCTAAGCTGCCAGAAGATAGATACGAACGTAAACAAACATTAACTAATGCCGAAAGATTTTCTACTACGGAGTTAAAAGAAAAAGAAAAGTTAATCATTGAAGCACAAGAAAAGTCCAAAACATTGGAATATGATTTATTTAGTGAAGTTAGAGCAGTTGTAAAAACAGCAATTCAAAGATTGCAAAAACTAGCCAATGCGGTTTCTAGTTTAGATGTTTTACAAAGTTTTGCTTCAATTTCAGATGAATACCGTTTAGTTCGTCCGACATTAAATGACAATCATACTTTGGAAATCGTTGATGGAAGACATCCAGTAGTCGAAAAGGTAATGGGACATCAATCTTATGTTCCAAATGATGTGATTATGAAACCTGATACCAACGTTTTATTGATAACAGGTCCTAACATGTCTGGTAAAAGTACTTACATGAGACAATTAGCGTTAACTGTTATAATGACGCAAATAGGATGTTTTGTTCCTGCTAAATCTGCTAATATGCCAATTTTCGATCAAATTTTCACTAGAATTGGTGCTGCTGATGATTTAATTTCAGGCCAAAGTACATTTATGGTGGAAATGAAAGAATCAAACCAAGCAATTCAAAATGCTACTGATAACAGCTTGATTTTATTTGATGAAATTGGAAGAGGGACAGCCACGTATGATGGAATGGCTCTTGCTCAATCGATTATTGAATACGTTCATAATAATATTCATGCTAAAACTTTATTCTCAACACATTATCATGAATTAACTGAACTATCTGACTCATTGAAACAACTAAAAAACGTTCACGTTGGAGCTGTAGAAAAAGACGGAGAATTAGTATTTTTACACAAGGTACAATCTGGTGCAGCTGATAAGTCATACGGAATTCATGTTGCTAAGTTAGCTGGATTACCAGAATCATTGTTAACTCGCGCGGATATTATTTTAACTGACTTAGAGCAAAACGATATTGCTGCTAAACCGGTGGTTATGGCAGAAGATGCAGCTCCTACCAAAAAGCAAGTTGAAGAAAATTATGATGACGATTTACAGCTTTCATTATTTAATGACGATAGTAAATCAGCGCCTAAATCAACTGAAAATGATAAAATTATTAAGGCAATTAAGAACCTTGATTTAATGTCTAAAACACCAATGGACATTATGAATGAAGTATACAAATGGAAAAGAGAAATTGATAAGTAATAGGGGTGAATAATCTTGCATAAAATTCATGAATTGTCTGCTATTTTAGCCGATCAAATTGCAGCTGGTGAAGTTGTCGAACGTCCTGCTTCTGTTGTAAAGGAATTAGTAGAAAATGCGATCGATGCACAAAGTACACAAATTGATATCAACATTGAAGATGCAGGATTAAAGAAAATCGAAATCATTGATGATGGAATTGGTATTGACCAAGATGATGTTCAAATTGCATTTAAGCGTCATGCCACTAGTAAAATTAATGATCAAAAAGATTTATTTATGGTGCGGTCACTCGGTTTTAGAGGAGAAGCACTACCTTCTATTGCTTCAGTTTCAGATGTTCATTTAAAGACTTCAACAGGGGATGAAGGAACACAAATTCACATCAAAGGTGGCAAGGTTGAAGATATTAAACCTTCTGATTCAAGACGTGGAACCAGTATTTGTGTTGAAAACCTATTTTTTAATACTCCTGCAAGACTAAAATATATGAAGTCGCTTCGGACAGAATTATCACAAATTTCTGATATTGTTGATCGATTGGCAATTGGTCATCCTGATATTGCGTTCTCTTTGGTTCATAATCATAAGGAAATATTACGAACTTCTGGACGAGGGCAATTAAAACAGGTGATTGGTGATATTTACGGTGCCAAAAATTTGAAAAAGATTATTAAAATAAGTAATCAAGATGATGATTTTACAATTGATGGTTATGTTAGTTTACCGGAGCTAACTAGATCTGCTCGCAGCCATATTACGATTAATTTGAATGGTCGATATATTAAAAACTATTCTTTAGTTAAAGCGATTACTGACGGTTACGGTTCGAAGTTAATGGTTGGAAGATATCCAATTGCAGTTTTAAATATCAAATTAAATCCTATTCTAACTGATGTAAATGTTCATCCAACGAAACAGACGATTAGGATAAGTAAAGAAGATCAGTTATGTAATTTGGTTGCTAAGACCATTTATGATACGATTTATAAAGAAAATCTAATTCCAGATGTGATGACTAGAGATAGAGCGGTTAAGCCTAAATATACTAATCAACAATTACAAATGGAAATTAATCAATATAGTGTTTCTAATCATCCAAAAACTAGTGACGAAGAATTAGTTCAACCCAATTTCACTAGCAATGATAGTGAAGACAAAATTGATAGTGAAGTCGATTTAAAAATTTCCAATATTGACTCAATTTTTATCACAAATAGAAATCAATTAAACGATGATAGCGTGATCGAATTTACGCAGAAATATGCTGTGCCGGCTACACCTTTTAATGATGAAGAAGATGTTTTAGTTGAAAGTAAGCCAGCTGAAGTAAGATTTCCTAAGTTGTTATATATTGGTCAATTGCACGGGACTTATTTAATCTGTGAATCTGATGATGGAATGTATATTGTTGATCAACATGCAGCACAAGAAAGAATTAACTATGAAAGATTAAGAGAAGAAATTGGTGAAGTTTCTGATGACCAACAAAATCTATTAGTCCCACTAGTTTTAAACTACCCAAATAGGGATGCATTGATTATTTCTGAAAAATTAGAGACCTTAAAAAAAGTTGGATTAGATATTGAAGCTTTTGGAAACAATAGTTTTATTATTAAACAGCATCCAACTTGGATTTCAGAAGGTACTGAAGAAGAAACAATTAGGGAAATGATTGATTGGGTACTATCTCATAAGGATATTTCAGTAGCTGATTTTAGAGCTGATACAGCGATTATGATGAGTTGTAAACAAGCAATCAAAGCTAATCATCACTTAGATAGAAAGCAAGCTGTTCACTTGCTAGATGAATTAGCAACAGTTAACAATCCATTTAATTGTCCTCACGGTAGACCGGTTCTGGTTTCTTTCTCTAATACAGATATGGAAAAAATGTTTAAACGAATTCAAGATCCACATGGACAAGATAAATTTATGTAAGCGAGGAAAACAATGTTCGAATATTTAAATGGAACTATTCAAGATGTACAACCTGGTTTCATAGTATTAGACGTGAATGGAGTTGGGTACTTAGTTTATACCTCTAATCCATACGTCTATACAGTAGACAATAACGAAAAAGTAAAAGTGTTTATTCATCAATCAGTCACTGACACTTCTCAAACCCTTTATGGATTCTCAAGTAGAGAATTAAAATCGATTTTTGAAAAGTTATTAAATGTTTCTGGGATTGGACCTAAGAGTGCACTTGCAATTATTGCGGGTAATGATCCGCAATCATTGCTAAATGCGATTAACACTGAAAATGTTACTTATTTAACTAAATTCCCAGGTGTTGGTCAAAAAACAGCTAAGCAAATTATTCTTGATTTGAAGGGTAAGCTTGATGATATTGCACCAACATTGTTTGATGAAGTTGATGATAACGTATCGATTAGTAATTATACTTCTGATAATCAAGAGTTAGAAGATGCGCTGGAAGCACTAAAAGAATTAGGATATACAGCAAAAGATATTAAGAAGGCTCGTAAAGCATTAGAAGAAATTCCTGCAACAAGTACCGAAGAATACTTAAGACAAGGGCTAACAGCAGTTACCAAATTTTAAAGGGAGGATTCATAAATGAATGATGACCGCATCGTCTCTGGTGATATTGAGGGACAAATGGAAGATTCTTTCGAAAAATCACTACGTCCACAATTCTTATCAGAATATATTGGACAGGATGATTTAAAAGAAGAATTGTCCGTATATATCAAGGCAGCTAAACAGAGAGAAGAAACGTTGGATCATGTATTGTTATATGGACCTCCGGGACTTGGTAAAACCACATTAGCAATGGTTATCGCTAATGAAATGAATACCAATATAAAAACTACTAGTGGACCAGCAATTGAAAAGACTGGTGATTTGGCAGCGCTATTAAATGAACTTCAACCAGGTGATATTTTATTTATAGATGAAATCCATCGACTACCTAAAACAGTTGAAGAAATGTTATATTCCGCTATGGAAGATTTCAGTGTGGATATAGTGGTTGGCCAAGGTCCTACAGCGCATCCAGTGCATTTACCACTGCCACCATTCACATTGATTGGTGCCACCACAAGAGCGGGGCTGTTATCAGCACCTTTTAGAGATCGTTTTGGAATTGTCGAACATATGAAATACTACAATGTAGAAGATTTACAAGACATTGTCATTAGGTCAGCTGACATATTTGAAACTGAAATTGTAGATCAAGGTGCTCATGAAATTGCACGTAGATCTAGAGGAACACCTAGAATTGCAAACCGCTTATTAAAGCGAGTTCGTGATTTTGCTCAAGTTGACGAAAAGGAAAACGTTGATGTAGAAATTGTTGATAAAGCATTAACAATGTTAGGCGTTGATAATAAGGGACTTGATGCTACTGATATTAAATTGTTGAAAACCATGATTGAGTTTTATAACGGTGGTCCAGTTGGTGTTTCAACGTTAGCCGCGAACATTGGTGAAGAAGTGAATACAATTGAAGAAATGTATGAACCATATTTGCTACAAATTGGATTTATTAAGAGAACCGCAAGGGGGAGAGTGGTTACGCAAGAAGGTTATACCCACTTAAATTACCCGTATAATCTTGATAAGTAAAACTGGACGAAGTAGGTAATCTTTGGTAACATATATACTAAATTATAGAAGGCACGGTGAGTTAAATGATTCAAAACTACAGTGGATTTATTATTTTAATCGTTTTATTTGCGATTATGTATTTCTTGGTTATCAGACCACAAAAGAAACAACAACAAAAACATGCTGAAACTTTAAAGCAACTACAAAAAGGTGACCACGTTATCACAATCGGTCGTTTACACGGAATCGTTGATGACATCAACGAAGAAGAAAAAACAGTTACTCTAGACTGCGATGGTATTTACCTAGTGTTCGATTTAACTGCTGTTGCTAAAGTTACAGAACGTGTAGCAGAAGCTAAGTCTGAAGAAGCAACTGAAGCTAAGGAAGACAAAGAATAATTAAATAGTATTTTTAAAGACAGTTATCAGCATTGCTGGTAATTGTCTTTTTGTTTTCAAAGACTTTAACAACCATCCAATCCGTATGATATAATTATGGTATTGATAAATAATGAGGTTAGTAGGGACAAAAATGAACAAATTTTTAAATCTTTTAAATATTTCACCACAAAGAAAAATAATTAAAGCGATTTGTGACTTTGATACAATTATCATTCATAGACATCAACGCCCAGATCCTGATGCATATGGTTCACAAATGGGATTAGCTGAAATTATAAAGACATCTTTTCCCAACAAAAAAGTTTATTGTGTTGGTAAGCAATATAACAGTTTTGATTGGTTAGGAAAGACTGATGAAATTGATGATGAAGTATATGAAAATGCTTTAGTAATTGTTGTTGATACAGCAAATCAACCTAGGGTAGATGATGACAGATATACTCACGGTAAGATGATGATTAAGATTGACCATCATCCAAATGACGATCAATTTGGTGACATTATGTGGGTTGTTCCGGAAGCATCCAGTACATCTGAATTGATTTATGATTTATTTGAATCATCACGTCGTTTGAAGATAAGCAGTAATGCAGGTCGTTTATTGTATGCCGGTATTGTTGGTGATACAGGACGCTTTAAATACCCATCAACATCATCAAACACATTCAGAGTCGCATCAAAATTAGCACAATTAGACTTTTCAACAACAGAGGTAAACACAATTGAATCATCAATCGATTTACCAATGGCCAGATTATCTGCTTATGTTTATGAAAACTTAGACATTACAGATAATGGTGCAGCTTCAATTGTTTTAACAGATGAAATTTTGAAGAAATATGAACTTATTAATGAAAGTACCTCCGCAGTTGTACCGTTACCAGGTAATATCAATCAAGTAATGTCTTGGGCTGTATTTATTCAAAAAGAAGATGGTACTTTTAAAATCAGTTTACGTTCTAAGGGACCTGCGATTAATGAGCTAGCCAAACAATTTGGCGGTGGCGGACATGATTTAGCTAGTGGGGCTGCTGCACAAAACGAAGATGAAATTAAGTCTGTGATTAGTAAATTAGATGAAATCGTAGCTAGTTACAAAGGAGAATAGAATGCCAAGTACATTTAAGCAATACAATTTAAAGCCATTTTTATATGATGCTTTAGATGAATTAAGTTTTAGAGAACCAACGGCAATTCAGGAAAAAATTATTCCTGAAATTAGAAAGAATAGAAGTGTTGTTGGACAATCAGCAACAGGAAGTGGTAAAACTCATGCCTTCTTGTTACCAATCTTTGATCAACTTAATGTTGATAAACTTGAAGTGCAAGCCGTTATCACAACACCAAGTCGTGAACTTGCCTATCAAATTTATAATAATGCTAAGCAATTAGCTAAACATTCAGATAAAACTATCCACATCGTTAACTATGTGGGTGGAACCGATAAGTCTAGACAAATCGAAAAGTTAAAGAATGAACAACCTCAAATCGTTATTGGAACTCCAGGTCGTATTAACGATTTAATCAAGGGGCAATATTTACAAGTTCATACTGCAACACAATTAGTAATTGATGAAGCTGATATGACCTTAGATTTAGGATTTTTATCTGATATTGATAATATTGCGGCTAGTTTTGGAAAAGATGTTCAAATGATGGTCTTTTCTGCTACTATTCCACAAAAGTTAAAACCATTTTTAAAGAAATATTTGGAAAATCCTTATGTTGAAAATATTCCTAATCAAGCAGTTATTAGTCCAACAATTGATAATTGGTTAATCTCTACCAAAGGTCAAAATAAGAATGAATTAATTCATAAATTAATCACCTTAGGTGAACCATATCTTGTTTTAATTTTCGCTAACACAAGAAAACGTGTGGAAGAAATTTATGATTATTTAAGAAACCAAGGACTAAAAGTCGGAATTGTTTCAGGTGATTTAAATCCACGTGAAAGAAAACGTACTATGAAACAGATTCAAAACCTTGAATTCCAATACGTTGTAGCGACTGATTTAGCTGCCCGTGGAATTGATATTGAAGGAGTTTCAGACGTTATTAACGATGATATTCCAGATGATTTAGAATACTTTATTCATCGTGTCGGAAGAACTGGTAGAAATAATATGCCAGGAACAGCCGTAACCTTATATTCACCTGATGAAGAAGACGAAATTGATGCATTAGAAAAAATGGGAATTACATTTAAACCTAAGGCAATCAAGAATGATCGAGTAGAAGATACTTATGATCGTAACCGTCGTAAGACTCATCGTCGTGGACACGATAAGCTTGAACCAACGATGATTGGTATGATTAAGAAGAAAAAGAAAAATGTTAAACCTGGTTACAAGAACAAGATCAAACAAGAGCTTAAGAGAAACGATGAAATGAATCGTCGTATCCAACAAAGAGAAGAAGGACGTCGTAAGAGAAAGTCCAAGAAGAGTAGTTCACAACGTTACAGATAACGTTTGACAGGGGTTTTAATAAACCATATAATTTAATTATATAAAAGAGAACATACTAGACTATTGGTGAATTATAGAGACATCTTGGTTGGTGAAAAAGGTGATGACCTTTAGTATGGTGCTATCTCGAATTTGTTATATTAATCGCTTCTCAGCGTTATTGAGACTAAAGAGGTATACGAAAGAACATCGTTGCAAGTAAAGTGGTACCGCGCGTGAGCGTCTTTACTAGCAACGGTGTTTTTGTGCTTATAGGAGGGTATTTCTATGAAAAAATTAGATAGTAGTCAAATTCGTGCTATGTATTTGGAATTTTTCAAACAACATGGTCACACAATCGAACCAAGTGCATCACTAGTTCCAAAGGATGATCCATCATTACTATGGATTAACTCTGGTGTTGCAACTATGAAAAAATATTTTGATGGTAGTGTAGTACCAAAGAACCATCGTTTAACAAGTTCACAAAAAAGTATTAGAACTAACGATATTGAAAATGTTGGTAAGACAGCTCGTCACCACACATTATTTGAAATGCTAGGAAACTTTTCAGTAGGTGATTACTTTAAAGAAGAAGCTATTAAATGGGCTTTTGAATTACTAACATCACCTGAATGGTTTGGGTGGGACAAAGAAAAACTATACATGACTGTCTATCCAGAAGATACAGATGCTAAAAAATTCTGGCAAGAAGCCGGTGTTGCTCCAGATCATTTAATCGATATGGATGATAACTTCTGGGATATTGGTCAAGGACCTTCAGGACCAGATACTGAAATTTTCTATGATCGTGGAGAAAAGTATGATGATTTAGCTCCAGATGATCCTGAAAACTATCCTGGTGGAGAAAACGAACGTTACCTAGAAGTATGGAACATCGTATTCTCACAATTTAACCATAAACCTGACGACACATACGAACCACTTCCTAGAAAGAACATTGATACGGGGATGGGATTAGAACGTGTTGTATCAATTTTCGAAGATGCACCAACAAACTTTGAAACTGATTTATTCATGCCAATTATCGAAAAAACACAATCATTTAGCGGTGACAAGAAGTACGGTGTCAACGCTAAAGATGATATCGACTTCAAGATTATTGCTGACCATGCAAGAGCTATTACTTTTGCAATCGGTGATGGAGCACTACCTTCAAATGTGGGTAGAGGATACGTTATTCGTCGTTTAATTAGAAGAGCGATTGTTTCGGGACATCGTTTAGGAATTAAGGATGACTTCTTATACAAATTAGTACCTGTTGTGGGTGAAATTATGAAGTCATACTATCCAGAAGTATTAGAACAAAAAGATTACCTAGAAAAGGTTATTCATTCAGAAGAAAAACGTTTCAATGAAACACTTTCAGATGGATTACAACTACTAGGTGACTTAATGGATGATTTAAAATCAAACAATCAAAGTGTTGTTGAAGGAAAAGATGCCTTCAAATTATACGATACTTATGGTTTCCCTCTTGAAATGACAAAAGAATACCTAGAAGATGCTGGTTACTCAGTTGATGAAGTTGGTTTTAAAGCAGAAATGCAAAAACAAAAAGACCGTGCCAGAAATGCTCGTGGTAACGATAAATCAATGGGAGTTCAAAGAGACTTATTAATCGATATTAAAACTCCTAGTGAATATGTAGGATACACACAACTTGAAGTAAAAGATGCTAAGTTGATTGACTTAATCGTTGATGAAAAATTAGTAGATCAAGCTGGTGAAGGTGAAGCGGAAGTAATTTTCGATAAGACACCATTCTATGCTGAAATGGGTGGACAAGTTGCTGACCAAGGGACCATCATTGATGAAAATGGTAATGTTTGTGCCAACGTTGTTGATGTTCAACACGCTCCAAACGGTCAAAACCTACACACTGTAGAAATCATTACAAGTCTATCAAAAGACCATTCATATGAATTACAAGTTGATCGCAAGTTCCATGCATTAGTAGAACATAACCATACTGCTACTCATTTGCTTGATCAATCACTTAGAAATGTTCTAGGAGACCACACTCAACAAGCTGGATCATTGGTTGAACCAAATTACTTAAGATTTGACTTTACTCATTTCGGTTCAGTTACTAAGGAAGACCTACAAAAGGTTGAAGACTTAGTTAATGCTGAAATCTTTAAAGCCGATCCAGTGAATACTGTTGAAACTGATCAAGAAACTGGTAAGAAGATGGGAGCCATTGCCTTATTTGATAGCAAATATGGGGATAAGGTTCGTGTTGTTTCTGCTGGTGACTATTCAATTGAATTCTGTGGTGGTAACCACGTTTCAAATACTAGTGAAATTGGCTTATTCAAGATTGTTTCTGAATCAGGTGTCGGTGCCGGTGTCAGAAGAATTGAAGCCGTTACTTCAAAGGCAGCGTTTGATTATCTAAATAATGAAGAATCATTATTAAAACAAGTTGCTGAACAAGTTAAAACTAGTCAAATTAAAGAAGTACCAAACAAAGTTGCTCAACTTCAAGAACAAGTTAAGCAATTACAACAAAAACAAGAAAAACTAGAATCAAAATTAGCCAGCCAACAAGCTGATTCAGTATTTGATGATATCAAGGAAGTTAATGGTAAGTCTATCATTACTGGTGTCTTAAACGTTTCAGGGATGGATCAACTTAGACAATTAGCTGATACTTGGAGATCAAAGAATTTATCTGACGTCTTAGTATTAGGAACTCAAAGTGGTGATAAAGCTAACTTGATTGTTGCAGTTAGTGACGAACAAGTGAAAAACGGTCTAAAAGCTGGTGACATTATTAAAGCTATTTCTAGCGAAATTAATGGAGGCGGTGGCGGACGTCCAAACATGGCTCAAGCCGGTGGTTCTAAGCCAGAAGGTCTTCCTGCAGCAATGAGTGCAGCTGTTGATTGGTTAGAAAAATTATAAAATTAGTTATGTTTAAGTTTTAATTTTGGCTAAGTAGAATTATAATGAACCTACGTCATATATTTAGAGGTGTTATAAATGAGTGCTTCAGATAAAACAATGTATTTTGATTTGAATAACAATTCTCCTAAAAATGTTCATGACACACTTTTAATTGTGTTTAATGCTTTAGAGGAAAAGGGATATGACCCATATAATCAAATCGTCGGATACTTAATATCCGGAGATCCAGCATATATTCCTCGATTTAATGATGCTCGTAATTTAATTCGTCGATATGAAAGAGATGAAATTATCGAAGAACTAGTAAGATTTTACTTGGATAAGAATAACGATCGTGAGGGTAAATAATATATGAGATTAATGGGGATGGATGTTGGTTCTAGAACAGTTGGAATTTCAGTCAGTGATTTACTAGGATGGACTGCACAAGGTGTTGAAATCATATCAATCAATGAAGACGAAGAACAATTTGGACTAGAACGAGTAGCCGAATTAGTCGAAAAATATCAAGTTACTGGTTTTGTTCTGGGATTACCCAAGAATATGAACAATACTTCAGGTCCAAGAGTTGAAGCTGCCAAACGATATGGTGATATGCTAATTGAGAAGTTTAATCTTCCTGTGGATTTCGTCGATGAAAGACTAACTACAGTTGAAGCTGAAAGAATGCTTATCGAAAAAGCTGATACTTCACGAAAGAAACGTAAAAAAGTAATTGATAAGATTGCTTCCGAGTTAATTTTACAAACATATCTTGATAAAAAAGGTAAACTAACTCAATAAACTAGAAGAGGTGTATAGAATGAACAACGAACAAGAAAAACAACAAATTTCATTAGTTGATGAAAAAGGTAACGAAGAATTATATGATGTCTTATTCACATTTGAATCAGACGATTATGGTAAATCATACATTTTAGTATACCCAGCAGGTAAAGCAGATGATGAAGAAGTTAACATTGAAGCATATGCATTACCAGCAGGTGACGATCCTATGGATCCTCAAGGTGGAGATTTACAATTAATTGAAACTGATGAAGAATGGGAAATGGTTGAATCTGTTTTAAATACACTATTAAACACAGATGAAGACAGTGACTCAGAAGAATAATTAACTTTTTCTCAAAAAGATGCCTAAGGGCATCTTTTTTTATATCCATTACTGGAGTTAAAAGTCGTTTTCATGCTAAAATGGACTAGTATTAATGGAGGTTTTCGAACTATGAACGAATCAAATCAACGCTTTAAGGCAGTTATCGGCAAGAAAGACTATACATTTGTTGGTAAAAGTTCTGCTGAACACATGAAAACAGTTACTGAACTAATGAACAGACAACTAGTGCAACTAAAAGAAATGGCACCAGATATTAACGATGAAGATGCTGCTATTTTATTAGCATTTAACGCTTTTTCAGAACAATTAAAACTACAAGATAAAATTAATGAATTAACTCACAACGATGATTACAATCAAGAAGGAAACTGGAAATAATGTTATTTAATATTATTATTATTTTATTATTCGTATATGGTATCTACGATGGATATCGTCGCGGATTAATGCATGAAATTTTGCGAATCGTAGGATTTATGTTTAGCTTACTTTTTTCTCTATACTATGCGCGTGATTTAAGTCAGGCTATTTTTGGGCATTCAAGTTTGATTAACGATCAAATATTGAGCAATAGTATCAGCTTTTTTATTTTGTTTATGCTATCCGGTATTATTGTCAGAATCGTTATATCAATTGTTGATAAATTAACTCATATTCCGGTAATTCATCAAATTAATTCAATTGGTGGAACTGTTGTAGGACTTGTAATTGCTTATTTAACAATTCTATTTATTTTGAATGTAATTTCTGTTTTACCAGATAATCAAATTACACAACAATATGAAAAATCAAGCATAGCCAATTTTATGGTTAATAAGACACCAGTTTTATCTCATGATTTATACGAAAAATGGTTAAGATAAGGTGATTAAATAATGAACGATAAAGTATTAAATACTTTAGAATATAAAAAAATAAAACAGTCTATTGAGCAGTATTTAACCACTAAGAATGGACAAAAAGAATTAGCTGAATTATATCCAGTGGATAATCCTAATACTATTCAAACATGGTTAGATGAAACCGATGATGGTGCTCATATTCTTAGATTAGACAAGGAAATATCAATTCCAAAATTAGAAGATGTTTCTCCATATATTAAACGTTTAAAGATCGATGCATCATTAAACGGTAGTGAACTTTCTAAAATTAATAAGGTTTTAAAGACCTCAAATTATTTAGTTCGATTTTTTGATAATTTGAAAGCTGATGACGTTTCATTAAATCGACTATATAAATTGATTAATGAAGTTCAATCTGTCCCAACAATTTCAAAGCAATTATCTGATTCAATCGATGATGACGGTCGAGTGCTAAGTACAGCATCTGCCGAGTTAAATTCAATTCGACGCAGAATGGATGTAATTAAGAGTCAAGTGCGTTCTATTATGAATCAATATACTCAAAAGAATGGTAAAGATTTAACAGAGCCAATCGTAACGATCAGAGAAGACCGAATGGTTTTACCTGTGAAAGCGGAAAATAAAAATAAATTCGGTGGAATTGTGCATGATAGAAGTTCTTCTGGACAAACTTTATACATTGAACCGGCTTCAACAGTTGGATTAAATACTGAATTACGTCAAAAAGAGGTTGAAGAACGCGTTGAAGAGAGAAGAATTTTAGCTGAATTATCAGATTTAATTCGACCTTATCAATATGAAATTATTAACAACGCAAAGTTGTTAGGCCATTTTGATTTAATTAATGCAAAGGCTAAGTATGCTAGAAGTTTAAAGGCAACTAGACCAACCATTTCAAAAGAAAATGTTGTTAACTTAAAACAAGCAAGACATCCAATGATTAGTTTGGATAAAGTCGTTGCTAATGATCTATATATTGGCGGTGAAAACAAATCAATTATCATCACTGGTCCTAATACAGGTGGTAAGACAATTACCATTAAAACAATTGGTTTACTTCAATTGATGGCGCAATCAGGTTTGTTTGTGACTGCCAATGAAGGTTCAAGTGTCGCAGTGTTTGATAATGTTTTTGCTGATATTGGTGATGAACAATCAATTGAACAAAATTTGAGTACTTTTTCATCACATATGGACAATATTGTCGACATCCTAAATGGGACAACTAAGAAAAGTTTAGTTATTTTAGATGAACTAGGTGCTGGTACTGATCCAAAAGAAGGAGCAGCGTTGGCAATGGCCATTTTAGATAAATTAGCTGAACAAGGTTGTGATGTAGTTGCCACTACTCATTATCCAGAGCTAAAAGTATTTGCATATAATCGACTTGAAACAATTAATGCATCAATGGAATTTGATAGTGAAACACTACAACCAACATATCACTTATTGATGGGCATTCCTGGACAAAGTAATGGTTTAAACATTGCATCTCGCCTAGGATTAGATAAAAGCATTATAGTTGAAGCTAGATCACTAGTTGATCAAGAAAGCCAAGACCTTAATAATATGATTGTTGAATTAACTGAACAAACTAAGCGTGCTCGTGAAAATGCTGACGAATTATCTGTTCAATTAAGTGATGCTATGCAATTACATGCTGATTTATCAGAAGAGTTTACCAAGTATAAAAACCAAAAAGATAGACTAGTAGTTGCAGCCAAGCAAAAGGCAAACGAAATTGCGGATGCAGCCAAGCAAAAAGCTGATGCAATTATTAAAGATTTACGTGAAAAGCAAAAGCAAATCGGAGAAGTTAGCGTTAAGGAAAATGAATTAATTGACGCACAGGGGCAATTAAACTCACTACGTCATGATGTGGATCTAGTTCATAATCGTGTCTTAAAGAAGGCTAAAGCTAAGCATGACTTCCATAAGGGTGATGACGTTATGGTCAAGTCTTATGGTCAAAGAGGGGTTCTTATGCAAAAACTAGCACCAAGTGAATGGGAAGTTCAATTGGGGATTTTGAAAATGAGAATCGATGAGTCTGATATGGAAAAAATTAATGTTAAAAATGATGAAACTCGATTTAACACTAAGGTAAAACGAACGTCATCTAAAGGATTATCAGCTCAACTTGATTTAAGAGGACATCGATATGAAGAAGCAATGCATGAAGTTGATCAATACTTGGATTCAGCCGTGTTAGCAGGATATCCTTCAGTCACAATTATCCACGGAAAAGGAACCGGAGCGTTACGTCAAGGGGTCACCGAACTATTACAAAGTGACCGAAGAGTAGCATCATTTAATTATTCACCAGCGAATGCTGGAGGAGATGGTTCAACCGTGGTAGAATTAAAATAGAATATTAAATCGTATAAGACATATTCGTTGCAATTAAAACTAAAAATGATAAACTTACTTTCAGTAAGAGAAATAAGGAGGCATATTATTATGGTTTCAGAAACAACTGATAAGACATTTGAAAAAGATACTTCTGAAGGTGTTACATTAACTGACTTTTGGGCAACTTGGTGTGGTCCTTGTCGTATGCAATCACCTGTAGTTGATCAATTAGCTGAAGAAATGGGTGACCAAGTTACATTCAACAAGATGGATGTTGACCAAAACCCAGAAACTCCACAAAAGTTTGGAATTATGAGTATTCCAACTTTACTTGTTAAGAAAGATGGAGAAGTTGTTGATAGCATTGTTGGTTATCACAGCAAAGAACAATTAGCTAAAATTTTAGGTCAATACCTATAATAAAAAAGAACCTGATGAATTAATCATCAGGTTCTTTTTTTATTGTTTTAAGTCAAAGGTTTTAATTTCTTCTTCAATAACTGGAGCAGGGTTCTTAGGATCCATGTGAACACGAATTAAGACAGTACCATTCTTTTCTTCCTTTGGATTCATTTCTGCTTCAGAGATTACCTTAAATTGTTGTTGGGTAATTTGAGCTAGAAAACCAGCTTCAAACATGAAATCAGCATCTGGATTAGCTTCGATTCTTTTGGCAACGATGTCACCGCTAAGAGTCCACTTTATTTCATATTTATTTTCAGATTCAATAGTTAAATCTCCAAGACCAGCTTGTTTGAAAAATAAAACGATATCTAAAGCATCCTTTAGTGGGTATTTTCTAGCAATTTTTTTACCAGCCCAGTACATAATGCTATGAGTATCATTTCCTAGTAAATCATTAAGTAAGACGTCTCTTAATAATTCTTGTCCCCAAAAAGGACGAGTAGAATTATCTTCAATTATTTTATTGTAAAGATTGTTATCCATACTGTTTACCTCAATTCCTTATATACAAGTTTATTATATTATAAATTAAACGTAATTTACACAGATTGAGAAAATTTAGTTCATTTATGTATTAATATTCATGATAGATTGCATTAAACATGATAATATTAATTATGTGGAATTGCGAAAGAAGGTTAAAATATTGAATAAAAAAGCGATTGGATTTATGGATTCTGGAGTAGGTGGATTAACAATCGCCAAAGTCGCAATGCAAAAACTACCAAAAGAAAATATAATTTATTTTGGCGATGAAGCAAGATTGCCATATGGTGAGAAAACTCCCGAACAAATTAAAAGCTATGCGCTACAAATATCAAAGTTTTTATTATGTAAAAATATTAAGATGCTAGTGATTGCATGTAATACGGCAACTGCGTTGGCATTACCATTTTTAAAAGAACAATTATCAATTCCGGTAATTGGAGTCATTAATCCGGGAAGCTTAGCAGCTGTTAAAGCAACTAATAATAATCATGTTGGAGTAATTGCCACTAACGGAACCGTCAAAAGTGGTAAATATGAGAATGAAATCAAGCAAGTAAATGAAAATGTTGATGTTGTTAGCCTTGGCTGTCCTAGTTTTGTAACAATGGTTGAAAACCAAGGATATAAAGAATCATCCAACCAATCAGATGTTGATAAGGTATTGGCAAAAATTAAATCTAATAACATTGATACACTAGTTATGGGATGTACTCATTTTCCAATCATGCGTTCAATGATTCAACAATCAATGGGTGATAAGGTTCAATTAATTGATCCAGGAATAGAAACAATTAAACAAGTAGATTCAATGTTAAAAGAAAATAATATCTATAATGATGAAAGTACTCCTCACTATGATTTTTATACTACTGGGGATGTTAATCAATTTAAAGCCATTGCAAATGAATGGTTAAATCAAGATGTTAATGTAAAACATATTGACGTGAAAGAATTGGAGGATTATTAAAGTGGATACAATCGTAATTGCTACAAATAACCCAAATAAAGCTAGAGAGTTTAAAGAAATGTTTGCTGATAAAAACATTCAATTTAAAACGTTAGCTGATTTTCCAGAGATTAAGGAAATTAACGAAAACGGTAGTTCATTTGAGGAAAATGCAACAATTAAAGCAGAATCGGTAAGTAATCTTACTAATTTACCTGTACTAGCGGATGATTCTGGTTTAGAAGTCCATGCAATCAACGATGAACCTGGCATCAAATCTGCTAGATATGCTGGTGACCATGATGATGATGCTAACAACAAAAAGCTATTAGATAAGCTAAAAGATGTTGATGATAGAACAGCCAGTTTCGTTACTTGTTTAGTATTACTTAATCCGCAAGGTAAGAAATTGGTAGTTTATGGAACTGTCGACGGTGAAATATTAAGTGCACCAAAAGGTGACAATGGTTTTGGCTACGATCCATTGTTTTATGTTCCATCAAAAAACAAATCAATGGCTGAAATGACTGATGAAGAAAAGAATGAGATTAGTCATAGAGGTAACGCAATTAGAAATTTATACCAAAAGTTTGACGAATGGTGGAAGCTTTAATAATTAATTAAGTAGATACTAATTGTAAATTTATAGGTTAAATGCTATTCTAAACATATCAAGTTAAGAGGAGGGGTTGCATGACAATTGGAGAATTAGCAGGTTTAATTGCCGCAATTGCTTTTTTCATTATTGCAATTAGTGTTGCTGTGCTTCTTATTAAACTATCAAAGACGGTAGATCAAGTTAATAAAAATATTAGTTCCATTTCTCAAGATATTGATGTAATATCTAAGCAAGCGGAAGATATATTAGCTAGCTCAAACTCATTAGTTAAGGACATTAATGAAAAAATCAATATCTTAGACCCAGTTTATCAAGCTGCCGCCGATGTTGGTCAAAGTGTTAGTGATTTAAATACCGCAACAAAAAACTTAACCAAAAAATTCCAAAACAGAAATAAGAAGTCATTTATGGAAAAAGCTGCTGGAGTAGGTTTAAGAATGTTTAAAAAATAAGAAGGAGTGTTTTTTATGAAAAAGACAGGACTATTTTTATTAGGATTAACCACTGGTGCAGCCGCTGCTGCATACTTCGCTTACCGTAAGATGGATGATGAAAAAACCAAAGAATTAGTAGATAAAACTGTTAAAACAGCTAACGATCTAAAAGATAGAGCATTAGATTATGCTTTCTATGCTTTAGATTCAGTTGACGATGTTAAAGAATCATTACAATACAAGACATCAGATGCTACTTCAAAAATTAAAGATGCTGCTGGTAAAGTTAATGACAACGTAGTTAACAAAGCTCAATACTATTATGATGAAGGTAGCACACAATTTCATAAAGCTGCTGATAGTTTAAGAAACCAAGTTCGTAAAGCTAACGATTCTGAAGATGACGTAGTAATTGAACCAGATTTCTTAAAACATTCAGAAGACGAAAAATAAATAGAAATTAAAAAAAGCCTAGATTTTATCTAGGTTTTTTTATTGTTTTATAAGTTAGTAGTCTTGTTAATTTCTCATATTTCTGATATATTTGTAAACATATTGAAAGCGCTATGAAAACATATTCGGCGAGCTTAAAGAGGAGTTTGAGGGATGGACAAGCAAAATGTGACAATTTATGATGTTGCAAGAGAAGCTGGTGTTTCCATGGCTACGGTTTCCAGAGTTTTGAACGGTAACAGTAACGTAAGACAAACCACTAAAGAAAAGGTTTTGCAGGTTATAGATAATCTGGACTATCGCCCTAATGCTGTAGCAAGGGGACTTGCAAGCAAGAAAACTACAACAGTAGGTGTAATCATTCCAGATGTTACGGATGGTTACTTTTCTTCTTTAGCTAGGGGAATTGATGATATTGCAACTATGTACAATTACAATATTATTTTAGCCAATTCGGATGACAATCCGGGAAAAGAAGCATCGGTTCTTAATACATTATTAGGCAAACAAGTTGATGGAATCATTTTCATGGGTAATGAAATCGATGATCACTTAAGAGATGAATTTAAGAGATCTGATTGCCCAATTGTTTTAGCCGGTTCAGTTGATGTTAATAATTCAGTGCCAAGTGTCAATATTGATTATGTTGATGCTGTAATGAATGAGACTAACAGATTAATACAACATGGTAATAAAAAAATTGCGTTTGTATCAGGACCACTAAAACAAGCAATTAATAAGGACTATCGTCTAAAAGGATATAAGGAATCATTAATGAATAACAATATTACATTTAGTGATGATTTAGTCTTTGAAACCAATAGTACTTATGAAGATGGCTATAATCTAGCTGATGAAGTAATTGAAAAGAATATTACTGCTGCGGTTGTAACTAATGATGAATTAGCAGCAGGGTTATTGAATGCTATGACTGATAGAGGAGTAGTTGTTCCTGATGACTTTGAAATCTTTACTAGCAATAACACTAAGTTAGCTAAGATGTTAAGACCACAATTATCATCGATAACACAGCCACTATACGATATTGGTGCTGTCGCAATGAGACTATTGACTAAAATTATGAATCAAGAAAAAATTGATGATAAGTATGTAGTTTTAGGATACGAAATTGAAGAAAGACAATCTACTAAATAGCGGTTGTTGTAAACTTGATTAATTATATCCTGATTGATATAATTGATATGTTTGTAAACTATAGAAAACAATAGATATTTGAGAGGAGTGCTGTGATTATGTCAGGACATTCAAAATGGCATAACATTCAAGGACGTAAGGGTGCCCAAGATAAGAAACGTGGTAAGATTTTCCAAAAATTATCTCGTGATTTATACCAAGCTGCAAAAGCTGGTGGCCCAGAACCAGATGGTAACCCACAATTACGTCTTGTGATTGATAAAGCTCATGCTGCCAACATGCCTAAGGATAACATTCAACGTGCTATCGATAAGGCTTCTGGTCAAGGTGGAGCAAACTACGAAGAAATTACTTACGAAGGATATGGACCTGCTGGTACAGCAATCATGGTTTCTTGTTTAACTGATAACAAAAACCGTACTGCTGCTGCCGTTCGTTCAGCATTCAGTCACCATGGTGGTTCTCTAGGTTCAAACGGTTCAGTTTCATACATGTTTGATCGTAAAGGATACATCGTTATCTTACGTGACGGTTTAGACGTTGACGAAGATAGTATGCTAATGGATGTTTTAGATGCTGGTGGAGAAGACATGAGAGCTGATGAAGATCAATTTGAAATCTTTACTCAACCATCTGACTTAACTTCTGTAAGAGATGCACTTCAAGATAAATATGATTTAGATACTGCTGAAGTTACAATGTTCCCTCAAAACAAGACAGCTGTACCAAGTGACAAAGTATCACAATACACTGGCTTAATTGATGAACTTGATGAAAACGATGACGTTCAAGACGTTTACGAAGCAGCTGAATTACCAGAATCTGCTGAATAATTATTAAAGATGCACATTTATGTGCATCTTTTTTTTATAAAAAAATAAAACCTCCTTTCTACGAATATAAGAATGGAGGTTTTTTTGATGGACATACAATTATATTTTAAGAAGTTAATATCGACTTCATGTGATAAAAGAATTGAAGATATATTTATCCTGCCTGAGGAGAATAAATATGTGTTAAAGGCCAAAAATGGATATGGAATTATATTTCAAGAAACACTAAAAACTGATATCGCACTAAAGTTAATTAACTATTGTAAGTATATAAGTGGAATGAGTTTGAGTGAAAAAAGGCGTCCTCAAGTGGGATCAATTAGTGACCAATTAGATTTTTTCTTACGGATTTCTACTGTGGGAAATTTTCAAAATGAAGAATCAATGGTGATTAGAATTATCTATGCGCTTGATAATAAGCAGATAACATATAAAGATGACGATATTTTACATCAAATCATAAAAAACACTGATGAATCAGGTCTGATAATTTTTGCTGGAAAAACAGGATCTGGTAAAACGACATCTGTTTATAAGATTGCGGATGAAATCGCTAAAAATAAGATGATTATGAGTATTGAAGATCCTGTTGAAATCAGAAATAAATCATTTTTACAGTTACAAGTGAATGATATTGCAGGGATGGACTATGATGAGTTGATTAAGGTTGGATTGAGACATAGACCAGATGTCTTTATCATCGGCGAAATTAGAGATGCTAAAACCGCCAATGCAGCAATTAGGGCCGCATTATCTGGTCATTTGGTACTGACAACAATTCATGCGAGAAGCTGCAAAGGGGTTATAAATAGATTAATCCAATTAGGATGTGAGTATTCTGATGTTAAGAGTAGTTTAAATACGATTGTATATCAGCGCATGTTATTAAATGATGATGGTGATTTAATGGCAGATTTAGAAATCATTAATAATGAAAACTAGTGATGGGAACGGGCGTCTAAAAATGAAAAAATTAAATTTAAAAAGGCAATATGTATTATTTAAGCTGATGAGTGATTTATTGAATGCTGGATATAATCTAAAACAAGTAATTCAATTTATCAAGGAGATGGATAATTGCGTAAAGGAATATGATTATATTGAGAATCAGCTACTTAGTGGAAAAAGTTTTAGTGATAGTGTTGATGGGTTAATCAATGCCGAATTTGTAAATCAAATTATGATTAGTGAACGTTATGGTAATTTAGCAAAATGCTTGTCTGAACTTAGTAAGTTTATTCAACGTAGAATACAGAACGAATCAAAAATTAAAGAGGTGCTATGTTATCCGATTGTTTTGATAATGATGTTGATATTTACGGTGTTTGCAATCAATGAATTGGTATTGCCGCAGTTAAACAACGTCAGTACCATTAATCAATATGACTTTAGTATGCTCTATGTTTTCGTTGGAATAGTTATTATTACGTTGTTAGGATTAGCATATTTTTATAATAAATTATCTATACTAGAAAAAAGAAATTATATTTGTAGAATTCCCTTTATAGGTAGGATTTATCAAAGCTATATTGCATATGTTTTATCAATGGAATTAAGCATGTTATTAAGTAGTGGAATGGAGCTCATTCAAGTAGTGCGAATATTAAAAACCTTAAAAAAAAATACACTATTGAATGTTTTAGGAATCGAATTATCCAAATGTGCAAAGGTTGGTGAAGAGGTTACTAAGTTGATCAATAAATATCGTTTTTTACCGTCAGAATACAATAGTTTCTTCACTAGTGGGAAAACTATTAATGATATACAAGATGAGCTGATTATTTTTTCGAAAATTAAATTTTCCGATATGAATAAACAGGTTAATCGTTTAATAAATATGATTCAGCCAATACTATTTTTAATAATTGGGGTATGTATTATCGTGGCATATCTATTAGTTTTGGCACCAATATATTCTTCATTGAAAGGAATTTAGAAATTGAAAAATAAAAAAGATGGATTCACCTTAATAGAAATGACAGTAGTTTTGTTTATTATTTCGTTATTAATATTAATCATTGTTCCCAATATTTCTGGACAAAAGAAACACGCTAATAAGATACACATACACGCAATGAGTACAATGATTCAAGGACAAGTAGATGCTTTATCTGACGAGTCAAACAATAAAAATATTGGATTTACGGATCTGGTTAGTAAAGGATATTTAACTGATAAACAAGTAAAACAAGCAGAATCGGATGGAATCAAGATTGAGAATAATAAAGTTATTGAAGATGAATAGGACTGGCTTTTCTACTTTTGAAATGATTGTTGTTTTGTTAATGGCCACTGTATTTTTTTCAATGACTTTATTTATGTTTAATTCACTAAAATACAATCATTCTCAAAACGATAAGGTGTTTTGGGAGTTGTTTAAATCGAATTGGGAGGCAACTATTGAATCATCGAAAGTTAATCATATCGATAGTAGCATTTATATTTCAAACCATCATGTAATTTTTCAAAATCACATTAAAGAAAGTTCAATCACAGTTCCCGACAATATGGTCACGCCAGCTGATTTTAATATTCAAATAAAAAGAAATGGTTATATTGCTCCTAAGACATATTATTGGTTGATTAAAAATCAAAATAAGAAGTATATTCAGAAAATACAAATGGGATGGGGCGTTTATAGATTATATGAAAGATAAGAGAAATGGTTTTTTAATGATAGATGCAATGATTGCGTTATTAATAATCTCGACAAGCATAATTGTTTTCTCAGACTTTAACGCAACGATGAATAAAAATTTAGATGAAAGAAAAAAAGTATTGATCAAAAAAAGGATTAGTTATGAAAAGCAAAAAGGCGTTTACGATGATTGAGAGTGTAATTAGTATATTTATTTTATCTTTGATTGCGGTGTTAGCTATATCAATTCATCCATTTATTGAAAAGTCACAATCAGATAGCAGGGAAAATGTTATAGATTATCAGCTATTTTTGAAGGAAATCGAGTCCGATAAGTTTAACTTTGTTTTGAAAGATGTTAGCAGTAGCGAAGTCTATCTTTATAGCAAAACAAATAAAAAAGAATACAAGCTAAAACAAAGTAAGCAGTCATTAATCTTATCTGGTGAAAAGAGTGGATATCTACCAATGTTAGATAAGATAAGAAGTGTATTCTTTTCGAAGAGCGGTCACCATTTCGCAATAAACGTAAGCTTTATTAATGGTGAACAATATACAAATGTGAGTGTAATAAAAAATGAGAAATAAAAAGGGTTCTGCAACGATGGTTGCCATATTAATTGCACTAATAATATCGTCAATCTTATTAGTTAAATATGAAAAATATAATACTGAAATTCAAACAATTAATAAAATTATCAAAAGTTATCCAAATACCTAATTTATCTTAAAGTAATTAGTGGTTTATCTTGAATTTTATGCTAAAAATCTGGTAATATGAAAGTTGTTATTAAGTGATAATACTTTTAGGGGAGTTGAGTGTGCTGACTGAGAGAGATACAGAAACTCTGTTTAAAGTTTTAAATTCTTCTACTGAACTTCTAAAAGATAAGTTAGGGATATCTTACCTAGATGCTTTCATCGAAACTGGAGATAACCTAATTAATAATGGTGAAGTGCATGTTGAAGAAGGTATGCCAGATAGTGACACTGTTTCTAAATTAGAGAAAATATATAGCGAAATAGATTATCATAAGCTTGATGCTGAAACTGTTAGAAAAGCTGTTCAAATTTGTATGATAAAAGCTACTAAAGAAGATGCTATTCAGGCTAACCATCAAATTACTCCAGATACCATAGCTTCAATTATGGGATATTTAGTAATTAGATTAGTAAAAGAAGATAAGCAATTACAAATATTAGACGTTTCTGTTGGGATGGGGAATCTATTATCTACAGTTGTTAATCAACTAAAAGATGCTATTAAGGAAGTTGATATACATACAGTTGGAATCGATAATGATGATTCAATGCTTGCTGTAGCAAGTATTAATTCTCAAATGCAACAAAATAGCGATAATAGTGAATTGATTTATCAAGATTCTGTTGCAAACATCCTAGTAGATGATGCAGATTTAGTTATTTCAGATTTACCAATTGGGTATTATCCAATCGATGAAAATACTGCTAATTACAAGACTAGATCTTCCGATGGACATTCATTTGCGCACCATCTATTAATTGAGCAAGGGATGAATCACATTAAACCCGGCGGATTTGGAGTGTTTTTAGTACCAAGTAATCTATTTGATACTACCGAATCAAAAGGTCTTTTAAAATGGATTCAAGATAATGCCTACTTACAAGCATTATTAAACCTTCCAAAAGAGATATTTAACAATGAAAATGCTCAAAAGGCCATCCTAATTTTACAAAAACATGGTGATAACGCTCATCAAGTTGAAAAAATTATGATTGGTGAATTTCCATCATTTAAACAACCTTCAGCATTCCAAAAGTTTTTAGCTGAAATCGTTGAATGGGAAGAAAAAGATTTATTAACAAATAAAGGTTAGGAGAACTATTATGGGAAAATCAATTGCAATTAACGCAGGAAGTTCCACATTAAAATTTAAATTATTTGAAATGCCATCAGAAAAACTAATTTCAAGCGGAGCTATTGATAGAATCGGTCTATCAAACTCTGATGTTGAAATCAAATATGGCGATGGTGAAAAGTTCCAAAAAACTATGGACGTTAATAATCACGAAGAAGCTATCAAACTTGTATTAGACAAGCTTCTAAGCCTAAGTATTATTGAAAACTATGACGAAATTACAGGTGTCGGTCACCGTGTTGTTGCTGGTGGAGAATACTTTACTGACTCAGTAATTATTGATGATGATGTTTTAAGCAAACTAGAAGAACTTTCAGAACTTGCTCCATTACATGAACCAGCTAACATTCTAGGAATCAAAGCATTTAAGAAGGTATTACCAGATGTAATTAGTGTTGCGGTTTTTGATACTTCTTTCCATACTTCAATGCCTGAAGAAAACTACATGTACGCTTTACCATACAAGTACTACACTGAACATAAAGCAAGAAAATACGGTGCACATGGTACCAGTTATAGATATGTTTCTGGTCGTGCAGCTGCAATGATGGGTAAACCACTTGAAGATTTAAAACTTGTTATTATGCATTTAGGTGCTGGTGCATCAATTTGTGCCGTAGATCATGGTAAGTCATTAGATACTTCAATGGGCTTCACTCCTTTAACTGGAATTATGATGGCTACTAGATCAGGAGATGTTGATCCTTCACTATTAGCTTACATCATGGAAAAAGAAGGAATCACAGATATTAATGAAATGATTAATATCTTAAACAAGCAATCAGGTTTAGTTGGTGTATCTGAAGTTTCAGCTGATATGAGAGATTTAGAAGCAGTTAAAGCAGATAACCATCAAGCTGAATTAGCTCGTAATATGTACATGAACAGAATTGTTAAATACGTTGGTCAATACGTTGCAGAAATGAACGGTGTTGATGGAGTTGTATTCACAGCTGGTGTTGGTGAAAATGATATTGGCATTAGAGAAGAAATTGCGGAAAAGCTAAGTTACTTTGGTGTTAAGGTTGATTCAGAAAAGAACCACATTCGCGCTGTTGAACGTGACATTAGTGCCGATGACGCTAAGATCAAGACTTTATTAATTCCAACTAACGAAGAATTAATGATTGTAAAAGATATCGAACGTCTAAAATAATTTAAAGAGGATGCTATTAATAGCATCCTCTTTTATTTTCATGGATTGATGAAAATAATTCAACTTAAAATATATAACATGAATAAATGTTGATACACCAATGTTTGTAATTATCATGAAAGCTTTGTCAGCAAGGGCAGAGATACTATTTAATAGCATTTTATGTAATAATTATTCTCATAGAACTTTAATAGGAGGGTGATGAAATGGAAGAATCACCGAAAACAGAAAACGTTGAATTATCTAGAGGATTAAAGAACCGCCACGTTCAATTAATTGCTCTAGGAGGAACAATTGGTACAGGATTGTTCTTAGGTGCTGGTGAATCAATTCAATTCGCTGGACCATCTATTATTTTGGCATACTTAATTGCTGGAATTGCCGGATTCTTTATTATGAGATCACTTGGTGAATTGCTATTATCTAACGTTAATTGTCATTCATACATTGAATTTATTGAAAAATATTTAGGCGAAAAGCTTGGATTTGTCGCTGGATGGACATATTGGGCTTGTTGGATAACAATTGCAATGGCTGAAATAACTGCTGCTAGTTTATATATTAAGTACTGGTTCCCAAGTATTCCACAATGGATTACAGGTTTAGTTATTATTATTATCTTGTTCTTATTGAATACAGTTAATGTTTCAGCATTTGGGGAAACTGAATTCTGGTTTGCATTAATAAAGGTAATTGCTATTTTAGCGCTAATTGCTACTGGTGTTGTATTGGTTATTATTAACTATAAAACACCCGTTGGACATGCTAGTTTAGGTAATCTATTTGGTCACAAAATGTTTGCTCACGGATTATCTGGTTTCTTTATGAGTTTCCAAATGGTTATTTTCAGTTTTGCTGGAATTGAAATGATTGGAATGACAGCTTCAGAAACACATAATCCACAAAAGGTTATTCCTAAGGCTATTAACGAAGTTCCATCAAGAATTTTAATTTTCTACATTGGATCATTAATTGCTTTAATGTGTATCTACCCATGGAACTTCATCAATGCTGACTCAAGTCCATTCGTACAAGTTTTCCAAAATATTGGAATTGGAGCTGCTGC
>NZ_JAMBKT010000005.1:53492-59359 GCF_025290035.1 Apilactobacillus sp.
TTTTCTTATCTTTGTAGCAATCGTATTATTATTTAGAGTTGATACATTGATTCCACTAATTGGATCAATTATATGGATTCTATTCTTATACATCTTTAAGACTATTAAAGACAGAATTTAATATTAAAGGTTTAATTTACCGATATTGGTAGATTAAACCTTTTTTGTTTTTAATTTTAATAATAATAGTTTATTCTAGATATAAAGATAATTAAAAGGAGCAAGGCATGAAATTTTTTATATCTGATACGCATTTTTTAGATAAACATATGATTGGAAACAAGAATTCGCTCCTAGACCCTATTTCTTTGTTGAAGAAATGGATAACGATATAATTAAAAACTGGAATGAAATAGTTACTGACAATGATGTTGTTTATCATTTAGGTGATATTGCTGTTTGTCATGATAAGCCACAACAAAAAGAGTTTGAGAAAATTTTCAATTTATTGAAGCAATTGAATGGTAAAATTATACTAATTAAGGGTAATCATGATAGTCGAGCATTATTCAAATATATTGATAAAAATAATATTGAATTAAATGGAGAACCTAAGTTTTCTTTTCAAGATGTCGGTGCATTAATAAAGATGAATCATTGTCAATATTATATGACGCATTATCCAATGATGATGGGACAAGTCAAACAGATAATAAATTTGCACGGACACATTCATCACTATTCGGTATCAGCGAAAGAAAACATAAATGTTGGAATTGATAGTCCTGAAAAAGACTATTTAAAATACAATAAACCGTTTGGTCAACCATTTACTGAAGATGATTTGAATGTAATGATTGAACAAAAGGCGACAGATTTTATGAAAAGAAAATAATTGGAGGGACTCACGATGGAAAAAATCGCAATTTTACATACTAATGATATACATTCACATTTTGAGAACTGGCCAAGAATTAAAAGATACCTTATTAATGAAAAGAAGAAACTAGAGGAAAAAGGTTACTTTGTTATCACCGTTGATTTAGGTGATGCATTAGATCGTTCACATCCGCTAACAGAGGCTACCGATGGGAAAGCTAACATTGAGCTTTTAAATGAAATTGGTTATGATGCAGCGACTATTGGTAATAATGAAGGTTTAACAAATAGTCATGAACAACTAAACCACTTATATGATAATGCGAACTTTGATGTGATTTTAGCTAATATTTCGGATGCTAAAACGTTAAAGATTCCGTCATGGGCGAAGGAAAAGAAAGTAATTAAAACGCCTCAAGGAAATAGTATTGATATATTTGGCTTAACTGCGCCATATCAATCAACATATAAATTGGTTGGTTGGAAACCAATTGATGATCAAGTGAAAATCAAAGAACTTTTAGAAAACAACGATGAAGAATCTGTAAAAATATTGTTATCGCATTTAGGCGTAACCCAGGATAGATTAATTGCACAAAAGTTTCCGAAATTTAATGTCATAATTGGTAGCCATACACATCATTTATTTAAACATGGTGAAAATGACAATCAATCGTTGCTTGCTGCTGCAGGAAAATACGGTTTCTATGTAGGTGAAATTTTACTAGAGGTTGATAACAATAAGGTAGTCTCTAAATCTGCAAGTGTAGTAGAAGTTTCATCATTACCCGAACATGATGGTGATGAAGACTTTATCCATGGGCTTGAAGAAAAAGGCGAAAAACTTTTGGCGGAATCAAAAGTTGCAATGATTGATCATGATATTGAAAATGGATTAAGAGGAAAGCCAGAGATAGTGACACTGTTTTTAGACGCAATGAAGAAAAAAGCACATACGAAAGCAGCGATTGTAAATAATGGTTTATTCTTATTGCCACTAAAGAAGGGCATTATTAATAAAAATGATTTACATCAGATATTGCCACATTCAATGCATGTTACTAACACATCACTTAGTGGTGCTGATTTATGGAGATTAGTGATGGAAATGCAAAAGAACTGGAAGTTCTTGATTCAGTTCCCACAAAAAGGAATGGGCTTTAGAGGTAAGTTTTTTGGTCAATTAAATTACGACGGTATTGAAGTAGACGAAAATAATAATGTATACTTTGATGGAGAGTTAGTTGATTTTAATAAAACATATGAGATAGCATTGTTAGATCATTATATTTTTATTCCGTTTTTCCCAACGGTTGCAATTAAAGGACAAAATAATATTTTATATGATCAAACATTAAGGGACCTTTTTGCTGATTATTTATCAGATAAGTTTCCGTTAGAATAGGAGAAATAATATTGGATCGCAAAAGTATTGAAGAACTAGTTCAAGAAAAAAATTACAGTTATAAGCCATTAGCTAACATTAAGATGGATGGCGAAGATAAAATATTAATTAATAATCATACTTACGAAATAATCGATAATCATAATGGATGTTTCAATATTGATGATTTTGCTATTAACTATAATCCAATATTTAGTCGATACAGCTATATTGTTGGTGATTATGGATATGGTGTTTTAAGACTTAAAGGATTTTCTGATGATGGAACTAATACACCATTACAAAATCAATTTCTAGCAATCAAGGATTATCTAAATGAGTATGCTAATATGGGTGCTGATTATTTTGTCATGCATAATTTAGAAGTTAAATCTAAGCCTAGTTCTTCGTTCAATAAGAAACGCCCAAGAAGAAACAATAGAAACAATAAAGGCGGCTTTATTAAAGAAAAAGTCACAAAAACCAAACCAGAAATTGAAAAACGTGAACATGTAACTGTTACTCAATCTAAAGGCCATGGCAAACGTCACTTTACGATTAAACAAAGAAATGATTAGGAGAATATAAATGGGAAAGTATAAAGGATATTTTATTGACTTAGATGGGACTATTTACGCTGGAAAAAAACGAATTCCTGCAGCTAAAAGATTTGTTGAAAGATTACAGTCAAGTAAGACCGATTTTTTATTTGTAACTAATAACACGACTAAACTACCTGAAGATGTAGTTAAAAATTTATCAGATAATCATGATATTCATGTATCAGTTGATAATGTTTATACTGCAGGCCTTGCTACTGCAGATTATGTAAAAAACGATGCTACTAAGAAAAACCTCGATAAAACTGCATATGTAGTTGGTGAAATCGGTTTGATAAAGGCATTAGAAAATAATGGATTTGAAATTACTGATGATAACCCTAGCTATGTAATTGTTGGTTTAGATAATCATGTAACATATGATCAATTAAGTAAGGCAGTATTACTAGTTAGAAGTGGTTCTATTTTTATTGGAACTAATCCAGATAGTAATATTCCAACTGAAAAAGGGATGCAACCAGGGGCAGGATCATTAGTTAAACTAGTGGAATATGCTACTCAACAAGAACCGATATTGATTGGTAAACCAGAGTCCATTATCATGCAAAATGCCCTAGATAAGATTAAGTTATCCAAGAGTGATGTTGTAATGGTTGGTGATAACTATATGACGGATATTTCCGCAGGGATAAACTTCGGAATGGATACATTATTAGTTTATACTGGATTATCTACTAAAGAACAAGTGAAGACTAAAACAGTTCAACCTACCCATCAAGTTGATTCCTTGGATGATTGGGAACTATAAAGATGCCTTATTCTACGGCTAAATACTCTCTATATAGCTTATTTATTTTAGTTTGGTTAGTATGTTTATCTGTTTTTATATTTATGAACTTACCGATAATCTATCTAATGATAATTAAGTTCATGGATATTTCAACGTCAACACACATAAAGATGACAGATATAGCTGATAATTACACAAACATTATTAGATATCTACAATCACCATTTATTAGTCATATGCATACGGTCATTCCAGTTAATGATGTGGTTATTAAACATTTTAGGGATGTAAAAACATTAATTATCATTAACAACCTGCTAGTGGTTATTCTGACTTTGGTTAACTTTAAAATGATTAATAGATTGTCAATTAGCAACAAGTTATGGATTTTAAGAATGCCACTTAGATCAATTTATATGTTATTTACCTCCTTGGTGATTTTTTCAGTAATTGATTTCAACGATGCTTTTGTGTTTATGCATAAGTTATTATTTAGAAATCAGAATTGGATTTTTGACGAAAAAAAAGAACCCATCATAAATCTATTTCCATCTCAATATTTTATGATTGGATTCATTTTTATATTTTTAATAGTATCAATAGGGATGGTATTGATTTTAAACAAAATAAAAAAGGACTCGTTATGAGTCCTTTTTATTTATGCTTTCTTATTTCTGAATAAAGCAATTATTGCTGGTAAACATGTTACCAAGATGATTCCTAATACAACAGCTGAGAAATGTTCTTGAACGAAGGGGATGTTTCCGAAGAAGTATCCACCACCGCAACATAGAAATACCCAAACAAAACATGCAGTAACGTTGTACTTAACGAATTTTTGATAATTATAACCACTAGAAGCGGCTATAAATGGAGCAAATGTTCTGATAATTGGCATAAATCTTGCGATGAAGATGGCTAGGATACCGTATTTATCGAAGAAAGATTTTGCTTTATCAAGTTGTTCTTGTTTAATGAACTTACCGATATATTTTTGTTGTGTTAAACGATTACCGACTTTTTCACCTAAGAAGAAGTTTAGTGAGTCACCAACAATTGAGGCAACTAGAAACAATATGATAAATATAAAGATATTTAGGTGATATTGTGGATTAGCAGAAATTGCAGCTGCTGCGAATAGTAAAGAATCACCAGGTAGAAAAGGCATAATTACGATTCCTGTTTCAATGAATATTACTAGGAATAGAAGTAAATATGTCCAATCACCGAAGTAATTAACCAGATTAATAATGTGCTGGTCAATGTGTAGTATAAAATCAATTAGAAATTGCATAGCATACTCCTTTAAGTGTTTAATTATATTTTAACAAATTTACACGACTAACATTAAAGTTTTTTTAAATAATTTATTTAAATCACTTAATCATTTAACAGTAGTTAGATATAATGAAATATATATAATTTATAGATGGGGGATTTTAATGAGTAATTATCCGCAAATGACAAGTGATAAAGACAGTAAACCATTAGCTATTTTAAAAACAAATTTTGGTGATGTTCAAATTGCTTTATTTCCAAAGGAAGCACCACAAACTGTCGAAAATTTTATTAAACTCGCAGAAGTAGGTTACTATGACGGTACAACCTTCCATAGAGTTATTAAAGATTTTATGATTCAAGGTGGAGATCCAACAGCAACAGGCGCTGGGGGGGAAAGTATTTGGAATAAGCCGTTTGATGATGAATTTTCTAAAAAACTATATAACTTTAGAGGAGCATTATCAATGGCTAACGCTGGACCTAATACTAATGGAAGTCAGTTCTTTATAGTACAAAGTTCTAAAATGCCCAAAAATATGAAAAAATTAATGGAAGATGCTAGCTTTGAACAAGAAGTGATTGACCATTATTTGAAGAATGGTGGAACACCTTGGTTAGATTTTAGACACACTGTATTTGGTCAAGTTGTAGACGGAATGGAAATTGTAGATAAGATTGCAGCGACAAAAGTGGATATTAGTGATAAACCTACCGAAGATGTAATCATAAACAAGGTCGAAATTTTTAAATAAGTTCTTGACCAGTATAAGACTTCCTGGTATTATAAATATTGCTGTTAAAAGAGGAACACAGTTCCTGATAAGTTAAAAATTTAATTGACATAGAATGTCCAATTTGGTAACATAATATGGTCTCGTTAAATTGATTTATCAACAATTTACATTAAAAAAGTTGTTGACGTTGAATTGATAATTTGTTATTATTAATGAGTTGTTAATTATTAAACATTAACGAACAGGTAGATCTTTGAAAACTGAACAAGATTGATAATCGATGATGTGTAAGGAATCTT
>NZ_JAMBKT010000046.1 GCF_025290035.1 Apilactobacillus sp.
ACACCACATTCATTAGCACGTCCCCAGATGTTTGCGTCGATTGAGTATGGAGAATCTAAATCAATTGGAATATCGATATTGTGTTTCTTAGCAAATTCGATTTCTTCTTCTCTGTTCCAGTGCCATTGACGAACTGGAGTAACCACTGTCAATTTTGGATCTAGAGAATGGATAGCGACATCGAAACGAACTTGGTCGTTTCCTTTACCGGTACATCCGTGACAGATGTATTCGGCACCTTCTTGGTGAGCAATTTCAACTAGCTTTTGACTCATTAAAGGACGAGATAGCGCTGAACTCAATGGGTATTCGCCTTCATACATTGCGTTAGCGTCTAATGCAGTTAGTAGGAAGTCTTCTGCGAATTCGTCTAGTGCATCAACAACGTATGACTTGATGGCACCAACCTTTAATGCTTTTTCTTTAATTTGGTTTAAATCTTTATGTTCCCCGTAATCTTCACCTACGTTAATGCAGCAGGCAATTACGTCAAAACCTTGTTCGATTAACCATGCGATTGAAACTGATGTATCTAATCCTCCGGAATATGCTAAAACGATTTTCTTTGATTGTTTCATGTGAAACATCCTCCTTTTTTGTATATAAACAACGAAATCTTAATTTCTATAGAGGACGATGTAACCGCGGTACCACCTCACTTCCTAACATCCTCGCGAATGCTAGCTCATAAAGTCAATGACTTCCGCGTTAACGCCGCCGACGTTTGCTTCTACTCATTTCGAAGCTCACTCACAAGTACGATTAATCAAATGTCATTATTAACTCTCATCAACGTTAATTTCTCTGTAAATGATTGGTTTGATTAAATTCTTGATCATCATGCAAATATTTATATAAAAAAAGTCCCCTAGGAATAAATCCTAGAGGACGACTAATCGTGGTTCCACCTCAGTTTCTGACATTCTCACGAACATCAGCTCATAAAGTTTTTTCAAACTTTAACGATAACGCGTTAACGGTGAATTCTACTCATTTCGAATTCAAACTCATAGGTACGATTTAATTAATGTCATCCTTAGCTCTCACCCGGCTTTGCTAAGTTCTCTGTAAATGACTGAATTAACTAAAATTCCTAATCACTGTTTTTAAAATTAATATTTATTTTTGGGTATAAAAAAATCCTCTTGGATAAGATATCCAAGAGGACGAATAAATCGCGGTGCCACCTCAATTCCTAGCATTCTCACGAATACTAGCTCGAGAAGTTATAATAACTTCAGCGTTAACGCCGCCAACGATTTTTTCTACTCATTTCGAAAAATGACTCTCAGGTACGATTTAACTACCGTGCTACTCACTCTCATAACCGTGAGCTTCCTGTGAAACACTCAATAATTAAAATTCCTGTTCAACGTCTTATTTGATTGTCACTTATATTAATACCTTCTTAGAAAAATTGCAACACTTTAATTTTATTCTAATGAATCCCAAGGGGCTAATTCGACCGGAGATTGGCTTAGTAGCGCGGTTTTATCATTAGATAAATATTTTTTATTTATTACAATTTCGTATACATATTCGTTCATCCAACCATCATCCATGATGAAATATCCGTTGACACCATTCTTTGATCCCCATGAATTTTCCACTTTCCATTTAGTTGGTTT